>NZ_LHVJ01000018.1:0-63959 GCF_001269745.1 Pseudomonas sp. P97.38
TTGCCCGTGAGGCTTGACCATATAACACCCAAGCAATTTGCGCTTAGAAAGCCAGATTGCGGTGTGGTGAAGACGAAACGAACCGAAAGTTTGCGGCTCACACCCGATCACATACCCGATTTGCTGGAACGCTGAAAAGCGCGCTGGCTCAAGAATTTCTTGACGACCATAGAGCATTGGAACCACCTGATCCCATCCCGAACTCAGAAGTGAAACGATGCATCGCCGATGGTAGTGTGGGGTTTCCCCATGTGAGAGTAGGTCATCGTCAAGATTAAATTCCGAAACCCCAATTGCGAAAGCAGTTGGGGTTTTGTTTTGCCCGCAATAAAACACCAGTGGAAGCTCGTGATAAATTTGCACGGTTATTTACCAGCGAGGGCACTAGAATAGTCCTTCCTTAGCTGAGCCAGAGCGCTTTATGCCCGATCCGTCAGACACCGAGAGATTGTCAGATCTACCCCTGAACGATCTGGTGGCATGCCATGAATGCGACCTGTTGATGCGCAAGCCTCGGCTGGCCCATGGCGAAAAAGCCGAGTGTCCCCGTTGCGGATATGAGCTTTACGCACACCGCCACAATGTCGTCGAACGCAGTCTCGCCCTGGTGATCGCCGCACTGCTGTTGTACGTGCCGGCCAACTTCCTACCCATCATGCAGCTCAACCTGCTCGGGCAGTCCTCCCAGGACACCGTCTGGAGCGGTGTAGTCGGCCTGTTCGATACGGGCATGCAGGGCATATCGGTGGTGGTGTTCCTGTGCAGCATGGGCATTCCGCTCCTCAAACTGCTTTGTCAGTTGCTTGTGTTGTTGACCATTCGCCTGAATATCGGGCGCAGCTACGGGCTGTTGCTGTATCGCATTTATCACCATCTGCGCGACTGGGGGATGCTCGAGGTCTATCTCATGGGCGTGCTGGTGGCCATCGTCAAGCTGGCGGACATGGCGGCCATTACCGTAGGGCTCGGCCTGGTGTGCTTTATCAGTTTGTTGCTGGTCCAGGTCTGGTTGGAGGTGGCGATGTCACCGCATCAGATCTGGCAAGCGTTATCAGGAGAGGATGACCATGCGGGCGATTGATGCAGGCATTCTGATCTGTACGGAATGCCATGAGTTGAATCGACAGGACCCTGAGACCGTCAAGCAAACCTGCACCCGTTGCGGCGCACGGGTTCATCCCCGTCGTCCGGACAGCATGATGCGGACCTGGGCGTTGTTGATCACTGCCGCGATTCTTTATATTCCGGCCAACCTGCTGCCGATCATGACCATCAACTCGCTGGGCCAGGGTGCCCCGAGCACGATCATGGCCGGCGTTATCGAGCTGGTGCAGCACGGCATGATCCCTATCGCCGCAGTGGTGTTCATCGCCAGTATCGTTGTGCCCACGTTCAAGTTGGTGGGGATTGCCCTGTTGCTGTTTTCCGTACAACGGCACCAGCCGATGTCGGCGCGCCAGCGCATCCTCATGTACCGTTTCATCGAGTTCATCGGCCGCTGGTCGATGCTGGATATCTTTGTGATCGCCATCCTGGTGGCGGTGGTGAATTTCGGTCGCCTTGCCAGTGTCGAAGCCGGGCTGGGGGCCATCGCTTTTGCCAGCGTAGTGATTTTGACAATGATTGCCGCAGTAACCTTCGATCCCCGACTGATCTGGGATAACACGGAGTCGGATAACGACCATGACTGATTTGCCTACCGCAAAAACCCGACCGGCTTCGAACTGGTCGGCCATCTGGATCCTGCCGTTGATTGCCCTGATCATCGGCGGCTGGCTCGGCTGGCGGGCCTACAACGACACCGGGATCGAGATCAACGTACGCTTCGAAAGCGGCGAAGGCATCCAGGCCAACAAGACCGAAATCGTCTACAAGGGCATGTCGGTGGGCAAGGTGAAGACCCTGACGCTGGACGATGAAGGCAGCTCCAAAGGCGTGATCGCCACCGTTGAGATGAACAAGGACGTCGAGCAATACCTGAAGACCGGAACGCGTTTCTGGCTGGTCAAGCCGAGCGTCAGCCTGGCCGGTATCACCGGCCTGGAAACCCTGGTGTCGGGCAACTACGTGGCGATCAGCCCGGGTGAAGGGGAGTCGACCCGCAAGTTCAAGGCCTTGGCGGAGGAACCGCCGCTGTCGGATTCCAAGCCGGGGTTGCACTTGACCATCAAGGCCGACCGACTGGGTTCGCTGAACCGCGGCAGTCCGGTGTTCTACAAACAGATCCAGGTCGGCCAGGTGAAAAGCTACCTGCTGTCCGAGGATCAGAGCACCGTCGAGATCAAGGTGTTCATCGAGCCGACCTATGCCAGCCTGGTGCGCAAGCACACGCGTTTCTGGAACGCCAGCGGCATCAGCATCGACGCCAACCTGTCGGGCGTAAAGGTGCGTAGTGAGTCCCTGGCGAGCATCGTAGCCGGTGGTATTGCATTCGCCACGCCCGAAGGCCGCAAGGACAGTCCGCCGACAGACCCGAGCCTGCCGTTCAGGCTCTACGAAGACTTTGACGCCGCTGCCGCGGGCATCCGCGTGAAGGTCAAGCTCAGCGACTTCGAAGGCTTGCAGGCCGGCCGTACGCCGGTAATGTACAAAGGCATCCAGGTCGGCAGCCTGAAGAACCTCAAGGTCGATCCGGACCTGTCCAGCGCCACGGCCGAGTTGACCATGGATCCGCTGGCTGAAGATTACCTGGTCACCGGCACCCAGTTCTGGGTGGTCAAGCCATCGATCTCCCTGGCGGGGATCACCGGCCTGGAAGCGTTGGTCAAGGGTAACTACATTGCCGTGCGCCCTGGGGACAAGGGGGGCGCCCCGCAGCGTGAGTTCGAGGCGCGGGCCAAGGCGCCGCCGCTGGACCTGCGTTCACCCGGGCTGCACCTGGTCCTGCTCACCGAGAACCTGGGGTCGCTGGAGGTCGGCAGCCCGATCCTCTACAAACAGGTCAAGGTCGGTTCGGTGCAGAGCTACCAGTTCTCACGCAAGAAAAAGCAGTTGATCATCGGTGTGCACATCGAGAAGGAATACGAAGGACTGGTCAACGGCTCGACACGTTTCTGGAACGCCAGTGGCATCACCCTCACGGGCGGCTTGACGGGCGGTATCCAGGTCAAGAGCGAGTCCCTGCAAAGCCTGATGGCCGGCGGGATTTCCTTTGAGACTCCGGAGCCGAATGTGCCGCTGAAACGGCGGATCCCACGCTTCCGCCTGTTCGAAGACCGTGAAGCGGCACAACAGCGAGGCACTCTGGTGACGATCAAGGTCGATCACGCCGATGGCTTGCGCAGCGGCACGCCGATCCGTTTCAAAGGGTTGGATGTGGGCAAGATCGAAACGGTGGATCTGAGCGCCGATATGCAATCGGTGCTGCTCAGCGCGCGGATCACCGAAGTGCCGGAGCGCATCGCCCGGGTCGGTTCGCAGTTCTGGGTGGTCAAGCCCGAGTTGGGCTTGATGAAGACCTCCAACCTGGAGACCTTGGTAAGCGGCCAGTACATCGAGGTGCAACCTTCGGCGAAGAACCTGGGGCCACAGAAGAACTTCGTGGCCCTTGCCAATCCACCGGAAACGGCCGTGCCAGAAGCCGGCCTGAGCCTGGTATTGAGTGCGGCTCGCCGTGGCTCGTTGAAGATCGGCGTGCCGGTGACCTACCGCGAAATCACGGTGGGCAAGGTCACGGGATATGAATTGGGCCAGACCGCGGATCGGGTATTGATCCATATCCTGATCGAACCCAAGTACGCGCCATTGGTGCGCAGCGGCACGCGATTCTGGAACAGCAGTGGCTTTGGCCTGGACTTCGGTTTGTTCAAAGGCGCAACGGTGCGCACCGAATCGCTGGAGACACTGCTCCAAGGCGGCATCGCCTTCGCCACGCCGGATGGCGAGCGGATGGGCAGCCCGGCACGACCGGAGCAGACCTTCGCGCTGTTCGATAAATTCGAAGATGAATGGCTGACCTGGGCACCCAAGATCAAGATCGATAAGTAGGGATTCGCGAGCAGGCTCGCTCCCTCAAGGGATCACCCGCTCGCCAAGGGGCCTGAACAAAAACACCGAGCAATAAAAAAGGCCGCGATCCATGGATCGCGGCCTTTTTCATGCCCGGCGATTCACCTCACACCGGGTCCAGCTCCGGCTCGTCGGCCTGTGCGTTCACCGTGGCTTTGACCGCATCGCGGCGACGGATGTACTTCCAGTCCGCCTCGTCGATGTAGATCCCGCTCGGGCCGCTGCCACCTTCCAGATCGATGGCGACACTGGCGCAGACCTGCGGCTTCACGCTCGCCAGGATCGGCACGAAGCCCAGTTGCAGGCTGGTTTCCAGCAATGCGGCCTGGTTCTTCTCGTCGATGTCCGCCGCTTCGTCCAGGTAGTACGGCAAGCGCACGCGACCGGCCTGTTCACGGTCCATCAGGTGCAGCAACAGGTACATGTTGGTCAGCGCCTTGATGGTCATGGTGGTGCCGTTGGACGCCGCACCGTCGATGTCGGTGTGGATGACGGGCTGGCCATTGACCTTGGTGATCTCGAAGGCCAGTTCGAACAGGTCCTTGAGGCCGAGTTGGTTGTGGTTCGCCGCCACCAGGCGCGCCAGGTATTCCTTGGCCTCTTCGTTCTTGTTGTCCTGTTCCGCGCTCTGGCTGAGGTCGAACACCGACAGGGTTTCGCCTTCCTCGTACTGGCCGGCGCTGTGGATGATCTGGTCGATGTGCTTGAGGGCTTCCTTGTTCGGCGCCAGGACGATACGGAAGCTCTGCAGGTTGGACACCTGGCGCTTGTTGATCTCGCGGTTGAACAGGGCCAGTTGGTGTTCGAGGCTGTCGTAGTCGCTGCGAATGTTGCGCAGGGTCCGGGCGATGTCGGTCACCGCCGCGCGCCGTGCCTTGCCCAGGGTCAGGGCTTCGTCGGTACGGTGGGCATAGGCGTTGATCAGCAGTTGCAGGCGCCGCTCCATGTCGTCTTCGCTGTCGAACTTGGCGACACCCTTGAGGCGTACCTGGGCGTACAGCGCTTCGATCTGGCCATCGACCCGCAGCAGGCCTTGCCAGCTGTCCTGGTAGTCATTGAGCAGCGGCAACAGGTTGTCCATGGAGTCGTCGACCGGGTCCATGAACGGCGTGCCGAACGGCAGGTCCGCCGGCAGCAACTGGCGGCGACGCAGGGCGTCGTCGAGAGTGCGCTGCTTGGCTTCCATGTCGGCGATCTGGCGGCCCACCAATTGCAGCTTGGCGGAGAGTTGCTGGACACGTTCGGTGAAGGCATCGCTGGAACGCTTGAGCTCGTCCTGGGCGGCTTCCATCTGCGCCAGTTGTTCCAGTTTCTCGCCTTCCTCGGCGCTCAGTGTCTGGGTGCGACGGAAGTCTTCCAGGGCTTTCTGCGCGTCCAGGACCTGCTGGTACAGCGCTTCGGTCTGGGTCTTGCTTGCCGCACGGTCGGCCGCGACGGCCTGCTGTGTCTTGAGCTGCTTGAGTTCTTTTTCCAGGCGTTCCTTCTGGTCGCGCAACGCGGCACGGTCGGCCAGTGCCTGCAAGGCGGGAGGTTCGATGTGAGACAGGTCGATGGCCAGGCCCGGTACTTCGAAGCGCTCACCCTTGAAGCCGTCGAGGATCAGTTCCAGGGATTTGACCCATTGGCCGTCCTCGTCCAGCGCGATGCCGTGTTCGCCCAGTGGCAGGCTGAACAGGGCGCTGTTGAACAGGCGCATCAGGCGTTCGACGTCCTGCTGGGAGAACTCCTCGCGCAGGCGCGCATAGCTGTTGTTGTCGGCGTGATCGAGTTGCTGCTTGACTGACTTCAGGCGCTTTTCCAGGTCCCGCAGACGCTCGTCCAGGTCCTCGGCGCTGAACTGCCGGGACTGGGCCAGGGCGCCGGCCAGTTCGTCGTGGGCGTCCTTGGCGGCGAGCAACTGCTGCTCCAGGAGCTTGACGTCATCGACCAGGGCAAACCGATGCTTGAGCACCGAGAGTTCGCCGAGCCAGCGCTGGATGCCGGTTATTTCCCGCTCCAGGCGCATCAGTTCCTGGGTGCCGCCGCGCTGGTCGTTTTGCAGTGAGTCCTGCTCGTTGCGGTAGTGTTCGGCCTGGAGGGTCAACTCTTCCTTGCGCGCACTGGCGTAGTCCGACCAGGTGCCGAGCAGCGAGTCGAGCAGCGGCGACAGGCGATGCAGTTTGCCGCGCAGGATGTCGCGCTGCTTCACGCCATTGGCCAGGGCTTCCACCAATGGGCCGGCGGCCACCAGGGAGTTGTAGTCCTGTTCCATGCGTCGTACGTCGCGGAAGGCTTCTTCGCACGCGGCGATGTAGTCCACGCTGCCGGAGCGCAGGCTGTGTTCGAACGCGTCGAGGAACAGCTGCTTGAGCTTGGCCGCGGTGATTTCGCGCATGTGCAGCAGGTTGATGAACAGTGCGCGGAAGGTCTTGAGGCTCTGCTCGCTGGTGGAGCGCAGCGGGATCAGCGTCAGGTCCAGGGGAATCGAGGTGTGGCCACCCACCAGCAGGCGGCGCAGCTCATCCGGCTTGAGTTCATAGGCTTTCAGGCCTTCGCGCTCAAGGTTGGTGAACAGCTCCTTCTGGCGCAGGCAGGTGTCATCTTTCTGATAGTGAGCCAGGTCCAGCTTGCCGGCGTAGGCAAAGAACTGGTGGCCGAAACCGCCGCCGGGGCCGCGACCGACCACGCCGATGACGTGCGGGCCATGGGGCAGGGCGACTTCCACGAGGATGTAGCTGGTGTCCGAGGCAAAGTAGAAACGCCGGGATTGTTCCAGGCTGTACTTGCCGAAGCTCATGTCCGACATGCGCGCCAGAATCGGGAACTGCAAGGCGTTGATCGAGGCGGATTTACCGAGGTTGTTCGCGCCATACACCGACAGCGGTTCTTCCAGCGGAAACAGGCCGAGGCTGTAGCCGGCGGTGTTCAAAAGGGCGAAGCGGCGGATGCCGTAGCGTTCCTGGCTCATGCGTCGGTCTCCTGTTCTTCGGCAATGGCGCGGGCCAGTGCATCTTCTTCGCTCTCGTCTTCAAAAGGGGCCAGGTCGAGCGGGTCGTCGGTCTGCAGCAGTTTCTCGTCGCTGTCTTCGTCGATCAGCACCGGCGCCGGCAACGGCAGCACGCTGTGCACGCTGGCGGCCAGGTCACGGTCCTGCTGGACCGACAGGCAGACGTCGAGGAAGCGGTGCATCGGCGGCAAGAAGCGGTACACGCCGTTGTCTTCGCTGGCGAAACCCAGCTGGGTCATGCGGCGCATGATTTTTTCTTCCAGTTCTTCCTGGGTCTGGACTTCGGCCTGGATGAACAGGTCACGGTACTTTTCCAGCAGCGACGGCAGCTCATCGCGGCCCAGGCTGCCGCCGTCGAGTACGGCGATCGGGTCGCGGCCCTGGTCGGCCAGGTGTTCGACCAGGATGAACGTGAACAGGGCCAGGCGCTGGGCGGTCTTGTTCACCGCGGCGGCGGCCAGGTCCGGCACGAAGTAATAAAAGCCGCGGGTGTCGCACACCAGTTCGAAGCCCAGGGCCTTGAACAAGGTGCGGTACTGGTCCTGGAAGTTGGACAGTTGGGCGTACAACTCCGGGTCGCGCCGGCTGACGTGGTAGCCCTTGAACAGCTCGCGGAAGATCGGCGCCAGCTGGGACAGTTCGGATAGATCAAGATGCATGGGGGATGCTCGCAGAATCCTCGGCAGCGTTGTCGCGGGCCGAGAGCAGGGCGAAGGAGCGCAGGCTGACCTGATGCTCGTGAGTGTGGTATTCGCGGCGTTCCAGACGCTCGCGCTTGAAACGTTTTTCCCGCGACAGGCGCGAGAACCAGTACAGCAATTCGTCGGTGGCGCTGTCCGGCTCCTGCTCCAGCAGCCAGGTCATCAGGTCCGGCATCGGCAGCGCCTCTTCGCAGCGCTCGACCATCTCGCGTGCGGTGCGCGGCGCGCGTGGGGCGTCGCCACCCTTGTGGGTCTTGTGGGACTTGGGGAAGCGCGCCGGTTTCGGCTCGAAGCGGGCCAGGGCGTAGACATAGGCTTCCACCTGGCCGGCACTGCCGAGGAAGGTACTTTGCGGCCGGGTGAACAGCGGCATGGCCGCCTGGGGCACGGCATCGAGGCCTTTGCGGCGGATGGCGGCCAGGGCCAACGCGGCGCCACGGGTCACGGCGTTGTGACGGCGGGCTTCTTCGCGCAGCGGCAGCAACAGTTCACGGGCATGACGCAGGGTCAACTGGGCGCTGGTCTGCATCTCGAGGATACGGGCGTGGGTGCGCAGCAGCATGTCGTCGTCCACCAGGTGGCCGAGGCGCTGTTGTTCGGTGAGCATGCGCAACAGCACGTTCTCGACCTTGCGCACGCCTTGCTCGAAGGCACCGTCGGCGTTTACCAGCTGGATCATCGGCTCGACGTATTCGTCCCAGGTTGCCAGCACTTCGGCGTAGCGCTGGCGCAGCGGGATCTGCCGGTCGCTGGTCTTGGCGCGTTCGGCCACGGCCACCAGGGCCTGTTCGTCATTGGTGAGTTTTTTCAGGACGTCCCGCACGCGCATGTCCAGCAGGCGCAACTGGCGGGCTAGGTCATTGCCGTCGCGCACGTCGAAGGCGTCCTGGATATAGCCGGCCAGGCGTTCGAGGTGGCGCAGGTAGGCTTCGATCTCCAGGCACAGGCCCAGGCGGTGTTCGCGACGCAGGTAGGCGAGGAAGTCGTGGATCTGGGCATTCAGCTCGAAGCGGTTCGGGCTTTTTGCCACCGGCACCAGGATGTCCAGGCGGATCCACACGTCCAGCAGATTGGTGATGTCCTGGGGCGTGCTGTCCAGTTGTTGGGCGGCCAGTTGTGAACGCAGTTCGTTGAGGCTCAGGGTGCCCTGGTCGAAGTGCTCGCACAAAGGTTCCAGCAATGCCCAGTGTTCAGCGAGGGCGCGCAAGACGCGCTTGGGTTCGATCATCGCAATGGCCGTCGGGTTGGCAATTAAAAGCGGCGATTGTACTGCATCGGGCCGGTTGCGATTCACCCCCGAGACGGACTGTCGTACGGATCGGCCAACTATTGGCTCAACAGGGAAGCGATCCGCGTCGAAGGGCGGTAGAATCCCTCCCACTTTCCGTTATCCACAAGTGGCCGACCCTTGCTTATCGAGTCCCGTCGCCGCGCCTATCTGACCGCCATGCAGGTGGTCAGCTGGCTGCCGCGTACCGAATTGCCCTTCGCCGCCCCGTCGCGGCCCGAGCTGCTGGACACGCCCGAGCCGCTGGACGTTGCGCCGGTGCCGGCGATGCCGGTGGCCAGGGCGCCGGTCGAATCGTCGGTGCCGACGCCCGAGCGGCCTAAACCCGAGCGGCCGAAAATCGAAGTGCCACGTCCGAGCCAGGCGGCGGTTCGTAGCCCCGCCAAACCGATGGAGGAGGCCGAAGAGGCTCCGGCCCCGGTCAAGGCCCCTCCGGTCGCGCCACCGCGTTTCGCCTTGCAATTGCTGCGGGCCGGGCGTTGCCTGTTGCTGGTGGAGTTGCCCACCGGCGAGCCGTTCCAGAGCCGAGACCCGGCCTATCTGCTGCTCAAGGACATGCTGCGCGCCGCCGGCCTGCCGGACAGCCCGCAGATCATCGGCGAGCCGGTGCGCTGGCCGTTGTTGTCGCGCGGGGCCCTGGACCAGGGGCCGGAGGCGGCGCGGGATTTCGTCCAGGGATTTGTCTCGGCCCGGCTCGAGGACGAGCCCTGCGTGTGCCTGTGGCTGATCGGCCTGCCGGCGGTGAAGTTCGCCGGCGAGGCGGACGCGCAGGCATTCAATCGCGAACTGCAGGTCGAAGGCCTGGGCTCGGCTTGGGCGTTGCCCGGGCTGGAACTGTTAATGGAAACGCCACAGCGCAAGGCTGACGTCTGGCAAGCCATGCGCCGGCTGATGGCGCGTTGGAAAGAATCGAATGAGTGACGCTGTATCGTTCCGCCCGATGACCGAGGCGGACCTCGACGCTGTGCTGAAAATCGAATACGCCGCCTACAGTCACCCCTGGACCCGGGGCATCTTTCTCGACGGGCTGGGCAAGTACCAGATCTGGCTGATGTTCGAAGGCCAGCAGCAGGTGGGTCATGGCGTGGTCCAGGTCATCCTGGATGAAGCGCACCTGCTCAACATCACCGTCAAGCCGGAAAACCAGGGCCGCGGCCTGGGCTTGCGCCTGCTGGAACACCTCATGTCCATCGCCTACAAGGCCGAGGCCCGGGAATGCTTCCTGGAAGTGCGCGATAGCAACCGCACGGCGTTCCGGCTGTATGAGCGCTACGGTTTCAACGAAATCGGCCGCCGCCGCGATTACTACCCGGCGGTGGGCGGGCGTGAAGACGCAGTGGTCATGGCGTGTACGCTGGTGGATTGATGTTCCAAGGGGCATGACGCATGCCCCTGTGGGAGCGGGCTTGCTCGCGAAATGCGGCATATCAGCTAACGAATTTTTGACTGACACACCGCTTTCGCGAGCAAGCCTGCTCCCACATGAGAGGTCTAGCGCTTGCCATCCAGCGGATCGATATCGGCCATTTCGGCCTCGTCCAGGCCATCGCCGCCACCGATGTCATCCTCATCCACCACGCTCAGGTCCCAATCCGCCTGGCCATCGTCGCCCGCTTCGAGGGCATCCCGGGCGCCGTCTTCGCGAATCAGGGTCTCGGGGCTCAGGTCGTCGTCGGTCGGCTGGTGATCATCCGTCGAGGCGCCGGTCAGGCCCGCTTCGCGCACCCGCTCACGGGGCATCAGGTGTTCGCGCTCGGTTTCCGGCAACTCGTCGCCGATCTTCGCGCTGGGCTGTTCGTCGTCGAAGGCCAGCTCGTGCATCGAGCCCATGCGGTCTTCGTTGTCGTCGATCGGTTCCGGTTGCGCTGCGTCGAAGGGACGTCGTGAATCATTCATGGCAATTCCTCATACTGTGTTACTGGGTGGACCCGCCGCCGTGCCGAGAATTCCAACGGCATCACCGAAGTGACCTCGACAGCCGGTCGGCTGTCAAAGTTGCGCACTATTCTCGAGGGCAAGAAGCATGAACGAATTACAAGATCTGATTGATAACAACGCGCGCTGGGCCGATGCGATCAAGCAGGAGGATCCTGACTTCTTCGCCAAGCTGGCTCGCCAGCAGACCCCGGAGTACCTGTGGATCGGCTGTTCCGACGCGCGGGTGCCCGCCAACGAAATCGTCGGCATGTTGCCGGGCGACCTGTTCGTCCACCGCAACGTGGCCAACGTGGTGCTGCACACCGACCTCAATTGCCTGTCGGTGATCCAGTACGCGGTGGACGTGCTGAAGGTCAAGCACATCCTGGTGACCGGCCACTACGGCTGTGGTGGCGTGCGGGCTTCGATGCAGGACCGCCAGTTGGGCCTGATCGACGGTTGGCTGCGCTCGATCCGCGACCTGTACTACGAGCACCGTGAGACGCTGGCCCAATTGCCCACCGAAGAGGAGCGCGTGGATCGCCTGTGCGAGCTCAACGTGATCCAGCAGGTGGCCAACGTCGGCCATACCAGCATTGTCCAGAACGCCTGGCATCGCGGGCAGAAGCTGTCGATCCACGGTTGCATCTACGGCATCAAGGACGGGCGCTGGAAAAGCCTGGACACCACCATCAGTGGTTTCGAGCAGTTGCCGCCGCAGTATCGGTTGCGTCCCGTCGGCGCGCCGTGACGTCGGTGGGTCAATCGCGATGACACCGATGGCGCCATTGCTGTAGGAACTTCATCCCCTGCTCGTTGGGCGGTTCGTCATAACCTGTGATCCAACCGTGACAGTTGGACGAACCGCACCGACAGGCAAACTGGCGATACAGCTTCTGTTCGGTGCTGGCGTGGTCGGTGGTCAGGCTGTCGCCCCTGACGATGCGGGTCAGGGCCCACAGCCACAATTCGCTCATGTCGAGAAAGACGTTCGGGTTGCAGGAATGCTCCAACAGGCCGGCGAAGTGCGGGTCGTACATGTGCACATCCGGCAATACCTGCAGTGTGTGCGGGCCTCGTCGGCCCACCAGCAGCCCCGAAACCCGGCAGATGCGTTCCATCGGGGCGAAGTTTCGTTGAGTGATGACGGCGAAACCGCGGCCGTCCGCTGTCCGCAGGATTTGAAAATCCCGGACCGAGGGATACTGCAGCCGCGTACTGAGTGCCTTTTGGGGATAGATGCAATCCCCGATCCGCGAACGGGCTTGATATGGACTGGAAGTAGTCATGACTGTCCTTGTCTGCAAGGTAAGCTTTCAGCGCCGGCGATCCTGCCAACACTCGTCGTACTCCACAGCTTCCCCCAAGTCCTGCCTGATGGCTACTGTCAACTCTGACAGGCGCGCCGAGCGCTTGCCCCTGTCAGCGCGCGCTGACAGAGGCAAAGGGCTTTGGGCTTATACCGGTTCGGCAGGCAACGGCATCGGTGCCTTGAGTTGCGGAAGTTGTGTCTTGATCGCCGGCGTATCGCAGGTTTTAGCCGCTTCTTCCGGAGTCAGCTTGCGAATCGTGGTGTAGAACAGCTCGCAGGTCTTCTCCTTTTGCGTGACTTGCCAGGTCTGCGTGCACTGGTTCAACTGCGTGGTCGGGTCGGTGCCCGGTTTGCTGCCCATGCCGGCTTGCCAGCAGGCCGCGCTCAGGTCCTGGCCCATGACCTTCAGGCCCGCCGCATCGGCCTTGGCTTCATCCCCGTCGTAGTTGTCCTTGTCGGCGGCATACCAGATATAGCTCGGGTGGTTGGAGCCCAGCACCGGGACCGGGGTGCCGCCAGCCGGCGTGATGGTTGCCAGGCCGAGCACGTTCACGGTTTGGCCGTACTGGGTCTTGATCCAGTTCCGCACGGGAGCGCCGAAGGCCACCATGGGCAGCGAGGCGCCGCCGGCGGTCTGTGTCAACTGCTTGACCATGGTGGTCTGGTAGGCGTTGAAGTAACCGTAGAGCCCTTCCAGGGTCTGACCGGCGTTGGACGGGGCCGCGATGGGGGCGATGTCGATGATGGTCTGGTAGCCCGGCGTCTGCGCGGCGGGGATGCCGTTGTCGGTCAGCAGCGAGGCCCAGCGGTCAGTGGTGGCCGACTCGAGGTAATCCTGGGCCTGGGTCAGGGAGTAATCCGGCGGGAAGTGCAGCAGCTCGATGCTCTTGCGGTTTTCCAGGGCCATGCCCAGAGGTAGGAACAGGTACCAGTTGTAGGCCCATTTCTTCTCGCTGTTGAGTTTCGTCGCGCCGGTGTAGGCCAGGTCTCCGGCATTGAGCAGCGCCGTCAACGGCTGGCCATAGCCCTTGGGCACTCCGCTGATGTGGGCGTAAACCTTGTCCTTGTCGCGTTTGACGCTGACCTTGGCCGTGCCATAGCCGTCGCGCTGCACGCTCTGGGTCAGGTAGTGCTCGACGGTCTGCTCCAGGGTCCAGTTGCGGAAGCAAATGACGTTGCAGTTGTTGGGGTAGGCGAAGAGGCGGGTGACGCGTTCGGTGCTGCCCAGCTGTACATCGATATCGGCCGCGTGGGCGGCGGCACTGAAGGCCAGGGCGGCAAGAGAACATACGGCGAGTTTTGACATGCTCAGATCCTTTTCAGCGTGGAGACCCCTCGATAGGGTGTCTCCATACTGAAACAGACCGAGCCGAAGAAACAGTGGGCCAAGGGAAATATCAGCGTTTTTTATGGCTTTATGGCATCACTGGCGGCAAATAAGACAACGTCGTTCCCAGCGCCCACAACAGCGCCAGCACCAGGGGCGTATGCACCAGCAATTGCACGAACGAGAACCCGATCAGGTCCCTGGCCTTGAGCCCCAGCACGCCCAGCAGCGGCAGCATGTAGAAGGGGTTTATGAGGTTCGGCAAGGCTTCGGCCGCGTTGTAGATCTGCACCGCCCAGCCCAGGTGGTAGTTCAGGTCATTCGCCACCTGCATGACGTAGGGCGCCTCGATGATCCACTTGCCACCGCCCGAGGGAATGAAGAATCCCAGCACCGCCGAATAGACGCCCATCAGCAACGCGTAGGTGTCATGGGACGCGACTTGTACGAAAAAGGTCGAGATGTGGTGGGCCAGCGTCTGGGCATCAGTGCCCTTGACGGTGGTCAGCAACGCCGCGATCGAGCCGTACAGCGGAAACTGGATCAGCACGCCGGTGGTGGTCGGCACCGCGCGGGCCACGGCGTCCAGAAAACTGCGGGGCCGCCAGTGCAGCAGCGCCCCCAGCATCAGGAACAGGAAGTTGTAGGTATTGAGCCCGGAGATGGCGCTGATCGCCGGCTTCGTCGAAAACTCATGGAACAGCCAGCCCGCGGCCAGCAGCACCAGCGCGATGGTCAGCAGCGGGCTGTGCTCCAGCCATTCGCCGGGCCGGGTGCGAGGTTGCAACGCCGGCATGCTGAAGCTCGGATCGATGCCGCACGCGGCGGCGTCGCGGGCGCTGTTCGGCCCTGGGGCGGTCGCGTAGGCGACGATTAACGAGATCACGATCAGCGCCAGCAGCATCACCCCGGACTGCCAGAGAAAAATGGTCTGGGTGAATGGAATCACCCCGGTGATCGACAGGATCGACGGCGGCAGGCTCGCCGGGTTGGCCTGCAACTGCGCGGCCGACGACGACAGCCCCAGGGCCCACACCGCCCCCAGTCCAAGATAGGCGGCGGCACCGGCGGCGCGATAATCCATCTTCAACTCGGTGCGACGGGCGAGGGCGCGCACCAGCAAGCCGCCGAATACCAGCGACAGCCCCCAATTGAGCAACGACGCGACCATCGAGATCAACGCCACCCAGGCGACGGCGGAGCGGCCATTGCCCGGGATCCGCGCCAGGCGATCGATCAACCTCACGGCCGGCGGCGAGCTGGCGACCACATAGCCGCCGATGACCACGAAGGCCATCTGCATAGTGAACGGGATCAGGCTCCAGAACCCATCGCCGAAGGCCATGGCCGCCGCCGTGGGCGTGGCACCGATGAATTGCGTTGCCACGGCGACCACCAATACCGCCAGCGCGGCGAAGACCCAGGAGTCGGGGAACCAGCGCTCGGCGAAACTGGAACAGCGCAAGGCGAAGCGGGCGCTACGGCTGTCTTCGATGTCGGTGGTCACGGTCGTTACCTCGATTCTTATGATTGGTCTTGAGGGGGCTCTGGAGCGGTGAGGCTCCGACAACGGTAGAACAATCCACTGACCATGAAAGCGGGGCCGTGGTTCGCGAGCCGGCAGGAATATTCACCGCCGACCAACGGTACTCTTCAGAAAAGATTTGCCGGGCCGATGGCAAGGGAAAGGAACTGTCAACTCTCCTGCCTGGAGCATGCTCTATGTTCAACAATCGCCTGAAGCAGGAGCTGTTGGCTCTTCGCCAAGAACTGTCCAGTCTCATGCAGGTAAAGGAAAGCCTGGATCGAGAAATGCTGGCCATGACCCTGGATGTCGACGGACGCATCCAGACGGTCAATCAGAACTTTCTCGATCAAATGCAGTACCGGAGCCAGGACCTGATCGGCCGTCCGGTCGAGGACCTGGTCCCGGCCTACCTGAGATCCAACGAGTTCCAGCTTCGCTTCAAGACGGCGCTGACCCGTGGCGAGCATTTTTCCGGTGCCGTACGTATTTTGCGTGGCAACGGCCAGGAAGCCTGGCTGCGTTCGATCCTGCAACCGGTACTCAATGCCGAGGGGCGGATCCGTTTTTTCTCGATGTACTCCAACGACCTGACCCGCACGATCGAGGGTTCGCGCGAGCATGAAAACCTGATCGGTGCGCTCGTGCGTTCCACGGCAGTGATCGAGTTCGACCTGGAGGGCCACGTGCTGTCGGCCAACGACCGTTTCCTCAATGCCATGGGATACAACCTGGCGCAGATCAAGGGCAAGCATCACCGCATGTTCTGTGAGCCGGAGGAATACAACAGCCCGTCTTACCAGCATTTCTGGAAGCGCCTGAACAGTGGTGAGTTCGTCGCCGGTCGCTTCAAGCGCATTGACAGCAACGGTCGCGAAGTCTGGTTGGAGGCGTCCTACAACCCGGTGCTCGACGCCAACGAGCGGTTGTACAAGGTGGTCAAGTTCGCCACCAACATCACCGATCAGGTCAACCAGGAAAAAGCCGTCGCCGAGGCCGCCAACATCGCCTACAGCACCTCGTTGCAAACCGATAACAGCGCCCAGCGCGGCACCACGGTGGTGACCCAGGCGGTGGACGTGATGCGCGACCTGGCCCGGCACATGCAAACCGCCGGCGAAGGCATCGAAGCACTCAATGAGCAGTCCCTGGTGATCGGGACCATCGTCAAGACCATCAGCGGCATCGCCGAACAGACCAACCTGCTGGCGCTCAACGCCGCGATCGAGGCGGCCCGGGCCGGCGAGCAGGGCCGTGGCTTTGCGGTCGTGGCCGATGAGGTCCGGCAGTTGGCATCGCGTACCAGCCAGGCGACGGATGAGATTGTCGGCGTGGTTCGCCAGAACCAGGACATGGCGCGCAACGCCGTGGCGCTGATGACCGACGGCCAGCACCAGGCCGAGCAAGGCCTTGCCCTGGCCGCCGAAGCGGGCTCGGTGATCGTCGAGATCCAGGACGGAGCCAAGAAGGTGGTCGATGCGGTGAGCCAGTTCGCCAACCAGCTGTCCACCTGATGCTATGAAGTTATTGTTTTTTACATATTAATTATTGTTATACGATAATTTCGTGGCTATGTTTTGGGCTCCCTTTATTGATGGAGCCCTCACATGTCATCGAATCGTCTTGCCTCTTACAGCCAGCGCATGGCCGCCATCACGCTTGTCTTCATTGTCGTGATGATGGTCGTCAACACTGGCGCCTGGCTGTTTCCCGATGTGGCCGCACGCTATGGCCTGGGTTTCGCCCTGACTGAGCGTCAGTTGTCGAGCATGTCCGAAGACGCGATGCACTTGGCCGGTTGGCAACGACTGGGCGCCATCCTCTTGTCCAGTATCCCGTTGCTGGCCCTGGCACTCGGGCTGGCTAACCTGCGTCAACTGTTCAAGCGTTACGCCCAGGGCCTGTATTTTTCCAGCGAAGCCGCGGTGTATCTGGGCAGGACCGGGCGTGCGGTCGCGTTGTGGGTCCTGCTGGATTTCCTCTGTGAGCCGTTCCTCAGCCTGCTGATGACGATCCACGCGCCAGTCGGCCAGCGCTTGCTGACCCTCAGCGTGACCGCGCCGTCGTTTGTCGCTTTGTTTCTCGCGGCCTGTATTGCGATCATTGCCCGGATACTGTCCCAGGCCAGTGAAGTCGATTCAGAAAACCGAACCTTCGTTTGAGATCCCCATGCCTATCGTGATTCAACTTGATGTGATGCTGGCGCTGCGCAAGGTCAAATCCAAGGACCTGGCCGCCGGTATCGGCATAACGGAAGCCAACCTTTCCTTGCTCAAACAAGGAAAGGTCAAGGGCATACGCCTGGCGACCCTCGAAGCCATTTGCAGCTACCTGGACTGCCAGCCTGGCGACCTGCTGGTCTACCAGCCGCCGGGCGAGGGCGATCAGTCTCCCAGCGCCTGACCCTCGCGGCGTGGATCCGCGCCGCCGGCCAAAGCGGCTTTCCCTTGGGCATCACGCACCCGGACGATTGCCTGGGTGCCGCTGGTCATGTCGATTTCGCTGACTGCGTGGCCTTTGTCTTTCAGTGCCTGGATCAGCGTCGGGCTGAACTGGCCCTGCTCCAATTCGGTAGGGCCGTTGCGGCTGCCGAAGTTGGGCAGGTTGATGGCGGTTTGCGGGTCAAGGTTCCAGTCCAGCAAGCCGATCACCGACTTGGCAACGTATTCGATGATTTGCGAGCCACCCGGTGAGCCGACGGTGGCCATCCACTCACCGCTCTGGCGATCGAAGATCAGCGTCGGTGCCATGGAGGAACGCGGACGCTTGCCAGGTTCGACGCGATTGGCAACTTTTTGCCCGTTCTCTTCGGGAATGAACGAGAAGTCGGTCATCTGGTTGTTGAGCATGAACCCCTGGACCATCAAGTGTGAGCCGAACGCCGACTCTACCGTGGTGGTCATGGACACGGCGCCCCCCTGATCGTCCACGGCTACCACTTGGGACGTGGAGATGCGCAGCGGCGAGCGGTCCGGCGCATAAGCCACCTGGATGCCCGGCGGTGTGCCCGGCTTGGCGACACCCATGCTGCGAGGGCCGATAAGGCTGGCACGGCTGGCCAGGTAGCCGGGATCCACCAGGCCTTTGACCGGTACGGGGACAAAGTCCGAGTCGGCGACATATTGCGCGCGATCGGCATAAGCCAGGCGTTCGGCCTCGGCGATCAGGTGCACCGCTTCGGGCGCGGGCTCGATGCCGGCCGGCTTATCGGTCTTGTGGGGTTTGAGGGGCGCAAGGGCCAGGCGACCGTCGCGCTGCTCCAGGGCCTGCAAGGTGCCGAGGATTTGCGCCACGGCGATCCCGCCGGAGGACGGTGGCGCCATGCCGCAGACCTGCCAGCGCTTGTAGTCGGTGCACAGGGGCGCCCGCTCCTGGGCGGTGTAGCTTTTGAGGTCGTCCAGCGACAGGCTGCCGGGATTGGCATGGGCACGGACCTTGGCGACGATCTCTTCGGCCACGGGGCCTTGGTACAACGCGTCGGCACCTTCGTTGGCGATGCGCTTGAGCACACCGGCCAGTGCCGGGTTTTTCAACAGGGTGCCGACCGCTTTCGGGCTGCCATCGGCATTCAGGAAATACTTCGCCATGTCCGGTGAGCCCGGCAAGGACGGATCGGCAGCGATCATTGAATGCAATCTCGGCGAGATCGCGAAACCCTGTTCCGCCAGGGCGATGGCCGGCTCGAACAGCGTCGCCCATTTCAACCGGCCGTGTTTGCGATGGGCCAGTTCCAAGGCCCGTAGTACTCCTGGCGTCCCCACCGAGCGACCGCCGATCTGGGCGGCGGTAAACCCCATGGGCTTGCCGTCGGCTTGCACGAAAAGCTTTTCCGTGGCGCCGGCCGGTGCCGTCTCGCGACCATCGTAAGTGCGCACGGCCTTGCCATCCCACAGCACGATAAACGCACCGCCGCCGATGCCCGAAGATTGCGGTTCTACCAGCGTCAGCACTGCTTGCATCGCAATCGCCGCATCGATGGCCGAACCGCCGCGCCGCAGCATTTCTCGCCCGGCCTCGGCCGCCAGCGGGTTGGCCGCGGCCGCCATGTGCCGGGTGGCATGTTGGGTTTGCAGGTCGGTGCGGTAGCCGGAAGCGATCTCCGGCGCGCTGGGCAATGCCGGTGTCGTCGAGGAGGGTGGGGCCTTGCAGGCGACGAGGGCCAGGGCTACAGCCAGCAGCGAAACGGCTGACAGGCGTTGAAGGTTCGATGGCTGATGTGTGGGCACGTGTCGCTCCATCCGTGGGCCAGGGGTAGGGAGATCGACTGTAGCGATGCGAGGCGTGTGGCGCAAATCAGCGGCTGTCGGAGCGGGCGTGTAACGAGTGGGTTCGCGGCTGCTGCAAAAAGGCTGGGGCCAATGCTTTTCTCGAGGCATAAAAAAACGGCTTATCTTTCGATAAGCCGTTTTTAGTACTTGGTGGCTACACAGGGACTTGAACCCCGGACCCCAGCATTATGAATGCTATGCTCTAACCAACTGAGCTATGTAGCCAAGTGGCGCGCATTATTCGCCGCTAACGAAGAAGTGTCAAGCGTAAATCTGAAATATTTCTCTGCGCTTTCAACTGCTTATCCGTCCTCGCTGCAAATGCCCGTCAACCGAGTTGAAATCTCCCTGTGTTGGCACTCAAGGCCTGGCTTCCCTGGCTCAGGGTGTCTGCTGCCAGGTTCACCGCGCGGGCGCCTTCCAGGAGGCGCATCGCAGCCTGGTCGACTTGCTGGATATTGCCGCTGACCTCGTCGGCGGTGCTGGCCTGTTCATCCACGGCGGTGGCGATTTGCGCCAGGGTATCGGTGACGCTCTGCACGGCGCTGGCAATTTCCCCCAGGCGTTCGCCCAGGCCGGTGACGGCTTGCGCATCGGTCTGGGCCTGGCCACAGGCCGCTTCCATCAGGCTGACCGCTTCGTCGACCGTGGCGCGCAGGCTGTCGACGGTGGCGGCAATCTGTTGCGTGGACGACTGGGTCCGTTGCGACAGGCTGCGGACCTCGTCGGCCACCACGGCGAAACCACGGCCCTGTTCCCCGGCGCGAGCGGCCTCGATGGCGGCGTTGAGGGCCAGCAGGTTGGTTTGTTCGGCCACGCCGCGGATGGTGTCGACCACCAGTTGGATCTGTTGCCCCTGCTCGCTGACCCGGCCCAGCGCGGCGGCGGTGTCGTTCAGGCGCTGGTTGAGTTGCTGGATGCTCGTGGTGGTGCGCTGGCTGTCGCGGCTGCTGTCGGTGGCGATGCGTCGGGTTTGCTGGGCGCTGTCGGAGGCCTGCTCACAACTTTTCGCGACGCCCTGGGACGTCGCCGCCAGTTGTGTGGCCGCGGCGGCAATCTGGCTGATCTGCATCTGCTGGGCTTCGACTTCGCCCAAGGCACCGCTGGAGTGGGTGTTGAGGGTGCGCACGGCATTGCTCAACTGCAACGTCTCGTGGTCCACCCCCAGCAGGCTGTTGCGCAACTGCACCACGGCGACGTTGAGCGCGGTGCTGATGGCCGCCAGTTCGTCGCGTCCTTGTACCGGCACTTGCAGGCTGAGATTACCGTCACGCAGGGCTTCGGCCAGTAGGGTGATGCCGCTGGCGCTGCGCCGGATCGACGCTTGCAGGCAAACGAACAGGTAGAGCGCCGCCAACAGCAGGCAGCCCAGCACCGTTGCGACCAGGGCGAACTGGCGGACGGCCGAGCCGTGGTAGTGGTCCAGCCGCGTATCCAGGGCCACCAGCGATTGCTGGCGCAGGGTCGCCAGGTCGGCCAGCAGCGTGTCCATGTGTTTCTCGAAGGCGTCCGGCTTGAGCGTGATGGAACCACCGAATACCCCGTCATCCAGCACTTTCAAGCCGGCATCTAGGTTCTTGAGGCTGCCCTGGTACTGGCCGGCCCAGGTCTGCAAATCGCTGGGCAGGCGCGTTTCCAGCAGCGCGCCGGTCTTGACCAGTTGGTCCCGGGCGTCGCCGATGCGGCTGCGCAGGTCTCGCAGTTGCAGGCGGCTCTGCAAGGAGAACTGACCCGATACCACCGAAGCCTGGCCGACGCTGGTCAGGCGACCGACCCGTTCGATCAGGTCCGGGGTCTGCTGGGTGGAGATCTGGGTCAACAGATAGGTTTCCAGCCAGGAGGCGAGGTTCAGGCGGTTGTCCATCACCATCTGCTCACGCAACGCTTGCAAAGAACTGAGGGCGGCGGTGAAACGATCATAGCCGTCCGGCCACCAGCCCACTGCGCCGAGGCTCTTCGAATCCAGGCCGTTGAGGCTGTTGTGCAAGGCCTGGAAGCGGGCGAGGGTGTCGGCCTCGGCACCTTCGGCTTGCAAGGTTGTGCCCAGGTCATTGGCGGCCTGGACGAGGGCCGGTTGCACGGCATCGAACGCCGCCATGGCCGCCAGCGTCGCCGGGGTCGGTTGACGATTGGTTTCCGTGGCGCGCCAACGTGCCGCACGGTTGCGCTGGGCGGTGAGCAGATTGTCCAGGTTGTCCAGGGCCAGCAATTGGCGTACCCCGGCGCGCTCCCCGGAAATCAGGCTGAGTTTGTCCCGATAGTCCTGGCCGATGAGCCACAGGCTGCCCATGAGCGGCAGGATGAAAAGCAGGAAAAGCAGTTGGAATTTACGGGCGAAGCCGAAACGCCCCAACAATCTGATGCCTGGTGATAGAAAAGCCTGCATGCCCATACTCCCCTGAACACCTGCGCACTGTTTTTGTGCGTTTTTACACGCGTGCTGAAACAGGTGCCCTTTTAAAAGGCCTCGAAAGTTTGTCCAAATCGGCTCTGTAGGCCAGCTCTGTAGCGAAACTTCCCATTCTCGGTCCCCTTTGTAAGGGGCCGCGTCGTAGGGCATTTACAAGGCAAGATTCAGACCATGGCGTTGGGCTATCACCCTGTTTGCAGGGCATTTCTTTCCAGAGCTGCTGCACCTCGATGGGCCACCTCATCGCACTGAAAAATGGCACCGTGGGTGAGCGAGCCCGCTTGCCACGACACGACTCGCTGAACCAGCACCTCCAACCGGTACCGTCGCCTTCGCGAGCAGGTCCACTTCCCTGTGCAATTGCGACCAAAGTACCGATTTGTATAAGTCTTAAGTTGATGTTGTAGAAATAAGGCCCGTGTTAATTTGCCGCCGTGGTTATTGGTATGAATGGATTCTGCGGCCTTATTCAAAGGTGACTTGTGCTTACAGCAAAAGCAGGCGTTCACATTCTTGCCCCTGATCGCCCTTGTTCCTCGAGATAAGGCCCTCGGTTTGATTCGAACAGCGCGTCCAGCGTGCAAGCGCAAAGCTGGATTCGTGCCCCGACCTGCCACGTTGAAATGTTCCTGGATAGCTGTATTGCCGCGCTCTGCAAGGCATTCGCCTGGGCGTCGCACAAGCAGCAGCGAACGATTGTTATTTGCTACGTCGTGCACAAGTTGGAATGCCGCCGTCGTTGACGCTGGCCCTTTATAGAATCAGCAGGGGTTGATATGAAGTTCAAGTCATTGCAGGCACGTATTTGTGTCACGGCGGGCGTATGCCTGTTCATCTCGTCGATCAGTCTGGTTGTCTACGGACTCTTTTCCGCTCGTTCCAATGAGCAGTATGTTTCTGGCGAAGTGACGACGCTGATTGAAAAATCAACGATCCGGGAAATTCAGAACCTGGCCGGATCCCGGGCCAATGCCATCCAGGCCAAGCTGCAAAATGCCTTGGATGCGGCCCGCACCATGGCCAACACCTTTGCTGCCAGCAAGGCATCGCAGAGCCCGCTGGTACTGGGGCGCGATCAGGTCAACAGCATCTTGCTCAGTGTTCTCAAGGACAATCCCGAGTTCAATGGCACCTATTCCTGCTGGGAGCCGGATGCGCTGGATGGGCAGGATCTCGCGTTCCGTAATGAACGTGATGGCAACAACCCACTGACGGGACGTTTCACGCCTTACTGGACACGCAGCGCCGACGGCCATGTGGCGGTGCAACCCCTGGTGGAATACGACTCGGCAGACCGCCATCCCAACGGCGTACCGAAGGGAGGGTGGTACACCGGCCCGCGCGACACCCTGAAGGAAAGCGTGTTGGACCCTATCCCTTACGTGGTCCAGGGCAAGAACGTCTGGCTGACCACCTTATCGGTGCCGATCGTGTCCGACGGCAAGTTCCGTGGCGTAGTGGGGGCGGACTTCGACATCGCTTTTATCCAGAAACTCAGCGAGCAGATGTCTGCCGACCTCTACGGCGGCAAGGGCTCCGTATCGATCATGAGCAACCAAGGGCTAGTGGTTGCCGACAGCCAGCGTACCGAACTGATCGGGCAGCCCATCAAAACGCTGTTGCCCGACTCTTGGGAAAAAGTGTTACGCGATATCCAGAGTGGTCGTGGTGACGGCCAGCTCAATACGCAAACGCAGAACATCGAAGTGTTGATGCCCATTGAGCTGGGGCGCACAGGCAAGCCGTGGGCGGTGCTCATCCGGCTGCCCAAGGCGGTGGTCATGAGCCAGGCCATTGCCCTGGAGCAGGAGTTGCAGTCGCGCAGTATCAGCAACAGCATATGGCAAGTGTCGGTGGGGTTGGGTATTTCCCTGTTGGCCCTGGCGGCCCTGTGGCTGGCCGCGGCCAAGATCGTCGGGCCGATTCGCGAGGCCGCCGCCCTGGCCGCCAACATCAGCCTGGGGGATTTCTCCCGGCGCCTGGTGCAGAAATCCGAAGACGAAGTCGGGCAACTGTCGATTGCCCTCAATGACATGTCCGAGAGCCTGCAACGGCAGGTCAGGGTGGCCGAACGCATCTCCGAAGGCGACCTGGATCTGGAGGTCCGGCTGTCCTCGCCCCACGATACCCTTGGCAAATCGCTGGAGAAGATGGTCGGCAACCTCAACCAGTTGATCTGCGAAGTCCAGGCCAGCGCCACGCAAATCAGCGGCAGTTCGGCGCAGGTCACCGACCTGAGTCAATCCTTGTCCGAGGGGGCTTCCAATTCCGCTTCGTCGATCACCGAGATCAGCGCCGTGATGACGCAAATGGCTGCCCAGACCCGGGACAACGCCGCCAACGCCAAGAAAGCCGACGAGCAGTCCCAGGCGTCCCGCGCCGATGCCGGAGAAAGCGACAAGCTGATGAGCGAGTTGATTGCCGCGATGGCCGACATCGACAGTTCGGGCAAGGACATCACGGCAATCATCACCACCATCGACAACATTGCCGCGCAAACCAACCTGCTGGCGTTGAACGCAGCCATCGAGGCCGCCCGGGCTGGTGAGCTCGGGCGTGGTTTTGCCGTCGTGGCGGACGAGGTGCGCAGCCTGGCCGCCCGCAGTGCCGAAGCTGCACAGCAGACGGCGGCGCTGATTGCCGATTCGTCCGGCAAGACCCAACGCGGCATGGTCATT
The DNA here is from genome assembly GCF_001269745.1 of Pseudomonas sp. P97.38. Taxonomy (NCBI): domain Bacteria; kingdom Pseudomonadati; phylum Pseudomonadota; class Gammaproteobacteria; order Pseudomonadales; family Pseudomonadaceae; genus Pseudomonas; species Pseudomonas sp. P97.38. The sequence continues at coordinate 24,421 of NZ_LHVJ01000018.1, forward strand.
GCCGGCCGGACCGCCGAATCCCTCAAGAACATCGTCCATGGCACCAGTTCGGTCTCCAACCTCGTCTCGCTGATCTACCAGGCGTCCAGCGAGCAGGCTTCGGGCTTGCAGCAGGCCAGCGTCGGGTTGGAACAGATCGATGAAGTGACCCAGAAAAACCAGTCCAACTCACAGGAATGCGCAACGGCGGCCAAGGACCTGTCGGAGCGGGCCGGCGTGATGCAGCGGGTATTGAGTCGCTTCAAGGTCAAGCGCGCCTGAAGGGCGCCAACCGCCCTCTGGCCCAAGCCAAGGGCCTTCGTCCAGACATGACAAAACCCTGCATCGGTGTGCGATGCAGGGTTTTGTCAGATCCTGTAATGATTCCGCTCGTATGACGTGTCCTGAAGTTATGTAGGATTTTTATCCCCAATTACTTTCAGGTCGATATGAACGCCCACGTGGAACCTCCCGGCAGCTTGCTCCATTTCATCCCCCGCCTTTTTGCGACGTCTTTTCGAGGGAGTGAATAATCCCCATGGAATGGATCGTCGACCCCACGGCCTGGCTTGGCCTGTTGACCCTGATCGTGCTGGAGCTGGTGCTCGGCATCGATAACCTCGTATTCATTGCCATCCTCGCGGACAAGTTGCCGCCCGAGCAGCGTGATCGTGCCCGGGTGATCGGCCTGTCGCTGGCGTTGTTGATGCGCCTGGGCCTGTTGGCCAGCATTTCCTGGATGGTGACCCTGACCGAACCGTTGTTCGAGGTGTTCGGCAAGACGTTCTCGGGCCGGGACCTGATCATGCTGTTCGGTGGCGTGTTCCTGTTGTTCAAGGCCACCATGGAGTTGCATGAGCGCCTTGAAGGCCATGTGGCGCAACGCTCCGGCAACGCTGCCTATGCGCTGTTCTGGCCGATCGTGGCGCAGATCGTGGTGCTCGATGCGGTCTTTTCACTGGACGCGGTCATCACCGCCGTGGGGATGGTGGAGCACTTGTCGGTCATGATGATCGCGGTGATTTTCTCCATCGGCCTGATGATCGTTGCCAGCAAGCCGCTGACCCGTTTCGTCAACTCGCACCCCACGGTCATCATGCTCTGCCTGGGCTTCCTGATGATGATCGGTTTCAGCCTCACCGCAGAGGGCCTGGGCTTCCACATCCCGAAAGGCTACCTCTACGCCGCGATTGGTTTCTCGATCCTGATCGAGTTGTTCAACCAGTTGGCGCGGGCGCGTCGCAAGAAGAGCCTGCAAGGTCGCCGGCCGATGCGGGAGCGTACCGCCCATGCGGTGATGCGATTGCTCGGTGGGCAGAAGTTGAGTGCCGAAGAAGTGGGCGAGGAAATCGCCGACATGCTCGCCGGTGACGAGGTCGAGCAGGTGTTCGATCGGCGCGAGCGCGTCATGATCAGTGGCGTGCTGCAGTTGGCGGAGCGCCCGATCCGCACGGTGATGACAGCGCGTGCGGAGGTCGACCACATTGACCTGGACGACACGCCGCAAGCGATCCGCACGAAGCTGATGCATTCGTCGTATTCCCGACTGCCGTTGATTCGGGAAGGTCGCGTGGATGAGCCCTTGGGCTTCATCCACAAGAAGGAATTGCTCAAGGAAATGCTCGCCGGCAATCCGCCCAACCTGGAAGCCATGGCGCGCCAGGCCATCAACCTGCTGGACAGCTTCACGATCCTCAACGCGTTGGAGCAGATGCGCAAGGCGTCCACCCACATTGCGTTCGTGGTGAACGAATTCGGCGACTTCATCGGCCTGCTCACCATGACCGACATCCTCGAATCCATCGCCGGCGAGCTGCCGGACGCCAGTGAAATCGAAGGGCCGAACATCGTCGCGCAGGACGATGGCTATCTGGTCAGCGGTGCGCTGAATCTTAGCCAGATCCGCGAGCACGTCGGTTTCCAGGCGCAAGCGACCGATGATTACCAGACACTCGCGGGGTGGGTCATGAGCCTGCTGGATCGCTTGCCAGTCATCGGCGACCAATTGCATTGGGAGGGGTGGAACGTGACCGTCGTGGAGGTGCAGGAGCGTCGCGTTACGCGGGTCCTGATGCGCAGGGACGCGTAGGCGCCAGGGGCTGACGGGCAGGTGCTTGGCGAAATGCTTGCCGAGGGTGCGACAGCGTGACACTTCTTGTTATCCTGACGGCCCTCTTTCAAGGACGATTGCGAGACAATCATGGCTAACGACTCTTCGTCACCCATCGGGAAGGTATTGCTGGGCCTGCTGTTTGCCCTGATCGGTATCGGCCTGTTGGTCATCACGATCAATCTCACCCTTGAGCGCCGCGAGTTTCTCGCGCGTGCACAGATCGCCGACGGCGTCGTCAGCCGCCTGAATGCCGGCGGCTCGCACCCTGAGATCGCCTTCACCAGCGCCAGCGGTGAAAAAATATCCTATCCCCAGGGCGGCTTTATCTTTGGCTATCAGCAGGATCAGGCTGTGCGCGTGCATTACCTGCCCGAGCAGCCGGCTGGCAGCGCCATCGTCGATGACCTGGGAGCGCTGTGGGGCACTTCGGCGGTCCTGGGCGCGATCGGTCTGGTGTTCTCCCTCGTCGGCCTGGCCACCGTCTTGCGTCAGCGCGGCCGCGGTGCGGTTCATTCACATAAAGGACTTTGAACGTATGAGCTACAACATCCCAATCCCGGTCAATGAAAGTCGCTGGCAATACCAGACCGCCAGCGGTGGCGGCGTCACCGTGGCGATCGTGGCGGGCAGTGGCGGTTCGATCATCCTGCGTTCGCCAGAGGGCAAGGACGTCAGCTACTGCTACGGCGGTGTCGGCCTGGGCGTCGGGTTTGGTGCGCGGCTGCCACGCTTCGGCAAGGTCAATTTGCAGATCAAGGGCAAGAGCGTGGGCGCGGCCGGCGCGGCAGAGGCCTTTCCCAGCACTGGCAAGGTGTTTGTCAGCGATGCCTTGGCCAGCCGTGACCTGACCGACGACGACATCACCGGACCTTGCCTGTACACCGAGGTGGGCGCAGGCCTGGTGGTCGGTGGTTCGGCCACCGCCCTGTTGTTCGGGCTCGATCCCAAGCTGCTGGCCTTGTCAGTGGCCATGAGTTCCACTCCGGCCACCTCGCTGATCGCCCATAGCACAGTCAACCGCCAGTTGTTGCAGTCGGCCAAGGGCGCGTTGGTCATGGCGGGTATGAACGCCGGCGTACAGGCCGGTGGCGGCGCGGCCGTCTACATGGGCTATTTGTTCTAGCCCCGCGATTCAACGGGCATTACCCAGGGCCGGTTGATACCCGCCCACAAAAAAGCCGCGAATCAACGCGGCTTTTTTGTGGGCGACTACAGGGTACCGCATGCCAGGCCCGGCTCCTGAGCTCACCAGCGAAGCCAACCGGCCAGCACACGCCGCTCGTCGAGTGGGGCGCGTCGGCGCGTCGGCGCAGCGTGCAAATCCTGAACCCTTTACTAAAGTCACGGGTCCAGCTCCCCCTTAAAGGATTAAGCCATGGCAACCGCCGACAGTACGACGGAAAGTACCCATACCGTGAGAACGGGTCCTGGCACTGTCCAGGTCGATCTCAACGGCCTGTTCGACGATAACCAGAGCATCATTATCCAACCGGACGGCAAGATACTGATTGGCGGCTATACCGAATACCTAGCCTGGGGATACCCCGGGGCGCCCGGCGAGGAAAGCTACGGTTACGAACAGAACCACTGCGTTGTTCGCCTGAACGCCGATGGCAGCCTGGACACCGGCTTCCATGACGCAGGCATCGACATTGTCCCTGCCGCGATAGCCCCAGCGTCGCGCTACGAGCTGACGGCGGTGCAGTCCGATGGCAAGGTGCTTGTCGCCGTGGCGCTGAATACCGGTATACAGGTGGAGCGCTACAACAGCGATGGGACGCGCGATGCAACCTTTGGCCAGGGCGGTGTCATGACGGTCGGCATCAGCCATGACTTCAAGGATATCGACCTGACGGCCAATACCGATGGCACCTTCCAGGTCAGTGCCCGCGGGTTTGACCAGGCCACCGTGACGAGGATCGGCGACGATGGCACGTTCGTCGATGGCTTTGGCGACAAAGGCGTGCTGACAGTGAACATCCCCGCCGACCCGTACTACAACGGAGGGATTTCGACGGCGGTGCAGGCCGACGGCGGTGTCGTGGTCGCAGCGGCCTACAATGCGGCCGGCATGGGAGAACCGACGTACGCCCTGCAGCGCTTCACCCCTGATGGTCAGCGGGACAGCCATTTCGGTGACAACGGCGTCCTTTACCTGAGCCCCGCCATGGGCTTCGGCGAAGACTCGGTGGTTACCCTGCAGGCGGACGGCAAGATCATTGTCATGGGCCATGTCGCAGGCGACCCCTGGGCTACCGTGGCGCGGCTTAACGCTGACGGTTCCTTTGATACCGGCTTTGGTGCCCATGGCAAGGTGACCTTCGAGGCGGACACGCCGGTGGCCTTGGCGGTACAAGCCGATGGCAAGATCGTGGCTGCCGGCACGAGCAGCGGGGACTTCAGCGTCATTCGCTTGAACGCGGATGGCAGCGTAGATACCGGCTTCGGCAGCCAGGATGGCAATCTTCATGTGGAGGGGGACGCCGGCGAGGAAATCCTGCAAGGCTCCGATGCCGCCGAGATCATCCACGGCCTGGCGGGCGACGATGTGCTCCAGGGCAATGGCGGGCGCGATCTTCTGCAAGGGGGCGCTGGCGCTGACATCTTCCGTTTTACCGAACTGAGCGACAGCTTCCGTACCGATACGCAAAACAGCAGCGACCGGATCCTGGACTTCGATGCCTCCCAGGATCGCATCGACCTTATAGGCCTGGGCTTCATCGGCATCGGCAATGGTCACGACGCAACCTTGGCCGTGGTGGCCAGCGCCGACGGCACGCGCACCTACCTCAAGAGCTTCGATGCCGACGCCGCTGGTCAGCGGTTTGAGTTGGCCCTGGACGGCAATTGGGTGGGGCAGTTGAACGGCACCCACCTGGTGTTCACCGCGCCCACTGTAGAAGGTTCGGCTACCCAGGACACGATCACCGGTTCTGCCTTGTCGGAAATCATCTATGGCCTGGACGGTAATGATCGCATCAACGGCGGTGCGGGCGCAGATGTCATCATCGGCGGCAGGGGCGCTGACCGCCTCAACGGCGGCGACAGAACCGACCTCTCTCTCTGGACCGATCATCAGCAGAACGCCGACATTTTCCGCTATACCTCCACCGAGGACAGCTATCGCACGGACAGCCAGAGCTTCACCGACCTTATCGAAGGCTTCACGGTCGACGACAGGATCGATGTATCGGCGCTGGGCTATACCGGCTTCGGAGAGGGGACGGGCACGACGCTGAAGGTGGTTTACAACCAAGCATCGGATCGCACCTACCTGAAGGATGTAGAGGCGGATGCACAGGGCCACTGGTTCCAGATCGGCCTTGCTGGAGACTGGCGGGAAAGCCTTGACGAGGACCACATGATCTTCGCGCCCGATGCCGGGGTAGGGATGGTTGGCGTCGCGCCAGAGGTCGATCCAGGGCATCTGTTGACCTGATGCCTGCTCGAGACGGTCGCGTGGCGGTGGGTTGGCTGCCACGCGATGGTTTCATCCCTGTCGCCAGACAGCGAAAAGCCCCAATGAAGGGGCTTTTCAAACAGCAGCAGAGCTTTTTCCTACTTCCGATTACGCAAGCAGGCAGGCATTAGACGTTGAAGCGGAAGTGCATCACGTCGCCGTCCTTGACCACGTATTCCTTGCCTTCCAGGCGCCATTTGCCGGCTTCCTTGGCACCGGCCTCACCCTTGAACTGGATGAAGTCGTTGTAGGCGATGACTTCGGCGCGGATAAAGCCTTTTTCGAAGTCGGTGTGGATAACGCCAGCGGCTTGCGGAGCGGTGGCACCGACGCGGACGGTCCAGGCGCGGACTTCTTCGACACCGGCGGTGAAGTAGGTCTGCAGGTGAAGCATCTCGTAACCGGCACGGATCACGCGGTTCAGGCCCGGCTCTTCCAGGCCGAGGGCTTCAAGGAACATGTCCTTTTCTTCGCCGTCGTCCAGCTCGGCGATTTCCGCTTCGATCTTGTTGCAGACCGGAACGACCACGGCGCCTTCTTCTTCGGCGATGGCCTTGACCACGTCCAGGTGCGGGTTGTTTTCGAAGCCGTCTTCAGCGACGTTGGCGATGTACATCACCGGCTTGGTGGTCAGCAGGTGGAAGCCCTTGATCACCTGCTTCTCGTCGGCGCCCATGTTTTTCATCAGGCTGCGCGCAGGCTTGCCTTCGGTGAAGTGGGCAATCAGTTGCTCCAGCAGGCCTTTCTGGACCACGGCGTCCTTGTCGCCACCCTTGGCATTGCGGGCGACTTTCTGCAGTTGCTTCTCGCAGCTGTCGAGGTCGGCAAAGATCAGTTCCAGGTCGATGATTTCGATGTCGCGTTTCGGGTCGACGCTGTTGGAGACGTGAATCACGTTCTCGTCTTCGAAGCAGCGCACCACGTGGGCGATGGCGTCGGTTTCACGGATGTTGGCCAGGAACTTGTTGCCCAGGCCTTCGCCTTTCGAGGCACCGGCCACCAGGCCCGCGATGTCGACGAATTCCATGGTGGTCGGCAGGATGCGCTTGGGATTGACGATCGCCGCCAGAGCGTCCAGGCGCGAATCGGGCATCGGCACGATGCCGCTGTTCGGCTCGATGGTGCAGAAGGGGAAGTTCTCGGCCGCGATACCGGATTTGGTCAGGGCGTTGAACAGGGTGGACTTACCGACGTTAGGCAGGCCGACGATGCCGCAATTGAATCCCATGGTGTTTCCCCGAGGAGTGAGTGTCAGGCCTTCTGGCTGTGCAGGTTTTTCATCGCGCGGTTCCATTCACCGGCGAGGATATCCGGCAGCACGCCGAGGGCAAAGTCGATGCTGGCATCGAGTTTTTCCTGTTCGGCGCGAGGCGCACGACCCAGGACAAAGTTTGAAACCATGCTGGCAACGCCCGGGTGGCCAATGCCGAGCCGCAGGCGGTAAAAGGTATTCTGATTGCCCAGTTGCGCGATGATGTCGCGCAACCCGTTGTGACCGCCGTGGCCGCCGCCCTGCTTGAGCTTGGCAACGCCCGGAGGCAGGTCGAGTTCGTCGTGGGCCACCAGGATTTCTTCCGGCTTGATGCGAAAGAAACCAGCCAATGCCGCCACGGCCTGGCCGCTACGGTTCATGTAGGTGGTGGGAATCAACAGGCGAACATCCTGACCCTGGTGCGAGAAGCGCCCGGTCAGGCCGAAATATTTGCGATCGGCTGCCAGGCTGACGCCTTGTGCGTGCGCGATGCGCTCAACAAAAAGGGCCCCTGCGTTATGCCGGGTCTGTTCGTATTCAGCGCCTGGATTTCCCAAGCCAACGATCAGTTTTATGGCAGTCACGATAGGGGCCCTTCCTGGAGTGTGGATAACGTCGCGGTCAGTTCGAAGCGACAGTGGATGAACAGTGCGGATCTACCGTTAAGTAAACTTCGCGTTCTCGCCCGCTGTCTCGCTACGTTCCAGTCCGCGATGGTTCCGGTCACTCCGGCGACAGAGTGAAATTACTCTGCAGCGCCTTCTTCGGTAGCTTCTGGAGCAACACGTGGAGCGTGGACGTTGGCAACAGCCTTGTCATCGCCGTGTGCCAGGGCAACAAACTCAACGCCTTTAGGAGCCTTGAGGTCGGACAGGTGAATGATCGTGCCGATTTCGGCGTCAGCCAGGTCGACTTCGATGAATTCAGGCAGGTCTTTCGGCAGGCAGGACACTTCGATTTCCGAAGTCACGTGCGAGATTTCGCCGCCTTTCTTGACCGGAGCAGCTTCGTTGATGAAGTGCACTGGAACAACAGCAGTCAGCTTCTGACCGGCAACAACGCGGACGAAGTCGGCGTGCAGCACGTGGCCTTTGGCTGGGTGACGTTGCAGGGCCTTGATCACGACGTTCTGCTTGGAACCACCTACGTTCAGCTCGATGATGTGGCTGTAGGCCGCTTCGTTTTCGAGCAGTTTGGCAACGTCTTTGGCCAGCATGCTGATGGACTCAGGGGCTTTGTCGCCACCGTAGACTACAGCTGGAACCAGGCTTGCGAGACGACGCAGGCGGCGGCTCGCACCTTTCCCCAGGTCGGAACGCACTTCAGCATTCAGAGTAAAATCGTTCATGTTGTATCTCCAGGATAACCATACTCGCCCCAGCGTTTGCGACCAGCGCTAAAGGCGATATGGGCAAAAAAGCCCCGCCCCGACAGTGAATGCCGGGGCGGGGCGCTTTTCGTCAACGAGATGTCATCGCGAGGGCAGGGCCCTTAGCGGAACATCGCGCTGATCGATTCTTCATTGCTGATGCGGCGAACCGCTTCGGCAACAACCGGTGCGATATCCAGTTGACGGATACGCGCACAGGCTTGTGCTGCTGCGGACAACGGGATGGTGTTGGTCACCACCAGTTCGTCCAGCACGGAATTTTCAATGTTCTCGATCGCCCGACCCGACAGCACAGGGTGTGTGCAGTAGGCAAAGACCTTGGCTGCGCCATGCTCTTTCAGGGCCTTGGCCGCGTGGCACAAGGTGCCGGCGGTATCGACCATGTCGTCGACCAGGATACAGGTACGCCCTTCGACGTCGCCGATGATGTGCATCACTTCGGAGTGATTGGCCTTCTCACGACGTTTGTCGATGATACCCAGGTCCACGCCCAGGGATTTGGCAACGGCACGTGCACGCACGACACCGCCAATGTCCGGGGAGACGATCATCAGGTTTTCGAAGCGCTGGTCTTCAATGTCATCCACCAGAACGGGGGAGCCGTAGATGTTGTCCACGGGAATATCGAAGAAGCCCTGGATCTGGTCAGCGTGCAGGTCAACCGTGAGAACACGGTCGATGCCAACGACGGTGAGCATATCAGCCACGACTTTCGCGCTGATGGCCACACGTGCGGAACGCGGACGGCGATCCTGGCGGGCATAACCAAAGTAAGGAATAACAGCAGTGATACGAGTAGCCGAGGAGCGGCGGAAGGCATCAGCCATCACGACGAGTTCCATCAGGTTATCGTTGGTCGGAGCGCAGGTCGGCTGAATAATGAAGACGTCTTTACCGCGAACGTTTTCATTGATCTCGGCAGTGATTTCGCCGTCGGAGAACTTACCGACAGAAATGTCACCGAGAGGGATATGCAGCTGACGTACGACACGCCGAGCCAGATCGGGGTTGGCGTTCCCCGTAAAGACCATCATCTTGGACACGCGCAGTACCTGAAGGCTGAGGGTATACCTGGATGAGTATAGGAAAATGGCAGGGGCGGCTGGATTCGAACCAACGCATGGCAGGATCAAAACCTGCTGCCTTACCGCTTGGCGACGCCCCTGTATCTGTTGCTGCGAGTGCCCAGCACTCGATTCCTTTTAGAGCAGGCTTTGCAGCTTGCGGTGCAACATCGAAACGTTGCTTCCTTTTGCTACAAACCCTGTAAGGGTCTCTGTAAGAAGGGCCGAGACTTTATCAGCTTCAGCTTTGCTTGGGAAGCCCCCAAACACACAACTTCCAGTTCCGGTGAGTTTTGCTTCGGTAAATTTACCTAGCAAATTCAAAGCGTTACGAACATCTGGATAACGCCTCGCTACCACCGGTAAGCAGTCATTTCGACTGTTTCCCTTGGGAACGGGGCGCACTTTAATGGGAGGAGAGTTACGTGTCAACAGTGGATCTGAAAAAATTTCTGCTGTACTTACAGAGACTTGCGGCACCAGTACCAGGTACCAGGGTTCTTCGGGTTCTACCGGCGTGAGTTTTTCCCCGACGCCTTCGGCAAAAGCGGCGTGCCCACGCACGAAAACCGGGACGTCGGCCCCCAGTTCCAGGCCCAGCGCCGCCAGTCGATCGGCGTCCCAACCCCGTTGCCAGAGGTGGTTGAGCCCGAGCAAAGTCGTCGCCGCATTTGAACTGCCGCCGCCGATTCCGCCGCCCATGGGCAGGATTTTTTCGATCCAGATGTCGATGCCCAGCGCGCAGCCGGATTGTTCCTGGAGTTTTTTCGCGGCCCTGACGATCAGGTTGCTGTCATGGGGCACGCCCTCGAACTCGGTGTGCAGGCGAATCACGCCGTCGTCGCGCACGGCAAAAGTGATCTCGTCACCGTAGTCGAGAAACTGGAAGATCGTTTGCAGTTCGTGATAACCGTCCGGGCGACGCCCGAGGATGTGCAGCATCAGGTTGAGCTTGGCCGGCGAGGGCAGGGTCAGGCGTGAAGCGGTCATGTCATTGCCCCAGCTTGCGTGGTTGCCACTGCTTGATCACCAGCGTCACGTCGAGGTTGCTGCCGTGCAGTTTGATGCGCTCGGGCAGCCAGTAGCCGTTCTGCTGGGCATAGCTGAGGTATTCGATCTGCCAATCGTCCTGTTCCAGGTTGGACAGGCGGCTGTCGGCGTCAAGGGTCAGGCGACTCTTGCTGTCCGGTGCCGGCAAACCGCGTACCCACCAGGTCAGGTGGGAAACCGGCAATTTCCAGCCCAGTTGCTCTTCCAGCAAGGCTTCGGGCGTCGGCGCCTCGTAGCGCCCCTGGTTGGCCACTTCCAGTGCCACCTGGCCCGGCCGGCCGGTCAGGCGGGCCGCGCCGCGACCCAGCGGGCCCGACAGGCGAATGTCGTAGTAGTCCTGGCGCTGCAGCCAGAACAGCGTGCCGCTACCCGAATCCTTCGGTGCGCGGATGCCGATCTTGCCGTCGATCTGCCAGCCGTCGAGGCCGCTCAGTTGGGTCTTGTGCTCGCGCCACTGGGCCGGGTTGCCATGGCCCTGGACCGATTCACGGGCACCGAAGCCCGCGCAACCGGCGAGCAGGGCGATGAAGCTGAAAACGATGAAGTGGCGCAAAAACATGGTCTTAGAGGGTCTCTGATCCGGTCAGGCGTTTGATGGTACCGCGCAAGATCGGGCTGTCGGGCTGCTCCTTGAGGAAGCGGCTCCAGATCTGCCGGGCTTCGCGTTGTTTGCCGTTGGCCCACAGGACTTCGCCCAGGTGCGCGGCGACTTCCTGGTCGGGGAAACGCTCCAGGGCCTGACGCAACAGGCGTTCGGCTTCGTCGAGATTGCCCAGGCGGAAGTTCACCCAGCCCAGGCTGTCGAGCACGGCAGGGTCTTCCGGGTTGATCTGGTGGGCCTGTTCGATCAGCAACTTGGCCTCGTCATAGCGGGTGGTGCGATCCGACAGGGTGTAGCCGAGGGCGTTCAGGGCCATGGCGTTGTCCGGGTCGCGCTGGATGATCAGGCGCAGGTCTTTCTCCATCTGGCCCAGGTCATTGCGTTTTTCCGCCTGCATGGCGCGGGTGTACAGCAGGTTCAGGTCGTCCGGGTACTGCTTCAAGGCTTGTTGCAGCACATTCCAGGCCTTGTCGCCCTGATTGTTGGCCGACAGGGTCTCGGCTTCGATCAGGTACAACTGGATGCCGTAGTCCGGCTGGGCGTCGCGCTGCACGGCCAGCCGGCTCTGGGCTTCGGCGGTCTTGCCGTTGCTCATCAGGATATCGGCCTGGCGCAACTGGGCCGGCAGGTAGTCGTTGCCCGGGCCGACCTGGGCGTATTCGATCAATGCGCTTTCGGGGTCGTTGCGTTCCTCGGCGATGCGGCCCAGGTTCAGGTGGGCCGAATCGACGTGGCTTTCCCTTGCGATCAGGTCTTCCAGATAGCCCCTGGCCTCGTCCCAGGCTTTGGCTTCCAGGCAGACCAGCGCCAGGGAATAGCGCAAGTCGTCGTCTTCCGGGTATTGCTGGACCAGGCTGGAGAACTCCACCTTGGCGTCGTCCATGCGGTTGTTCTCTACCAGCATGCGGGCGTAGGTGAGGCGCAGGCGCTTGTCGTCCGGGTATTTCTTGATGCTTTTTTCCAGCAGAGGCAGGGCTTCGTCACCGCGATTCAAGCCTTGCAGCAGGCGGGCGCGCAGCAGGATAGGCGCCACTTCGCCGGCTTCCGGCGGATTGTCTTCCAGCAGGCTGAGGGCACCCTGGGTGTCGCCATCCTGTTGCATCAGCAGGGCCTTGCCAAAAATCAGCTGGCCGTTGTTCGGATGACGCTGCAACAGCCGATCGAAGCTTTTCATCAGGCCGTTGCGGGTTTCCTGGTCGGTGTCGGCTGCCGACAGCGCCAGGAAGTCGAAATGGGTGTCGCCCTTGCCCAGCAGGACTTTCTCCATGTACATCATGGAGTCGTCGTAGCGCCCGGCCCGCGCCAGTTGCACGGCGGCGGCGCGCTGCGCTTCCAGGTCGTCCGGGGCATTCTTGGCCCAGATCAGTGCGGTATCCAGCGCGGGCTGGTCGGCGCCCAGGTACTCGGCGATGCGAAACGCCCGCTCGGAGATGCCCGGGTCCTGGGTATTGATGGCCTGGGTCACATAGTTGTCCAGCGCAATGTCGAAGCGATTGCGCTGGCCTGCCAGTTCGGCGCTCAACAGGCTGAAGATGGTTTCTTCGCTGAACGAGCCGTAGACCTTGGGCTTTTCAGGGGCTTGCGTGCTGTCTTCGACCGGTGGGGAACCGTCTGTCGACACGGGGGCCATGGACTGGCAGCCGCTGAGCAAGGCAAGAGCGAGGAATAACGCGGAAGATCTATTCATATAGGAAGAGGACGACTAACCTGCGGTCGGATCATCATGACACAAGCCTTCGGTCAAACATAACCGCCCCGTCGATTTACGCGCGGGTGTCGGGCGATAGAGATCGAGTGGTTGTTCTGAATCTGGCGAAGTAGGACAATTGCCGGCTTCACGTCACCATCAGCGACCTTGAATGGCCTTCCTTGCACTTGGTATTAACCACAAGACTGCTTCAGTAGACGTCCGCGAGCGCGTGGCCTTTACGCCTGAGCAGCTGGTTGAGGCCCTGCAGCAGCTCTGCCGACTGACCGACAGCCGCGAAGCCGCGATCCTCTCCACCTGCAACCGCAGCGAGCTTTATATAGAACAGGATCACGTTTCGGCCGATTCGGTGCTGCGCTGGCTGGCCGGTTTTCACGACCTGAGCCTCGAAGAGCTGCGTGCCAGTGCCTATGTGCACGAAGACGATGCGGCCGTTCGTCACATGATGCGCGTGGCCTCGGGCCTCGATTCGCTGGTACTGGGCGAGCCGCAGATCCTCGGCCAGATGAAGTCGGCCTACGCCGTGGCCCGCGAGGCCGGAACCGTTGGCCCGCTGCTGGGGCGGCTGTTCCAGGCCACGTTCAACGCCGCCAAGCAGGTGCGCACCGACACCGCCATCGGCGAGAACCCGGTGTCCGTGGCGTTTGCCGCCGTCAGCCTGGCGAAACAGATTTTCAGCGACCTGCAACGCAGCCAGGCGCTGCTGATCGGCGCAGGCGAGACCATCACCCTGGTCGCCCGTCATCTTCACGACCTGGGGGTCAAGCGCATCGTCGTCGCCAACCGAACTCTGGAGCGCGCCAGTATCCTGGCCGAACAGTTCGGCGCCCACGCGGTGCTGCTGTCGGACATTCCCGCCGAGCTCGTGCACAGCGACATTGTCATCAGTTCCACCGCCAGCCAATTGCCGATCCTGGGCAAGGGCGCGGTGGAAAGCGCCCTGAAGCTGCGCAAGCACAAACCGATCTTCATGGTCGACATCGCCGTTCCCCGGGACATCGAGCCGGAAGTCGGCGAGCTGGACGACGTCTACCTCTACAGCGTCGACGACCTGCACGAGGTGGTGGCCGAGAACCTCAAGAGCCGGCAGGGCGCGGCCCAGGCGGCGGAAGAGATGATCACCGTCGGCGCCGAGGACTTCATGGTGCGCCTGCGCGAGCTGGCGGCGGTGGATGTGCTCAAGGCGTACCGTCAGCAGAGCGAACGCCTGCGCGACGAAGAACTGCAAAAGGCCCAGCGCCTGCTGGCCAACGGCGGCAGTGCCGAAGAGGTGTTGGTGCAACTGGCGCGCGGCCTGACCAACAAACTGCTCCATGCCCCCAGTGTCCAGCTCAAGAAGCTGACCGCCGAGGGCCGTCTCGATGCGCTGGCCATGGCCCAGGAACTGTTTGCCCTCGGTGAGGGTTCACCGGATAGCTTTTCGGATAAAAAAACGCAATGAAAGCGTCACTGCTCAACAAGCTGGACATTCTCCAGGACCGTTTCGAAGAACTGACCGCCTTGTTGGGCGACGGCGAAGTCATTTCCGACCAGAACAAATTCCGCGCCTATTCCAAGGAGTACGCGGAGGTCGAGCCGATTGTCGTGGCTTACAAGCACTTGCTCAAAGTGCAGGGCGACCTTGAAAGCGCCCAGGCGCTGCTCAAGGACAGCGACCCGGACCTGCGGGAAATGGCGGTGGAGGAAGTCCGCGAGGCCAAGGAACAGTTGATCGAGCTGGAAAGCCGCCTGCAACGCATGCTGTTGCCCAAGGACCCGAACGACGGGCGCAACGTGTTCCTGGAGATTCGCGCCGGCACCGGTGGCGACGAAGCGGCGATCTTTTCCGGCGACCTGTTCCGCATGTATTCGCGTTACGCCGAGCGGCGCGGCTGGCGCGTGGAGATCCTCTCGGAAAACGAAGGCGAACACGGCGGCTATAAGGAAGTCATCGCCCGGGTCGAGGGCGACAACGTCTACGGCAAGCTCAAGTTCGAATCCGGCGCCCACCGCGTGCAGCGCGTGCCGGCCACCGAATCCCAGGGCCGCATCCACACCTCGGCCTGTACCGTGGCGGTGTTGCCCGAGCCGGACGAGCAGGAAGCCATCGAGATCAACCCGGCGGACCTGCGGATCGACACCTACCGCTCTTCCGGGGCGGGCGGCCAGCACGTCAACAAGACCGACTCGGCGATCCGCATCACGCACTTGCCCTCGGGCATCGTGGTCGAGTGCCAGGAAGAGCGCTCCCAGCACAAGAACCGGGCGCGGGCCATGGCCTGGTTGTCGGCCAAGCTCAACGACCAGCAGACCAGCGCCGCCGCCAACGCCATCGCCAGCGAGCGAAAATTGCTGGTGGGCTCCGGGGATCGCTCCGAGCGGATCCGCACCTACAACTTCGCCCAGGGCCGGGTCACCGACCATCGCGTCAACCTGACCCTGTATTCCCTCGACGACATTCTTGCCGGCGGGGTCGATGCGGTCATCGAGCCGTTGCTGGCCGAGTACCAGGCCGACCAGTTGGCGGCGATTGGCGATTAAGCACAGGTGAACACATGACCATCATCGCCAGTTTGTTACGCGCCGCCGAGTTGCCGGATTCACCCACGCCGCGCCTGGATACCGAGTTGTTGCTGGCGGCTGCGCTGGGCAAGTCCCGCAGCTTCCTGCACACCTGGCCCGAGCGGATCGTGCCGAGCGAAGCCGCGCTGCTGTTCTCCGAATACCTGCGCCGCCGCCGTTCCGGCGAGCCGGTGGCCTACATCCTGGGGCAACAGGGCTTCTGGAAACTCGACCTGGAAGTCGCCCCCCATACATTGATCCCGCGTCCCGACACCGAACTGCTGGTGGAAACCGCGCTGGCCTTGTTGCCGGCCGCACCGGCGCGGGTCCTCGACCTCGGCACCGGCAGCGGCGCCATCGCCCTGGCATTGGCCAGCGAGCGCCCGGCCTGGCAGGTGACAGCGGTAGACCGGGTGCTGGAGGCCGTGGCCCTGGCCGAGCGCAATCGCCAGCGCCTGGACCTGCGCAACGTCACGGTGCTGAGCAGCCACTGGTTCAGTGCGCTGGAAGGCGAGCGGTTCGGGCTGATCATCAGCAACCCCCCCTACATTGCCGCCACCGATCCGCACCTGGCCGAAGGCGACGTGCGTTTCGAGCCGGCCAGTGCGCTGGTGGCCGGCCAGGACGGGCTGGATGACCTGCGCGACATCATTGCCCGGGCACCGGCCCATCTCGAACCCGGCGGCTGGCTGATGCTCGAGCACGGGTACGACCAGGCCGCGGCGGTGCGAGACCTGTTGCAGGCCCAAGGCTTGCGCGAGGTCCACAGCCGCAAGGACTTGGGTGGCCATGAACGCATCAGCCTGGGGTGCCTGCCGTGCTGAACGATCAGGAATTATTGCGCTACAGCCGGCAGATTCTGCTGCAACACGTCGACATCGACGGTCAGTTGCGCCTCAAGCAGAGCCGTGTATTGATCGTCGGCCTTGGCGGTCTCGGCGCTCCGGTGGCGCTGTACCTGGCGGCCGCCGGCGTTGGCGAACTGCACCTGGCGGATTTCGACACGGTTGACCTGACCAACCTGCAACGCCAGGTCATCCACGACACCGACAGCGTCGGTCTGGGCAAGGTCGATTCGGCGATGCGGCGCCTGGCGGCGATCAATCCCGAGGTTCGATTGGTGCCGCACCGGGCAGCGATGGATGCCGACAGCCTGGCCGCCGCGGTCGCTACCGTGGATCTGGTACTCGACTGCTCCGACAACTTCTCCACCCGCGAAGCGGTGAACGCCGTTTGTGTCGCGGCAGGCAAGCCCCTGGTGAGCGGTGCAGCGATTCGCCTGGAAGGGCAGTTGTCGGTCTTCGACCCACGGCGCGCCGAAAGCCCTTGCTACCACTGCCTCTACGGCCACGGCAGCGAAGCCGAGCTGACGTGCAGCGAAGCCGGGGTGCTGGGGCCGCTGGTTGGGCTGGTCGGCAGCCTGCAGGCCCTTGAGGCCTTGAAGCTGCTGGTGGGCTTTGGCGAGCCGCTGGTGGGTCGCTTGCTGCTGATCGATGCCCTGGGCTCGCGGTTTCGCGAACTGCGGGTCAAGCGCGATCCGGGTTGCAGCGTCTGCGGTGGCCGTCATGAGTGAAGCGCCGGTCGGCGTGATGGACTCCGGTGTTGGCGGGCTCTCGGTGCTGGGGGAGATCCGGCGGCTGTTGCCCAATGAATCCCTGCTCTACGTTGGCGACTGTGGGCATATTCCCTACGGCGAGAAGAGCCCGGAATACATCCGCCAGCGCTGCGCGGTCATTGCGGACTTTCTCCTGGACCAAGGCGCCAAGGCACTGGTGGTGGCCTGCAACACTGCAACGGTGGCGGCGGTGGCCGACCTGCGTCGCGACTTCCCGCAGTGGCCCATCGTCGGCATGGAGCCGGCGGTCAAGCCGGCGGCGGCGGCCACGCGCAGCGGCATCGTCGGTGTGCTGGCCACCACGGGCACCTTGCAGAGCGCCAAATTCGCGGCGCTGCTCGACCGCTTTGCCGCCGATGTGCGTGTCATCACCCAGCCGTGCCCGGGGCTGGTGGAAATGATCGAGGCGGGGGACCTGCACAGCCCGGCCCTGCGGCAACTGTTGCAACACTACGTCGAACCGTTGCTCGCCGCCGGATGCGACACGTTGATCCTGGGCTGCACCCACTATCCATTCCTCAAGCCGCTGCTCCAGGAAATGATTGCGCCGCACATCAGCCTGATCGACACCGGTGCCGCCGTGGCCCGTCAGCTCCAGCGCCTGCTGGCGGATCGGGCGCTGCTGGCCGAAGGGCCGCCCAGCGAAACTCAATTCTGGAGTAGCGCAGACCCGACACATTTAGGAAAAATCCTACCAATGCTATGGCAATCGTCTGGCGTTGTGCGAAGCTTCGGCCTGTAAGAAAATGTGAAAATTCTGTAAAAAGTGCTGAACTTCTGTTTCAGTGCGGATTTCTATAGCTTTGTCTGTTTGTAACAAAAAAACTAACTACTAAGTCTGTTCGGAAAAGGATGTTTCTAATGAAGCGCTTATTCTGCTTTGCCGCGCTTGCGGCTGCACTACTGGGGCACACCTACACCGCACAGGCGGCTGGCGTGGAGTTTGGCATTGGCCAGACCAGCGATTCGACCATGACGTATCGTTTGGGGATGCAGTTCGATTGGGATAAAAGCTGGTTGCAGAGCGATGTCGGCCGTCTTACCGGCTACTGGAGCGGTGCCTACACCTATTGGGAAGGTGACGAGACTTCCAGCAACCACAGCCTGTCGTTCTCGCCGGTATTCGTTTATGAATTCGCCGGTGAGAGTGTGAAGCCTTACATCGAGGCAGGTGTCGGCGTTGCGTTGTTTGCCAACACCGAATTGGAGAGCAACAAGCTCGGCACGGCATTCCAGTTCGAAGACCGTATCGGCCTCGGCCTGCGCTTCAATGGCGGGCATG
The DNA here is from genome assembly GCF_001269745.1 of Pseudomonas sp. P97.38. Classification (NCBI taxonomy): domain Bacteria; kingdom Pseudomonadati; phylum Pseudomonadota; class Gammaproteobacteria; order Pseudomonadales; family Pseudomonadaceae; genus Pseudomonas; species Pseudomonas sp. P97.38. Next base: position 42,476 of record NZ_LHVJ01000018.1, read on the forward strand.
AAGTGGGCATTCGCGCCACGCATTACTCCAACGCTGGCATCAAGTCGACCAACGACGGTGTGGAAAGCTTCGCGCTTCACTACACAATGCCGCTGTAACGTCATACCGCAAGACCCTCACTGTGGAAGCGAGCCTGCTCGCGAAGAGGTTGGATCAGGCACCGTCAGGGTGCCTGGCGAATCCTCTTCGCGGGCAGGCCCGCTGCCACAGGTTTATCGCCCCAGGCTAGATAAGTCTGTCCTAGCGATACGCCGTCGCAATTGCCTTGCGCTCTTCAATGCACTCCGGTGCCCCCATCTCGAACTCGCGGCAGATCAGTGGGCGTTTCTCGTAGATCGTGCACATCATGCTGTCGCGGTCCAGGGCTGCGCACCAGCCGTCGTCGAGCCGCCGCATGACTTCCCCGCCCCAATCATCGGTGTCGATGAAACGCGCCGGCACCCCGGTGTCGGTGATCAGCATCACTTCCAACTGGCAGCAGCATGCCGCACACGTCGAACACGTGACGGCGGGTGTGGCGATGTCGTGGAGGGGGATGGTTTTCATGGGCGCAGTGTAAGGCAACCGGGGGCGCTCAGGGTTGACCCTTGATCGGCGACCGGTTCGTCGAGTCCCCGGGAGCGGCCTGGGCCTGGCGGCCGTTGGCGGCAGTCGATAGCGGCCAGAGTGACGACACGGACGAGACCGAGAGTGTCACTTCGGCCGGGCGTTCTGCCAATTGGCCGAGCAGGTAGGCCGCGGCATCGCCCGCCGACCAATGGGCCGGCTTGGGGAAGCAGTCGTCGACGCTCAGTGACGCACTGTCGACCCCTGGAGTGACCAGCGTCACGTCGATCCCCTCGGCCACCAATGTCTGGCGAGCCGTCTCGAACAGTTCGCGCAACGAACTGCCACCGGCGGCTTGCAAGGACGTCAGGTCGGTCACGGGGCTGGTAAGGCCCACCAGATGCGGATCGCTGCCAGTGCCCAGCAATGGCCGGGCCGTCTCGATGCAGAAGCTGGCGGCCAGCAGGTTGCTGCGCACGATGTGCTCGATCATCGTCTGTTCTAAGGGCTGCCCGTGGACGTATTCGGCGGTCCCGGCGTTTAGGATCACCCGGTCCAGGGCGCCCCATTGCCGGGCGATTGTCTCGCCGATCTCGCGTACGGTCTGGCTGTCACTGAGGTTGCCGGGCACGGCGAGGACTTGTCCTGGATAACGGGCCGAAAGGGCTTCGCACGCTTGTGCCGAGCAGGCACTGACTGCCACGCGGGCGCCGGTTTCGAGTATCGCTTCGGCCAATGCAGCGCCAATGCCGTTGCCGGCACCGGTCAACCAATACCGAGGGAGCGAACTTCGATCCATTCCATACTCCTTTTTTCGAAAGGCCGCGTGCTGGTTGATAGGGGGGCTCGCGTGAAGTCCATGTGATTAGTAAGACTATAAGCCTGGGCCCTAAATAAACACTGTTTACGCCAATTATTTATGTTCGCTAATCGCACAGCGACTAAACGGCAGTGTCCTGCCTTTTCGGCAGGTTCTTGAACGCTGCCAGGGCCCGCGCGCGGGACTGGCCAAGATCGACGATTGGCGCGGGATAGTCCACCGCGCTGAATAGATCGCCCCCGTTCCGGCGGTTTGGGTTATGGACCTGCTGGTTGTCCAGATCGTTCAGTTGCGGCAGCCAGTGCTTGATGAACCGCCCTTCAGAGTCGAACTTCTGCGACTGGCTCAACGGGTTGAAGATGCGGAACCAGGGTGACGCATCCGTGCCGGTGGATGCGCTCCACTGCCAGCCGCCGTTGTTGGCCGCCAAGTCGCCGTCGATCAGGTGCTGCATGAAGAAGCGCTCGCCTTCACGCCAGTCGATCAGCAGGTTCTTGGTCAGGAACATGGCGACGACCATGCGCAAGCGGTTGTGCATCCAGCCGGTTTCCAGCAATTGGCGCATGGCCGCGTCAATGATCGGCAGGCCGGTGCGGGCCTGCTTCCAGGCGGCCAGTTCCTGCGGGGCGTCGCGCCAGGTCAAGGCTTCGGTTTCCAGACGAAACGCGCGATGGCGGGAGACGCGTGGGTAGCCCACCAGGATGTGTTTATAAAACTCGCGCCAGAGCAGTTCATTGATCCAGGTGACCGCGCCGGCGCTGCCGCTCTCGAACTCGCCCCGATTGGCTTGCAACGCGGCGTGCAGGCACTGGCGCGGCGAAACCACGCCGGCCACCAGGTAGGCCGACAGTTGGCTGGTGCCGGGTTTGGCGGGAAAGTCCCGTTCGCTCTGGTAATAGTCGATCTGCTGATCGACAAACGTATCGAGGCGCCGCCGGGCTTCCTGCTCACCGGCGGGCCAGAGTGTCCTCAGCGCCTGGCCGGGACGCTCGAAGCCTTCGACGTGCGTCGGCACCGGGTCACTGACAATGCCGGTGGGGGCCTGGCGGACCGGTGCAGGCACCAGGCCCGGTAGCGAAAAGTGCAGACGGCTGTAGCACACCTTGCGGAACTGGCTGAACACCTGGAAGTAATTGCCGGTCTTGGTCAGTACGCTGCCGGGCTTGAACAGCACCTGATCGAGGTGGCTGTGGAAGTCGATGCCTTCCCCGGCCAGGGCCTGGGCGACCTCGGCATCACGCCGGGTTTCGTTCAGGCCGTACTCCTCGTTGACGTGAACGGCGCTGATCTTCAATTCCCGGCACAGCGTGAGCAGCACCTGCGGCGCCTGGTCCCAGTGCGCAGCGGTGCGGATCAGCAAGGGAATGTTCAGGTTGTCCAGGCCTGCGCCCAGCGACGCGAGGTTGCGCAGCCAGAAATCGATCTTGCACGGGGCATCGTCATGGGCGCGCCATTGCTCCGGGCTCAGCAGGTACACCGCCACAACGGGGCCCTTGGCTGCAGCGGCCGCCAGGGCGGTGTTGTCGTGCAGGCGCAGGTCACTGCGTAGCCAGATCAATTGCATGTTGTTTTCCATTCAAAGAAGTTCTCGGCGACTCAGTTCGTGGTAGGCCGATAGCGGGTCTTCGGCCCAGGCCACGTCAATCGCCGACACACCGGTGGATAACCGCGCGTGGTGAATCGAAGCGGCCGGGCCGGCAATGATGATCGGGCAGGCGACACCGACCAGCAGCCGGGGCAGTTGCGACAGGTTGATGGCGTTGCTGGCGTACAGCAGCACGCCGCGAGCCCCGAGGCGCTCGACCGCCAGGGCCAGTTCGCCTGGCGGGATCGGCCCGTCGAACACTTCCACCGGGCAATCGGCGCTGCTGACAAGCCAGGCGGTAAGCCACAGGTGCGGCTCCAGAACCTGGTCCGAATGGTTGACCAGCAGCAACGGCGCACCGCGCACCTGGCGGTTGTTGTGGTAGATCCGGCTGCCGAACTTGCTGCGCAGCCACGAGTGCAGGAAGACCCGTTCCAGTTGCGCCCCGAACTGGCCCTGCCAGCGCAGCTGCAGTTCGGCCAACAACGGCAACAGCAATTGCTCGCACACGGTCCGGGGCGGGTAGAGGGCCATGGCCTGGTTGACCAGGTCGTCGATCTGCCGCTCGGCCAATTGTGTTACCGCCTGCACCAGGGCGTGACGCTGGCGTTGCCAGTCGTTTTCCAACGGTTCGGCGGCCGGCTGCGGGGTGTCGAGCAAGGGCTTGATCTTGCTGACGGCCACGCCGCGATTGATCCAGGTGAGGATGCTCTGGATCTGCTGGACATGCTCGGCGTTGAACAGTCGGTGGCCCTTGGGCGTGCGGTGCGGCACGATCAAGCCGTAGCGACGCTCCCAGGCACGTAACGTGACGGCGTTGACGCCGGTTTGCCGGGCGACTTCACGGATCGGCAGCCAGCCTTGCGCCAAGGCTTCGGCGAAATCCGTCCCGAGGTCTTCGCTGGCACTGGAATCGGTTGGGCGTTTCATCAGATGGCGTTTCGCAGGCTGAGGTTTTCCGGGTGCGGTTGCAGGTAGACCTGTTGCGCCAGGTATGGGTCGGGATGCAGGCGCAAGTGATGCTTGAGCAGGGTCAGCGGCACCACCAGGGGGACGATGCCGAGGCGATACTGCCCGATGAGGTGCTGCACCTCCTGTTTGTCCTCCGTGCCGATGGCCCGCTTGAGGTAGCCGCTCAGGTGTTGCAGCACGTTGGTGTGGGTGCGGCGGGTGGCGCATTTTTTCAGGGCGCTCATCAGCGCGCTGAAGTAACGTCGGCCCAGTTCATCGGGGTCTTCCTTGCCCATGTTGCCCAGCCAATTGCCCAGGGCTTTGTATTGCGCCGGGTTGTGGGCCATCAGCAGGTATTTGTGGCGCGAATGGAAGTCGATCAGGTCGCGGCGGGTCAGGCCCTGGCGACGCAAGGGCTGCCAGGCGGCATAGGCGAACACCCGTGTGAGGAAGTTCTCCCGCAGCACGGGGTCGTTGAGGCGACCGTCTTCTTCCACCGGCAAGTCGGGATGGCGTTCGCAGAAGGCCTGGGCGTAGACACCGCGCCCGCCACCGTCCTGAGGCGCCCCGCTGGGGGCGTAGACCTTGACCCGTTCCAAGCCGCAGGATGGGGATTTCTGCATGAAGATGTAGCCGCAGATGTCATCCAGCTCCCCGGCCATCTGCCGCCCGTAATCGGCCAGCGGTTGCGTGACGTCGAGCTCGCGATTGACCGTGCCCACTGCATTTGGCGCTGTGGGGTTGCCTACCAGGCGGATAGGCTCACGGGGGATGCCCAGGCCGATGGCGACTTCGGGGCACACCGGCACGAAATCGAAGTAATCGACCAGGGTGCGACTGCACAACGGCGATTGCTTGTGCCCGCCGTTGTAGCGCACTTCAGCGCCCATGAGGCAGGCACTGATGGCGATTTTGGGTTTGGTGACGGCTTCGTTGGGCATGGGCACCTCGGATGACATAATCTTGTACAGGTTATTAAATTTGTACAATATGTTTCATCATAGAGGTGAAGTTGTACAAGTCAAACGGTTTTGCCGACCTGAGGGCAGCCAGGCGTCCTCGTACGTGTGGGGCGAGCTCGCTCCCACCCGGTTTTCCTGAGCAGGCGGGCATGGGCGATGGTTTTTCAAAGAGGGGCTGCTGTCCGTTTCGACAGCAGCGGGTGGGAGCGGATGAGGCGGTTTACTGCAGGCTGGCGTGCAAGCGACGGGCAGCTTCCTGGCCGCTGAGCCAGGCACCTTCGACCCGGCCGGACAGGCACCAGTCGCCGCACACGTACAGGCCCAGGTCGGCATCGGCCAGGGCGCCCCATTCATGGCTGCCGGCGGGACGGGCGTAGAGCCAACGGTGGGCCACGCTGAAGTGTGGGGCGGGCATGGCGCTGTGCAACAGTTCGGCGAAGGCGCCGTGCAGGTGCTCGATCACGGCCTCCTTGGACAGGTCGATGTGCTGCCGGCTCCAGTCGCTGGTGGCGTGCAGCACCCAGGTGTCGAGCGCGCTGTCGCGCCCTGGCTTGCTGCGGTTGCGAGCCAACCAGTCGAGGGGGCTGTCTTGTACGAAGCAGCCTTCCATGGGGGTGTCCAGCGGCGTTTCGAAGGCCAGGGCCACCGCCCAGGTCGGGTCCATCTTCACGCCGGCCGCCACGCCGGCCAGCTTGGGTACGGCCGCCAGCAGTGCGGTGGCCTGGGGCGCCGGGGTGGCGATCACCACCTGGCCGAAGGGGCCGTGGGTGAAGCCTTCGGCGTCCTGCAGATGCCAGTGTTCCTGGCCGCGATACACTTCGGTGATCCGGCAGGAAAACTGCACTTGCAGCGTGCCGAGCAGGGCCCGGGTGATGGCGCTCATGCGGGGCGTGCCGACCCAGCGGGTCTGCTCGTCCGGCGAGGGGCTCAGTTGCCCGCCCTGGAAATTGTAGAGTTGCGGGTTCCATTCCGCGGCCCAGCCGTTGGCTTGCCAGCGCTGCACTTCCGTGACGAAGCGCCGGTCGCGGGCGGTGAAGTACTGGGCGCCCATGTCCAGCGCGCCGGCGTCGCTGCGCTTGCTGGACATGCGTCCGCCGCTGCCATGGCTTTTATCGAAGAGTTGAACGATGTGCCCGGCCTCCGTCAGGGCCTGGGCGGCTGAGAGTCCGGCGATGCCGGTGCCGATGATTGCGATAGGTACAGTCATGAGGGCCTCGTTTACCTTTTCTGTACAGACTACGCCGTCGTTTAAACCTGTACAATTCGGGTTTTTGGTATAAGTTTTACCGTTCGCGTTCGGATAGGTTGTCCTATTGTTAAACACAGACCCTGTCCGATACGAAAAATCCCTGCTTATAAAAATAGACTAATGGGCTGGGTAAAACGCGATGCGAGGAACATCTCATGCACATATTGCTGACCGGCGGTACTGGTTTGATCGGGCGTCAGCTCTGCCGCCTGTGGTTGGGACAGGGGCATCGCTTGACGGTCTGGAGTCGTCGCCCCGAAGAGGTGACGAAAATCTGCGGGGCGCAGGTCAAGGGCATCGCCCGGCTCGATGACATCGTCGAGCCCGTGGACGCGGTGGTGAACCTGGCCGGTGCGCCGATTGGCGACCGCCCCTGGACCCACAAGCGCAAGATGTTGCTGTGGAGCAGTCGCATCACCCTGACCGAAGTATTGCTGGCGTGGCTGGAACGTTGCGAGCAGAAACCGCGGGTGCTGGTGTCCGGTTCCGCCGTGGGCTGGTATGGCGATGGCGGCGAACGCGAGTTGACCGAGGCTTGCGGGCCGGTGAGCGAGGATTTCGCCAGTCAGTTGTGCATCGCCTGGGAAGAAACCGCGCAACGTGCCGAGGCCCTGGGCCTGCGCGTGGTGCTGGTGCGGACCGGCCTGGTGCTGTCCGCCGAGGGCGGCCTTTTGTCGCGGCTGTCGCTGCCGTTCAAACTGGCGCTGGGCGGGCGAATCGGCAATGGTAGGCAGTGGATGCCATGGATTCATATCGACGATCAAATCGCCCTGATTGATTTTCTTCTGCACCAGGACGACGCCAGCGGTCCTTATAATGCCTGCGCGCCGAACCCGGTGCGCAATCGCGATTTCGCCAAGGCCTTGGGGCGCGCGTTGCACCGGCCAGCCGTGGTGCCGATGCCGGAGCTGGCGTTGAAAGTCATGCTGGGGGAGTTGTCATTGCTGTTGCTGGGCGGGCAGCGCGCCACGCCGGCCCGATTGCAGGCGGCAGGTTTCACATTCCGCTTCACCGATTTACCCGCGGCCCTGGATGACTTGTCCAGCCGCCTTTGAAATAGGACGTTGCATGACCGATCACGCGTTGCTGCTGGTTAATCTGGGTTCGCCTGCTTCCACCTCGGTGGCCGATGTGCGCCGTTACCTCAATCAATTCCTGATGGACCCTTACGTCATCGACCTGCCATGGCTGGTGCGCCGCTTGCTGGTGTCGCTGATCCTGGTCAAGCGTCCCGAGCAGTCCGCGCACGCCTACGCCTCGATCTGGTGGGACGAGGGCTCGCCGCTGGTGGTGCTCAGCCGCCGCCTGCAACAAGCCATGACCGCCCAGTGGACCCAAGGCCCCGTGGAACTGGCGATGCGCTACGGCGAGCCGTCCATCGAGTCGACGCTGGTGCGCCTGGCGAGCCAGGGGCACCAGAAAATCACGTTGGCGCCGCTGTATCCGCAGTTCGCCGACAGCACCGTCACCACGGTGGTCGAGGAAGCCAGGCGAGTGGTGCGGGAAAAGAAACTCAACGTGCAGTTCTCGGTCTTGCAGCCGTTCTACGACCAGCCGGAATACCTCGACGCCCTGGTCGCCAGCGCCAAGCCTTACCTGATGCAGGATCACGATCATCTGCTGTTGAGTTTCCACGGCTTGCCGGAGCGGCACCTGACCAAGCTCGACCCGACGGGGTTTCATTGCTTCAAGGACGCCGACTGCTGCAAGAACGCTCCACCGGAAGTCATTGCAACCTGCTACCGCGCCCAGTGCATCCGCACGGCCGAGCTGTTTGCCCAGCAGATGGGGCTCAAGCCAGGGCGGTGGTCCGTGTCGTTCCAGTCCCGCCTTGGCCGCGCCAAGTGGATCGAACCCTACACCGAAGCGCGCCTGGAAGAACTGGCCAAAAGTGGCGTGAAGAAAGTGCTGGTGATGTGCCCGGCGTTCGTGGCCGATTGCATCGAGACTTTGGAAGAGATCGGTGATCGTGGGCGCGAGCAGTTCCGCGAGGCGGGCGGGGAGGAGTTGGTGCTGGTGCCCTGCCTCAATGACGACCCGCAGTGGGCGAAGGCATTGAGCACTCTGTGTGAACGGGCGCCGATGGCGCTATAAAGTTCAAGGGCGCTTTCGCGAGCAAGCCCGTTCCCACAGTGGATTCTGGATGGTCACAGAATGTGTGTACACCCGAGTTCCACTGTGGGAGCGGGCTTGCTCGCGAAGAGGCCCGACCCGACAGCACCTCTATCAGATCAGCGGCTCATCCGGTTTCTTGTGCTTCCAGCCGTCATTGCCCGGCAGCAGCAGGTTCAGCGCAATCGCCACCACCGCGCACAGCGCAATACCCTTGAGGCCGAAGTCGTCCGGGCCGGTGCCGGTGCCCACCAGCACGCCGCCGATGCCGAACACCAGGGTCACCGACACGATCACCAGGTTGCGGGCTTCGCCCAGGTCGATCTTGTGGCGGATCAGCGTGTTCATGCCCACCGCTGCAATCGAACCGAACAACAGGCAGAGGATCCCGCCCATCACCGGCACCGGGATGCTTTGCAGCAGTGCGCCGAACTTGCCGATGAACGCCAGGCTGATGGCGAAGATGGCCGCCCAGGTCATGATCTTCGGGTTGTAGTTCTTGGTCAGCATCACCGCGCCGGTGACTTCGGCGTAGGTGGTGTTGGGCGGGCCGCCGAAGAGGCCGGCTGCGGTGGTGGCGATGCCGTCACCGAACAGGGTGCGATGCAGGCCTGGTTTTTTCAGGTAGTCGCGACCGGTCACGCTGCCCACGGCGATCACGCCGCCGATGTGCTCGATGGCCGGCGCCAGGGCCACCGGGACGATGAACAGGATCGCCTGCCAGTTGAACGCCGGTGCGGTGAAGTTCGGCAGGGCGAACCAAGGCGCGGCGGCGATTTTCGCGGTGTCCACGACACCGAAGAAAAAGGCCATGGCAAAGCCCACCAGCACGCCGGAAATGATCGGCACCAGGCGGAAGATGCCTTTGCCGAACACCGCGACGACCAGGGTGGTGAGCAGGGCGGGCATCGAAATCATCATCGCCGTCTGGTAGTGGATCAGTTCGGTGCCGTCGCCGGCCTTGCCCATCGCCATGTTCGCGGCAATCGGCGCCATCGCCAGACCAATGGAAATGATCACCGGGCCGATAACCACCGGCGGCAACAACCGGTCAATGAAGCCGGTGCCCTTGATCTTCACCGCCAGGCCCAGGAAGGTGTAGACGAAACCGGCCGCCATCACCCCGCCCATGGTTTCGGCCAGGCCGAACTGCCCCTTGGCGAGGATGATCGGGGTGATGAACGCGAAGCTCGATGCCAGGAACACCGGCACCTGGCGCCCGGTGACGACCTGGAACAGGATCGTGCCCAGGCCGGCGGTGAACAGCGCCACGTTCGGATCCAGCCCGGTGATCAAGGGCATCAGCACCAGCGCGCCGAAGGCGACGAACAGCATCTGCGCGCCGGACAGTACCTGGCGCCAGAGCGGATCGTTGAACTCATCCTGCATGCTCAGGCGTCCTTCTGCTTGGTGCCGAAGATCTTGTCGCCGGCATCGCCCAGGCCCGGGATGATGTAGCCATGCTCATTGAGCTTGTGGTCGATGGACGCGGTGTAGATGGTCACGTCGGGGTGCGCGTCCTGCACGGCCTGGATGCCTTCGGGCGCGGCCACCAGCACCATCGCGCGAATGTCCCGGCAACCGGCTTTTTTCAGCAGGTCGATGGTGGCGACCATGGAACTGCCGGTGGCGAGCATCGGGTCGATGATCATGGCCAGGCGTTCGTCGATTTCCGGCACCAGTTTTTCCAGGTAGGTGTGGGCCTGCAACGTTTCTTCGTTGCGCGCCACGCCCACGGCGCTGACCTTGGCGCCCGGGATCAGGCTCAGCACGCCTTCGAGCATGCCGATGCCGGCGCGCAGGATCGGCACCACGGTGATTTTCTTGCCGGCGATTTTCTCGACCTGGACCTTGCCGGCCCAACCGTCGATTTCATAGGACTCCAGGGGCAGGTCCTTGGTGGCTTCGTAGGTGAGCAGGGCACCGACTTCCTGGGCAAGCTCCCGGAAGTTCTTCGTGCTAATGTCGGCGCGGCGCATCAGGCCGAGTTTGTGTCTGATCAGCGGATGGCGGATCTCGAGGATGGGCATGGGGAAGGCTCCGGCGGCGGGCAAAAAAACCGGCCTAGATTAATCTATCCGAGGGTGTTGTCCTATAGACAATACAGAACGTTAGTCCACAAACGCTTGATCTGGCCGGGCGGGATGCGTACCTTTGCCCGCTTTTCTGAACCTCCCGCCCCCTCAACCCCCTTGGAGAGCGCCATGTCCGCTGATCTCGAGCATATCCGTCAAATCATGCGAGAGGCTGACTGCCTGTACACCGAAGCCGAAGTCGAAGCGGCGATCGCCCGTGTCGGCGCACAGATCAACGAGCAACTGGCCGAGTCCAACCCGGTGGTGTTCTGCGTCATGAACGGCGGGCTGATTTTCTCCGGCAAGCTGCTGACCTACCTGAACTTCCCGCTGGAAGCGTCCTACCTGCACGCCACCCGTTATCGCAACGAGACCAGCGGCGGCGACCTGTTCTGGAAGGCCAAGCCGGAAGTCTCGTTCATCGACCGCGACGTGCTGATCATCGACGACATTCTCGACGAGGGCCACACCCTCGGCGCCATCATCGACTTCTGCAAGCATGCCGGCGCCCGTGCGGTGCACACCGCCGTGCTGATCGACAAAGACCACGACCGCAAGGCCCGTCCGGACCTGAAGGCCGATTTCGTCGGCCTGCCGTGCATCGACCGCTACATCTTCGGCTACGGCATGGACTACAAAGGCTACTGGCGCAACGCGAACGGTATTTTCGCGGTCAAGGGGATGTAATCGATGAACCGGCCAAGCTTTCTGGATCAAGCGTTGTTTGATGAAGTGGCCGGGAAAGCCGCCGCCAGCGCGCGTGGGCGGCAGCACCACAATTTTCATCAGATGGACGAACCTTGCCATCGCATGGCGGTAGGCTTGCAGCCTTCGACATACATCCCTCCGCACCGTCACCTGAGTGCCGACAAGGCGGAAACCCTGCTGGTGCTCAAAGGGCGGCTGGGGGTGTTGATCTTCGATGAAGGCGGTGCGGTGGTGGACAAGCGCGTCCTGCAGGCCGGCGGCGATTGCCTGGGCGTCGACCTGCCGGCTGGCGTGTATCACGGTCTGGTGGTGCTGGAAGCCGACAGTCTGATGTTCGAATGCAAGGCCGGTCCCTACCGCCCGGTGGGCGACGGCGAACTGGCCCACTGGGCACCCCGCGAAGGCGAGGCCGGCGTGGCTGAGTACCAGTCGTGGATGCGGGCGCAGTTCGACTGAGCACCGCATCGGGCACAGGCAGCGAAGGTTTTGTGGCGAGGGGGAGCTCGTTTTCGTGGCGAGGGAGCTTGCTCCCGCTGGGCTGCGAAGCGGCCCCCCTCGCCACAGGTCAGGCGCAGTGGGCTTGCAGCCAGCGCTCACTCTTGATCCGCGCCTGCTCCAGCGTTTTCACATAGGCCAGTTGGCGCTGTTCGCGGTGGATGCCGGCGCGGCGCAGTTTCAGGCGTACCCGCGGCGCGGTCGCCACCAGGATCAGGCCGATGCCCTGCTTGCGGTAATCCTTCAGGATGTTTTCAAACGCGGCCAGTGCGGTCATGTCCAGCATCGGCACGGCACTCATCTCCACGATCACCACTCGAACCCCCGGGTCGAAACGGCGTAGCACATCCAAGGCCTTTTCGGCGGCGCCGAAGAACAGTGGCCCGCGGATGCCATAGCAGCGCACATGCTCGGGCATGTCCAGCAAGGCCTGGTGGAAGTGGCGGGGCAGTTCGGCGCTGTCGGTCAGTTCACTCATGCGCTTGATGAACAACCCGGCGGCCAGCAACAGACCGACCGCGACGGCCAGCACCATGTCGAACAGCACCGTCAGGCCCAGGCAGGTCAGCAGCACCAGCACGTCGCTGCGCGGGGCGATGCGCAGGGTGTGCAGCACATGCCCGGCTTCGCTCATGTTCCAGGCAACCATGACCAGCAATGCCGCCAGCGCGGCCATGGGCAAGTAGCTGAACAGCGGTGCCAGCAGCACCATCGCCAGCAGCACCACCAGGCTGTGGATGATCGCGGCCAACGGTGACGACGCGCCGCTGCGCACATTGGTGGCGCTGCGGGCAATCGCGGCGGTGGCGGTGATGCCGCCGAACAGCGGCGCCACCAGATTGCCCAGGCCTTGGCCTATCAGCTCGGCATTGGGGTCGTGCTTGCTGCCGGTCATGCCGTCCGCCACCACGGCGCACAGCAGTGACTCGATGGCGCCGAGCATGGCGATGGCGAAGGCGGGGCCCAGCAACTGGCGGATCAGGTCATAGGAAAGGTTCAGGGGGTGGCCCTGGCCGTCCGGCAGATGCCAGGGCCAGTCGAAGCTTGGCAGAAACGGTGGGATGCCCGGGTAGGTGACGCCCTCCACCACGTAACCAAAGCGTTCGCCCAGTGTCGCGACCGGCAAGCCCCAGCGCTCCATCGCCAGCCCCAGCAGTGCGCCCACCAGCAAAGCGACCAGATGCCCGGGGACTTTCGGCACCCAGCGCGGCCAGATGATCAATAGCGCCAGGCAGGTGACGCCGATCAGGCTATCGCCCAGGCGGGCGCCGGGAAGGGCGATGAGCAGTTCGCCGAGCTGTTCCATGTAGTGCCTGGCCTGGCCGACGTTGCTCAGGCCCAGCAGGTCCTTGAGTTGCAACGTGGCGATGACCACGCCGATCCCGGCGGTGAAGCCCAGGATGACCGGGTAGGGGATGTACTGGATCAGCCGTCCGGCCCGCATCAGGCCCAAGGCGATCAGGATCAGGCCGGCCAGCATCGTGCACAACAGCAAGCCGCCCAGGCCGTATTGCTGGGTGATGGGCAACAGGATCACCACGAACGCCGCCGTCGGCCCGCTCACGTTGAAGCGCGAGCCACCGGTGAGGGCGATCAGCGGCGCCGCCACCAGCACGGTGTACAGGCCATGCTGCGGAGGCACGCCAACGGCGATCGCCAGGGCCATGGCCAACGGAATGGCGATGATCCCGACGGTCAGCCCGGCCACCAGGTCGCCGCGCAGGCGCGCAAGGGTATAACCAGCCCGCCAGCTCTGGCGCCAGGCGGCGAACAACGGTGGGGCGGAGAAAGACATGAATACTCCTCGCAAGGGGCTGGCACTGGCCCTCGCCACAAAGGCATGCACCGCTAAACCGGGGCTGATGGCTCTTTGAGTATGCCGTGCTCGTTGCGCGGATGTATTGATCTGGATCGTTATTTTTACCGCCCAGGCTCATGCTAGAGTGCCCGGCCAAGACCCCGGAGCTTGCCATGCCTGTCTCGATTCGCCGTTGCGCCGCTGTACTGCTGATATCCAGCCTGCCTTTGACGGCGATGGCCGCACCGATGCACAGCCAGTTCCTGCCCCCCGACGACCTGGTGGCGCGCCAGGAACAGCCCGAACAGCAGCAATTGCTGCAGGTCACCGAATATTCGGTGGTGCTGGGCAATCAGCGTCAATCCAATCAACAGCCGATCCCGGTCACCTCACCCTTGCTGGTGCGCCTCAAGGGCAAGCCACTGAACAAGGGCGCCAGCCTCAACCAGGTGATCCTCAACTTCGACGGCGAAAGCAAAAGCCTGAAGAAGCCGGTTTTCGACGAGGCCAGCAAGACCCTCACCCTGACTTATCCACAGGCCCAATACCGGGTGGTCATTGATCTGCTGCGCAACAACACTGTGTATGTGCAGTTCCTCACCTACGCCAATGGCCACATCTGGGCCGATCTGCACACCAGGGCCGAACGCTCGCGTTGAGCCTCGGGGCCTGCCGGGGGTAAACTGCCCGCCCCGTGAATCGTGCGAGTTGGAGCCGGCAATGCGTAAAGACAAGAAACAGGTGATTGGTGACGAGATTGGCGACGAACAGATCAAGCTGTTCCTCAATTTCGAACCGGTCGATGCCACTTCGCCGTCGCTGCACAAACTGATCAAGGGCTACCGCGGCCTGCGGGTCGATGATTTCGAGCGGTTCCTGACCTTCTTCGTCGAAGCCGGCTACGACCTCCATGGCAAGGATGAGCACGGCAACGACTTCGTGGCGTTGGTCCAGGACCAGCGCAACGCCGAGGAATACATCGAATTGATCGAGAAGGCGCGTGGCTGATTGATCATGGGCCTGCTTCGCAGGCCAGCGGGAGCAAGCTCCCTCGCCACAAAACGTCACCCATAAAAAACGCCCCGCTCTCATGGAGAACGGGGCGTTTTTTATGGGGCGAGCCTCACGCGTAGCTTTGGGTCTCGCTGCTTTGCTCGACCAGCTCCAGCGCGACGTTGTTCTGCGCGTTGATCTTGCGATACAGCGCCGCGTCGGTTTCCAGCACTTTTTCCCGGGCCGGGAAAATTTCCGCGAGCTTGGTGGCCCACTCGCCCTTGGCCTTGTCCGGGAAGCAGCGCTCGATCAGTTCCAGCATGATCGAAACGGTCACCGAAGCACCTGGCGATGCGCCGAGCAGGGCGGCGAGGGTACCGTCCTTGGCCGCTACCAGTTCGGTGCCGAACTGCAGGATGCCGCCTTTCTTCGGGTCTTTCTTGATGATCTGCACCCGCTGGCCGGCCACTTCCAAGCGCCAGTCCTCGGCTTTCGCCTCGGGGTAGAAGCGCCGCAGCGATTCCAGGCGTTGCTCCATCGATTGCATCACTTCGCTGATCAGGTACTTGGTCAGGTCCATGTTGTCGCGGGCCACGGCCAGCATCGGGCCGATGTTGCCGGCCCGTACCGACAGCGGCAGGTCCATGATCGAACCGTGCTTGAGGAACTTGGTGGTGAAGCCGGCGTAGGGCCCGAACAGCAGGGATTTCTTGCCATCGACCACGCGGGTGTCCAGGTGCGGCACCGACATGGGCGGCGAGCCGACCGCGGCCTGGCTGTAGACCTTGGCCTGGTGGTGCTTGACCACGTCCGGGTTGTCGCAGCGCAGCCACTGGCCGCTGACCGGGAAGCCGCCGAAGCCCTTGCTTTCCTCGATGCCCGAGGCTTGCAGTAGCGGCAATGCTGCACCGCCGGCGCCCAGGAAGACGAACTTGGCGTCGACTTCGCGGGTGCTGCCGGAATTGACGTCCTTGATGCTCACGGTCCAGCCACTGCCCTTGCGCTTGAGACCGGTGACACGCTTGCAATACTTGACCTGGGTGTCCGGTGCGCTGGTCAGGTGCTTGAGCAACTGGTTGGTCAAGGCGCCGAAGTTGACGTCGGTGCCGTTCATGACGCGGGTGGCGGCGATGACCTCATCGGCTGGCCGGCCCGGCATCATCAGCGGCATCCACTCGGCCATCACGGCCTTGTCCTCGGTGTACTCCATGTCGGCGAAGGCGTGGTGCTTGCTCAGCAGCTCGAAGCGCTTCTTGAGGAACGACACGCCTTTTTCGCCCTGGACGAAGCTCAGGTGCGGCACCGGGGCGATGAACGACTTGGAAGAACCGAACGAGCCCTTTTTGGTCAGGTACGTCCAGAACTGCTTCGACACCTCGAACTGGGTGTTGATGTGCACGGCTTTCTTGATGTCGACACTGCCATCGGCCGCCTGGGGCGTGTAGTTGAGCTCACACAGCCCGGCGTGGCCGGTACCGGCGTTGTTCCAGGGGTTGGAACTCTCCGCGGCACCGGAATCCATCAGCTCGACGACTTCCAGCGAGATCGCGGGGTCGAGCTCCTTGAGCAGTACGGCCAGGGTGGCACTCATGATGCCGGCCCCTACCAGAACTACATCGACTGCTTCGTTATGCGCCATTTAACGCGTCTCCAAAATCTGCAGCACCAAATTGTCGGCATAGCGGCCAGGATTGGCGGGGCAGGTGGTGGTGCCCCAGGTACCCATGGCCAGGATCGCCATGTCCGAATCTTCGCAATTTTTCGCAACTACTGCGGATGCATGCAGCCTGGCCTTACAGAGTCACATGAACTCATTTAAGCGCCGGGCAGGCAATTCGACTTATGGCCGAGACATCCGTTAGCGCAACCAAATCCGTAGCGGACAGGCTTCAGGCAGCGGTTCTTGAGCGATATCCGGTCCTGTATCGTTGGGCTGTTTCAGACGCTAATGGTGCTTGTTCAGACGCAAAACTCTTCATTTGCTCGCCACACTCTTGTGAAGTTGTGAAAACCCGTTTTTTCACGCTCTTTTGAAGACGTGAACCTCAAAAAAGGGCTGTCCCAGCCTGGCACCGCGCCCGGTTTGGTTGCCCCCATGTATTACATGACAGGCAAAACGGGCAGACAGCTCAGTGACCGAGCGTAATGACAGCTCTGCAGATGCGCGAAAAGTGGTCAATGGCTTGAGAAACAGCAAGCGCGCCAGCTTCACTCGATCTGTGTGGGCGGCTCTCTGTGGGCGGTGCGGGGTGCCAATACCTGCGCATCAGCGGCGTTGCGGGGCCCGATCAGGAGACGTCCTTATAATCGGGGGGAGATTGTATCGAAGAAACGCAGGGAAATGGTCGTGATTAATGACTTTTATTAGCCGTCCGGTCAGATGGTCAACAGTTGTCGGTTGCGTGCGCGAGCGCGCACCGGTTGCACGCGGGCGCTGGCGGGCAGTGGCTGGTGCAGCCAGTTGAGGCGGATCTCTTCGATTTCCACCCAGCCTTCGCCCATGGGTTGCAGGCTGCATTGCTTGAACGCCTGGCAAAGACCGTTGCGGTCCAGCAGGGCGAAGCTGCGGTGGTGAGGGCGCGGTGTGAACAGGGAAATGAGCAAGCGCATGATCGGATACCGGGTCAGGGAGCTTGAGGCTAGCCTGACAGCGGGCCATGACATGGCGGTGTAAGGACCGTGACAATGGGGTGACAGGAACCGCGGTTACCGGCCCGTGTCAGACATTTGAGTATTCATCGTGCGGTGCTAGTTCCAAGGCCGAGCGCACCGCTATACTGCCGGCCTGTTCGTGCCCGATTCTGGAGAGAAGCGCATGTTGCAACGCCTGTTGTTCGGTTTGATCGCCGTGGCCAGTCTGACCCTCGTCGGCTGCGCCCACAGCCCGCAACAACTCAACCCCGAGCCCAAGCTCAACGCCCAACTGGCGCCCGTAGGACGTGGCCAGCCGGTGGTGGTACGGGTAGTGGACGGTCGTCCGTCGCCGACCCTCGGCACCCGTGGCGGGCTGTACCCGGAAACCAGCGTGATCACGGTGCAGGGCGCGCAGATCCTGCCCAAGCTGCAGGCCCAGGCTGAAGCCGCTGTCCGCCTGCTCGGCTTCACCCCGACCGCGAACGCTTTGAACGCGCCGCAACTGACCGTGACCCTGGCCGAACTCAAGTACCAGTCGCCCAAGGAAGGCATGTACGTGACCGAAGCCACCATCGGCGCGACCTTCCGCTCCGACGTGCAGAATGCCAACCGCCGCTACAGCGGTCGCTACGGTGCGTCGCTGGACCAGCGCTTCGGCATGGCGCCCAACCAGGACACCAACACCAAGCTGGTCAGCGATGTGTTGAGCGATGCCCTGACGCGTCTGTTCAAGGACCCGACCATTGGCCAGGTGCTGGCTGAGTAAAAGTCAACCATCCCCAATGTGGGAGCGAGCTTGCTCGCGATAGCGGCCTGTCAGTCAACAGATGTGTTGGTGTGCGGACGCTATCGCGAGCAAGCTCGCTCCCACAGGTGTTTTTGCAGGAGCGATTTCATGCCGCCTGTGAATACAACTCCAGCACACTGATCCCGGTCAGCAGGTCGGTCTCGGGCAGGTCGGCGTGCTGGTGGCCGCCGAGGGCGCAATACACCAGCCAGTGTCGGTCCTGCACATTGAAGGACAGGCTGTCGACGAGGTTCTGCTGTTCGTCGCTGGGGCTGATGAGGTAGAGGCGGTCCTGGTTTTCGGCGTGAAGCATGATGGGGTCCGGGCTGGTTTGAAGGGCGACAGGGTGGCTTATCCAGATGACGAAACCGTGACGGGGCAAATTAATCGGTCGCCCGGACCTTGCCCCCACAGGTCGGAAAAAACCGCCCAGGGCGGCAGGCTTTCGGTAGAATCCGCGCCCTGTTCGTAGGTCCCGGACGTGTCCTGTCCGTATTTCCGCTTGAGGTTCGTGATGTCGCTGCATCTGTTTTCGCTGTTCGCTGCCCACCCCGCCAAACTGATCAACCTGCTCGCGTTGCTGTTCGCCTGCCCGGGCGGTTGGGTGCTGCATGCGACGCGCCGCCGTGAGCAGCGGGCCCGAGCCTGCCTGCAAGCACGCAGCGGAAACGGTGAGGAGCGCTTCGAGGCGCTGCTGGACCTGGCGACCCAGCGCATGAACCGGTTCTTCTACCGGTTCGGTTTCGGTTGCCTGGCGCTGGCGTTGCTGGTGTCGTGGATCAGCACGCAGATTCACTGATCAGGTTATTGATGTAGGCGTTGTCTGTGGCGAGGGGATTTATCCCCGTTCGAGTGCGGAGCACTCGCCAGGCTTGGATAAGCAAACAATCCTGGGGGCTGCTGCGCAGCCCAGCGGGGATAAATCCCCTCGCCACAGGTATGGCGCTTCTCCTGAGGTCGAGACACGCTCCGCCTTACAACGCCAACCCCGCCTTGACCCGATACTGATTGCGCACCGGCGTCGCGTATTGCAGCACCAGGAACGGTCGGTAATCCGCCGGGCAAGCGTCCAGTCGGCGTTGCCACTCTTGCTCGGCCTTGGCCAGTTCCTCGGCACCAAACACCTCGGCCGCCGTCGGCACCTGCAATTGCGGGTCGGCGTCAGCCCATTGGGCGTAGGCCAGGTAGTGCACCGGGAACAACCGATAGCCGCCGAGAATCTGCCGGTCCATTTCCACGGCCAATTGCTTGGTGTCCTCGAAATATTCGGTGATGGGCGTGGCAAAGTTCACATGCACCCGGCCCTTGTAGCCGGTGATGCCCTTGGCAATGCTCACGTCGTCCTCGCCGGGCGCCTTGGTGTAGGTGCCGGTGGTGGCGCGGATGTACAGCTCGCGGGCCTTGGCCTGGTCGCACGGGTCGTATTCGTAGCTGATGGACACCGGCGTGAGGTTCAGCGACTGGATTACTTCGCCGAACGGCTCGTCCTTGCGGCTCATGTGGAACATCTTGAGGATCGCCGACTCGGTGCGGTCGTCGCCGTCCTTGGCCCGGCCTTCGGCCTGGGCGATCCAGATCGAGGCGCAGTCGTTGCGGATCGAGTGGTTGATGTAGGCCGACAGCAACTGGTAGGCCGCCAGTTTTTCCCGGCGTCCGGTGAGGGAGCGGTGCACGATGAAGCTCTTGTTCAGGCGCATCAGGTCGCTGACGAACGGTTTTTGCAGCAGGTTGTCGCCAATGGCGATGCGCGGTGTCGGCAGGCCGGCGTGGTACACGGCGTAGTTGACGAAGGCCGGGTCCATCACGATGTCGCGGTGGTTGGCGATGAACAGGTAGGCGCTGCCGGACTTGAATTGCTCCACGCCGGTATAGGTCACGCCGTCGGTGGCGCGCTCGATGGTGTGGTCGACGTAGAACTCTACCTTGTCCTGCAAAGTGGCGACGGAGCTCACACCGGCGAACTCACGACGCAATCTTTGCGCTATAAGGGGTTTGAGCATCCAGCCTAATGCGCCGGCCAGGCGCGGGAAGCGGAAGTGGGTGAGGATATCTAGAAACGCCTTGTCGCCGAGCAGCCGTGCCAGCACCGCTGGGACTTCACTGTCGTCGTAAGGTCGGATGGCATCGAATTCGCCCATCATGCTCTCTTGTTGGAAACGGCTAGGGTAAGTAAAGGTTCGCTCAAAAAACGATGGGGCACGGCCTGGCAGACAAGCCAGGCGAAAATAGCCCTGCAAACAGACCGGCGATTATACGCACAAGTCACCTGGGAGACCCGCGATGCTGGAAACTGCTCTTTATGATTGCCCCTATTGTGGTGAAGAGATCGAGACGTCCGTGGACCTGTCGGGTGGGGACCAGAACTACATCGAGGACTGTCAGGTCTGTTGTCGGCCGGTCACCTTTGTCCTGCAGGTGCATGGCGAGGAATGGCATCTTGAGGTCCACGCCGAAAACGACTGAGGGGCGCGCCCATGCAACGCATCTACGAGCTGGAAAACCTGATGGAGGGCGAGCTGCTGCAAGGCATGCTCGCCAGCGAGGGCATCACCGCGCATCTGGTGGGCCGCGACCTGGTGGGCGGCGTCGGTGAGTTGCCGATGCAAGGCTTGCTGGGGCTGGCGGTGGAGGACGAGCAGGCGCAATACGCCCGTGAGTTGATCGTTGCGTACAATGCGGCGATGCCCGTGCCCGGCGATGAGCCGCAGAGCTACCCCGGCACGCTGGTCTGTTAGGCTGGCGGCCGTTTGATAAAGAGTTGTGTTGCCCCATGTGTGGACGTTATGCCCTGTTTCGCTGGAACCCCGCTTTCGCGGCCTTGCCCGGCTTTCCGGCCGACCAGAAGGCCCAATGGAATATATCGCCCAACGATTCGGTGCTGATGCTGCGTGTCGGCGCCGACGGCCAGCGGGAACTGGCCCGGGCACGCTGGGGGCTGACGCCGCCGTGGCTGACCGACCTGTCCCGCACCCCGGCCCATGCCCGGGCCGAAACCGTGGCCGAGCAACCGATGTTCCGCGAGGCCTTGCGCCTGCGGCGCTGCCTGCTGCCGGCCAACGGCTTTTATGAATGGCGCGGCGGCACGCGCAAGCGCCCGTACTGGTTGACCCCGGGCGAAGGGTCGTCGTTGTTCTTCGCCGCGATCTGGGAGGCGTATCCGGTGCAGGAACAGGTGTGGTTGAGCACGGCGGTCATTACCCAGCCGGCGGCGGGGCAGCGCCGGCCACTGATTCTGGACGAAGAAGGCCAGCGCCAGTGGCTAGACCCCCAGACGCCATTGCATGCTTTGCAAGGGCTGCTGGCCAGCGAACCGGCCGCCTTGCGCGAGCGGGTGCTGGCCAACATGGTCAATGACCCGAAGCTCAATGGGCCGGAGTGCCTGACGCCGGCTTGAGGGCGTTGGTGTATTGGCTGGCCTCTTCGCGAGCCAATCCGAATGCCTGTGGGAGCGGGCTTGAACTGGCCTAATGATTTTGGACACTTCAATCGGGCGCTATGATGGCGCCCAAATCTGAGGTGTTTGGCTATGCGTAAATCTTATTCCAGTGAGTTCAAGCTCAAAGCTGCCAGCATGGTGCTGGACGAAGGCCAGTCAGTTCCTGAGGTCTGTGCCACTCTGGATATTGGCCCTACTGCCTTGCGCCGTTGGGTCGACCAGGTTCGCAAAGAGCGCTTGGGTTCGACCCCGGAAGGGGCCAAGGCGATTACCGCCGATCAGCGAGAGATCCAGCAGCTCAAAGCGTTGCTCAGGCAAAAAGACCTGGACATT
>NZ_LHVJ01000019.1:0-167809 GCF_001269745.1 Pseudomonas sp. P97.38
CAAGTTTAATGTCACGGCGATCAATCAGGTGTGGTGTGGTGATGTGACGTACATCAAGGTGGGTAAGCGCTGGATGTACTTCGCGGCAGTACTGGATTTGTTTGCTCGCAGGATCGTGGGGTGGTCGTTTTCAATGATTTCCGATGACTCTGACCTGCGAAGCGTTGCGGATGGCGGTGCAATTGCGAGGCCGTCCAAAAGAGGTGCTGTTTCATTCTGATCAAGGTTGCCAATACACCAGCCACAAATTCAGGAATGAGATGCGCAAGCATGGACTCCTGCAAAGCATGAGTCGCAAAGGTGAGTGCTGGGACAACGCCCCGATGGAGCGTTTCTTTGGGAGCCTGAAATCAGAGTGGGTGCCAGAAGATGGCTACAGCTCGGAGCATGACGCCCGCGTGGATGTGCAGCGTTATGTGATGCGTTACAACAACGTCAGGCTCCATAGCTACAACGACTATCGGTCGCCGGTAGCTATGGAGAAACTGGCGGCGTGAAACCTTAACTGGTGTCCAGAATTACTTGACCAGTTCAGCTTGCCCGCGAAGAGGCAGGTACATCCAACATCTTTGCAAGCTGACCCAGCGCCTTCGCGAGCAAGCCCCCTCCCACAATGGGGTTGTGGCGAACGTTAATCCTGCGGCCAACCCGAGTGACTGTGGGAGCGGGCTTGCCCGCGAAGAGGCAGGTACATCCAACATCTTTGCAAGCTGACCCAGCGCCTTCGCGAGCAAGCCCGCTCCCACAATGGGGTTGTGGCGAACGTTAATCCTGCGGCCAACCCGAGTGCCTGTGGGAGCGGGCTTGCCCGCGAAGAGGCAGGTACATCCAACATCTTTGCAAGCTGACCCAGCGCCTTCGCGAGCAAGCCCGCTCCCACAATGGGGTTGTGGCGAACGTTAATCCTGCGGCCAACCCGAGTGACTGTGGGAGCGGGCTTGCCCGCGAAGGGGCCGGTACATCCAACATCTTTGCAAGCCGAGCAGCGCCTTCGCGGGCAAGCCCGCTCCCACGGGGCTTTTCTGTTAAACCCTGAACTGATTGATCAACCGCCGCTGCTGCTCCGCCAACTTGGTCAGCCCGGCGCTGGCGGCGCTGGACTCGTCCGCGCCGCTTGCGACTTCATTCGCCACCTGGCCGATGTTGATCACATTGCGGTTGATGTCATCGGCCACGGCGCTCTGTTCCTCGGCGGCGCTGGCGATCTGGGTGTTCATGTCGTTGATCACCGAC
The DNA here is from genome assembly GCF_001269745.1 of Pseudomonas sp. P97.38. Taxonomy (NCBI): domain Bacteria; kingdom Pseudomonadati; phylum Pseudomonadota; class Gammaproteobacteria; order Pseudomonadales; family Pseudomonadaceae; genus Pseudomonas; species Pseudomonas sp. P97.38. The sequence goes on from NZ_LHVJ01000019.1 coordinate 1,234, forward strand.
ACCGCCTGGGTGATCGTCTCCAGGGCCTGGGCCGCCTTCGCCGCGTGCTGCACGCTTTCATCGGTGCGGTGCTGGCTGTCTTCCATCACCCGCACCACATCCCGGGTGCCTTGTTGCAACTGCTGGATCATCGCCTGGATTTCTTCGGTGGCCTGTTGCGTCTTCTGTGCCAGGTTACGCACCTCATCGGCCACCACGGCGAAGCCGCGCCCTTGTTCACCGGCACGGGCTGCCTCGATGGCCGCGTTGAGGGCGAGCAGGTTGGTCTGCTCGGCGATCCCGCGAATGGCGGTGAGGATCGCGTTGATGTTCTCGCTGTCCTTGGCCAGGGTCTGCACCACGCTTACGGCCTTGCCGATTTCCGTTGCCAGGGCCCCAATGGCCGTGGAGGTGTCCTGGACAATCTGCATGCCCTGGCTGGCGGCCTGGTCGGCGTGGCTGGCAGCCTGCGCGGCCTGGGTCGCATTGCGGGCCACGTCCTGGGCGGTGGCGGTCATTTCCTGTACGGCGGTGGCCACCTGGTCGATCTCCGACATTTGCTTGTGCACGCCCTGGTTGGTGCGGATGGCGATGTCGGCGGTGTGTTCCGACGAATCGCTGACGCTCTGCACCGAGGTCACCACCTGCGTGATCATCCCCTGCAACTTGCTCAGGAAGGTGTTGAAGCCCTTGGCGATCGAGCCCAGCTCATCGGCGCGGTCGCTCACCAGGCGACGGGTCAGGTCGCCTTCGCCCTGGGCGATGTCATCGAGCATCGCCACCATCTGCTTGAGCGGTCGGGCAATGCCATGGCCCACCAGCCAGATCACCAGCAAGCCGATCCCGGCGATCACCAGGCCCACCATCGCCATGCCGAAAATATCCGCCTGGCGCTGGTGGTCGAGGTCGTTCTGCAACGCTTGCAGGTCAGCCATCACCGCGTTCAGCGGCAGTTGCAGCATCAGCGTCCAACGCGCGTTGGTTTCGCCAATGCCGAATGGCATGTACACCTCGATATGCCCGTGTTCTTCATCGACGTCGTAGCGCACTTCGCCGTTGCCAAGCTTGCCCAGGTTGTCCAGTTCGCTGGCGTCGAGCAGGTCGCTGGCTTTCTCTCCGAGTTTGCTCGGGTCCTTGGTGAAGGCCACGAAGCGGTTGTTGCTCGAGAGCAGGGCCATTTCCCCGGCGCCGTCGTACAGCTTGCCGTCGGCGGCCACGAGCATGTCCTGGATGAAGTTCACCGACAGGTCGGCCCCGACAATGCCCTGGAACTTGCCGTCGATGAGGATCGGTTCGATGAACGAGGCGAGCATGGTCATGGTGTCGCCAACCCGGTAGGGCGCCGGGTCGATCACGCAGGCCTTGCGGCTGTCCTGTGAGCACAGGTAGTACTCACTGGCGCGGATGCCGGTGGAGAGCAGTTTCTGGTCGGTCACGTCGGCGAGTTTTTCCAGGCCGAGGGTGCCGTCCTGGTTGCGAAACCACCAGGGCAGGAAGCGCCCGTTGGTTTCCATGCCCACCACCTGGCTGTTCGCGTAGCTGGCGTCGTCGTGATCGATGGCGTTCGGTTCCCAGGCGATGTAGGCGCCCAGGACCTTGGGATTGCGCACCACGGTTTCGCGCAGCAGGCTGATCATCTGCTCGCGGGGCACCTTCAAGGACGGGTTGCCGTCCGCGCCCTTCATGCCCATCAGTGCGTTTGTGGTGGCAAGACCCTTGGCCAGTTGCAGCGGCGCCTCCAGTTCCCGTTGGATCAAGCTGGCCTGGGTACGGGCCAGGGCGCTGAGGCGCTGTTCGATGAGTTGTTCGAATTGCGCCTTGGTCCGCTGTTGCACCATCTCCTGGGTGCGGGCACCCGCAAACAACGCGTACAGCACCAGGGCGCCGACCACGCTGAGAACGATGGCACCCGCCAGGGCCGCCACGGAAAACTGGATCGATTTGAATTTCATAAAGGCTCCGGACGCAGGATGACGTCTGGAACCTGTATCGGCGTTTGGCTGCCCCGGCATAAGGCGCTATTCGTCGGATGACTGTTTTGGAGGGGTGGGTGTCGCAAATGGACGGGGTGGGGGGCTGCGCGAAAAATTGTAATCCGTCGTGATGTATCTGGCGCCGATACAAATCACCGCCTAGGATACGCCCACGTTTCCAGGGAGCTTCTTATATGCACAAGACATTGATGGTGAGTGTACTGAGCGCGGGCCTTCTGCTCGCCGGTTGCCAATCGGTGAATACCACCAGCGGCGGAGCCGTGGGCGTAGAGCGCAAGCAGTACATGTTCAGCATGTTGTCGACCGACGAGGTCAACCAGATGTATGCCCAGTCCTACCAGAAGACGGTGGGCGAGGCGAGCACCCAGGGTGCGTTGGACAAGACCAGCAATGAAGCCAAGCGCGTGCAGGCCATTGCCAGCCGACTGATCGCCCAGGCGCCGGTGTTCCGTCCGGACTCGGCGCAATGGAAGTGGGAAGTGAACCTGATCAAGAGCGACGAGCTCAACGCCAACTGCGGGCCTGGCGGCAAGATCATTTTCTACACCGGGTTGATCGATTCGCTGCAACTGACCGACGATGAAATCGCTGCGGTCATGGGCCATGAAATCGCCCACGCCCTGCGCGAGCACGGTCGTGAGGCGATGTCCAAGGCCTACGGCATCGAGATGGCCAAGCAGGGCGCCGGTGCCTTGTTCGGCCTGGGCCAGGACAGCCTGGCGCTGGCCGACACCGTGGCCAACTATGGCATGACCCTGCCCAACAGCCGTGCCAACGAGAACGAAGCCGACCTGATCGGCCTCGAACTCGCCGCCCGTGCCGGTTACAACCCGAACGCCGCGATCACCTTGTGGAACAAGATGAGCAAGGCCTCGGAAGGCGCGCCGCCGGAGTTCATGAGCACGCACCCGGCGTCCAGCAGCCGGATCGCTTCGTTGCAGGCGGCCATTCCGAAGGTGATGCCGCTTTACCAGCAGGCCAAGAAGTAACCCGCGTCATGCGCTGATGTGCTTTTGTGGCGAGGGAGCTTGCTCCCGCTGGACTGCGCAGCAGGCCCAACTGGCGACTGCTGCGCAGCCGATCGGGAGCAAGCTCCCTCGCCACGACGCCTCTTTAAACCCACCCGCTGCTCTGCATCGCCTTGTACACCGCGACAACCGCCAGGACGAAGAAGGCCGAGGCGGCCAGTCGGCGGATCAGGTTCAGGGGCAGTTTCTCGGCCGCGAAGTTGCCGGCCAGTACCACCGGCACGTTGGCAATCAGCATGCCCAGGGTGGTGCCGATGATCACCAGCCACAGCTCCGGGTACTGCGCAGCGAGCATTACCGTGGCGATCTGCGTCTTGTCACCGATTTCCGCCAGGAAGAACGCGATCAGCGTGGTCAGGAATGGGCCGAACGTGCGGGCGGTGGTGGTTTCCTCGTCGTCCAGCTTGTCCGGGACCAGGGTCCACAGCGCCGTGGCCGCGAAACTGGCCGCCAGGATCCAGTGCAAGACCGCATCCGAGAAGATACTGCCCACCCAGGCCCCCACGGCCCCGGCGGCCGCATGGTTGGCGAGCGTTGCCGCGATGATGCCGGCGATGATTGGCCAGGGTTTGCGAAAGCGTGCCGCGAGGATGAGCGCGAGCAATTGCGTCTTGTCGCCGATTTCGGCCAACGCAACGATGGCGGTAGGTACGAGAAATGAGTCCAGCATCAGGTGGTTCCTAAAGGGGCGGGTCGACACGGCTATGACACGTACAGCCTTCCCGCCCCGGGTAAGGTGTGCGTGTCATAGGTCTTGTCAAACCCAGCGACCATCTGCGTGGACGCTTGGGCCGCATACGCCATGGTCTGCTGACCAAGTGTGTTGACGTATGCCGGGCGAGCAGGGCGCTCGCGGGAGACTACTCCCCTAGGACGGAGCGGATTCTGCCTAGGCAAATCCGATAGGGCAAGCGTTGTTTTCCAAAAAGCCTCAGCCGCGCCTGGCCTGGTAGATACGAAACCCTTGACCCTCGGCCTTGATCGAGCAGGCACCCAGGTGCTCTTCGATCAGTGGCTGGTACTTGAGGAAACTGTTGGCGACCAGTCGCAGTTCGCCGCCGTTTTTCAGGTGTTTCGCGGCTTTTCGCAGCAGGTTTTCCGTGGCGAAGTAATCGGTGTGCACGCCGACGTGGAATGGCGGGTTGCTCAGGATCGCGTTCAAGCCCATCGGTGCGGCGTCGATCCCGTCACCGGTCAGCACCTCGGCGTCCAGGCCGTTGGCCGCCAGGGTCAGGCGACTGCTGGCGGCGGCGAAGGCGTCCACGTCCAGCATTGTGACGGTGTTGTGGGGATAGCGCCGCTTGACCACCGCCCCGAGCACGCCGGCGCCGCAGCCGAAGTCCAGCAAATGGCCGCCGGGCAGTTTGTCCAGGTGTTCGAGCAGCAGTGCGCTGCCGCGATCCAGGCGACCGTGGCTGAACACGCCGGGCAGGCTGACGACGGTCAGCGGGCCTTCGGCCAGGGGCAGTTCGTAGGTCTGGGCCAGGCTTTCCAGAGGCTTGGCCTCGGGGGCGTTGGCCACGGTGACCTGCCACAACTGGCAATGCCGCGCGCTGTCGAGCTTGCGCGGCTTGCCAAAGGGGTTGAGCTGCTTGGACGCGCCTTCGATGCCGCTGCGTTTTTCCCCGACCAGGTACACCTCGCGGCCGGCCAGGCGCGCCGCCACGGCGTTGAGGATGTAGTCGGTGAGGTCCTTGGCCTTGGGCAGGAACACCACGGCAGTGTCGAACCCGCGCTCGGGCACGGTGACGCCAAAGTGGCTGCGCTGTGGGAAACGCGCGTCCAGCGCTGCCTGATCGCCAGCGTGCCAGCACCAGCCGTGGGCGTCGGGCAGGCGGCCGAGCAGGTCGTCGGCGGGCAAGCCGGCCAGCAGCACCGAGCCCTGGAATAACTCGGCCTGACGAAGCAGTACTTCACTGCGCGGGTCCATGGTCTGCTCCTTGAAAAAAAGTGCGGCAGTTTATCAACTGACGACCCGTCGCGCTGTACCGCTGAAAAAGCCCTGGGCATTTTCGCACATTTGCCCAACGATCCGCTGCCGCGCCTCGCGGCTGCCCCAGGCATTGTGCGGGGTGACAATCAAGCGCGGGATGTCGCCCGCCAGCAGGGGGTTGCCCTGGCTTGGCGGTTCCACGCTCAGCACGTCGGTGGCGGCACCGCCCAGGTGGCCGCTGCGCAGCGCCTCGGCCAGGGCCTGTTCGTCGATCAGGCCACCGCGGGCGGTGTTGACCACGAAGGCGCCGGGTTTGAGTTGGGCCAGTTCGCGGGCTCCGATAAGGTTTCGCGTGTGTTCGTTGAGCGGGCAGTGCAGGGTCAGCGCATCGACCTGTGGCAGCAATTGGTCAAGCGCCAGGCGGTCTGGACGGGCCGGGCGTCCGGGAATCTGCCCCAACAGGACGCGCATGCCGAAGGCTTCGGCCAGCCGCCCGACGGCGCTGCCCAGTTCACCGTGGCCCAGCAGTCCCAGGGTCTTGCCTTGCAGCTCGACGATCGGGTAGTCCAGCAGGCAGAACTGCGAAGCCTGCTGCCAGCGACCTGCACCGACCGCTTTCTGGTAGTCGGCCAATCGTGTCGCCAGGTTCAGCAACAGCATGATCGTGTGTTGGGCCACCGACGGCGTGCCGTAGCCCTGGCAATTGCACACGGTGATGCCATGGCTGCGGGCGGCCACCAAATCGACATTGTTGGTGCCGGTGGCGCTGATCAGGATCAGCTTCAATCCGGGGTTGGCGGCCATCGCGGCCGCGTCGATCACCACTTTGTTGGTGATCGCCACGGTGGCGCCCTTGAGCCGTTCGGCCACCTGCTCCGGCGTGGTGCGGGCGAACAACTGCAACGTGTCGAAGCAGTTGCGCAGCGGCTCCAGGTCCAGGTCGCCGAGGTCCAGGGACGGGTGATCGAGGAAAACGGCGCGGGCGGTGTTTGTCATCAGCTGTACCTTTTATGTCTGGAACCGAAGGCGTAATGTGGCGAGCCTATCAGATGCGTTGTGGCATGACGCCGGGCATGTCTGGCAAGGAAGCGGACCGTGGCGAGGGAGCTTGCTCCCGTTCGAGTGCGCAGCACTCGCAGGCTCCCTGGGGCCGCTTCGCAGCCCAGCGGGAGCAAGCTCCCTCGCCACAAAGCTGTTTCGCCACGATGTTCCACTTAACGAGAATGGCCGCCAAGGAGCCCCCATGTACCTCACCGAGTTTCTCACCGTCGCCCTGATCCACCTGCTGGCCGTCGCCAGTCCCGGGCCGGACTTTGCCGTGGTGGTGCGCGAAAGCGTGACCCATGGCCGGCGTGCCGGGACCTGGACGGCCCTGGGCGTGGGCACGGCGATCTTCCTGCACGTGGGCTACTCGTTGCTGGGCATCGGCCTGATCGTGTCGCAATCGATCGTGCTGTTCAACGCGCTGAAATGGGCCGCCGCCGCGTACCTGCTGTACATCGGCTTCAAGGCGCTGCGGGCGAAACCGGCCAAGCCCACCGCGGAAAACCTGCACAAGGAAGTCGGCGAGCGCAGCGCTCGCGGGGCGTTTACCGCAGGCTTCATCACCAATGGCCTGAACCCCAAGGCCACGCTGTTCTTCCTGTCGCTGTTCACCGTGGTGATCAACCCGCACACGCCGCTGGCGGTCCAGGCCGGCTATGGCGTGTACCTGGCGGTCGCGACCGCGGTGTGGTTCTGTCTGGTGGCCATGTTGTTCAGCCAGCAACGGGTGCGTGCCGGTTTTGCGCGCATGGGCCACTGGTTCGACCGCACCATGGGCGCGGTGCTCGTTGCCATTGGCGTGAAACTGGCCTTCACCGAAATGCATTGAGCCGCTGAATGCCCCGGGTTCATGCCCGGGGTGATCTGCCCATCAGGCCTGGCGTCGGCGGGCGTAGTCCAGGAATGCTTCGAGGTCGTCGCTGCACAGCAAGGGCGAGATGGCCTTGACCTCCTCCAGTGGCCACTCCCACCAGGCTGACGCCAGCAGGGCCTGGCGCACCGGTTCCTCGAAGCGCCAGCGGATGAACCGACAAGGGTTGCCGCCGACAACGGCGTAGGGCTCGACATCACGCGTCACTACGGCACCGGCGGCCACGACAGCGCCGTGGCCGATGGTCACGCCGGAGAGAATCATCGTTTCGGCGCAGATCCAGCAGTCGCTGCCAATCACCACGTCGCCCTTAGTCGGGTTGCTGCCGGGAATGTGCCTGGCCTCGTCGATCATCAGTGGGAAAGGAAACGTACTGACCCAGTCCATGCGATGCCCACCCCCCAGAAGGATCTTCACACCGTTGGCGATGGAGGTGTAGGCGCCGATCTTGAGCACCGCGTCGTCGCCGAACTCGGTCACCTCGGGGATGCCATAAGTGCCGACGCCGACTTGATACTGGGGGTAGCGCAGGCGGATTTTCTCCGGGGCCCTTTCGAGCTTTTCCAGGCGCTTGAGGTACTTGCGGGTCCTGCGCTCCTTGAGCTTCTGCAAAAACTTCACGAACCGGACCTCACGGTCGAGCGCGACAGCAGCAGCCGCCGGAAACGCCGCAGGCTGGTCTTGTTCCAGTGACGCCATGGAATGCTGCGCAGCAGTTTCCAGGCGTCTTTCTTGTCTTCCACCACGGCGTACTTCAGTGCCTTGTGAATCAGCACGATACGGGCTGATTCGTACTCGGGATGATCACGGTAGGGGGCGATGGCCGCCAGGTCCGCTTCGAGCATCAACTTGTACTTTCGCGACAGGTTGTCGGGGTGGCGTCGATAACGCGTGACCGTGACGGGCAACTCGTGGACTTCATAGCCTTGGTGCGCGATGCGCAGGGTGATCTGGAAGTCCTGGACCCGCAGCAATGGGTCATAGAAGTCGGCGCTGCGCAGGGCGCTCATGCGGTACAGCGCCGTTGGCGCGCCAATCACCACGGCCTCGCGCAGGATGTCGTCGAAGGTGTAGACCCGGGTGGTGGTGCGGCGTTGTTCCTTGATGGCCTGGCCGTTGCTGTTCATGTAGATGATCAGCGCGCCGACACACCCCGTCTCGGGATGATGGTCGAGGTAGTCGGCGCGCACGCGCAACGAGTGCGGCAACATCACGTCATCGAGGTCCGGCGTCGACACATACGCGCCCCTGGCGTATTTCAGGCCATGGTTGAGTGCGGCGCTGACGCCTTGGTTCGCCTGGGAATAGAGCTGGAAGTCATAGGTCTGCTGCAACTGCCGGAGCATGGCAAGGCTGTTGTCGGTCGAGCCGTCGTCGACCACGATGACTTCGTAGTTCGGGTAATCCTGCGCGAAGATGCTGTGAATGGCCTCTTCCAGGTACTTCTCGGCGTTATAGCAAGGCGCCACGATTGAAACCAGCGGCGGCGTTTGCGACGCGGTGGCCTGGGGAGGCGCTAATTCAGTGCTCATTGTTCTCCGTAATGGCCAGGCGGCAATCTTTATTCGTCCATGGGGTTTGTAACAAAGCGGATGACATATGCTCGCCTTTGAAGACCGTTCTGACAAGGTTTAGTACAAATGGCCCGGGAACCGAGTGCTAGATGGCTCAAGGCTAGCATTGATGGGCCGACCAAATCATTCCTTTGGCTGATTTGGTCGGTGTATAAGCCCTCTAGAGTGCTTACCTCCAGCCAAGACCGTGCAGTCAGAAAAGGGACTCCCATGTTGCAGACTCGCGTTATTCCCCCAGCCGAAGGCGCTTATCAATATCCGTTGCTGATCAAACGACTGCTGATGTCCGGTGCCCGTTATGAGAAAACCCGCGAGATCATCTACCGTGACCAGTTGCGCTACACCTACCCGACGCTGATCGAACGGGTCGCGCGCCTGGCCAATGTCCTGACCGAGGCCGGGGTCAAGGCGGGCGATACCGTGGCGGTGATGGACTGGGACAGCCACCGCTACCTGGAGTGCATGTTCGCCATCCCGATGATCGGGGCCGTGATCCACACCATCAACGTGCGCCTGTCGCCGGAGCAGATCCTCTACACCATGAACCACGCCGAGGACCGCTTCGTGCTGGTCAACAGCGAGTTCGTCGGCCTGTACCAGGCCATTGCCGGGCACCTGACCACGGTCGAGAAGACCCTGCTGCTCACCGACCTGCCGGAAAAAACCGCCGAGCTGCCCAACCTGGTGGGCGAGTACGAGCAGTTGCTGGCCGCCGCCAGCCCCACCCATGACTTCCAGGACTTCGACGAAAATTCCGTCGCCACCACGTTCTACACCACCGGCACCACCGGCAACCCCAAGGGGGTGTACTTCACCCACCGGCAACTGGTGCTGCACACCATGGGCGTGGCGACCATCATGGGGTCCATCGACAGCGTGCGGTTGCTGGGCACCAATGACGTCTACATGCCGATCACGCCGATGTTCCATGTACATGCCTGGGGCCTGCCGTATGTGGCGACCATGCTCGGCCTCAAGCAGGTCTATCCGGGCCGCTACGACCCTGAACTCCTCGTGCAGCTGTGGCACAAGGAAAAGGTCACCTTTTCCCATTGCGTGCCGACCATCCTGCAGATGCTCCTCAACGCCAAGGGCGCCCAGGGCACCGATTTCGGCGGTTGGAAAATCGTCATCGGTGGCAGCGCCCTGAACCGCAGCCTCTACGAAACGGCCAAGGCCAGGGGGATCCAGCTCACCGCCGCCTATGGCATGTCGGAAACCGGCCCGCTGGTTTCCTGCGCGCACCTCAACGCAGAACTGCTCGCGGGCAGCGAGGACGAGCGCACCACCTACCGGATCAAGGCCGGCGTGCCGGGTCCGCTGGTGGAGGCGGCGATTATCGATGCCGAGGGTCGCTTCCTGCCTGCCGACGGCGAGACCCAGGGCGAACTGGTGCTGCGTGCGCCATGGCTCACCGAAGGCTACTTCAACGAGCCGCAGAAGGGCACCGAGCTCTGGGCGGGCGGCTGGTTGCACACCGGTGACGTCGCCACGCTCGACAGCATGGGCGTGATCGACATCCGCGATCGGATCAAGGACGTGATCAAGACCGGTGGCGAATGGATCTCGTCCCTGGACCTGGAAGACCTCATCAGCCGTCACGTGGCGGTACGCGAAGTAGCAGTGGTCGGCGTCCCCGATCCACAGTGGGGCGAGCGTCCGTTTGCCTTGCTGGTGATTCGCGAAGGGCATCAGATCGGGGCGCGCGAGCTCAAGGAACACCTCAAGCCGTTCGTCGAACTGGGGCACTTGAGCAAGTGGGCGATTCCGAGCCAGATCGCCCTTGTTACTGAAATTCCCAAGACCAGCGTCGGCAAGCTCGACAAGAAGCGCATCCGCGTCGACATCACCGAATGGCAGAGCAACAACAGCACTTTCCTCTCGACGCTTTGAGCCTTTTTACCGTGCCCGAAAGGGCACGGCAGCCCCACCAAGCAAGCGCTTGCCTTGTCAAACCGCAAATTTCAGCCATCCTTGCCGTGCCGACACCTGTCGGCCTGGCGAAAGGACTGTTCCAGAGTGGTCGGGGCTGCAAATCACACTTTAGAGGGATCAAGCCGTACTACCTGCTGGCTATAGTCCGTTGACGGATTTTTCAGGAACGGGGCGCACGCACGAAAGGGTGATGCGACTTCGACGGATGTCGGGACGCTGCCGCTCCCAGCCGTTGGGGTATTCCTGGATAACCACTGCCATAACAATAATGCAATGGAGTAGCGTCGATGACCTCAGCAACCACGTTCTGGCGCCGGGCAAAATTGCCTCTGGCGGTCAGTCTCGCCTCTTCGCTCGCCGGGCCAGCCTTCGGCGTCAGCTTCAACATCGGTGAAATCGAAGGCCAGTTCGACTCGTCCCTGTCGGTCGGCGCGAGCTGGTCCACGGCCAAGCCCAACAAGGACCTGATCGGCGTCAACAACGGCGGCAAGGGCCTGTCCCAGACCTCCGATGACGGCCACCTGAACTTCAAGCGTGGGGAAACCTTCTCGAAGATCTTCAAGGGCATCCATGACCTGGAGCTGAAATACGGCGATACCGGCGTGTTCGTACGTGGCAAGTACTGGTACGACTTCGAACTCAAGGACGAAAGCCGCCTGTACAAGGACATCAGCGACAACAACCGCAAGGAAGGCGCCAAGTCCTCCGGCGGGCAGATCCTCGATGCGTTCGTCTACCATAACTACGCGATCGCCGATCAGCCGGGCTCGGTCCGTCTGGGCAAGCAGGTCGTCAGCTGGGGCGAAAGCACCTTCATCCAGGGCGGCATCAACTCCATCAACCCGGTCGATGTGTCCGCGTTCCGTCGTCCCGGTGCCGAGATCAAGGAAGGCCTGATCCCGGTCAACATGTTCTACGTGTCCCAGAGCCTGACCGACAACCTCTCGGCCGAGGCGTTCTACCAGTTGGAATGGGACCAGACCGTGGTCGACAACTGCGGCACGTTCTTCTCCCAGCCGGATGTGATTGCCGATGGGTGCGACAACAACTTGCGGGTGTTGAACAAGCGTTCGAGCGTTCCGCTTCCGGGCGTTATCCTACCGATACTGGAAGGCCAGGGCGTCGATATCAACGAAGAAGGCGTGCTGGTGCGTCGTGGCCCGGACCGCGACGCCCGCGACAGCGGCCAATGGGGCGCATCGTTGAAGTACATGTTCGAACCGCTGGACACCGAGTTCGGTGCCTACTTCATGAACTACCACAGCCGTGCGCCGATTTTCAGCGCCCAGGGTGCTGCGCCACAGTTCTACACAGCCGGGCCCATCGCGGCATTGCGCCCGCTGATCGTGGCGGGTAATTCCAACTATTTCGTCGAGTACCCGGAAGACATCCGCTTGTACGGCTTGAGCTTCTCCACGACGCTGCCCACCGGCACGGCCTGGAGCGGTGAATTGAGCTACCGCCCGAATGCACCGGTGCAACTGAGCACCACCGACATTCTCTTCGCCGGCGTGACGCCGCTACCCGGGTTTGGCAATGCGTCGGTGCTCCAGGGCACGCCGGGCCAGGACCTGCACGGCTACAATCGCAAAGAGATCACGCAATTCCAGACCACCTTCACGCACTTCCTCGATCAGGTCATGGGCGCCAGCCGCCTGACCCTGGTGGGCGAAATCGGCGTTACCCATGTCGGTGGCCTGGAAAGCAGGTCCGAGGCGCGCTACGGCCGTGACCCGGTGTTCGGTCCGGGCAAACTGCCCAATGACTTCTGTAACTCGCTCAACACCTCGACGGCAACAGGTGGCGGCCAGACCATCGGCAACGTCAACAGCAACTGCAACAACGACGGCTTCACCACCTCCACCTCCTGGGGCTACCGCGCGCGCGCCATCTGGGAATACCCGGACGTCTTCGCCGGGGTGAACCTCAAGCCCAACGTGGCCTGGTCTCACGACGTCAAAGGCTACTCGCCAGGCCCTGGCGGCAACTTCGAGGAAGGCCGCAAAGCCGTCAGCCTCGGGCTGGATGCCGAATACCAGAACACCTACAACGCGAGCCTGGCCTACACCAACTTCTTTGGTGGCGATTTCAGCACCGTGGACGATCGCGACTTCCTGGCGCTCAGCGTCGGCGTGACCTTCTAAGCACCGTATTTCAGGACGACACACTATGAAAAAAACAAAGAGTCTGTTGCAGGTCGGCGTTTTGGGACTGTCCCTGCTGGCCGCCAGCGTCATGGCGGCAGTGCCTGCCGCCGAAGCCGACAAACTGGGCAAGAGCTTGACGCCGATGGGCGCCGAAATGGCCGGCAATGCCGACGGTTCGATCTCGGCCTGGAAACCCATGGCCAAGAATGCCGGCGCCGTCGACAGCAAGGGCTTCCTCGCCGACCCGTACGCCAGTGAGAAACCCCTGTTCACCATCACCGCGCAGAACGTCGACCAGTACAAGGACAAGCTCGCGCCGGGCCAGTACGCGATGTTCAAGCGCTACCCGGAAACCTTCAAGATGCCGGTCTACCCGACCCATCGCGGTGCCACGGTGCCGGACGAGGTGTATGCCTCGATCAAGAAAAACGCCGTGAACACCAAGCTGGTGTCCGGCGGCAACGGCCTGGAAAACTTCGAGACGGCCATCCCGTTCCCGATCCCCCAGAGCGGCGTGGAAGTGATCTGGAACCACATCACCCGCTATCGCGGCGGCAGCGTGACACGCCTGGTGACCCAGGCCACGCCGCAACCCAACGGCTCCTACAGCCTGGTGTACTTCCGCGACCAGTTCGTGTTCCGCGACAAGATGAAGGATTTCGATCCGGCCAACCCTGGCAACATCCTGTTCTACTTCAAGCAGCAAGTGACCGCGCCGGCGCGCCTGGCCGGTGGCGTACTGCTGGTGCACGAAACCCTCGACCAGGTGAAGGAGCCGCGTTCGGCGTGGGTCTACAACGCCGGCCAGCGCCGTGTGCGCCGTGCGCCGCAAGTGTCCTATGACGGCCCGGGTACTGCCGCCGACGGCCTGCGTACCTCCGACAACCTGGACATGTACAACGGCGCGCCGGATCGCTACGACTGGAAGCTCGAAGGCAAGAAAGAGCTGTACATCGCCGCCAACAGCTACAAGATCGATTCGCCGCAACTCAAGTACGCCGACATCCTCAAGGCCGGCCACATCAACCAGGACCTGACCCGCTACGAGCTGCGCCGCGTCTGGCACGTGACCGCGACCCTGAAGGAAGGCCAGCGCCACATCTACGCCAAGCGTGACTTCTTCATCGACGAAGACACCTGGCAAGCCGCGGTCATCGACCATTACGACGGTCGTGGCCAACTGTGGCGCGTGGCCGAGGCCCATGCCGAGAACTACTACGACAAGCAAGTGCCGTGGTACGCCCTGGAAACCCTCTACGACCTGCAGTCCGGCCGCTACCTGGCGCTGGGCATGAAGAACGAAGAGAAACAGGCCTACGACTTCGGCTTCACCGCCAGCACGGCCGATTTCACCCCTAACGCACTGCGTCAGGACGGCATTCGCTAAAAACCGCTTTACCCGAGGCCGCATCCTCGAAGAAACGCCCCGACCTGGTTCGGGGCGTTTTTTTTCCGAACACAAAGCCCTGTGGCGAGGGCGCTTGCTCACGCTGGTTGCGCAGCAACTCCAAGGCAACCCACCTTGTTTACCTGGCACCTGAGCACTCTGCTTCGCGGTCCAGCGGGAGCAAGCTCCCTTGATACAGAAGTGATATCCGACGGTCCTGCGAAGGTGAATCGGCGTGTAGTCTTTTTGTAGCCATTTGTAGCACTCGCTTCAATACCTCCTCGTTTACCGCTAGTCTGCGGACATCTGCAACGCCGCCATCCGCCTTTCAACAAGAGTCGGCCATGACTGATTTGTCTTCACTTCCGGATTCTGCCCGCGCAGCCATCGCGGTCCAGGACGGGCGTTTCTACCGCCCGCCCTTGCCCGATGGCCACGTCGTGCGGCCGCGGTTGTGCGAGCGTTTGAGTGCGGGGCTTGGCGGCCGGCTGTTGTTGGTGAGCGCCCCGGCGGGGTTCGGCAAAAGCTCCCTGGCGGTGGAGTTCTGCCAGAGCCTGCCGGCCCATTGGCAAAGCCTCTGGCTGGGGTTGAGCGCCCGGGATAACGACCCGGGGCGTTTCCTGGAGCGGCTGCTCGAAGGGCTCCAGGCGTTCTTCCCGCAGTTGGGCCGTCGGGCGCTGGGGCTGTTGAAGATGCGCCAGCGGCATCAACCCTTTGCCTTTGAAGAGTGGCTCGATGGCCTGCTGGACGAGCTGTCCAGCCATCTTTCAGCGCGCGACCCATTGCTGCTGGTACTCGACGACTATCACCTGGCCCAAGGTCCGGTGCTGGATCGTTGCCTGCAATTTTTCCTCAACCATCTGCCCGAAGGCCTGTTGGTGCTCGTCACCAGCCGCCAGCGGCCGGACTGGCACCTGGCGCGTCTGCGCTTGTCGCGGCAACTGCTCGAACTGAGCGAACAGGACTTGCGCCTGACCCATGAAGAAGCCCAGACCCTGCTCCAGCATCACAGCAGTTCATTGCGCGGCGAGGCGTTGGATAATCTCATCCTGCGCAGCGAAGGCTGGGTGGCCGGCTTGCGTTTCTGGCTGCTGGCCGCCGCCGAGGCCGGCACCGAAGGCCTGCTGCCGCAGTCCCTGCACGGCGGGGAAGGGCTGATCCGCGATTACCTGCTCGAAGAAGTCATCGATTGCCTGCCCGCCGAGGTGCAGGCATTTCTCTACGACACCGCCCCCCAGGAGCGCTTTTGCAGCGCGTTGTGCGACGCGGTGCGCGAGGCTCACGACAGCGCCGAGATCCTGCGCTACCTGGCGTCCCACCAGGTGTTCCTAGTGCCGCTGGACGAGCACGGTCATTGGTACCGCTATCACCACCTGTTTTCCGACCTGCTGCGCAGCCGTCCCAGTGCGCCGGCCATGGTCCCGGCCGCGACCCTGCACCTGCGCGCCTGTCGCTGGTTCAATGCCCAGGGCCTGATCGACGAAGCGGTGGAGCAGGCCCTGCGGGCCGGGCACCTGGACGTGGCGGCGAACCTGGTGCAGAACCTCTCGGAGGAGCAACTGCTGGCCGAGCAGAACGTCGGCATGTTGTTGCGCTGGAAAATGGACCTGCCCGACAGCCTGCTCATCAGCACCCCGCGACTGATCGTGCTCTACAGCTGGGCGCTGGGGCTGGCCTGCCAACTGGACGCCGCCGAAGAGTTGGCGGCGCACCTGAGCCGGTTCCTGCCGGCACCGTCGGCCACCGCGCAGAAATCCATGCTCGCCCAATGGCTGGCCCTGAGCGGGATCGTTGCCCGTGGCCGCGGCGATCGCGAAGCCACTGTGCGCTATTGCAGCGAAGCGCTGGAAAGCCTGCCGCAAAAGCGCTATGGCCAACGCCTGATGTGCCTGTCCACCTTGTCGAACCTGGCGATTGCCGACGGCGACCTGTGGCGCGCCCGTGCCTTGAATCGCGATTCCCTGGAGCTGGCGCAACGGGTCGGCAACCCGCTGTTCGAGGCCCTGGCCCATTACGATCGCGCCAGGGTCCTGCAAGCCCGCGGTGAGATCCAGCGGGCGCTGGATGAAGTGCATCAAGGCCTGCAACGCTTGCACGCGCTGTCGCCGCAACGGCTTTACGCGGTGCGGGCGCGGCTGACCCTGTACGAAGGTTTCCTGCTGACCTTGCGCATGCAACCCCAGGCTGGGTTGACGCGGTTGCAGGCCGGCCTGACCGAAGCCCGGGCCTGTCGCGACATCAGCGTGCTGCTCGGTCATTGTGTGATCGCGCGGATCGAAGGCAACAACGGCGAGTTCGCCCGGGCCTTCGCCGAACTGGCCGAAGCCGAGCGCCTGATGCACATCTGGGACGTGCCACCGATCTACTACCTGGCGATGATCACCCTGGTCAAATGCGAACTCTGGCTCGCCCAGGGTCGCACCGACCTGGCCGAGGCCTGGCTGTCGCGGCTGGGGCAGACCTATACCGGCGAACGGGCCGCCGCGCCACCGGAATTCCATCCGCAACTGCCGCTGCATGTCGAGCTGCAACAGGCGCTGCTCGAATCCATCCGTGGCCAGCCGATGCTCGCCGAGGGACGGCTCAATGCCTTGCTCGAACAGGGTCAGCAAACCGGCCGGCAGATGCTCAGCGTGATGGCGCTCAACCAGAAAGTCGCCCTGTTGCTTGGGCTTGGCCGCGAACCCGAAGCGCGGCGCGCCCTGGCCCAGGCGTTCGAAGCGGCTGCCAGCGGTGTCTTGCAGCCGTTCGAATGGCTGTTAGGCGAACACCGCGAATGGCTGCGCGAACAGCTGCTGCACGCCGCCCCCGGCCCTGTGCGCGAACAATTGCTCGAACGCCTGCCGTCGGCGGTGGCCCTGCCGGCCGAGCCTTCGACACCGGTCGAGACCCTCAGCAGCCGTGAGCGCGCGGTGCTGCAATTGATCGCCCAGGGCTGTTCGAACCAGGAAATCAGCGAGCAATTGTTTATTTCGCTGCATACGGTGAAGACCCACGCCAGCCATATCAACAGTAAACTCGGCGTCGAGCGCCGCACCCAGGCGGTGGCGCGGGCGAAGGCGTTGGGGTTGTTGGGGTGAATGAGGTACGGACTCGCGCAAACATCTGTGGCGAGGGAGCTTGCTCCCGTTGGGTTGCGAAGCGACCCTGAAACCTGCAGGCGCGATGTGCCAGGCTATTGCTCGGGGCTGCTGCGCAGCCCAGCGGGAGCAAGCTCCCTCGCCACGACAGCGCTCGGTCCATGATAAGGAATGTTCAATGCCACCCCTCTACAAAACCATCCCATCCCCCGTCGGCCAACTGACCCTCGTCGCCCGTGAGCGCAAGCTGGCGGCCATCCTGTGGGAGAACGAGCGACTCAACCGGGTACGCCTGGGGCCGCTGGAAGAGGACAGCCAGCACCCGACCCTCAAGGAAACCGAGCGCCAACTGGCGGAATACTTCGCCGGCCAGCGCAGCCGTTTCGAGCTGGAACTGGATTTTGCCGGCACCGACTTCCAGATCCGGGTCTGGCAGGCATTGCTGACCATCCCCTTCGGCCAGACCCGCAGCTACCGCGACATCGCCATCCAGATCGGCCAACCGACTGCCGTGCGGGCGGTGGGCGCGGCCAACGGGCGTAACCCGATCTCGATCATCGCTCCTTGTCACCGCGTCATCGGCAGCTCCGGCAGCCTGACCGGGTTCGCCGGTGGCCTGGCCGCCAAACAGTTCCTGCTCAGCCTCGAAGGCCAGCAAACCCTCCAGTTGGCATTCTGAAGACTGCGGGAGCGGGTTGGCCGCAGGATTAACGTTCGCCACAAACCATTGTGGGTGCGGGCTTGCCCGCGAAAGCGGAGGGTCAGCTTGCGGTGATGTTGGATGTACCGGCCCCTTCGCGGGCAAGCCCGCTCCCACATGGGAGTGGCTTTACCCCGGTGGCGATTTCGGCGCTTGCATGCGGGTTGGCGGTTGGCCGTTGGCGTTGTGTTGGTAGATCTGTGCCGGTTGTCCCTGTTCATTGAAGAACACCTGGCCAATCCCCGCTGAGTTCCACAGGCGCTCGCCGGCCTCTGCATGTTCCGGGGTATGGGGAACGATGCGCATGCTGCGGCGCTTGGTGAACCAGTTCAGGGGCGAGCGCGGAGCGTAGAGCCATCGGTTCAGGCGGTCGAACCATTCCAGCAGCGTCGGCGGGAACTCATTCTTGATGCCGCTGCTGGTGATCTGCCAGATGCGCGGGCCGCCCTTGCGGTGGGGGATCAGCACCTCGTAGACGAAGGAATAATGCACATCGCCTGACAGCACCACGTAATTACCGGGTGTGCGCGAGTGTCGGAAAATGTTCAGGATCACTTGGGCCGCACCGCGATGGGCCATCCAGTTTTCCGCATCCACCAACAGCGGATAACCGCACCAACTGAACACCCGTTGCACGGTTTCGATCAGCTTCACCCCGAAGATCGGCGCCGGCGAGACGATGATCGCCGAAGGATGGTCCAGCAGTTCCTGTTGCAACTCGCTCAGGGCTTCCCAATCCAGCAGGCCGGACGGTTGCTTGAGGTTGTTCTCGCTGCGCCAGCGGCGGGTGCGGGTGTCGAGCACCACCAGGGCCGGCGTGCTCGGCATCACGTAGTGCCACTGCTGGAAGCCCAGCAGCGTGTCGATCAGTTTGTCCTGCGGCGCGCTGTCGAGGTAGCGGTCGCGAGCGGTGGCGGTCACGGCCAGGGTTTGCTGGAGCACGTCGGCAAAGGCGTCCGGGTTATTGCCCCAACCCTGGCAGAGCATGTAGGCGATCAGGGCGTTGCCGATGATGCGCTTGGAGAACGGATGGCCATAGGCCGTTTCCTCCCACTGCGCGGACAGATTCCAGTCGTCGGTGATGTCGTGATCGTCGAAGATCATCAAGCACGACAGGTGCGCAAACACCCGCGCCACGCCACCCAGTCCGGCCTTGAAGGCGTCGATGCGTTGCTGTTCCAGGTCATAGCGCTGGCGCCGCTCCGGGGTCAGCTCGGGCGGCACCACGGTGACCAGCGTCCAGGGCACCGGCGACCACACCAGCAGGTACATCGCCATGACCTCGGCGAACGTCACCAGGTGATTGTCGGCGCTGCTGCTGGTGAAAATCGGTTTGCGCGCCCCGCCAAAGAAGCGCTCGCGCAGGGTTTCGTTGCTCTCCAGTGCCGGCAGTAAATCGGCGCGATGGTAATAACTGGCCGGGTGCCGGTAGAGCCTGGCGCTGTCTTGCACCACGGCACCGTCCAGGCATTCCTCGAACAGGCCCAGGCGCTCGATCAAGGCATGGATCGCTCGCAACATGGGGCCCGCGACGTCATCGGCGTAAACCTGGTCGCCGCTCATCATCAGCAACGCCGGCCGTTGTGCCGAGTCCTGTGCCAACAGCCGGTCGACACACAGCAGGCCGTCATTGGCCGGGTAATGGGGCTTGCGGCACGAGCCGTGGACCAGTTGCTCGATGCGCGAATGCAGCATGAAGTTCGGGCACTGCGCCTCGCCATACAACAGGTGCGGCGCCCATTCGGCAATCGGGGCGCCATCCACCCGCAGGTCGTAATCGATCGGCACGTCCTGGGGCAGGGGGCTGTCGAGTGGCACGTCAATCAGATGGACGAACGCGTGCTGCCCCACCGGCACCACGGTGCACCGCGGCCCGTCGAGCTCAAGATCGCCCACCGCGTCGATGTGCAGCGTCAACGCCAGCGGTCGCGTGCCCACCAGCCACATCACCAGCCGCGTCGGTTCCAGGCGCCGCAACAGCGGACCGACCAGCACGGGGGGCAGGGAAGAGGCAATGTCAGCAGAAGACGGCAACATGGATGGCGCAGGCTCTGTTCAGGGCAAGGCCGGGATCATAGCGCACTGTGCCTTGCGGCTGGACAGGACAAGCTTTGTTCCGTGGCGAAGGCGCTCGTTGCCGCTGGGCACGAAGGGCCCTCGCCGCGATGTTACTGCGGCTTATTGGACGCTTCGGCGGCCTTGATCAGGTCTGGCCCGATGGCCTTCTCGAACGTCGCCCACACCGGCTTCAACCGGTCGCGCCAGGCGTTGCGCTCTTCGGGGGTGAGGGTAATGATCTCGGTGGTCTTGGCGTCGAGCACATATTGCTTGTCCTGCTGGTTCAGCCGGTCCGCTTCCTGGTTCACATGGGCTGTCACCTCCATCACGATCTTGTCCAGCTCGCTGCGAATGTCCGGCGGCAGGTTGTTCCAGAAGTCTGAGGTGGTGATCAACATGTAGTCGAGTACGCCGTGGTTGGTCTCGGTGACGTACTTCTGCACTTCATTGAGTTTCTGGTCGTAGAAGTTCGAATAAGGATTTTCCGTACCGTTGACCAGGCCCGTGCGCAAGGCCTGGTAGACCACCGAGAAAATCATCTTCTGGGCCTTGGCGCCCAATACCTTGAACTGTTCTTCCAGCACCGCCGAAACCTGCACCCGGAATACCAAGCCACGGGCGTCGTCGGGGCTGCGCAAGGGCTTGTTGGCCGACAACTGCTTCATGCCGTTGTGCCAATAGGCCAGGCCGGTGACATTCTTGCTTTCCATGGACTTGAGCAACTTCTGGCCCTCGGGACTCAGTTGAAAGCGGTCCACGGCGGCAATGTCGTCAAACAGGAACGGCAAGTCGAACAACTGCACGGTCCGGGTGTACTGCTCGAACTTCGCCAGTGACCGGGCAATGATCTGCACATCCCCCAACAACAAGGCTTCCATCTCCTTGTCATCGCCATACAGCGTGGAATTGGGGTACACCTCGACCCGGACCTTGCCTGGCAGTCGCTCCTGCACCAACTGCTTGAACAGCAGTGCGCCCTGGCCCTTGGGCGTTTGTTCGCCCACCACGTGGGAGAACTTGATGACAATCGGTTCGGCCGCCATGGCCGTGCCCAGCGCACTGACGGCCAGCATGCAGGCGAGTGTTTTGCACAGGCGTTTGAGCATTGCGAAGTTCCCTTTGCGTTGTGATGGGCGGCGCGGTGGTTCAAGAACGAGACACTGCAAGTCTAGGAGAAAAACCGTCGGCTGCCGGGCGACGCAGGGGGACCTTGAATGGCGCCTTTTACGGCTCCTGAGCAGGGCCTTTCAGTTCGATCTGGTTGCCATCCGGGTCGAGGCAGTAGATCGACGGGCCCTGGCCTTGCGCGCCGTATCGCACCTGCGCCTTCTCGGCCTCGACGCCGTTGGACGCCAGGTGCGCGAGGATCGCGGCTTCATCGAAGGGCTCGATGCGCAGGCAGAAGTGGTCGACATTACGGCGCTGTTTATCGGCGGCCTGACCGCCCGGGCGCCCCAGCGGCCCTTCGACATCCACCAGATCGATCATCGAGACGCCTGTGCCCAGATGGATCATGCCAAGGTCATCCCGACGTTTCCTGAGTTCGCAGCCGAGCACCGACGTATAGAACGCCAGGCTACGCTCCATGTCCTTGACCCGCAGGACGATGTGATCGATGTGCTGAATCGTGAAGTTCCTCATGGCGGCCTCAGGATCGTTGAATGGCAGGGCTCCTATCACCTTAGTGGAGAACAGGCAGAAACCAAGCCGTAAAGACTTGTGGGAAGGGGCCATTGTGAAGACGATGGCGAGCCTGTTCGCGAAGCCATCAGCCCAACCACCCCGAACGCCTGGATGCGTACCCCATGATGAACTGGTTCAGAACCCTCACCCGTACAGACGCCATTGCAACACTGGCCTTGATCGTCTCCATCGCTTCAGCCTTCTTCACCTACCAGCAATACCGGGACAGTGTCGCCAGCCGCAAAACCCCGATCATCATCCGGGTCGGTGCCGAGCACACCAAAGTGTCCTTCTACAAACCCTATAAAGATGCCTCGGTCGTGCTCTTCAAACAGCGCTACAAGATCATCCTCACCAACAACAGCTTCAACCCCGAAAGCGTGATCGATTGGCGGATCTGGGAACGCAGGGAAAACGGTGGGGGAGAATACCTCGGCATGAAATCCAAGCTGCTCGATTCCACGGGGGCGCCGATGAACCTGCCGTTCCTGATTGGCGCGAAAGAGAGCAAGGTGATCTTCCTGGACGTCGGCCAGAAGGTCACGCCAGATGCCTGGGCGGCCGTCGGGCCTCATGTGAGCCTCGACAAGGAGATGGACTGGTTCGAGGCCGACCGGCTCTTTGCCGATGCCGGGTATCCGCTGTTCGGGCAGCTCACCCCGGGTGAAAGCTCCAAGTACCAAGACCTGCAGGTCGACCGCTGGCTGGCGGGCCCGGCTTATCAGGAGTTCCAGTTGAATTTCAGCAAGGCCGACGGGTATGAGGTGGCTGCGCAATTGTCATTGAATGTCAGCGATGTTTATCCACAGGGGGAGGCTGAGCGGTAGTCGCATTCGGGTAACATGTTTTCCGCACGCTATCATCAGCTATGATAGCGTGCGGAAAACTTGATTAACCGAGGTTGAAAGCTGCTTGGAGGGTCTTGATTAGGCGTTCGCCGTCGACACCCTTGTAGCCCTGAGGGTTTGAAGCAAGTTCAGCAGGCACCTGATCCAGAAACGACCTCAAGTCGGCTGCCAGTCGATCGGGAAGCAATGCCATTCCTTCAGTCAGGCCGGTAGCGAGCATGATCACATCCCGAAAGTGTTTTTTGATATCACGACTGTCCACGTGCCCGCCGTTCTCGAGTTGGGCCTTCTTGTTAAGCCACGCATGAGCTTTGAGGGGAACGAGCCGATCAGCGCCGATGCGACTGATTTGCTGTGTGCGATCAACCCCGTCTAGCAGGAAGTGGTAATACTCGTCGTCAAGGATGATCGCAGACAGGCTGGCTGCTTGTTCCTCCACAGGGATCTTGGTCATCCGGGCTGCTTGTTCGTGATCCAGGCCATCGGGGACACGAGAAAACAGCTCGACTTGAACCGGAAAGGATATGTCCTGAGGGTTCTGAAAACGATAGAAAACAGGAGAAGTCCCGTCGCCTCCTCCATTCTGGCGGATGGTATATCCGCCATCCTTGATGAACGCCCAGAACTGGCTGACAAACGCACGATCAAGCGCCTCGACCACCAGCACGATATCCAGATCCTTGGTCGGTCGAAATGTCTCTCCCAACTCGTCCATGACCATCCAAGCCGCCACGCCGCCAATCAGGATGTAACTGTCCTGATAGTCCTTGAAATACTCCTTGAACCGCTCTACGCCGACTACCATGTGAGGTTCTCCATCATTTCATCCAGACACATTTGCACGCGCTCATCATGGTCATCCTTGAGGCTGAGGTAGAGGGAAAAAGAATCGACAGCGCCCGGGGCTGAGTTGCTATGCACCGGCTCGTAGCTCCACACCTGGATGCAACATATGGCATGGTTTTGCGGTACTTCACGGTAGGGGGCGATGCTTTCCAGTTTCGAATTCGTCGTTGTTGAGGTTGAGCTCCAAAGGCCGAAGTCCTTTCCATGGGCTGCATTCATTTCCAACTGAGCATGCGCTCGAATGTTATCGAACTGTGCTGCCGTCATGGCAAAGACAGGTACTTTTGGGCTGGCGAGAAGGCTCATCTCAGCCAATGCCGACTCTCCTGCCAGCAGCATCGGAATGTCAGAAGCCTCGGGTATGGCATTGAGCCAAAGTGTCTTTTTGACCGGGGTGCGCATGTGCTCTTTCGCCTTCTCCCAAGTTTCTCTGGGTGCCAGGTGAAAGAAAATCGCGTTCTCGCCCATCTCCTTTCCAGGTTGCACGATATCCAGATCGGTCAGTTCCTTGATGGCTCGGGTGACGGTCATTTTCGCGTAGCTAACGGATTTCTCGAACGCGGAACGGGTTGTCAGCCACTTGTCCTGCCAGCCCTTGACCAGACACTGAATCAGCATGGCTTGAGTGGCTGGGCTCAGGGCCTGGGTTTTTTCCAGGCGCTGCCTGTAGTACTCGCGCAAATCCATGCCAAATGCTGGCAGAAAAAGTTGATTGCCTGGCACGATAAATTGGACACGTTTCTCTATCAGCCGCTTTCTGTCATAGCTCGGAAGCGTGTCGGTGACAAAAATCATCAGATGACCGGTGCCGGGTAACTTGTTGTACGCCGGTAGGTTGCGAATGGCTTGTATATGCTTGGCGACGTCCGCGACGCTGGCCTCACGCTGTGGACGCTCCTTTAGGATAAGACACTCGACGTTGAATAGTTCCGTAAGGAAAAACTCGTACCGGTCCCGCAGGGCATACGGAAGGACTTTGGCCTCTTTCCAGGGCTTAAAGCGCAGCTTCAGACCGAGCACGCTTTCAACATAGACTTTGAGTTCGAAAAGATCAGGCCTTTCATTGAACTCAGGGTGGCGGCGGGTGGCAGTCATTGGGCGAGTGTCCATATCACGATTTCAGCACGGTATCAGAGGCTTTGATAGCGTGCAAAATTTCTGGTGTTTTTCGTATTTGAATGGCGCTCGCTCTCTCAAACATGGGCCTTGGTTTTCATTCAAAAACCAGGACATCAACGCCCTTGGCCTCGACCATCAGCGCAAACACCGGCAACCGCGCCACGAACGCTGTTTCAAACGCCAGGTACCGATCCTGCGCCGGCAGGTAGCGGATGTGCGGCTTGATGCGCCGGATGTCTCGGGTCGACAGTTTCAGCACCTCATGGGTGGCCTGGTTCCAGAACCACGCCAAGGTGTGTGAGCCGAAGGTGTGGGTCTGGTAGTTCCACACCCACCAGTCGCCGTGCCCGCGGCTAACGTGCAGCGTGCCGTGGAAGGTGCGCAGGGTGATGACCTGCTTGGGCTGGGTGACGAGCAGACGTGTGTCCTGGCGCAGTTCGCTGCCAAAACCGTCGAGCAACGCGTGGGTCCTGGCGCCGGTCACGACGTTGAAGCGCCACGCCAGCAGCACGGTTTCCTGGTAACCCGAGTGTTCGACATTCTGCCGCGCGCTTTCGCTGAACAGCAGGATCTCGTCGCCCCCGAGGTAGGCGGTCGCGGCGCGCAGTTTGCCGCCGTCGGCCGGCATCGGTTTGGCGGCGACGGCCTCGTGGGGCGCGTCCAGGTGCCAGATCCAGCACTGCGTACCGTTGTCCTGCATGAACAGCAAGCGGCGCGGGCCGATGGGCAGGATGCTCAACTCATCCGAATGCTCGAAAATGACCTGGCTGCTGTCGGCGGTGATCCGCCAGATGCGCGTCAGGTGTTCGGGTTCGTACAGCCGCTGGCGTTCGAACACTTGGCCATCGACCACCACGCAGGGTTCTTCGAACGCGGGCCATTGTGTCTGCCCAGGGCCGAAGGGCTGTACGTCTTCGCCTTCGCGACGTTCATAGATGTAACGGTCGTCGGCGCTGTAGGCACCCCGTTCGACCTGACGGCGCCACAGGCTGTGTCGGTCGTCGGCATCGATCAACTGCAGGTCGGCGCCGTCGACTGGGTCGGTCCGGTGTTCGAGCATGTCCTGCTCGGTGGGCGGCCATGGGTTGTAGTCGAGCAGGAAGCACAGCCACTGCTCGTCGTCCTGTTCGGTAATGCCGGCCCAGCCATTGCGGTAGTTGTATTCGTGCACATAGGTGGGCCCGGGATAGTCATGGACCTCAGGCAGCCAGTTCAACGGCTTGCGTTTGGCTGGCGTGGGTTCGCGCGGGGTGGCGGCGCGAGCCTGCTCGATCCGTGTCGGGGTGAACGGTGCCCGATCCTGCCAATGCCGGGCAAACGCTTCGCGCTGTTCGGTCGGGACGATGATGGGCCGATAGTCATCAGCACCGGCGTCGAGGTTCCACAGGTCGTAGCCGTGGCGCGCCAGCGCCGTTGCCAGGGCCTGGAAACAGACCTCGGGCATTTCGTTGGACAGTTCATCCAGCAACGCTTCGAATGGCGCTCCGGTAAACACCGCGATGTCGGGATAGTAATGCTGGAACAACCCCAGGCATTCAGCGCCCGGCGTTTTCCAGTCGAGATGAATCAGCGGATCGAAACCGAGTTGCATCGTGCCTGCCGTCCCTATGGTTTTCAGCAGCCCTATCTTAGGCTCTGTCTGAAAAGCCTTGATACTCGTTCATGCTGCGTTGAAAACCGGCTCGGAATGCTCATTTACTCCAGTAAACTCCGCTTCCTCGCCGGTTTTCGCCTTGCCTGACCTTCGTCTCAAGACTTTTCAAACAGAGCCTAGCCGGACAGCGAAGCAAAAAGCGCTCGCCATGGCAGAGCGTCCAGGGTGCGTTTGCTGGGGATGAAACACCCGGCTATCAGCCCAGCAACGCCCTCAAACGAGGCATCGTGTTGCCAAACCCCCGCCGTTGTCCGTCCTCCCACAGGCCCTTGGGCATGGTCTCGCCGCGTAACGCTCGCCCCGCGCCGTCAGGCGAGGGCGCTTGCTCTCGCCGGGCGACGCGGCAATCCCCTCACATCTCGGGAAACTCCGCCAGGTAACACACCGGCGAACTCCCCTGCGCACGCTTTTCCACCTCATCCTCCAACCACTCGGCCAGCACCACGGCATTGTTCTCGGTGACGGACCTGGCCGCGTAAACCAGCGTCAGGGGCCCGTCCCGCGCCACATCCACCAACCGCCACCAACCTTGCGGCTGGGCGGCCAACTCCTTGCGATAAGCCACCTTGAATGCCTCGAACGAAACCGTCCCGGCCTTGAATGCCTTGCGCAGCCCATGGGAAGGCGCCACCTCCGGGCGCCATTCATCGATCACCAACGCCTGCTTGGGACAATTGCGCGGCCACAGCCGATCAACCAGGATGCGCACGCCATCCTTGGCGCTTGCGGCTTCATAGGCGCGTTTGCACTGGATCATCAACAGCCTGCCAGTCAGAGTAGGTCCCTTCAGCATAGGCCCTGAGCCGCACGAGCGGGCGGAACCTGCCGCCTTCAAGTCTTCGCTGGCGCGGCCGCTATCTATGGCGAGTTTTAACCGAGCCATCGATTGGCTGTGCAATTTCGGCAATGATGCGGGCAAAGGCACGATAAGAGAACGTAGCGAATGGACGACGGACGATACGAAAGGCGAGTGGCCGTGGCGGGCGACGCGACGGCGTCATCCGAGCCGCAGCCGCATATCCTGCTGATCGACGATGTTCCGGAAGACATCCGCGCAACGCTCGTGCTGCTCAAGGCGCAGCCCTGGCGCATTTCCCTGGCCAGCGATGCGCAACAGGGCTATCAACGGGCGCTGGCGCTGCGTCCCGATCTGATCGTCCTGGATGTGCACATGCCGCAGATGGACGGGTTCAGCCTGTGCCGGCTTCTGCGCGAGGCCCCGGCGACCCGGCAGACGCCCATCCTGTTCCTGTCGTCGGCCAACAGCTCGTTCGAGCGGCTGGAAGGACTGACCGTGGGCGGGGTCGATTACATCCCCAAATCCTGCGCCCCCGAGGAAGTGCTCGCGCGCATCAGGATCCACCTGCAACTGACCTGGCGCGTGCCACCGCCCCGCGAAGCCAACCCGGCCGCCCCGGAGCCGGAAGGCGATGAAATCGTCCTGCGTGCCGCGATGCGCTGGATTGAAGAGCACCTCGATGACATGCCTTCCCTGGTCCAGTTGGCCCACAAGGTCGGCACCCACGAGAAACGCCTCTCGCGGATTTTTCGCGAGCACCTGGGGCTGACCGTATTCGCCTACATTCGCGACGCGCGATTGCGGCGTGGCCAGGACCTGCTCGCTGAAAGCGCCATGAGCGTGCAGGACGTTGCCGAGTTGGTGGGCTTTCGCAATGCCTGCAACTTCACCACGGCCTTTCGCCAGCGAATCGGCATGACGCCCAGCCAGTTTCGCGAGCAAACCCAGGGCCGTGCCGATGCCGAGTCGGCCGGGCGCGCCTGATGCGGCTGCTACGGTGCCTATGGCTGGCGATCGGGTTGTTATCCACAGGCTTGCTCCACGCCGCGCCTGTGGATATCTGCCAGGCTGACCACCTGGACCTGATGCCCACCGTGCAACTGTTCGAAGACGCCTCGGCACAGTTGAGCCTGGACGACGTCGCTCAACTGCCCGACGCCCGTTTCAGCCCCGCCACTCCGCGCTGGCCCAACCAAGGCTACAGCCGCTCCGCCTTCTGGCTGAAATGGCAGTTCACCAACTCAAGTGCTGTGGCGTGTTCGCGCCTGCTGGTGATCGGAGCGCCGCGCCTGGAGGACATTCGCGTCTACCTGCCGGGGCGTGATGCCCACGGTGGCAGCGCTTATCCCTTGGCCGAATGGCCCCAGCCAGCGGCGCGCCAACCGGCGTTTGCGGTGTCGCTGGCGGCAGGGCAGAGCGTCACGGTGTTCGTCCGCGTGACCAGTCACTTCCAGATGTTGCTGGAGCCGGAGCTGTGGTCCGAGCCGGCGTTGTTGCGTAGCCAGCAACAGACGTACCTCAGTGACGGACTCACCCTCGGCATTGTCCTGCTGGTCGTCCCGTTCGGTTTCATCGTTGGTTGGATCCTGCGCTCGCGACTGCTCACCGTGAATGCGGGCGCGGTCCTGAGCTACATCCTGCTCACCTGCATCCTCAACGGTTACCTGATCTATTGGCCGGCGGCGCTCGGCTGGACCCGCGAGCTGCTGACCTGCGCCAGTGTGATCTCGTTCGTGCTGTTCCTGGCCTACATGCGTGTGTTGTTGCAGGTCGCCCGGCTACCCAGGGTCGTTGGCTGGAGCTATTGGCTGCCACTGTCGGGGTGTGTCCTTGGTCGACTCTGGTGGTTGAAGGTCGACCCCATCCAGGGCGCGCAGATGGTCCAGGCATCGCTCTTGAGTTTCTACGCTGTGCTGCTGGCCACGTTGTTCATGGCCTGGCGCAGGCGGCTGCGCTACAACTGGCTGGCGTGGCTGGTTCCGGGGCTGTTGCTGGCGCAGTTGTCGATACGCTTTTTATTGCCGCAGGAACAATTGCCCTGGCAGTCGCCGCAAAGCAAATACAGCCTGTCGTCGACCCTGCCGGGCGTGGCGTTGCTGGTGTGCACCTTGATCATGGAAGTCAGCCGCAGCCGGCACCGGGAAAAGCACGCCCTGGCCACCCTCGACCAACAGCGCCAGGCCGAACACGAACGCCTGGAAAGCACGGTGGCGTTGCGCACGGTGCAGTTGCGCGAATCGCTGGCGGCCCGCAGTGCCTTGATGGCCCGCATCAGCCACGATCTGCGCTCGCCGCTAGTGCGGATCATCGACTACGCGCGCCTGCTGCAGGGCGGGGCCCATCGCGACTACCCGACCAACATCGAGCGCAATGCCCGCCAGCAACTGGAACTGATCGACGAGATGCTCGAGTTCTCCCGAGGGGAAGTGGAGCAGATGCAACTGGTCCTGGCGCCGGGTTATCTGTATGGCTTCCTCAATGAGATCGCAGACGAAGCGGGCTTTCTCGCCGCACGCCAGGGCAATACGTTCGAGGCGGTGTTGGCCGATGACCTGCCGCCGCTGGTCGAGGCCGATTTCAAACGGCTGCGGCAGGTCCTCATGAACCTGTTGGCCAACGCCGCGAAATTCACCCACAACGGCCGGATCCGTTTCGAGGTGAGCGCGGCTGCGGGGGCGAGCGCCGACGGCGTGGAGCTGCGCTTGAGCGTGATCGACACCGGCGTCGGCGTCGATCCACACGAATTCGAAAAACTGCTGCAACCGTTCCGCCGGGGCCGCAATGCGCAACGCTACGAAGGCAGCGGGTTGGGCTTGTCCATCGTCACGCAACTGCTGGAGCGCATGGACAGCCGGCTGGAACTGCACGCCACCTGGCAGGGCGGTAGCCACTTCAGTTTTCAGCTGCCGTTGAAATACGCCCAGGAACAGGACCTGGAAAACGGCATCGTCGACAACCATGTCGCACCGCTGGATGGCCAGGGCCTGCAGGTGTTGCTGGTGGACGATGTCGAGCAGAACAGCGAATGGCTGTATGACCTGTTGGCCGGCTACGGGTTTGACGTGAGCATCGCGACCCAGGGTGAAGAGGCCCTGGCGTGCCTGGCCGAGCAGCCGGTGGATCTGCTGATCAGCGACCAGATGATGCCCGGCATGGACGGCTGGCAACTGTTGCAACGGGTGCGCGAGCGATGGGCCGATCTTCCGGTGATGCTCTATTCGGCGGTGCCGCCACGCAGGCCGCAGGATTACCCACAGGACCTGGCCTTCGACGCGGTACTGCTCAAGCCCGCTGACAGTCGCGAGTTGCTGGCGTGCGTCAAGGCGCTGGCCTGCCCAGACACCGTGTATCGCGCGACGGCTCGGGAGCGATAACGTGGCGGGTTCGGATTATCGACTGCTCTTGCTCGCGGGTTTCTCGGTGTTGCCTTGGGCGTGGGCCACGGCTGCGCCCGCCGTGTCGACCCACACACTGGAACTCGACGAAACCACCGTGACGGCTCGCCGCCGCGAGGAAGACCCGCAACACGTGCCCATCCCGATCAACGTCCTCTACGGCGAGCAACTGGACGAAGCCGGCCTGTACCGCCTGCAAGACATCCAACAACTAGTGCCCGGCCTGGTGGTCTCCGGTCACGATACCCGTTTTGCTGGTTTCGGCCTGCGCGGGTTCGGCGCGACGGCCTACAACGATGGCCTGGAAGGCAGCGTCGGCACCTACGTCGATGGCGTCTACCTGGCGCGTCAGGGCATGGCCTTCACCGAGTTGATGGACATCGAGCGCATCGAAGTGCTGCGCGGGCCCCAGGGCACCTTGTTCGGCAAGAACACCACCGCGGGCGCGCTGAACATCGTTACCCGCCAGCCGACCTTCCAGCCCGAAGCCAACCTTGAAGCCAGCTACGGCGAGCGCGGCTTGCGGGAGTCTCGCGGGACGGTTTCCGGGCCGTTGCAGGACGACGTGCTGGCGGGGCGATTGAATATCTTCCACAGCACCACCGACGGCACCGTGAAAAACCTGCAAGACGGCGCGCGCCTCGGCGACGCCGACAGCCATGGCCTGCGCGGGCAATTGCTGTGGACACCGACCACCGACTTCAGCGCGCGCCTCATCGCCGACTATGCCGAGCAAAACGAAGCCGGCAACGTCCTGCTGGTCAATCACTACAGCCAGCAGACCCGCAAGCGCGCCCAGTTCCTCGGCTATCCATTGTCGGAGCCCGACCCTTACAAGCGCGAGGCACGCATCGACGCGCCGGGCCGTCCGCAAACCCTGCAGAACGGCGTGTCACTGGAATTGAACTGGGACCTGGACGAGGCCATGCGCCTGACCAGCATCACCGCCTACCGAGACTGGGATTACCGCGCAACGCGTGACGGCGACAGCACCGCGCTGTCGGTGGCCCAATCCGAGACCGAGCTGGGCCAGCGCCAGTTCAGCCAGGAGTGGCGCTTGTCCGGCACGGCCGGCTCGTCCATCGACTATGTCGCCGGGCTCTACTATCTGCGCCAGCACCTGGATCGGGACATCGATGTTCAATTCGGCCAGGACGCCGCGCCCTGGTTCGTCGGCGACCAACTGGAATCCTTGCAGAAACTCTACGGCATCACCTTTACCGATCCGCGCCAGGTGCCGGCGCTGCTGCTGGACGGCGCCCGGCAACGTTACGACGGAGAACAGAAGGGCGACAGCCGCGCCATTTTCGGCCAGCTCTCCTGGCGTCCGATCGACCCGCTGGAACTCACCGGCGGCCTGCGCTACAGCCACGAGAGCAAGGACGGCTGGGTCTCGCGCGACGTCAGCAACCTGGCTCCGCTGACGGGGTTGCCGCCGGTGTTCCAGGCCGGAGGGCAGTTGCTGCGCGACATCGCCCTGGGCGGGGGTTACTACCGCCAGGATTCGATCAAAGAGCACAACGTCTCCAGCCTGCTCAGCGCCAGCTACCGCTTCAGCGAGGCGGTGATGGGCTACGTCAGTTGGTCGCGGGGCTACAAGGCCGGCGGCATCAACTTCGACGTGGTCGGCCCGTTCACCGCGCCGACCTTCGAGCCGGAGCGCGCCACGTCCATGGAACTGGGCTTGAAGACACGGTTCTGGGAGGAGCGCGCGTTGCTCGATCTCGCGGTCTACCAGACCGACGTCGACAACTACCAGGCGCTCACCTACAGCCCGCCCACCTCCCTGTTCGCGCCGCCGCTGCGGGACAACCTGATCAACGTCGGCAAGGTGCGCCTGCGCGGGGTCGAGCTGGACTCGGCCTGGCAACTGACGCCCCGACTCACCGGGCGCCTGGGCCTGGCCTGGAGCGACGCGCGCTACCGCAGCTTCCCCAACGCACCGTGCCCGCCGGCCTCGGGTCAGTGGACCTGCGACCTCAGCGGCGAGCGTCTCTACAACGCGCCGGAATGGACCCTCAGCAGCGGCCTGGACCACAGCCATCCGCTGTTGAACGGGCTGGAGGTCTACAGCGGCATCGACTACAGCTTGCGCACCGGTTACTACGGCACCCTCGAAGGCGGCGAGGGCAGCTACCAACCCAGCTACGGCCTCACCAACCTGCGCCTGGGCCTGCGCAGCCAGGACCGTGGGTGGGAAGTGGAAGGCTGGGTGCGCAACGTCTTCGACCGTCAGTACATCACCGCGGTCTATTCACTGCTCGGCGCCGGCGACTACGGCGTCATGACCGGCAGCGAAAGAACCCTCGGCACCACCGTCAGGCTTCGCTATTGAGGGGAATGAAGCGCGTTGGGCAAAACGCCAGGCGGTTGCCGCCGGCCTTTTTCGACAGGTACATCGCCTGGTCCGCCTTGCTGATCAGCGCATCGATTTCCTGACCGTGCTCGGGGAAAAACGCCACGCCGATGCTGGCGGCGATTTCCACCGTCTGCGCGCCGATCAGGATGGGCGCGTTGGCCGCTTGCAGCATGCGCTTGAGCAACGGCTCGCTGTCTTCCACCGCCTGTAGCCCGACCAGCCCGGCGACAAACTCATCGCCACCGAGCCGCGCCAGCGTGTCGCTCTCGCGCAGGGTCGCGTTGATCCGCGCCGCGACAATCTGCAACACCCGGTCGCCCCAGTCATGGCCGTAACTGTCGTTCAGGGCCTTGAAGCCGTCGAGGTCGATAAAGGCGATGGCCACCTTTTGCTGGTGCGCCCGCGCCTTGCCCAACGCCTGGCGCATCCGCTCGGCCAACAACAACCGATTGGGCAGTTGCGTGAGCGCGTCATACCGGGCGTCGCGCTCCAGCAACTGGAGGCGCTGCTTGATCTGCGTCATGTCACTGAACAACGCCACGTAATGCTGAACATTGCCGTACCGATCATGCACGGCACTGATGCTGATGCGCGACGTCATCTCGCGACCGTCCTTGTGGCTGCTCTGGATTTCGCCGGACCAGTGCCCGTGGAAATCCAGTGCGTTCTTCATCGGTGCGTAAAACGTCAGCAGCCGCCGCACCATGGGGTGGGCATTCAGCGCCCGACCCTGCACCTCGTCTTGCCCGTAACCGGTGAGGCGGGTGAACGCCTCGTTCACGGCAATGACTCGGCCGAATGGGTCCACCAGAATGGCTCCTTCGCGCGCGTGGCTGAACACGGACGCAGCCAGTTCCGGGCAAATGGCCCCGGCCGACCTGCCCGCGGCGCCTTCGTCACGGGCCACCGGCCACCGTTCGGAATCGAAGCCCAGCCGCGCCAGGTAACCGGCCATGAACGAAAGCGTTCGATGCAGGCGGATCAGCACCGCGGTGGCGAGCCTGGAGTGACGGATGAAGGTGTGTAGGTTCATGGTGGCGGGCAAGGGGTGTGCAAGCGAAGCGGGGATTATCGAAGGGCGCAAGACGCGAGGACTTTGCTGGAGCGGATGAAAGCTTTGCGGGAGGGGAAATATTGAAGTTTTTTTGCAGGCTGAGCGGGGGGATTGCCGATCGGTTGTCCGGGAAGGGGAGGAGGTTGCCCGAGACCGAAAGGAAAACCCAATCCCCGTGGCGAGGGAGCTTGCTCCCGCTGGGCTGCGTAGCAGCCCCAAAACCGCCCGACGCAGTTAATCGGGAGAGGATTACCAAGGGTTATTCAAGGCAGACGATTTGAATGATGCGGTTTTCGCCATGAAATGTTGTGTGAGTCCACTCTTCTATCGTTTTTATCTGCTGCGGTAGCAGCTCGTAGACAAAGCAAAAATCTTCCGGTGTTGTCCAGCCCATAAGCACAGCCAACTGGTCCATATAGACGCTTGGAACTTCCACTGTCTGTATTAGCTCTTCCGTTTCCATGTCAAAAACTTCAACGATGGGTTTCACTTTCTACTCTCCTTGTCGGGTCGGCGGGTTTTGTTTGTTCGCCGGTGATCGAGTCGTATTCATTAGCGGCTTGGGCCGGCGACCATTTCGCTCACAAACCGGTGCTGGTCATAAGAGCCTCATCGCGAGCTTGCTATGGGCCACTACCGGCGCTGAGAAGAGCGACTGTTGACCCAACTGGACGGTGAAGAGGCGGACTAACCCCCGTGGCGAGGGAGCTTGCTCCCGCTGGGCTGCGTAGCAGCCCCACATCGCGAGAGCGAAAAATGGATTAGATGATTAGGTCAGTTTCACCACTTGGTCCGGTATCGAAATGCAATCTGATAGTCGAACTTTTCTGGATCGATTGGATGATCAAAGAAGGGCTGGATGACAGGTATCCATCCAGCAAGCACATCAAAGCCTCCGTCATATATTTCCGGTTCGCTTTCCAGATCCAACTCAGAGATCACCGACAAGTCATCTTCCATGTCCTTCGAATATTCTTTGCCTCCAGCCAGTTCGGTTTTTTTGTCGTACCAATCCAATCTAAGCTTCAAGCCCATTGAAGTCCTCACAAATACTTTTTAATGCTGCGGTTTTTTCTAGCCTGACTTACTTGCTGACCCGTTTCGTGATCGAACGCGCCTAAATGGCTTCCATCGCTTGCTCGGTATGCCTCGAGCTGGGAACCGTGTTCGCGCCGATCCGCTTGAGGGGCACCGTGCCGGAAGGGTCGGCACTGCGGCCGCCGAGCCACATCAGATCGCCGTACTGCTTGACCAGATCCGCCGGTACGTAGCCATTGGGGTTGCTGTAATCAATGATGCCGTCGGGCAGCTTGCAGCTTTTGGCAAACACGCACCCAGTCACCTCGGGTAGCGGTTTGTTATCCACCGGAGCCCAGCGTGCGTGTTCATAGGCTGCTTGTCGGGCAAGCATGGCTTCATAATCCCGCTGTCGGGTTTCGCGCGCGGCCAGTTCGCTGGCAGTCATGTCTCTGTAAGTGATGTGATGCCCGTCACCGGCGGGCGGGTTTCGGACCTTGGGAATGTCTTGTTTGCGTGTCACTGCGCTGAGCGTCTCGTCCGATAAAGGCAGGACAGACGCTAACGTGAGATCCCAGAGGAGGGTTGTAGGAGGTTTCTGGGAATGGTTGGTCCATTTTCGCTAATGCAGGAAAAGCCGGATGATCCGTGATCTGGTTCGATCTGAATGGATCGCACGTGTGGGTGGCAGCAGGTGATTTGGCTGAGGGCGTTTGAGATCAGGTGAGGAAAACACAGCCCGTGGCGAGGGGATTTATCCCCGTTGGGCCGCACAGCGAAAGGAAAACACAATCCCGTGGCGAGGGAGCTTGCTCCCGCTGGGCTGCGTAGCAGCCCCGAAACTACCCGACGTAGTTCATCGAAAAAAGAATCATGCCCCCCGCCGCTAACTAATTGCTACTGGTCAGGAAAAGCAAAAAATTGCGAGGAAACTCGATTGAGCACGCTTTTTCCAAGGCTTCAATTTGGGCAGCACTCAGCTCATAGTCGTACAAATGATCTTCTTTCTGGCTCCAGTTCATTGTTTTTGCCAAGGCTTCGCCGTCGATGCCAAGCGTTGTTTCGTATGTGGCGAAATCATTCCCGTCAACGACGCCAATTATTTTGTATTTCATGGCTCTGTCTCGTTGGGTGGCTTGGCTTTTGTTTTTTAGAAAAAGAGGAGGGTCGGATACGTATTGAGTGATCGTCATGCTTCTACCAACTGTCTCGATATTCGAACGAGACCTGATAGATGTAGCTGGTCCGGTCAATTGGATGTTTAAAATAAGGTTGGAGGATTTCTATCCACTCTTGAGGGACGTTAAAGCCGCCGTTATTTATATTGTTTTCGAATGGAATTCCTAGGGCTTCAATGACAGCACCATCCTCGCCCAAATCTCTTGAATCCTCCTCTCCTTCGAAGGATTCGGTTTGCTTGTTAAACCATTCGAGTCTTAGTTTAAGCCCCATTTAACCCTCACAAATATTTTTTGATATTACGATTTTTTTTGGGGCCGTCTGTCTGCTCGCCAGTAATATGGTCGAATGCCCCTAAATGGCTTCCATCACTTGAACGATAAGCTTCCAATTCGCCATGTGAAGAATCCCATTCATAAATTGTTCTGCCTTTAGCATCAAGCCAGCGATGCCGTAGGCCTCCACCTCCCTGCACCGGTGTCTTTTTTACGCCTATTTTCAATCCAGGGAAGCCAGTAATTTCGTGGGTTTTTGGAGCAGGATGATAGTCGTGGCCGGTCTCGGCCAACCCCTTTCGGCGAACACTCAAAACCACATAAACCGGCCGAACCCCCGAATCCGCCGGAAACACCAGAATGAAGTCCCTGTACTCCGGCGGATAAATCGGGTCGACAATGATGCTGTCGGCCATCGGTGTCGGCGGGTAGATCCATGCGGGAGGTGCCTGGGGCGCGGCCTCCAGAGCAGGGATGCCAAGGGTGTCGGAAGGGTCGGTGGCCGGCGTCCAGATCAGTTCGACGCCATCACCCAGGTCGGCGACGAACTGCTCGGCCCGCGGAGTGAACTGGACAACGTCGACCATCTCCCAGCCGCCATTTTGACCCGTATAGAACCCATACCCCTTGAGACTGCCATCGGCCTGCTGCTCGATGTTCAGGCGCATGCGGCTGCGCGCCTGCTTGAGGTTGCGTAGCTGGTCCTCGCTGTAGAGTGCGCTGTCACCCAGGCTGGAAGGCCAGAGCAGGGCGATGATGCCCGTCAGCAGAGCTGCGCCGACGGTACTGCCGGCAGCAGCCGTAGACGCTGCCGAACCGCCCAGCGCGAACCGGCCCAACGTCACGGGCACCGTGTTCGCGCCGATCCGCTTGAGGGGCACCGCGCCGGAAGGGTCGGCACTGCGGCCGCCGAGCCACATCAGGTCGCCGTACTGCTTGACCAGATCCGCCGGTACGTAGCCGTTGGGGTTGCTGTAATCAATGATGCCGTTGGGCAGCTTGCAGCTCTTGGCAAACACACACCCGGTCACCTCGGGTAGCGGTTTGTTATCCACCGGAGCCCAGCGCGCATGTTCATAGGCTGCTTGTCGGGCAAGCATGGCTTCATAATCCCGCTGTCGGGTTTCGCGCGCGGCCAGTTCGCTGGCAGTCATGTCTCTGTAAGTGATGTGATGCCCGTCACCGGCGGGCGGGTTTCGGACCTTGGGGATGTCTTGTTTGCGTGTCACTGCGCTGAGCGTCTCGTCCGATAAAGGCAAGACAGACGCTAACGCGAGATCCCAGGGGAGGGTTGTAGGAGGTTTCTGGAAATGGTTGGTCCGTTTTCGCTAATGCAGGAAAAGCCCTCGCTGCGTGCGAAGCAGGAAAACTCGCCGCTGGACCGGGAGTCATTTAATATCCCGACCTCGTCAATACGTGGTCTCGTCCATGCAGTCTCTCGAAAATACGCTGCTGTCTTATGCCACACAGCATCTGCCATCACTTCCCCATACCTATACCTGGACGTTCGATACCGCTCTCGTCCATCGTTCATTTAAATGGGAGATCGATGGCTCGAACTGGTACGAAAAAGCGCGCGCTTTGAAGCGACGTATCGCCCAGGAGTGGACCACGTCGCCCGAACGACGAATGGCCCTCGCCGACTATGCGGTGCGCGTGTGGGGCGGTATTGGGGGGAATAAGCTCGCAACGATGCAAGGCTACGTTCAGACCGTGTCACAGGGGCGGGTGCCGGACAAGCACAATGGCATCGCCTCATGGTCGAAGGTGGCGGCATTCTCGAATCCAACCGAACATGCCATCTTCGATGCGCGGGTTGCATTTTCCCTTAACGTTTTACAGATGCTTCACGGTGATGAGCAACGCTGGTGGTTTCCGCACTTGGCGGGTCGAAACACGCATCTCAATGCCTGTTGGCCACGCTTGAAGACCCAGGCGCGGCAACAGCGTTGGATTCGAATTGCAACGACCGATGTCTACTCGACGTACATTGGGGTGTTGATGAACGTCTCCCGAAAACTCAATGTCGAGGTCGGTGACGTGGAAATGTTGCTCTTTTCGAAGGCGGAAGATTTTGCCGGGGCATTCAACGAGGCCTATCCCCCGTCCTGACGACCAAAGCCCCCGCCACTGATCAAAAGGAGGCGACAGGCGACTTACCCGTGGCGAGGGAGCTTGCTCCCGCTGGGCTGCGCAGCAGCCCCAACCTCCCAGCCCGGCAAACTCCGCTACGCCAGCACAACCCGCCCAAACCGGGCGTTGTGATCCAGCGGCGTAATCGCCAGCAACTGATCAAGACGAATCTCCAGGCGACCGT
Organism: Pseudomonas sp. P97.38; assembly: GCF_001269745.1. Taxonomy (NCBI): domain Bacteria; kingdom Pseudomonadati; phylum Pseudomonadota; class Gammaproteobacteria; order Pseudomonadales; family Pseudomonadaceae; genus Pseudomonas; species Pseudomonas sp. P97.38. Next base: position 39,509 of record NZ_LHVJ01000019.1, read on the forward strand.
CCGCAGTTTCCACATCGAGAAATTCCTCCCGCGTGGGGGCTGTCCGCGTGGTGATCGCCCGGGCGCTCAGGCGTTGGCCGTCAGTCAGTTCGATGTCCAGCGTATAGCCGTACAGGCAGGCGATCTCCAGGTAATCATGCAGGTCGCAGTTCAGTGGGTGATAGGTGTTCATCTCATTACCTCGACAGCGACCGAACAGGGGGCGTGCTTGACCCCCCCTGTCGATCGCAAGGCCAGTGGGTCGATCAGCGCAGTTGTTCCAGCATGGCCCGCAGTTGGTCTTCGCGCACCTCATCGAGTGGGAACACCGGCAAGCGCGGATCGCCCACTTCCAGACCAAGGGTGCGCAAACCGGCCTTGATCGTCGCCGGCAAACCGCCCTTGAGGATGAAATCCAGCAGCGGCAACTGACGATAGAACAACGCCCGCGCGTTGTTCAGGTCATTGGCCAGCACGGCAGCGTAAAGGTCGAGGTTGAGCTGCGGGATCAGGTTTGGCGCGGCGGTGCACCAGCCCTTGGCGCCGGCGGCAAAGGCTTCCAGCGCCAGCGGATTGCAACCGTTGTAGAACGGCACCTGGCCTTCGCCCAGCACTTGCAGCTTGTGCATGCGCTGGATGTCGCCAGTGCTCTCCTTGACCAAGGTGACGTTCTCCACCGCGTTGAAAATCCGCAGGATCAGTTCCACCGACATGTCGATGCCGCTGGTGGCCGGGTTGTTGTACAGCATGATGGGCAGGTCGATGCTGGCGCCGATGGTTTTGTAATGGGCGAGGATTTCCGCCTCGCTCAATTTCCAGTACGAAGCCGGCAACACCATCACCACATCGGCGCCCTTCGCCTGGGCGAAACGCGCGCGACGCACCGCCTTGGCGGTGGTCAGGTCCGACACGCTGACCACCGTCGGCACCCGGCCGGCGACGCGGGCGATGCTGAACTCGGCGACCTGGTCCCACTCGGCGTCGCTCAGGTAGGCGCCTTCGCCGGTGCTGCCCAAGGGCGCGATGGCGTGGACGCCGCTGTCGATCAGGCGATCGATGGACTGGCCCAGCGCGTCCAGGTCCAAGCCCTGGCCGTCGGCGGAGAAGGGCGTGATGGTGTAACCGATGACGCCGTGGATATTGGGGGTAGACATGGCGAGGCTCCTAATAGGGTCAGTTCAGGCAATCGGCGTGCTGGCGCAGGTTCTGCCGGACGTAGTAGTCGAAGGCGGCCGCGTGGCGCTTCGGTCGGGCGATCCAGTCGTGGGCTTCGCGGCCCAGGTGCGGCAGGATCGGTTTCACTTCGCCGGCGGCCATGGCCAGCAATTGCAACTTCGCGGCGCGCTCGATCAACTGGGCGATGTTGCAGGCTTCCTCCACGGTGGCACCGGTGGACAACTGGCCGTGGTGGGAAAGCAGGATGGCGCGCTTGTCACCCAAGGCGCCGGCGATCAGTTCGCCTTCCTCATTGCCCACCGGCACACCCGGCCAGCCCTCCAGGAACGCACAGTCTTCGTACAGCGGGCAGAGGTCCATGTGGGAAATCTGCAGCGGCACTTCCAGCATCGACAGCGCGGCGATGTGGGTCGGGTGGGTGTGGATGATGCAGTTCACGTCCGGCCGGGCGCGGTAGACCCAGGTATGGAAGCGGTTGGCCGGGTTGGGGATGCCATGGCCTTCCAGCACCTCCAGGTCTTCATTGATCAGCAGCAGGTTGCCGGCGGTGATCTCGTCGAAGCCCAAGCCCAGTTGCTGGGTGTAGTAGGTGCCCGGCTGCGGCCCACGCGCGGTAATCTGCCCGGCGAGCCCTGAGTCGTGGCCGTTCTCGAACAGGATGCGGCAGGTCAGGGCCAGCTTTTGTCGTACAGTCCACGTATTATCCGGCAGTGTTTTTTGCATTTGGTTGACCGCGTGCTGGACCAACTGGTCCTTGGGCGTCGCCAGTGTCTTGCTCATATCCGTTCTCCTGATTCGTTCTTTGAGCGTTCTTGATCCGCGTCATGGAAGCTGTGAAGGGAAGGTGCTAATGACACTAAATAGACTACATGACACAAAGTGTCATTTGCAATCGCAGATTGTCCGTTTCTCTGGAAATGTTGGTTACCTATGTCCATTCGCTTGAAATTGCTCAGGAAAAAACTCGGCATGACACTGGACGTCCTGGCCGAAAAAACCGGGATGACCAAGAGCTACCTGTCCAAGGTGGAGCGGGGCTTGAGCACGCCCTCCATCGCCACCGCGCTCAAGCTCGCCAAGGCGCTGAGCGTGAAAGTCGAGGAGCTGTTCTCCGAAGAAAACATCTCCCTCGACAGCTACAGCCTGGTGCGCAGCGAAGACCGCCAATCCCTGGCGGCGAGCAGCGGTAGCTCCGAATACGCGGTCTTGGCCCACCAAGTGTCCGAGCGCAGCCTGCTGCCCTTCATCCTCTATCCGGCGGCTGAGTTCACGGCGCATCACGCCTTCAAGGAGCACACAGGGGAAGAATTCCTGTTCGTGCACGAAGGCCAGGTGGAAGTGGATTTCATGAACGAGCGCGTGCTGCTGAACCGTGGCGATGCCCTGCATTTCAATGCACAGAAGCCCCATCGGTTGCGTTCGGTGGGGGATGTTCAGGCACAGTTGCTGGTGGTGGTGCACAGCGATGAGTCATCGGAGAAGAGCGAGAACGCGTAGCGGCTCCAATCGCAGGTAACCAACGTGGCGAGGGAGCTTGCTCCCGCTGGGCTGCGCAGCAGCCCTGTAAAGCCCGACAGATGCCCCCAGGAACAAGGGCAAATCACTGGAGAAACTCAAGTTGTTGGATCAAGCGCCGATAGGATGCGCAAGAATTTTATCCCGAGGGACCGGAGCATGTTTTACCCGCGTGAAGCTGAAAAAGACCATCTCTACAACCGCATAGTCCTGCTGACCATTGCTTGCATCTTGCTGCTGTTTCTAGCCTCACTGGCAAAACACTCAGGGACCATTTATGGCGCCATTCGTTGGACCCCTGTCGAGGTGAAAGGCACGGTGACGCAGTTGGAAGGCATCCCGATGAATCCCAACGGCGTCATCATTCATTACCGATATGTCGATGGGGATCAACAGGTTCATGAAGACGAATACTTTGACCAGCGCTACAACGAACATCATCAGTACACGGTAGGTGGAGACGTTCCACTGCTTTATTCCCGCTGGTTTCCCCAGGTCAGCAGCATCGCCAGCGAGCTGCACACCAATCGCGCCAGCTTTATCGTCATGGCGGGCGGGGTATTGCTGACGTTGTTGTTCCTGTGGATCTCCTTCAGGACGTTCGGGCGCATTTATGGCTTGAAGCAGGAAGACCGCTTCTACTAGAACGGTTGTCGGTCATGGCGACCTTTTTATCCTGAGAGAAAACCGGAGCGGTCAGAGAGACGTTTTGGAACTCAAAGGTCCCTTCGCTCAGGCGACACGTCATTCATGCCGTCGGTATTCCTATCAATGAAAAGTCTGTTTCTCGCGTTGCTCTCGGTCACTCTACTTTCCGGGTGTGTCACCAAATCTTTGAGTGTTGAAGACCGCCACCAGATCAAGACCATCAGGATCCTTCCTGTGTACTTTGCGGTGGAAAACTTCAAGTACACGAGCATGACCCAGGCTTGGGGGGCAGGCCTGGGTGCCGGGGCAGGCGCAGCGACTGGCATGGCGGCTGGCGCATCGAGCACTGGCACGAGCGCATTGACGGGTGCCGGTTCGGTCATGGGCACCAAGGCGGCCGATGGCGCGACGGCAGATATCTCTCAAGCGATTTTGAACAACATGCAGGCCCACGGTATCGATCTGGGAAAACTGGTACGTGAAAGCTTCGAGAAGCGCATTAAGCAAGAGGGTATGTTCACCCTCGTGGCGGAAGGCGAGAAAGCGGATGCCGACGTTGAAATCATGGTTTCGCAGTGGGGACTGAGTCTGAAAAACTACAGCTCCGTGCTTTACCCAGTCATTGGCGTCAACGGCTCCATGAAACGCAGCGGCACATCGGTTTGGCGCAACTTCAATACCATCTCGCCCTTCAACGAAAGCAACACCCTCGCCTACACCCCTGAGCAGTACGCCACCGATCCCGAAGCACTGCGTGCGGCGTTTTCCCGCGTATCTGATCTGGCAGTCGGCAAGCTGATAGAAGACCTGAAGCAGTAACTGCACAGACAAACCGGAGTGCTGCACGCCTCCTCGTGGATCAGGAGCTATTAATGACCGCTGTCTCGACACTTAAGCAGTACTCGGTAAAAAGCTGGGCCGCTCTTGTAGCAATTGTTGGCTTGATGGCGGGGTTCCCCGCCATTTCAACCTGGTTGGCCGACATGAGGGCTGACTACTACAAAAGCCATTTCATTGGACGTTGGACCGAGGAGTTCAGCTATCCGAATGGCGACAGCGGTCAGTTCGAATTCAAGGGCATGATCGAATACTTCGCCAGCAACCATTACAACGTGAGCGGTGTGGTCGCGTTGGTTGGTACAGAGCCTTCTAAACCCTGTCGGTTCGAATACAGCGTCAATGGCGCGGGTAGCTGGAGTGCCGATAGCGAGTACCTTTCGTTCACGTTGGGGCAAATGAAGACGTTGCCCAAGTCGTATACGGTGGACGGCAAAGAGATCTCGCCTTTGACGGTGGCGCAGTTTGTCGGCTCTAGCATGCCCAACCTCAGTGATATCTACCCGGCAGGGGCATCGGGGCAGGCGCGCATCAAGGAGGTGGAGAAGGACAGGATTGTCCTGGAGCAAAGAGCCCTGGACGGCAGGCCCTTCATGGTGACCACCCACCGTCAGATCGTGCCCTAGAACTCACATAGCCTTGTGCCTTTGCCTACAACTACGCCAGAATCCGCCGGCTTGTGCGCCTGGGGTTGCGTCGGTAGTTTGGACCTGTCACTGATTGTCAGTGATCGGGTTTAGCAGCTCGCGGTGAAACAGGTTGTGCAAGGCGTCATCCAGCCAGGATTCTCCATCCTGCACTTGATGGTGGCTGTGCGCAGGGCGTCCCCGGACGCGCCGGTTTCTTGTTTCCCCGGTCTGCTAACCTGCGTACAGCTGCCTCCCATCGTTTAGCAGCGAGCGGGTGATGGCTCCTATTACAGGAAGCAAGAGAATGGCAAAAGTTACTCCGAATCCCCCAGATACAGACGAACACGTCTCCCGCGCCCAATCTACCCGCAACAAGAAAATCGACGACGCTGCCACCCGCGCGTTGGATTACTACCTGAAACCCAAGCCTAAGGGCGAAACGTCTGACAAGACCGACTCTATTTTTCGGATTGATCCGGGGGTTGATTCTGAGTGTTTGCTTGCGAATCTCAGTGAGAATCTGGCTTCGGCGAATGCGATGATCAGTGATTTGGCGTTTGACCTGGATGGGTCACGGCGGCGTGTTGCGTTGGGGATTTTGCAGGTGATTGAGGTGAGTGAGCTGTTGGCGAATCGGGCGTTGGATATTGTTGAGGTGAGGTAGGGACTCTTACCCAACTTAAAAGGCCTTGCCAGCAAGGCCTTTTAAGTAAGTGAATGATTGACATGCAGTTCAGTTTGGCGTCCATACAGCGATTGACACATTGATTGGAACAGAGGGTGACGCCTCTGACCACTCTTTTTGAATAAGTGGCAGAGTGCCCGTGTAATGTTTGTTTCGCGGCAGATTTGGATTGTCGGCATCAACATAGTAAATTCTTAAATATAGGTCAGGGCCACTTTGGCATCTGTAAGCCCAGTGCAATTGATAATATGCACAACCTCCATTTGCCCGAGTGCCGCGCAGCCGTACCATGTATCGCTGAGTGCTTCCTTCAGCCGTAACAAACGCTGCTAGTTGAGTATATTCGCCATCAGGTGTACTTATTGGTGCGGTGGGGCCGTTGTCTGGCGATCGAGCTAGTACATAGGGGGCCAATCCTTCGGGTACGCTGAGGCGTAACTCAGCTACTCGGTGCCCGATAAGTATCAATCGTTTTCCCGAAGGCTCGACATTACTATTGACGAGTCTGGCAGTGTTTTCACGCCATACCCTTGCGGTGTCACCTGTAGTGGTGCTACCCATTACGACACCATAAAAATTTGTGTAATGAGGATTGGAGTAAACGCCTTGGTGTTCGTTTCCACATAGGATGGTATAAAAATAATCCATAAGCGGGCGGCTGGCTTTATAACCTTGAGCGTAGTTGCTCGCCTCACCACAGTGGTACGCCCCTGCGTTATGTGCCACTTCATGCCTGAGCACGGTGCTTTCATCCAGTACTGCGTTAAGGCTTGTAAATCCGGGTCGATAAGCTATTCCATACTCATAGCCATCCCAGAAGCTACCGCCCTTGCCGGTGAATACGACATTCAAATCAGTCTTCAATAGCGACTTGTAAGGGGCGAGAAAATTTTGCCAGCTGGTTAGGCCTGCACTGGATACGGAGGTGTTGTTATGAAAGACGGTAACCGCTGCAAGCCTTAGAGCGATCTCGTTGTTTCCTGTTTTTCTAAGCGCCGTATTTACCGTTTCAACCTGACCCAAGGCAAAAGCAATAGGATCGGAAACCTTGTTGTAAACTGCATTGCCATAGGCAACCAGAACATCAGCATAGGACATTGCCTTCGGTGTATTGACGTCAACTGATGCGGCGGTATCGGATATCAGAGACTCCGTTGTGTCTGTTTCTACCGTATCCGGCGTCATGGGGTCGTATGACGCATCTGCTGTGAATTTGCTTTTGCCATTCGGGTCAATCTCAAGTAATCCACGCTTATTTGGTTCATCAACAAACGCTGTGACGGACCCGTCAGGTGAACGTACCAATACCATGGAGCCTGTCTCTTCCTTTGCATCATTACGCAAAGAACCGCTTTCCACCGTATAACCTTGCTGGGTATCGAGAGTCGAGCGCTCGAAATGGGCCCCTCCTATTGCAGATGAGTAGAGTTTGGGATCGGTCGGTATATTGGCTCTATCAACCGATACATCTCGGACAACCTTTTCATCCGGTCCTAGAGTGGCCAATTGAGCCGCCCAACTTTCAGTCGCAAAAATAAAAACACAAATAATGATGAGTGCCGGCCTATGTTTCATGGCTTTTTTCCTTGCTTTAGAGAGCGTTAAGGTGGCATGGCAACACGATTACTGTGAGTAAAAACCGGTGTGCGGGACCGAACATGGTCCAGAGTCGGGCTTAGGCGTTCAGCCGTTGGCCTTGAAGGGAGTCTTGCCCTCGGATTGTGAGATGCCTACTGTTAAAGTTGACAGTCTTGACGAGCGGCTATTGAACATCTGATCTGGCCCGAAAAGGGACGAAAGAGACAGTCCCCAAAAAAAGGAGCCATGCAAAAAAAGGGATAACTTGGGAAAACAGGGGATTTATTGTGGAAAAAATCTGCCGTCGTGCCCGATTTCCCCTAGGTGTTTCCCCCGCACCAAGCCCCCCCAGTGCTACTACCCCCCCCCCGGCCGATCCCTAAACGCAGAACTCTTCGCAAACACCTCAGCAATAAAGTCCATAAAAACAACAGCCCTCCTGGGAAGAAGCCGGTCGGCAACGTAGATGATCTGAACAGGAACAGACGGCGCTGCATGCTCCTTCAGCAACACCCGCAGATTGCCATTATTCAGCCCCTCCTCGTAAAGCCATTCAGGCCCCTGAGCGATCCCCAGCCCCGCGTTTACGCACTCGCGTATAGCCTCAGGTGAACTGACCCGGAGCCTGCCGGAGACGGGAACATCGATATCCCGGAAGCGCCAGGTGCTGCCTGTCGACAGCAAGGTATAGATCAGGCACTCGTGTGTTCTCAGGTCATTGGGGGTCGTGGGGCTTCCGTGTTTGGCCAGGTACTCGTTGCTGGCGACGCACACGCGCTCGAACCAGCCCAGTGGCCGGGCGCGCATTGCGCTGTCTTCCAGATGTCCGATGCGAATCGCCAGTTCAGCCCCTTCGTCGACCAGATTCACGTACCGATCACTGATCTGCAGGTCTAGCGTCAACTCGGGATAGCGAGCCAGGAAGCGGGCTACATGGGGCACCACGAATGCGTGGGCTAGCGCGGTCGGGCAGGCGACTCGCAACAAGCCGGACGGGGTGATGTTTTCCCTGAGGGACGATTCCGATTCTTCCACAGCGTCGAGAATGCGCCGGACATCTGCGTAGTAGCGTTCTCCCTCGGGAGTGAGGGCAAGCTTGCGTGTGGATCGGTGAAGCAGCCTGGTTTGCAGATGATCTTCCAGCGCCGCCACATAGCGGCTGACGTTGGGTTGCCCCAGACCCAGGTCACGCCCCGCAGCCGAGAAGCTTCCTGTCTCGACAGCGCGAACAAAGCAGGTCATCAACAGCAATCGATCCATTCAGGCCTCTCATTCATGCAATTTAGGCATGAAATGTATTCGAATAGGTCATCTTATCAATGCCCAGGTATGAATACATAGTTTCCCTCAGGCAGGTCAGTCCATAGGCTGACCGTGAAAAACCGTAAAGGAAACTGACATGTCCCGATTGCAAGGCAAACGTACTCTCATCACCGGCGGCACCAGCGGCATTGGCCTGGAAACGGCCAAGCAGTTCCTCGCCGAAGGTGCCCGCGTGATCGTTACCGGCGTCAATCCGGAGTCCATCGCAAAGGCCCAGGCGGAACTGGGAAGCGAAGTATTGGTACTGCGTGCTGACTCAGCCAGCATCGATGCGCAGAAGGAGCTGGCGCAGGCCGTTCAGGCTCACTATGGCCAACTCGATGTTGCCTTTCTCAATGCAGGCGTATCCGTTTGGCTACCGATCGAAGAATGGACGGAAGAAATGTTCGATCGCTCTTTCGACATTAACGTCAAGGGGCCGTACTTCCTGATCCAGGCATTGCTACCGGTCTTCGCGAACCCTGCGTCGGTGGTGCTCAATACGTCGGTGAGTGCGCACCTCGGTGACGCGCGTTCATCGGTTTATGGCGCGACCAAGGCTGCATTCCTGAACATGTCGAAGACGCTTTCCAGCGAACTTCTCCCGCGTGGTATTCGCGTCAATGCGGTCAGCCCCGGCCCGATCGATACGCCGCTTTACGACAAACTCGGTATCCCCGATGCCTACCGTGAACAGGTCAACCAGGATATCGCCGCGACCATTCCATTCGGCCGGTTCGGTACGCCCGAGGAAGTGGCCAAGGCCGTGCTGTACCTGGCGTCGGACGAGTCGCGGTGGACGGTTGGCTCGGAACTCATCGTCGACGGTGGTCGTTCGCTCTAGTTTCCAACGCCTCCTGCCTTTTATTGAAAACTGAATGCAACTCAGGCTTTCTCATCGGCGTGGCTTTCATACGGCCCGTCCTCTTTCGGGCGGCGGGCTTCTATTTTTTCGATGGGTTTATCCAATGTCCTGAAAAATGCCGATGCGCAGGGGATGCAGGAGGGGATGGAGCGTCGTTGGATGCATCCTCACGCTGAACGTGGGGGGGGTTATAGAATATCTTTTAGATAGCCCTTAAGCGCACTGAGCGGTGCCCTAAGCTGTTCGGCTGTTTGTGCTGCGTGGAGTTCTGCAGTCAGCCGCTGCAGTTCGGCGCCGAGCACCGTATCGGCACCTCCAATGGCCTCCCGCGCCAACGCCAGGCACTGCTGGATCTTCTCCTGGATCCCAGCCACATCCTCCCGCCGCACCAACAACCCAAACACCTCCCGATCACACCCGCCCATCAACGGATCATCCCGCAAAATCGGACTATGCCCCTCCGTCTCATAAGCCAGCTTCAGCGAGTAAAGAGCGACCGTTTCCAGCAGCAGTTCCATGGGGTGGAGTCCTTTGTCAGCGGTGGGTTAGCGGGGTGTCGCACGGCGGAGCATCAATGGGGGTGTGACATTTTTGTGAGCGCTTTGCGCTCAAGCGGGAGCAAGCTCCCTCGCCACGGGTTTCTACTGGCCACAGATTCCTACTAGCCACAGATTCTTCTTTGCCAGAGGTTTGGGATTTGGGGCCGCTTTGCGGCCCAGCGGGGATGAATCCCCTCGCCACAAAGGAGTGATTAGCCATGACCTAAGCACTTTCCTGCAGACGAAAAAAAAGACCTTGAATTTCAAGGTCTTTCTTTAAGATGGTGCCCCGAGGGAGACTCGAACTCCCACTCCTTTCGAAAACGGATTTTGAATCCGCCGCGTCTACCAATTCCGCCATCAGGGCTCAATGGCGGCGAAGTATAGAGAGGTGCCTACCGTTGGTCAATCACGTTTCATGGTCAATTTTCGATATTTCCGCTAGACTTTCCGGCCCTGCTAGACGAACCCCATCATGCGTGTTGCTGACTTTACCTTCGAACTCCCGGATTCGCTGATCGCTCGCCACCCTCTGGCCGAGCGTCGCGCCAGTCGACTGTTGACCCTGGATGGGGTCAGCGGTGCCATGGCTCACCGTCAATTCACTGATTTGCTTGAGCATTTGCGCCCAGGCGACTTGATGGTGTTCAACAATACCCGGGTGATTCCGGCGCGGTTGTTTGGCCAGAAGGCCTCCGGCGGCAAGCTGGAGATTCTGGTGGAGCGGGTGCTCGACAGTCACCGGGTGCTGGCCCACGTGCGCTCCAGCAAGTCGCCCAAGCCGGGTTCGTCGATCCTGATCGACGGTGGCGGCGAGGCGGTGATGGTGGCGCGGCATGACGCGTTGTTCGAGCTGGAATTTGCCGAAGAAGTGCTGCCGCTGCTCGACCGCGTCGGGCACATGCCGTTGCCTCCTTATATAGATCGCCCCGACGAAGGTTCGGACCGCGAACGCTACCAGACCGTGTACGCCGAGCGCCTGGGGGCGGTGGCGGCGCCGACGGCGGGGTTGCATTTCGACCAGCCGTTGCTGGAGGCGATTGCCGCCAAAGGCGTCGAGACCACGTTCGTGACACTGCACGTGGGTGCCGGCACATTCCAGCCGGTGCGGGTGGAGCGCATCGAAGACCACCACATGCACAGCGAATGGCTCGAAGTGAGCCAGGACGTGGTCGACGCCGTGGCGGCCTGTCGCGCCCGCGGTGGCCGGGTGGTGGCGGTGGGGACCACCAGTGTGCGTTCCCTGGAAAGCGCCGCCCGCGATGGCGTGCTCAAGCCGTTCAGTGGCGACACCGACATCTTCATCTACCCGGGCCGGCCGTTCCATGTGGTCGATGCCCTGGTCACCAATTTTCATTTGCCCGAATCCACGCTGTTGATGCTGGTTTCGGCGTTCGCCGGTTATCCCGAAGCCATGGCCGCCTATAAGGCCGCCGTCGAGCAGGGTTACCGCTTTTTCAGCTACGGTGATGCGATGTTCATCACCCGTAACCCCGCGCCCCGCGGGCCCGAGGAAACAGTATGAGTCGCACCTGTCGCATGTCCTTCGAGTTGCTGGCCACCGATGGCAAGGCACGTCGCGGTCGTCTGACCTTCCCTCGTGGCACGGTGGAAACCCCGGCGTTCATGCCCGTGGGCACCTATGGCACGGTCAAGGGCATGCTGCCGCGCGACATCGAGGCGATTGGCGCTGAAATCATCCTCGGTAACACCTTCCACCTGTGGCTGCGCCCGGGCATGGAAGTGATCAAGGCCCACGGCGATCTGCACGATTTCATGCAGTGGAAAGGCCCGATCCTGACCGACTCCGGCGGCTTCCAGGTGTTCAGCCTGGGCGCCATGCGCAAGATCAAGGAGGAGGGCGTGACCTTCGCCTCGCCGGTGGACGGTTCCAAGGTGTTCATGGGCCCGGAAGAATCCATGCAGGTGCAGCGCGACCTGGGCTCGGACATCGTGATGATCTTCGACGAATGCACGCCGTACCCGGCCGATGAAGACGTTGCGCGGGTGTCCATGGAGCTGTCGTTGCGCTGGGCCCAGCGCTCCAAGAACGCCCATGGCGACAACACGGCGGCGCTGTTCGGCATCGTCCAGGGCGGCATGCACCAGGACCTGCGCATGCGTTCGCTCGAAGGCCTCGACAAGATCGGCTTCGACGGCCTGGCCATCGGCGGGCTGTCGGTGGGCGAACCCAAGCACGAAATGATCAAGGTGCTCGATTACCTGCCGGGCCAGATGCCCGCTGACAAACCTCGTTACCTTATGGGCGTTGGCAAACCGGAAGATCTGGTTGAGGGTGTGCGCCGCGGGGTGGACATGTTCGATTGCGTGATGCCAACCCGTAATGCCCGCAATGGGCATCTGTTCGTCGACACGGGTGTGCTGAAGATCCGTAACGCGTTTCATCGCCATGATGATTCGCCGCTGGATCCGACCTGCGACTGCTACACGTGCCAGAACTTCTCCCGCGCTTATCTGCATCATTTGGACAAGTGCGGCGAAATGCTCGGTAGCATGCTGAATACGATCCACAATTTGCGCCATTACCAGGTGCTTATGGCTGGTTTGCGCGAGGCTATTCAACAGGGTACATTGGCCGCCTTTGTCGAGGCCTTCTATGCCAAGCGCGGGTTGCCTGTTCCGCCCTTGGACTGAGTTTTCCGATCCTAAGATTCAATACTTGCAACTGGAGTGCTAAATGAGCTTTTTTATCTCTAACGCCATGGCTGATGCCGCTGCTCCCGCAGCCGCGCCTATGGGTGGCGGTTTCGAGTGGATTTTCCTGGTCGGCTTCCTGGTTATCTTCTACCTGATGATCTGGCGTCCACAGGCCAAGCGCGCCAAAGAGCAGAAGAACCTGCTCGGCAGCTTGCAGAAGGGCGACGAAGTGGTCACCACCGGCGGTATCGCTGGCAAGATCACCAAAGTGGCGGATGATTTCGTGGTACTGGAAGTGTCCGACACTGTTGAAATGAAGTTCCAGAAGGGCGCTATCGCGGCCACGCTGCCAAAAGGCACGCTGAAAGCGATCTAAGGTTTCAAACTTCTCTTCAATCGACGGGGCGCGCAAGGCGCCCCGCGTCATAAGCGGGCGGCGTGATGCTGAACAAATACCCTCTGTGGAAATATGTACTGATCCTGGCGGTGCTGGCGATCGGTCTGATTTATTCCGCTCCCAATCTCTACCCGGATGACCCGGCCATTCAGGTCAGTGGCGCAAGCACGGCCCTGCAGGTCACCCAGGCGGATCTGGATCGTGCGAGCGAAGCGCTCAAGGCTTCCGGTATCGAGGTCAAGGCTTCGTCGGTTGCCAGCGGTGGCAAGGGCGGCCTGTTGCGCCTGGTCAAGGCCGAAGATCAATTGCCGGCCAAGGACGTGGTGCGCAAGGCACTGGGCGACGATTACGTCGTAGCCCTGAACCTGGCCCAGACCACCCCGCAATGGCTGCGCCAACTCGGCGCGCACCCCATGAAGCTGGGCCTGGACTTGTCCGGCGGTGTGCACTTCCTGCTGGAAGTGGACATGGAAAAAGCCCTCGACGCGCGGATGAAAGTCTACGAAGGCGACGTCAAGAGCCTGTTGCGTAAGGAGCGCGTGCGCTATCGCAGCCTGCCAGCGTTCAACGGTGCCATTCAGCTGGGCTTCAGTGATGAAGATACCCGCGAGCAGGCCCGTGCACTGATCCGCAAGACCTTCAACGATTTCGACATCGTACCGGCCGACCTCAATGGTCAGGCGGTGCTGCGTCTGGCGATGACCCCGGCCAAGCTGGCGGAAATCCGCGAATACTCCATCAAGCAGAACTTGACCACCGTGCGTAACCGGGTCAACGAGCTGGGTGTGGCCGAGCCGATCGTGCAGCGCCAGGGCGCCAACCGCATCGTGGTCGAGCTGCCGGGTGTGCAGGACACCGCCGAAGCCAAGCGTATCCTCGGCAAGACCGCCAACCTGGAATTCCGCCTCGGTGCCGAGCCGGGCGCGTCCAAGGCCACTTCCGAGAGCTTCGAGTTCCGCGAGGGCAACCGTCCACCGGCGCAGATTGAGCGTGGCCTGATCATCACCGGTGACCAGGTGACCGACGCCAAGGCGAGCTTCGACGAGCACGGTCGTCCGCAGGTGAACATCCACCTCGACGGCCACGGTGGCGAACTGATGAGCCGCGCCACGCGCAGCAACGTCGGCCGTAGCATGGCGGTGATCTTCATCGAGCAGAAGCCGATCACCACCTACACCAAGCAAGTGGTAAACGGCGTCGAGAAAGACGTCGCCGTGCAGGCCTTCAAGGAAGAGAAGAAGATCATCAGCCTGGCGACCATCCAGTCGCCGCTGGGCAGCCAATTCCGCATCACCGGCCTGAACGGCCAGGGTGAGGCCTCGGAACTGGCCCTGCTGCTGCGTGCCGGTGGCCTGGCCGCGCCGATGTACTTCGCTGAAGAGCGCACCATCGGCCCGAGCCTGGGTGCCGACAACATCACCAAGGGTATCGACGCCTCGCTGTGGGGCATGCTGTTCGTGTCGCTGTTCATCATCGCCATCTACCGCTTCTTCGGCATCATCGCCACGGTCGCGCTGGCGGTGAACATGGTGATGCTGTTGGCCCTGATGTCGCTGCTGGGGGCTACGCTGACCCTGCCGGGCATCGCCGGTATCGTATTGACCATGGGCATGGCGGTGGACGCCAACGTGCTGATCTTCTCGCGGATACGTGAAGAGATCGCCGCGGGCATGTCGATCCAGCGGGCAATCAACGAAGGCTTCGGCCGGGCATTCACCGCGATTCTCGACGCCAACCTGACCACGTTGCTGGTCGGCGGGATTCTCTTCGCCATGGGCACTGGCCCGGTCAAGGGCTTCGCAGTGACCATGTCCCTCGGGATCTTTACCTCGATGTTCACGGCCATCATGGTGACCCGCGCAATGGTCAACCTGATCTTTGGCGGTCGTGACTTCAAGAAGTTGTGGATTTAAGGGGCTGCCATGTTACGTACAATCAACTTCATGGGCGTTCGCAACGTTGCGTTCGGCGTCACATTGTTTCTTACCGTACTGGCGTTGTTCAGCTGGGCCACCAAGGGCCTGAACTACGGCCTGGACTTCACTGGCGGTACGCTCATCGAGCTGACCTACGAGCGTCCGGCCGACGTCACCAAGGTGCGTGAGCAACTGGCGACCTCGGGCTACGGCGAAGCCATCGTGCAGAGCTTCGGTGCGACCACCGACCTGCTGGTGCGCATGCCGGGCGAAGACCCGCAACTGGGTCACCAGGTTGCCGAAGCCTTGCAGAAGGCCGGTGGCGACAACCCGGCGCAGGTCAAGCGCGTCGAGTTCGTCGGCCCGCAGGTGGGTGAAGAGCTGCGCGACCAGGGCGGCCTCGGCATGCTGATGGCGCTGGGTGGCATCCTGATCTACCTGGCCTTCCGCTTTCAGTGGAAGTTCGCGGTGGGCGCCATCGTCTCGCTGATCCACGACGTGATCGTGACCGTGGGCATCCTGTCGTTCTTCCAGATCACCTTCGACCTGACGGTGCTGGCGGCGGTGCTGGCGATCATCGGTTACTCGCTCAACGACACCATCGTGGTGTTCGACCGGGTGCGTGAGAACTTCCGCGTGCTGCGCAAGGCCTCCTTGATCGAGAACATCAACATCTCGACCACCCAGACCCTGCTGCGGACCATGGCGACGTCAATCTCCACGCTGCTGGCGATCGCCGCGCTGCTGTTCTTTGGTGGCGATAACCTGTTTGGTTTCTCCATCGCGCTGTTCGTCGGTGTACTGGCGGGTACCTACTCGTCGATCTACATCGCCAACGTGGTGCTGATCTGGCTGAACCTGAGCACCGAGGACCTCATTCCTCCAGCGGCCACCGAAACGGAAGTGGACGACCGCCCATAAGGCTTGTCCCCGTCCGTCACGACCGAAAAGGCGCGAGTTGAACTCGCGCCTTTTTTTATGCTCCAAGGCTGGGAGAAGCGCGGATTATTCCGCTTGTGATGGTCAGGAGGTTCAAGTGAACAAATCGATGCTGGTTGGTGCGGTATTGGGTGCTGTCGGTGTGACTGCCGGTGGTGCGGTCGCGACCTACAGCTTGGTAAAAAGTGGCCCTGAGTATGCGCAAGTATTGGCCGTGGAACCGGTCAAGACCCAGATCAAGACCCCGCGTGAAGTGTGCAAGGACGTCACCGTAACCCGGCAGAAGCCGGTCCAGGACCAGCACCAGATCGCCGGCACCGTGATCGGCGCCCTGGCCGGTGGCCTGCTGGGCAACCAGGTGGGCGGCGGCACCGGCAAGAAAATCGCCACCGTGGCCGGCGCGGCCGGCGGCGGCTATGCCGGTAACAAGATTCAGGAAGGCATGCAGGAGCGTGACACGTACACCACGACGCAAACCCGCTGCAATACCGTCAACGACATCAGTGACAAGGTCGTCGGCTACGACGTGCGCTACATGCTCGACGGCAAGGAAGGCAAAGTCCGTATGGATCGCGACCCGGGCAACCAGATCCCGGTGAGCAAGGAAGGCCAACTGATCCTAGGCCAGAACGAACCGGCCCAGTAATTCGGAAGAATTGAAAAAGCACCCTTCGGGGTGCTTTTTTTATGCCCGTATTCCTGACCCACCCCAATCCCGTGTGGGAGCTGGCTTGCCCGCGAAGGCGGTGGAACAGCTTGCATCCATGTCCAATGAGACATTGTCTTCGCGGGCAAGCCCGCTCCCACAGGATTTGCCTCATCCATAAAACCGAGGCACAAAAAAAGCACCCCGAAGGGTGCTTTTCTGTGGCTGCGTCGCTTAGCGTTTCAGCGAAGCCGGCAGGTGTGGCTGGATAGCCGTCAGCACCGCCTTGAAGCATTTGGTGTTGCCCGCCACGATGTGGCCTTTTTCGAGGAAGTCGTGGCCGCCGGTGAAGTCGCTCACCAAGCCACCAGCTTCCTGGATCAGCAGGGCGCCTGCGGCCATGTCCCACTCGGACAGGCCCGACTCCCAGAATGCATCGAAACGGCCGGCGGCTACATAGGCCAGATCCAGGCTGGCGGCGCCAGCGCGGCGGATGCCGGCGGTCTGGCCGACCAGGGCGCGGAACATGCCCAGGTAGTTGTCCAGGTTGTCCATCTGGTCATCGCGGAACGGGAAGCCAGTGCCCAGCAGGGCGCCGTCCAGGCTGGTGCGACCACTGACGCGCAGGCGACGACCGTTCAACTGGGCGCCACGGCCACGGCTGGCGGTGAATTCTTCCTGGCGAACCGGGTCCAGCACGACAGCGTGTTCCAGGCGGCCACGGTATTTGCAGGCGATGCTGACAGCAAAGTGAGGAATGCCGCGCAGGAAGTTGGTGGTGCCGTCCAGTGGGTCGATGATCCACAGGTACTCTTCGCCTTCGATGCCGGTGCCGGCGTGCATGCCGGTCTCTTCACCCAGGATCGAGTGGTTCGGGTAAGCCTTGCGCAGGGCGTCGACGATCTTCTGTTCGGCGGCGCGATCCACCTCGGACACGTAGTCCTTGGCGTCTTTTTCGTCGACCTTGATGGTATCCAGGCGCTCGATGGAGCGGAAGATCAGTTCACTGGCGCTGCGGGCGGCGCGCAGCGCGATATTCAGCATGGGCTGCATGGATGTGTCACCTAAGGTTGTTAAAGAAAGCCGCGCATTCTATCAGAAAGTTTTCCGAGGAGAAGGTTGGCGTTCGCTTTCATAGCTTAACGGTAGGTGCTTATGTAAGATTTGCTCCCTTTATCGTGTTCGAGAGCGCCTCCCTTGTTGCAGAACATTCGTGTCGTCCTGGTCAATACCAGCCATCCGGGTAACATCGGCGGGGCTGCGCGGGCCATGAAGAACATGGGCCTGTCACGCCTGGTGCTGGTCGAGCCGCGGCTGTTCCCCCATCACGAAGCCGACGCCCGGGCGTCCGGCGCCGATGACATCCTTGCCGGTGCGCAAGTGGTCGCCACCCTGGAAGACGCCTTGGTCGGGTGCAACCTGGTGCTCGGCACCAGTGCCCGCGACCGGCGCATCCCCTGGCCGTTGCTCGACCCCCGCGAGTGCGGGACCAAGGTCATCGAGGAAGCGGAGCAGGGCAGCGAGATCGCCCTGGTGTTCGGCCGTGAAGACTCCGGCCTGACCAATGAAGAGCTGCAGCGATGTCACTTTCACGTGCATATCCCTTCCGACCCGACGTTCAGTTCCCTGAACCTCGCGGCGGCGGTGCAGGTGTTGAGTTATGAAGTGCGCATGGCCTGGCTGGCCGCCGAAGGGCAGCCAAGCAAGGTCGAAAAAACCGAGGTCGGCTCGCCGCGCAGTGAGACACTGGCGACGATGGATGAGCTGGAACGATACTTTGAACACCTGGAGCAGACCCTGGTGGACATCGAGTTCCTCGACCCGGACAAGCCAAGGCACTTGATGGCGCGCCTGCGTCGGTTGTACGGACGAAGCTCGGTCAGCCGGGCGGAGATGAATATATTGCGCGGCATCCTCACGGAAACCCAGAAAGCGGCCCGTGGTGAGCTGATTAAGCGGAAGAAATAAAATGTTCGAACGTTTGCGTGAAGATATCCAAAGCGTTTTCCATCGTGACCCGGCGGCGCGCAATGCCTTTGAAGTGCTGACCTGCTACCCGGGAATGCACGCCATCTGGCTGCATCGGTTGTCTGGCGCGTTGTGGAATATGGGCTGGAAATGGCTGGCGCGGCTGGTCTCGAACTTCGGACGCTGGTTGACCGGGATCGAGATCCATCCTGGCGCCAAGGTCGGTCGGCGGTTTTTCATCGACCACGGCATGGGCATCGTCATCGGCGAAACCGCCGAGATCGGTGATGACGTGACCCTGTACCAGGGCGTGACCCTCGGCGGCACCAGTTGGAACAAAGGCAAGCGCCACCCGACGCTGGAAGACGGCGTGGTGGTGGGGGCGGGCGCCAAGGTGCTCGGGCCGTTCACAGTGGGCGCGGGGGCCAAAGTCGGCTCCAACGCCGTGGTGACCAAGGCTGTGCCGCCCGGGGCGACCGTGGTCGGTATTCCGGGGCGGATCATCGTCAAGTCCGATGAGGAGCAGAATGCCCGGCGCAAAGCCATGGCCGAGAAGATCGGCTTCGATGCCTACGGCGTCGGCGAAGACATGCCCGACCCGGTGGCCCGCGCGATCAACCAGTTGCTCGATCACCTGCAGGCCGTCGATGGTCGCCTGGAGGGGATGTGCGGCGCCCTGAAGGAACTGGGCAGTAATTACTGTGCCAAGGACCTGCCTGAACTGCGCGAGGAAGACTTTGCGTGTGTGCAGGACAAGGATGAAAGCCAGGCCAGCTGAGACCCTGCTGGCCTCATCGCGAGCAAGCTCGCTCCCACAGGGATCTCTGTCGAGCACATCACTCATGTACGACGCAGACCCCCTGTGGGAGCGAGCTTGCTCGCGAAGAACGATAACGCGGTATCACTGGTCCTGCCCGCCAAGCCTTTGCTATCATGCGCGCGCTCTTTCGCGGGTAAATCCGAGTAACCCACTAGGTCTTATACTTGACTTAAATACTCGGGAATTGCATACTCGCCCCCATTCCGAACTCCGTGGTAATTGTCCATGCGACTGACTACAAAAGGCCGATACGCCGTGACCGCAATGCTGGATCTGGCATTGCACGCGCAGCACGGGCCGGTGTCCCTGGCCGATATCTCCGAGCGCCAAGGCATTTCCCTGTCTTATCTTGAGCAACTGTTCGCCAAGCTGCGCCGCAGCAACCTGGTCTCCAGCGTGCGCGGCCCCGGCGGCGGCTACCAGCTGTCCCGTGAAATGCAAGGCATCCAGGTCGCCCAGGTGATCGATGCCGTGAACGAATCGGTCGATGCGACCAAATGCCAAGGGCTGGGCGACTGCCATGGCGGCGATACTTGCCTGACCCATCACCTGTGGTGCGACTTGAGCCTGCAGATCCACGAGTTTCTGAGCGGTATCAGCTTGGCCGACCTTGTCACCCGCCGTGAGGTGCAAGAAGTAGCCCAGCGTCAGGACCAGCGCCGTTGCAATGGCAGGGCGCCGCACCTGGACAAGATTGAAGCGTCCGCCGTCGAATGACCGCCGCAGAGCACGCGGAACGCCAGCCAGCCTGATTTAGGAGAGAGTCCATGAAATTGCCGATTTACCTTGATTACTCTGCGACCACCCCGGTTGATCCGCGTGTCGCGCAAAAAATGAGTGAATGCCTGCTGGTCGACGGAAACTTCGGTAACCCGGCGTCCCGTTCCCACGTGTTCGGCTGGAAAGCCGAAGAGTCGGTTGAAAACGCTCGTCGCCAGGTCGCCGACCTGGTCAATGCCGACCCACGTGAAATCGTCTGGACCTCCGGTGCCACCGAGTCCGACAACCTGGCAATCAAGGGTGTCGCGCATTTCTATCACACCAAGGGCAAGCACCTGATCACCTCCAAGGTCGAGCACAAGGCTGTCCTGGACACCATGCGCCAATTGGAGCGTGAAGGCTTCGAAGTCACCTACATCGAGCCGGGTGAAGACGGCCTGATCACCCCGGCCATGGTTGAAGCCGCACTGCGCGACGACACCATCCTGGTTTCGATCATGCACGTGAACAACGAAATCGGCACCATCAACGACATCGCCGCCATTGGCGAGCTGACCCGTTCCAAGGGTGTGTTGTTCCACGTCGACGCGGCGCAGTCCACCGGCAAGGTCGAGATCGACCTGTCGAAGCTCAAGGTCGACCTGATGTCCTTCTCGGCCCACAAGACCTATGGTCCCAAAGGCATCGGCGCGCTGTACGTCAGCCGCAAGCCGCGTGTGCGCATCGAAGCGACCATGCACGGTGGCGGTCACGAGCGTGGCATGCGTTCCGGCACCCTGGCGACCCACCAGATCGTCGGCATGGGCGAAGCCTTCCGCGTCGCCAAGGAAGACATGGCCGCCGAGAATGTCCGCATCAAGGCCCTGAGCGACCGTTTCTTCAAGCAGGTCGAGCACCTCGAAGAACTCTACGTCAACGGCAGCATGACCGCCCGCGTCCCGCACAACCTGAACCTGAGCTTCAACTACGTTGAAGGCGAGTCGCTGATCATGGCACTCAAGGACCTGGCTGTGTCGTCCGGTTCGGCTTGCACCTCGGCTTCGCTCGAGCCTTCGTACGTACTGCGCGCCCTGGGCCGCAACGACGAACTGGCCCATAGCTCGATTCGCTTCACCTTCGGCCGCTTCACCACCGAAGAGGAAATCGATTACGCCGCGCAGAAAGTCTGCGAGGCCGTCACCAAGCTGCGCGCCTTGTCGCCGCTGTGGGACATGTACAAAGACGGCGTCGACATCTCGAAAATCGAGTGGGCTGCGCACTGAAGAAGTCGCCACCAGAGCGGCTCACTGATGAGGATTGAAGCAAATGGCATATAGCGAAAAGGTCATCGACCACTACGAGAACCCGCGCAACGTCGGCAAGATGGACGCGCAGGATCCTGATGTCGGCACCGGCATGGTCGGCGCCCCGGCATGCGGCGACGTGATGCGCCTGCAGATCAAGGTCAACGAGCAAGGCATCATCGAAGATGCCAAGTTCAAGACCTATGGCTGCGGTTCGGCCATCGCGTCCAGCTCCCTGGCCACCGAGTGGATGAAGGGCAAGACCCTTGATGAAGCCGAAACCATCAAGAACACCCAGCTGGCCGAAGAACTGGCCCTGCCGCCAGTGAAGATCCACTGCTCGGTACTCGCTGAAGACGCCATCAAGGCCGCCGTTCGCGATTACAAGCAGAAGAAAGGCTTGATCTGATCCGCGCACCGCTAAGGAGTTTCCATGGCTATCCAGATGACAGAAGCGGCAGCTAAACATGTGCAGCGTTCCCTCGCGGGGCGTGGCAAGGGCGAGGGTATCCGCCTGGGTGTTCGCACCACGGGCTGCTCTGGCCTTGCCTACGTGCTCGAATTCGTCGACGAAGTGGGCGAAGACGACCAGGTGTTCGAGAGTCATGGTCAGAAAGTGATCATCGACCCGAAGAGCCTGACGTACCTGGACGGCACCGAGCTGGATTTCGTCAAGGAAGGGTTGAACGAAGGCTTCAAGTTCAACAACCCCAACGTACGCGGTGAGTGTGGCTGCGGCGAAAGCTTCAACATCTGAGGCGGCTCGTGGGAACTCCTTGTCATTTTGCCTTGTTCCAGATGCAGCCTGCGTTTCAGCTGGATCTCGATCAGTTGTCCGCGCGTTACCTGGAGCTGGCTCGGGGTGTCCACCCGGACCGGTTTGCCGACGCCTCCGAAGCCGAGCAGCGCCGGGCGCTGGAGCAGTCTGCCAACCTCAATGAGGCCTACCAGACGCTCAAGCATCCGGCCAAGCGCGCGCGCTACCTGCTCGCCATCAGCGGTCACGAGTTGCCCCTGGAAGTCACGGTCCACGACCCTGAGTTTCTTCTGCAGCAGATGCAGTGGCGCGAAGAGCTCGAAGACCTCCAGGACAGCGCCGACCTGGCCGGTGTCGCGGCCTTCAAGCGCCGTCTCAAAGACGCCCAGCACACACTGAACGAAAGCTTCGCAGCCTGCTGGAACGATGCCGCGCAACGCGAACAGGCCGAACGCCTGATGCGGCGCATGCAGTTCCTCGACAAGCTCACCTACGAAGTGCGCCAGCTCGAAGAGCGCCTCGACGATTAACCCAGTGCCGCTCCGGTCGCACGCCTGATTACAGATAAGTCCTGATTACGATGGCCCTACTGCAGATCGCCGAACCCGGCCAAAGTCCACAACCCCACCAGCGTCGCCTGGCAGTGGGAATCGACTTGGGTACTACCAATTCCCTGGTCGCTGCCTTGCGCAGCGGTCTCTCCGAACCGCTGGCGGACGAGCAGGGGCAGGTGATCCTGCCGTCCGCCGTTCGCTACCACGCCGACCGCGTCGAAGTGGGTGAATCGGCCAAGCTGGCCGCCTCCACTGACCCGCTGAACACCGTCGTGTCGGTCAAGCGCCTGATGGGACGCGGCCTGGCCGACGTCAAGCAACTGGGCGACCAACTGCCGTATCGCTTTGTCGGCGGCGAATCCCACATGCCGTTCATCGACACCGTGCAGGGGCCGAAAAGCCCGGTGCAGGTGTCGGCCGACATCCTCAAGGTCCTGCGCGTGCGCGCCGAAGCCGCGCTGGGTGGCGAACTGGTGGGTGCGGTGATCACCGTCCCGGCCTATTTCGACGACGCCCAGCGCCAAGCCACCAAGGACGCGGCCAAGCTGGCCGGCCTCAACGTGCTGCGCCTGCTCAACGAGCCGACTGCCGCGGCGGTGGCTTACGGGTTGGACCAGCACGCCGAAGGCCTCGTCGCGATCTACGACCTGGGCGGCGGCACGTTCGATATTTCCATCCTGCGCCTGACCGGCGGAGTCTTCGAAGTCCTGGCCACTGGCGGCGACAGCGCCCTGGGCGGTGACGACTTCGACCACGCCATTGCCGGCTGGATCATCGAGCAGGCGGGCCTGTCCGCCGACCTCGATCCGGGTGCGCAGCGCCACCTGCTGCAAACCGCCTGCGCCGCCAAGGAAGCCCTGACCGACGCCGCCAGCGTTGAAGTGCACTACGAAGGCTGGAGCGCTGTACTGAGCCGTGAAGCCTTCGATGCGTTGATCGAGCCCATGGTCGCCCGCAGCCTCAAGGCTTGCCGTCGCGCCGTGCGTGATTCGGGCGTCGAGCTCGAAGACGTCAAGGCCGTGGTCATGGTCGGTGGCTCGACCCGTGTGCCTCGCGTTCGCCAGGCCGTGGCAGAAGCCTTTGGCCGTCAGCCACTGACGGAAATCGACCCGGACCAGGTGGTGGCCATCGGTGCCGCGATCCAGGCCGACACCCTGGCCGGCAACAAGCGTGACGGCGGCGAACTGCTGCTGCTCGATGTGATTCCGCTGTCCCTGGGTCTTGAGACCATGGGTGGCCTGATGGAGAAGGTGATTCCGCGCAACACCACCATTCCCGTCGCCCGCGCCCAGGACTTCACCACTTACAAGGACGGCCAGTCGGCCATGATGGTTCACGTGCTGCAAGGCGAGCGTGAGCTGATCAGCGACTGCCGTTCCCTGGCGCGCTTCGAACTGCGTGGCATTCCGCCGATGGTGGCCGGTGCCGCGAAGATCCGCGTGACCTTCCAAGTCGATGCCGACGGCTTGCTCAACGTCACCGCCCGCGAACTGGGTTCGGGTGTCGAGGCAAGCATCCAGGTCAAGCCGTCCTATGGCCTGACCGACGGCGAAATCTCCCGGATGCTCAAGGATTCCTTCCAGTATGCCGGCGACGACAAGGTGGCCCGCGTGCTGCGCGAGCAACAAGTCGATGCCCAGCGCCTGATCGAAGCGGTGCAGGGTGCCCTCGAGGCCGATGGCGATCGCTTGCTGGACGCCGAAGAGCGCATGGTCATCGAATTGCAGATGCAGGAACTGTCCGAATTGATCAAGGGCACCGATGGCCATGCCATCGAGCAGCAGACCAAGCGTCTGTCGAGCGTCACCGATGCCTTTGCTGCCCGCCGCCTGGACTCGACGGTCAAGGCCGCCCTGGCGGGGCGCAACCTGAATGAAATCGAGGAATAACTGATGCCGCAGATCATTTTTCTGCCACACGCCGAGCACTGCCCGGACGGTATGGTGGTCGAGGCCGAAACCGGCAAATCCCTGCTGGAAGTGGCCCACGACAACCACATCGAGATCGAAAGCGCCTGCGGCGGCGTTTGTGCCTGCACCACGTGCCATTGCATCATTCGCGAAGGGTTTGACTCGCTGAACGAAGCCGATGAGCTCGAAGAAGACTACCTGGATCGCGCCTGGGGCCTGGAGCCGACGTCGCGCCTGACCTGTCAGGCCAAGGTCGGCACCGAGGACCTGGTGGTGGAGATCCCGAAATATTCGCTTAACCATGCGGCCGAAGCGCCGCACTGATGGTGACACTGTCATGAGCTATGGTTGGAATGATGTACGGCGCATCGCTGAGGAATTGGCCGAAGCGAAGCCAGACGTAGACCCGTTGACGGTCAACTTCGTCGATCTGCAGCGATGGATCATGGAGCTGCCCGACTTCGACAATGCTTCCGGCCGTTGCGGCGAGAAGGTCCTGGAGGCGGTTCAGACGCTCTGGATCGAAGAAATCGACTGATCGACCCGGCAGGTTAGGCAATACCCCTGAACCCGCGTATAATTCGCGGGTTTAATTTTTCACAAATTATCGTTTCTGGAGTTACACCATGGCTGTTCAACGTACTTTCTCCATCATCAAGCCTGACGCCGTTGCTAAAAACGTCATCGGCAAGATCGTTACCCGCTTCGAAGACGCTGGCCTGCGCGTTGTAGCTTCGAAAATGAAGCAACTGTCCAAGGCCGAGGCCGAAGGCTTCTACGCCGAGCACAGCGAGCGCGGTTTCTTCGGTGAACTGGTTGCCTTCATGACTTCCGGTCCGGTTGTCGTCCAGGTTCTGGAAGGCGAAAACGCTATCGCTCGCAACCGTGAGCTGATGGGCGCCACCAACCCTAAAGAAGCCGCTGCCGGCACCATCCGTGCTGACTTCGCCGAGTCCATCGACGCCAACGCCGTTCACGGTTCGGACTCCGAAGCCGCTGCTGCTCGCGAAATCGCTTACTTTTTCTCCGCTACTGAAGTAACCACTCGCTAAGCCCAGGCTTTTGAGTGAAGGTGAATCCATGACTACATCGAACGGCAAAACCAACCTGTTGGGCCTGACCCAGCCGGAAATGGAGAAATTTTTCGACTCGATCGGGGAGAAGCGTTTCCGTGCCGGCCAGGTGATGAAATGGATTCACCACTTCGGCGTCGACGACTTCGACGCCATGACGAATGTCGGCAAGGCCTTGCGCGAGAAGCTCAAGGCGGTTGCCGAGATTCGCGGCCCCGAAGTGGTCAGCGAGGACATCTCCAGCGACGGCACCCGTAAGTGGGTGGTGCGCGTGGCGTCCGGCAGCTGCGTCGAGACCGTCTACATTCCCCAGGGCAAACGCGGCACCTTGTGCGTTTCGTCCCAGGCAGGCTGTGCCCTGGATTGCAGTTTCTGCTCCACCGGCAAGCAAGGCTTCAACAGCAACCTCACCGCCGCCGAAGTGATCGGCCAGGTGTGGATTGCCAACAAATCCTTTGGCAGCGTCCCGGCGACCGTCGACCGTGCCATCACCAACGTGGTGATGATGGGCATGGGTGAGCCGCTGCTGAACTTCGACAATGTCGTGTCGGCCATGCACTTGATGATGGATGACCTGGGCTACGGCATTTCCAAGCGTCGGGTGACCCTGTCCACCTCCGGCGTGGTGCCGATGATCGATGAGCTGGCCAAGCACATCGACGTTTCCCTGGCGTTGTCGCTGCACGCACCCAATGACGCATTGCGTAACCAATTGGTGCCGATCAACAAGAAGTATCCGCTTAAGATGCTGCTCGAGTCATGCCAGCGCTACATGTCGGCCCTGGGCGAGAAGCGCGTGCTGACCATCGAGTACACCTTGCTCAAGGATGTGAACGACAAAGTCGAGCATGCGGTCGAGATGATCGAACTGCTCAAGAACATCCCGTGCAAGATCAACCTGATCCCGTTCAACCCGTTCCCGCATTCCGGTTACGAGCGTCCGAGCAACAATGCGATTCGTCGCTTCCAGGATCAGCTCCACCACGCTGGCTTCAACGTCACCGTGCGCACCACCCGCGGCGAAGACATCGACGCCGCGTGTGGCCAATTGGTAGGGCAGGTGCTGGATCGCACCCGTCGCAGCGAACGCTACATTGCCGTGCGCGAGTTGAACGCCTCCGACGATGTGGCGCAGAACGCTGCGAACAGTCACTAAGAGAGGAACTCTATGTCCCTGCGCTTCGCGCTCATCTTGCTGTTGGCCGGGCTGTGTTCCGGTTGTGTTCTGTCGGGTGACTACAACCCGATGAAAACCAGCAAGGGGCGCGATGAGGCGCGTGCGGCCTATGTACAGCTGGGCATTGGCTACTTGCAGCAGGGCATGACCGAACGGGCCAAGGTTCCGCTCAAGAAAGCCCTGGACCTGGACGACAATGACGCCGACGCCAACGCGGCCCTGGCCCTGGTGTTCCAGGCCGAACTGGAGTCGGAGCTGGCCGACCAGCATTTTCGCAAGGCGCTTTCGGCACGGCCCCAGGACGCACGGATCCTGAACAACTACGGCGGTTTTCTTTACGAGCAGAAGCGTTACAAGGAAGCCTACGAGCGCTTCGAGCAGGCCGCCGCCGACACCCTTTACCCAGAGCGCTCGCGGGTATTCGAGAACCTTGGCATGACGGCCGCGCAGTTGGGCCAGCGAGACCTGGCCCGCCAGCAGCTGGAAAAGGCCCTGCGCCTCAACCGCCAGCAACCGCGGGCCCTGCTGGAAATGGCTGAGTTGTCCTACGAAGACAGGCATTATGTGCCCGCGCGTGACTACTACGAGCGTTTTAGCCTGCTCAGCGAGCAAAATGCACGTAGTCTATTGCTCGGCGTTCGGCTGGCACATGTGTTTGAAGATCGCGACAAGGCTGCAAGTTATGGCCTGCAACTCAAAAGACTCTATCCCGGTACGCCGGAATATCAGCAATACCTGTCGGAGCAATGATGAAAGCGGCGCATCCCGAAGTTGTAGCAGCGACTCGCGTAAATCCCGGTGAGACCCTGCGTCAAGCCCGCGAAAGCAATGGTTGGTCGCTGGCCGAAGTGGCCCACAAGCTCAATCTCACCGTGACTTCCCTGAGCAACCTGGAAGCGGGCGCGTTCGACAAGCTGCCCGGGCACACCTTCGCCCGCGGCTATATCCGCGCCTATGCCAAGTTGCTCGGCATGGACCAGACCGTCCTGGTCCAGCAATTCGATCAATACACCGGTTCCGACGCCCAGGGCAGCAATGTGCACAGCCTGGGACGCATCGAGGAGCCGGTTCGTGTTTCCCACACGATCCTGCGCATTGTCAGCCTGTTGTTGCTGATCGCGGTGATCGGTGGCGGTTTCGTCTGGTGGCAGGACCAGACGTCCCAGCGCAACAAAGAGCCAGTGGCGATGAACCCCGAGCACGTCGAGGTCGAAGGCGCCGACGGCACGACCCAGATCCATCCGCTGGACGAGCCGGAAGACCAGGCCGTCGTGGAAGGCCAGGCCGAAGGCGAGACCAATCTGGCGCTGCCACAAAGCCCGGACGATGCCGACGCCCAGGCCGGCGCTGAGCCAGCTGTCCCGGCACCGACCACGCCTGCTGCCCCGAGCACGGGCGGCGCACCGATTGCCACCGCCCCTGCCGCGCCAGGCACGCCAGCGCCAACCGTGGCTGCGCCTGCCACCCACGCCGCTCCAGTCGCTCCGGCAGTGCCGGCCGCTCCAGCCACCCCGGCCGCCCCAGCCGCTCCGGCGACCTCGGTTGCCCCAGCTGCCGGTGAAGGCCAGGTCCAGATTCAGTTCACCGCGGATTGCTGGACCCAGGTCACAGACGGCAACGGCAAGGTCCTGTTCAGTGGCCTCAAGCGCAAGGGCGACAGCACGTCCATCAATGGCAAGCCGCCTTTCGCCGTACGCCTGGGTTATGCCCGTGGCGCGCAGGTCAGCTACAACGGCCAGCCGGTCGATGTGGCTCCGTTCACCAGTGGCGAGACCGCTCGCCTGAAGTTGGGTCAATAAGTCATGCACGGCGAATCTCCTATCAAGCGTCGCGAATCCCGAAAGATCTGGGTCGGCAACGTGCCCGTGGGCGGCGATGCACCTATCGCTGTACAGAGCATGACCAACAGCGACACCAATGACGTGGCCGCCACGGTCGCGCAGATCAACCGCCTGGAAGCCGCCGGTGTCGACATCGTGCGGGTTTCGGTGCCGGACATGGACGCCGCCGAGGCGTTCGGCAAGATCAAGCAACAGGTCAAGGTACCCTTGGTGGCCGACATTCACTTCGACTACCGTATCGCCCTGCGCGTGGCCGAGTTGGGTGTGGATTGCCTGCGCATCAATCCCGGCAACATCGGCCGCGAAGACCGCGTGCGTGCCGTGGTGGATGCCGCCCGCGACCGTGGCATCCCGATCCGTATCGGGGTGAACGCCGGTTCCCTGGAAAAAGACTTGCAAAAGAAATACGGCGAGCCGACCCCGGCGGCGCTGGTCGAGTCGGCGCTGCGTCACGTCGAGCACCTCGAACGCCTGAACTTCCAGGACTTCAAGGTCAGCGTGAAGGCCTCCGACGTGTTCATGGCCGTTGAAGCCTACCGGCTGCTGGCCAAGGAAATCGTCCAGCCGCTGCACCTGGGCATCACCGAAGCGGGCGGGTTGCGTTCGGGCACGGTGAAATCCGCCGTCGGCCTCGGTATGCTGCTCGCCGAAGGGATTGGCGATACCATCCGCATCTCGTTGGCGGCGGACCCGGTCGAGGAAGTGAAGGTCGGCTACGACATTCTCAAGTCCCTGCACCTGCGGTCCCGTGGCATCAACTTCATCGCCTGCCCGAGCTGCTCGCGGCAGAACTTCGATGTGGTCAAGACCATGAACGAGCTGGAAGGGCGACTCGAAGACCTGCTGGTGCCGCTGGATGTCGCGGTGATTGGCTGCGTGGTCAACGGGCCGGGCGAAGCCAAGGAGGCCCATATCGGCCTCACCGGCGGTACGCCGAACC
Organism: Pseudomonas sp. P97.38; assembly: GCF_001269745.1. Classification (NCBI taxonomy): domain Bacteria; kingdom Pseudomonadati; phylum Pseudomonadota; class Gammaproteobacteria; order Pseudomonadales; family Pseudomonadaceae; genus Pseudomonas; species Pseudomonas sp. P97.38. The sequence continues at coordinate 68,861 of NZ_LHVJ01000019.1, forward strand.
TGATTTACATCGACGGCAAGCCGTCGCAGAAATTGACGAATGACAATCTGGTGGATGAGCTGGAACGGCTGATCCGCGAGAAGGCGGCCGAGAAGGTCGAGGCCGACGCAGCGGTGATCGCGCGCGGCTGATCGAACGAATTTAAGGAAAACCTGTGAGCAAGTCCCTGCAAGCCATTCGTGGCATGAACGACATCCTGCCCGAGCAGACGCCCCTGTGGCGCTATTTCGAGGGCACCGTGGCGCGTTTGCTGGATAACTACGGTTACCGGCAGATCCGCATGCCGATCGTCGAGTTCACCGAGTTGTTCAAGCGCTCGATCGGTGAAGTGACCGACATCGTCGAAAAAGAGATGTACACGTTCGACGATCGCAACGGCGATTCCCTGACCCTGCGCCCCGAAGGCACGGCGGCGTGCGTACGTGCAGTGCTCGAGCACGGCATCACCGGTGGTGGCCAGGTGCAGAAACTCTGGTACATCGGCCCGATGTTCCGTCACGAGCGTCCGCAGAAAGGCCGTTATCGCCAGTTCCACCAGATCGGCTGCGAAGTGTTCAACCTCGATGGCCCGGACATCGACGCCGAGCTGATCGTGCTGACCTGGCGCCTGTGGGGCGAGCTGGGCATTCGCGACGCGGTCAAGCTGGAGCTCAACAGCCTCGGCACCGCCGAAGCCCGTGCTCGCTACCGTGACGCGTTGGTGGAGTTCCTTTCGGCCCGCCTCGAGCACCTGGACGAAGACAGCCAGCGTCGGCTCAAGACCAACCCGCTGCGGGTGCTGGATACCAAGAACCCGGACACCCAGGCCGTGTTGGTGGATGCGCCGAAGCTGGCCGACTACTTGGACGAAGAGTCCCGCGTGCACTTCGAAGGCCTCAAGGCCCGTCTCGACGCCGCCGGCATTCCCTACGTGATCAACCCGAAACTGGTCCGAGGCCTGGATTACTACAGCAAGACCGTATTCGAATGGGTCACCGACAAGCTCGGTGCCCAGGGCACCGTGTGTGCCGGCGGCCGTTACGACGGGCTGGTGGAGCAGATGGGCGGCAAGCCGACCCCGGGTGTGGGCTTTGCCATGGGCATCGAGCGCCTGGTGCTGATGCTCGAGGCCTTGGACAAGGTGCCGCAAGCGCTGTCCCGTCAGGTTGACGTCTACCTCTGCGCGTTCGGCGAAGCGGCCGAGCTGGCGGCATTGTCCCTGAGCGAGCGGGTCCGCGACCAGTTGCCTGACCTGCGCCTGCAGATCAACGCCGGTGCCGGCAGCTTCAAGAGCCAGTTCAAGAAGGCCGACAAGAGCGGTGCGCTGTATGCACTGATCCTCGGTGACGACGAACTGGCCCAACAAGTGGTAGGTTTCAAACCCCTGCGTGGCCAGGGCGAACAACAAAGCATTGCCTGGGATGCGCTTGCTGCACACCTGGCCACCTGCGTCGTGCAGGGTTGAAGCTGTCAAACAGCCGATTTAGCGATTAAGGAGTATTGGGGTGTCGAGTACCGAAGATGAACAGCTGGCGGATTTGAAGGACTGGTGGACGCGCAATGGCAAGCCGCTGGTCACTGGCGGCCTGTTGGCGCTGGTCATCGTGTTCGGCTGGCAGGCCTACCAGAAATACCAGAACAACCAGTCGCAAGGCGCCTCGGTGCTCTATCAGCAATTGCTGGAAACCACCCTGACGCCAGACGGCAAGCCTGACGCGGCACGTGTCGCGGATCTGGCCGGCAAGCTCAACAGCGAGTTCGGCGGCACCGCGTACGCGCAGTACGGTCGCCTGTTCGTGGCCAAGGTAGCGGTGGACAACGGCAAGCTGGACGATGCCGCCATCGAGCTCAAGGGTATTGTCGACAAACCGGCCAACCCGACCCTGGGCGAAGTGGCGCGTCAGCGCCTGGCGCAGGTGCTGTCGGCACAGAACAAAGCCGAAGACGCCCTGAAGTTGCTTGACGGCGATGCCGACAAGGCCTTCCTGGCGACCCGCGAAGAACTCAAGGGCGACCTGCTGGTACAGCTGGGGCGCACCGATGAGGCTCACGCGGCCTACCAAAAAGCCAAGGCTGCGCTGTCGGATGAAGCCGCAGTCGGTGGCCTGCAAATCAAGCTGGACGACCTGGCCAAAGGGGATGCGTGACGTGATCCGTTGGAAACATGCAGCATTGCTGACCCTGGCCATTCTGGCCGCGGGTTGCAGCAGCAACAGCAAGAAAGAACTGCCTCCGGCCGAGCTGACCGATTTCAAAGAAGAAGTCGTGCTGCAGAAGCAATGGAGCCGTTCCATCGGCGAAGGCCAGGGCGAAACCTACAACATGCTGGTGCCGGCCATCGATGGCGACACGATCTACGCCGGTGACGTCACCGGTGAAGTGTATGCACTGGATCGCATGAACGGCGACACCAAGTGGGAGAAGGATCTCGAGCTGCCCGTGTCCGGCGCCGTGGGCGTGGGTTACGGTCTGGTCATGATCGGCACGCTCAAGGGGGAGATCGTCGCCCTCGATGCGAGCAGCGGCGAAGAGAAATGGCGCGCCCGCGTGTCCAGTGAAGTGCTCGCCCCGCCGGCCACCAACGGTGACGTGGTCGTGGTCCAGACCCAGGATGACCGTCTGATCGGCCTGGATGCCGCCACCGGCAACCAGCGCTGGATCTATGACAGCACACCGGCAGTACTGACCCTGCGCGGCACCAGCGCGCCTGTCGTCACCAACCGCCTCGCGGTGGCTGGCTTGTCGACGGGTAAGGTGGTCGCCCTGGACATCTCCAACGGCGTGCCGGTGTGGGAGCAGCGCGTTGCTGTGCCGCAAGGTCGTTCGGAACTGGAGCGCGTGGTCGACATCGACGGCGGCCTGCTGTTGTCCGGCGGTACACTGTACGTCGCCAGCTACCAGGGCCGCGTGGCCGCACTGGACCTGGAAAGCGGTCGTCCGCTGTGGCAACGCGATGCGTCCAGCTACGCCGGTGTCGCCCAAGGGTTTGGCAGCGTCTACGTGAGCCTGTCCTCGGGCACGGTCGAAGGCGTCGACGAGCGTTCCACCACCGCGTTGTGGAGCAATGATTCCTTGGCCCGCCGCCAGTTGTCGGCCCCGGAAGTGTTCTCCAGCTACGTTGCAGTGGGTGACCTGGAAGGTTACCTGCACCTGCTCAGCCAGGTAGACGGTCGTTTCGTCGGCCGTGAGCGCATCGACAGCGACGGCCTGCGTGCCCGTCCGCTGGTGGTGGGCAACATGATTTATGTGTATGGCAACAGCGGCAAGCTGGAAGCCCTGACCATCAAGTAAGACTATGCTTGGGGGTAATCCCCCAAGCGGCTGTACTTTGTGGGAGCGAGCTTGCTCGCGAAAGCGCCGGATCAGTCGATTTCCATGTCACTGGTCTACCGCTTTCGCGAGCAAGCCCGCTCCCACAGGACTGCCTCCGAGCACCAGCCGCTGCCTCGCAGCGGCTTTTGTATTTTCTGAAATAACGAAGTGGAGAGCCGCATGGTTCCCGTAATCGCCCTGGTGGGCCGACCGAACGTCGGCAAGTCCACCTTGTTCAATCGCCTGACCAGGACTCGCGACGCCATCGTCGGCGACTTGTCCGGTCTGACCCGTGATCGCCAATACGGTGAGGCCAAGTGGCAAGGGCGTACCTATATCCTGGTCGACACCGGCGGCATCTCCGGTGATGAACACGGCATGGACGAAAAAATGGCCGAGCAGTCGTTGCTCGCCATCGAAGAAGCTGATGTGGTGCTGTTCCTGGTAGACGCCAAGGCCGGTTTTACCGCCGCCGACCAGATGATCGCCGAGCATTTGCGCAAACGTAACAAGCGCTCCCACGTGGTGGCCAACAAGGTCGACAACATCGACCCGGACATGGCCCGCGCCGAATTCGCACCGTTGGGCATGGGCCAGGCGATCCCGATCGCCGGTGCCCACGGCCGTGGTATCAGCCAACTGCTGGAAATCGCCCTGGCGGACTTCCCGAAGGACGATGAAGACGAGCCGGAAGAGGGCGAAGAGGAAATCGTCGCCGAAGGCGAAGAAGCCAAGCGTATTCCGGGCCCGAGCGAAAAAGACGGTATCAAGATCGCCATCATCGGTCGTCCGAACGTGGGCAAGTCGACGCTGGTCAACCGCATGCTCGGTGAAGACCGGGTGATCGTGTATGACCAGCCCGGCACCACCCGCGACAGCATCTACATTCCCTTCGAACGCAACGAAGAGAAGTACACGCTGATCGACACCGCTGGTGTGCGCAAGCGCGGCAAGATCCACGAAGAAGTCGAAAAATTCTCCGTGGTCAAGACGTTGCAGGCGATCAAGGACGCCAACGTGGTGATCTTCGTGATGGACGCGCGCGAAGGCGTGGTCGATCACGACCTGAACCTGCTGGGCTTTGCCCTGGAGGCCGGTCGCGCATTGGTCATCGCGATCAACAAATGGGACGGCATGACGCCCAGCGAGCGGGATTTCGTGAAGGTCGAATTGCAGCGCCGGCTGTTCTTCGTCGACTTCGCCGACATCCACTTCATCTCGGCCCTGCACGGCACGGGCGTGGGCAACCTCTACGCCTCGGTGCAGAACTCGTTCAAGTCGGCGGTCACCCGCTGGCCGACCAACCGCCTGACCCAGATCCTCGAAGACGCCGTCGGCGAGCACGCGCCACCGATGGTCAACAACCGTCGGATCAAGCTGCGTTACGCCCACCTGGGTGGCGCCAACCCGCCGATCATCGTGATTCACGGTAACCAGATCGAGAAGGTGCCCAAGTCCTACGTCCGTTACCTGGAAAACACCTATCGCCGCGTCCTGAAGTTGGTCGGCACGCCGATCCGCATTGAGTTCAAGGGCGGCGAGAACCCGTACGAAGGCAACAAGAACACGCTCACCGACCGCCAGGTCAACAAGAAGCGCCGCTTGATGTCGCACCACAAGAAGGCCGATAAGAAGCGTCGCGACAAGCGTTGAGCCAACGCTGCCTGGAAGGCTTTTGTGGCGAGGGAGCTTGCTCCCGCTGGGCTGCGGAGCAACCCCAAATCTATCAGCGGCCACGCTGTAGCAGATGGAACGCAGGGGGCTGCTGCGCAGCCCAGCGGGAGCAAGCTCCCTCGCCACGGGGTATAGCCGCAACGAGAAGGGTGCCAACCGGCACCCTTTTTCATGCCCGACGATTGGGCTATTCTCGGTCTCTCCCGCGCCGCACCAGAGCCGGGCGCAGAGCAGGGACCGTTGATGATCACCAGCAAGTTGCCAAACGTCGGCATCACCATTTTCACCCAGATGTCCCAGCTTGCCGCGCAGACCGGCGCGTTGAACCTGTCCCAGGGGTTTCCCGATTTCGATGGCCCGCAGGCCTTGCGCGATGCGGTCGGTCGGCATGTTGCCCAAGGCCATAACCAGTATTCGCCCATGACCGGCCTGCCGGCCTTGCGCCAGCAGATCGCCGCGAAAATCACCCGCAGCTACGGCGCCAGCGTCGATGCCGACCAGGAGATCACCGTGACGCCTGGTGCGACCCAGGGGATTTTCTGTGCCATTGCCGCCGTGGTCCACCGTGGTGACGAAGTGATCGTGTTCGACCCTTGCTATGACAGCTACGAGCCCGCCGTAACGTTGGCCGGTGGGCGTTGCGTGCACGTGCAACTGGGCCTGGAAGATTTCGCCATCGACTTCCAGAAGCTTGGCGAAGCCTTGAGCCCGCGTACCCGCATGATCATCCTCAACACCCCGCACAACCCCAGCGGCGCGCTGATCAGCCGCGCCGAGCTGGATCGGTTGGCGACGTTGATTCGCGACCGCGATATCTACCTCGTCAGCGACGAAGTCTATGAACACCTGGTGTTCGACGGTGTGTCCCATGCCAGCGTGCTGGCCCACGAAGAACTGTACCAGCGGGCCTTCGTGGTCAGTTCGTTCGGCAAGACCTATCACGTCACGGGTTGGAAAACCGGCTACGTCGTGGCACCGCCGGCTCTGAGCGCGGAGCTGCGCAAGGTCCATCAGTACGTCAGTTTCTGCGGTGTGACGCCGTTGCAGTACGCCCTGGCCGACTACATGGCCGAGCACCCCGAGCACGTCGATGAGCTGCCGGCCTTCTACCAGGCCAAGCGTGACCTGTTCTGCGATCTGCTGGCCCCGTCGCGGTTCAGCTTCAAGCGTGTGGCCGGGACTTACTTCCAACTGGTGGATTACAGCCAGATCCGCCCGGACCTGAACGACGTCGACATGGCGGTCTGGCTGACCCGTGAACACGGCGTGGCGACGATTCCGGTGTCGGTGTTCTACCAGGACCCACCCCAAGGCCAGCGTCTGGTGCGCCTGTGCTTTGCCAAACGCGAGGAGACGCTGCGTGAAGCAGCGGAAAAACTATGCGTGATTTGAGCGCGTTGCCGAACCTCGACATTGCCCTGATCCAGACCACGCTGGCCTGGCACGATCGCCAGGCCAACCTGGAGCATTTCGAAGGCCTGTTGGAGCAGGCACGCGGGGCGGACCTGATCATCCTCCCGGAAATGTTCACCACCGGGTTTTCCATGGAGTCGCACACCCTGGCGGAGCCGGAGCACGGCCCCACCAGCGTGTGGCTTCGCACCCAGGCGGCGCGGCTCGATGCGGTGATCACCGGCAGCCTGATTGTCCAGGCCGCCGACGGTAGCCACCGCAACCGCCTGCTCTGGGTGCGGCCGGACGGTGAAATGCTGCATTACGACAAGCGTCATCTGTTTCGCATGGCGGGAGAGCACAACCACTACACGCCGGGGGAGCGCCAGGTGCTGTTCGAGCTCAAGGGCTGGCGGGTTCGTCCGCTGATCTGCTACGACCTGCGCTTTCCGGTCTGGAGCCGCGACGCCGAGGACACCGACCTGCTGCTGTACACCGCCAACTGGCCAGGTGCGCGTCGCCAGCATTGGAACCGGCTCCTGCCGGCCCGGGCGATCGAGAACCTGTGTTATGTCGCCGCGGTGAACCGCATCGGTACCGATGGCAAGGGCTTCGCCTACACCGGCGACAGCCAGGTGCTGGATTTCCAGGGCGAGACCTTGCTCAGCGCCGGCGACGCCGATGGTGTGTTCACGGTGCGCTTGAACGCCGCGGACCTGGCAGCGTACCGCACGCGGTTTCCCGCGAACCTGGATGCAGATGACTTCGAATTCATCTAAATGTAACGATTCAGCTCTTTAGAAAGGGCGCCGTAGGCCGATAGAAGGTCATCCAAGGAGGCGTACCCATGACCACTATCAGCGCAACTACCGTAAACCCTTATCCGCTTTCGGCCCCCACCGTTCGGATCAAGGGCGCTGGCGAAGAAACGGCGACTACCACGACAGCGACCGAAGCTGGCGATGAGCAGGGGAAAACACTGAAAGTCGACACCAGCGGCACCAACGTTGCGGGTGCGCCTTCCAGCAGCAATATCGATGTCATCGAGCAGTTGAAGAAGCAAATCGAGCAGGCTGAGAAGCTCTTGGCTCAGCAGCAAGCTGAACTGGCCCGGGTACAAAAAAGCCAGGCCAATGCAGAGCAGAAGACCCAGCAGGCGATGGCCATCCAGACCCAGATCATGGGCACCCAGGCCGCCTTGCAAACCCTGCGTGCATCGTTGCTGCAGGCGATGACCGGCCCTGTCGACACCCATGCTTGACATTGGGGGGCTGAGCCGCCGTTTTCGCGAGCAAGCTTGCTCCCACAAGAGCCGAACGCAGAACGTCCGTTAATGCCAGTCCACAAAAAAGCCCCTGGGTTCACACCCCGGGGCTTTTTTGTATTCAGCGGTGGATCAGGCCGCTTTGGCTTCTGTCTGGCTCAGCGAGCGGTTCAGCGCGCTGAACAGGGCCTTGAAGCTGGCGGTGGTGATGTTTTCATCGATGCCCACGCCGTGCACCGCGCGCTCACCGTTGACCCGCAGCTCGATGTAGGCCGCGGCCTTGGCGTTGGTCCCGGCGCCGATGGCGTGTTCGTTGTAGTCCATGATTTCCACCGGCACCGGCAGGCCGGCCACCAGGGCTTCCAGGGCGCCGTTGCCCTTGCCGCGCCAATGCAGGTTGGTCTCGCCCTGGCCCTTGCTGGCCACTTCGACTTCCACCGCGCTGTTGCCGTTCTCTTCCTGCAGGCGATGGCTGACCAGCGCATACGGGGTGTTGGCTTGCAGGTACTCGCTGTGGAGCAGGGCGTGGATCTGCTGGGCGGTCATCTCCAGGCCGAGGCGATCGGTTTCGCGCTGGACCACCTGGCTGAACTCGATCTGCATGCGCCGTGGCAGGCTGATGCCGTATTCCTGTTCCAGCAGGTAGGCGATGCCGCCCTTGCCGGACTGGCTGTTCACCCGAATCACTGCCTCGTAGCTGCGACCGATGTCGGCCGGGTCGATCGGCAGGTACGGCACTTCCCACAGGGTGTCCGGTTTCTGCTGGGCGAAGCCCTTGCGGATGGCGTCCTGGTGCGAACCGGAGAACGCGGTGTGGACCAGGTCGCCCACATACGGGTGACGCGGGTGCACCGGGATCTGGTTGCATTCCTCGACCACCTTGCGCACGCCGTCGATGTCGGAGAAGTCCAGCTCAGGGTCGATGCCCTGGGTGTAGAGGTTCAGTGCCACGGTCACCAGGTCGACGTTGCCAGTACGCTCGCCGTTGCCGAACAGGCAGCCTTCGACACGGTCGGCGCCGGCCATCAGGCCCAGCTCGGTGGCGGCTACGCCGGTGCCACGGTCGTTGTGGGTGTGCAGGCTGATGATCACGCTGTCACGGCGGTTGATGTGGCGGCCGAACCATTCGATCTGGTCGGCGTAGATGTTCGGGGTGGCGACTTCCACGGTGGCCGGCAGGTTGAGGATCACCTTGCGCTCGGGCGTCGGGTTCCAGACTTCGATCACCGCGTCGCAGACTTCCTTGGCGAACTCGAGCTCGGTGGCGCTGAAGGTTTCCGGCGAGTATTCGAACTGCCATTGGGTTTCCGGTTGCTGCGCAGCGTACTTGACGAACAGCTTGGCCGCGTTCACCGCGATTTCCTTCACGCCTTCCTTGTCCTGGTTGAACACGATGCGGCGGAACGACGGGCAGGTGGCGTTATACAGGTGGACGATGGCTTTCTTCGCCCCGCGCAGGGATTCGAAGGTCCGCGCAATAAGGTCTTCGCGAGCCTGGGTCAGCACCTGGATGGTGGTGTCGTCCGGGATGTGGCCTTCTTCGATGAGGGTGCGCACGAAGTCGAAGTCGGTCTGCGAAGCGGCCGGGAACGACGCTTCGATTTCCTTCACGCCGACGGCGACCAGGGTTTTCCAGAAGCGCAGCTTCTTCGCGGCGTCCATCGGCTCGATCAGCGACTGGTTGCCGTCACGCAGGTCGGAGCTGCACCAGATCGGCGCGGCGGTGATGGTCTTCGACGGCCAGGTGCGATCCGGCAGGTTGATGGTCGGGAAGGCGCGGTACTTGGAAGACGGGTCTTTGAGCATGCTCATCGGGGGAATCCTTTTGTTGTCGTGGCCGGAAAAAGGCGGCCTGCCGGTGGTTCGAACGGGGGTGGCTTCATAGCCTGGACGAGGTGCCGCGATTCAGCCCGGCAGTCGTGCGCTGACGAGGCACAGGCTGCGGTGCTGGCGAAGCTGGATGAGGGTGTGAGAGGTTTTCATGCCCCCAACCCTAACCGTGTGAGGGGAGGATCGCAAGCAGTCGGAAAAAATTGAGAGAAGTTCTGATTTTTGGCGGGTTTGCGAGATTTAATCGCGTATGTGTCAGGTATGGATATCAGGAATTGCGTCGATGTTTTGAGCTTGGCAATTTGCGGACGGTGGCGATGCAGCTGTCGTCATCGCGAGCAAGCTGAACTGGTCAAGTAATTCTGGACACCCGTTAAGGTTTCACGCCGCCAGTTTCTCCATAGCTACCGGCGACCGGTAATCGTTGTAGCTATGGAGCCTGACGTTGTTGTATCGCATCACATAGCGTTGCACATCCACGCGGGCTTCATGCTCCGAGCTGTAGCCCGCTTCGGGCACCCACTCTGACTTCAGGCTGCCAAAGAAACGCTCCATCGGGGCATTGTCCCAGCACTCACCTTTGCGACTCATGCTTTGCAGAAGCCCATGTTTGCGCACCTCATTCCTGAATTTGTGGCTGGTGTATTGGCAACCTTGATCAGAATGAAACAACACTTCTTTTGGGCCGCCTCGCAATTGAACCGCCATCCGCAACGCTTCGCAGGTCAGAGTGGCGTCGGAAATCATTGAAAATGACCATCCCACGATCCGACGAGCAAATAGATCCAAAACCGCCGCGAAATACATCCAGCGTCTGCCGACCTTGATGTACGTGACATCGCCGCACCACACCTGGTCGATCGCCGTGACGTCAAACTTGCGTTTGAGCACATGCGGCGCTACCAGCGCTTCCACGCCAGAAGATTTGTACTTGTGCCGACGCCGCTGATGACTGGCAATACCGGCCTCGCGCATCAAACTGCGGGCCATATGGCGCCCGACGCGATGCCCCTTGGCTTGCAGCTCCTTGGAAAGGGTGCGAGACCCAGCAGAGGCTCTGGAGTCCTTGTGATGTTTGACCAGCACGGCTTTAAGTCTCTCTCGTTCAGGTTTCACCTTGCCTTGGCGCTGACGCCAGGTGTAAAAGCTGCTGCGGTTGACTCCAAACGCCCGACAGCAATTGTTAACGCCGTACTGCTCATCCAGCTCGTTGATCAACGAGAATGATCTTTGGAGTCCAAAAGCAGGAGAGCACTGGCCTTTTTTAGGATTTCAATGTCCAGGTCTTTTTGCCTGAGCAGCGCTTTGAGCTGCTGAATCTCTCGCTGCTCGGCGGTAATTGCCTTGGCCCCCTGCGGAGTGGTGCCCAAACGCTCTTGGCGAACCTGATCAACCCAACGGCGCAATGCGGTAGGGCCAATATCCAGACTGGCGTAGACTTCGGGAACTGACTGGCCTTCGTCCAGCACCAAGCTGGCAGCCTTGAGCTTGAACTCTCGGGAATAAGATTTACGCATATCCAACACCTCAGATTTGGGCGCCATCATAGCGCCCGATTGAAGTGTCCAAAATCATTAGGCCAGTTCAAGCTCGCTCCCACAGGGGATCTTTGTGGGGCGCAAGGGGGAGCACAACAAATCCCAATGTGGGAGCGAGCTTGCTCGCGATGAGGCCGGTAGCCCCAGCACAAATCTCAGGGCTGGAACGCCCCGATAAAAATGGCCGGATCCACCCGTGCATCGTTCAGGCTGATGTTCCAGTGCATGTGCGGCCCGGTCGCCCGGCCCGTGGAGCCGACCTTGCCCACCACCGTGCCCCGTGCCAGTTGCTGGCCGACCTTCACGTCGATCTTCGACATGTGGCAGAACATGCTGATGAAGCCTTGGCCGTGGTCGACGAACACCGTGTTGCCGTTAAAGAAGTAGTTGCCGGTGAGGATCACCTTGCCGGCGGCCGGGGTCTTGATGGGCGTACCGGCGGGCACGGCGAAGTCGAGGCCCGCGTGGGGGTTGCGTTCTTCGCCGTTGAAGAAGCGGCGCACACCGAACTTGCTCGACAGCGGGCCGTTGACGGGTTTGTCCAGCAACAGGTTGCTGGGGATGTTCGGGCTGAAGCTGCGGTAGGCCTTCAATTGCACGGCCAGTTCGGCGTCGATGCGCTTGAGGTCCGCCGGGTTCGGGTTGACCTGGCGTTTGTTCGCCAGGGTGATGTGCTGTTCGGGGTATTTCTTGTAGCCGACCACGAACGGTTGGGTGGTCCCGCCGCTGCTGATCTGCTGGGTGCCGGGTTGGACGGTCAACGGGATGCCGACAATCGCCAGCCAGTTGTTCTGTTCCTTGACCACCAGCACCGGCTTGCCCTGATAGCTGGCTTTCGGCGCCAGGGCTGCGCTGCCCAGGTCCACCACGGCCACGCCGCCGGGCACCGGTTTGTTCAACAGGCGGGTGATGTAGCTGTCGGCGTGGGCCTGGGCGGCCAGGCACAGCAACAGCAGCGGTGCCAGGGCGGAGAGGGAAAGTCGCGGCATGAGTCAATCCAGTAGAGAAAGGGTGACCGGTGTCAGGTGGTTGTCTTCGACCCGCACCAGCAGTTCGCCTTCGCCGAGCCTGGCGCTCAGGCGCTGGCCGGTGTGGGTTTGCCCGGCGCTGCGGATGGCGTGGCCGCGTTCGTCGAGCAGGATGCTGTAGCCCCGGCCAAGGGTCGCCAGGGGGCTGACGATGTGCAGCGTCTGCATCTGGTTGTGCAACTGCACGCGTCGCGCTTTGAGGCCTTCGCGCATGGCCCGCGGCAAGCGTTCGGCGAGGCTGTCCAGGCGATGGCGCAGCAAGGCCAGGTGCCGGCCTGGATGTTGTCCGGCCAGGCGGGTTTCCAGACGGATGAGCCGTTCACGGCGAGTATTGAGGCTGCGTTCAAAGGCGCGGCGCAGGCGCATGTCCAGGTCGTCCAGGCGCTGGGCTTGCTGACGCAGGCGTTCGCCGGGGTGGCGCAGGCGCCGGGTGAGGCCTTCGAGGCGCAGTTGATCGCGCATCAGGCGGTCGCGCATGCGCATCACCAGCCGGCGATGCAGGCTTTCGACCCGGCGCACCAGGTCGCCGGCATCCGGCGCCAGCAGTTCGGCGGCGGCGGAGGGCGTCGGGGCGCGTACGTCGGCGACGAAATCGCTGATGGACACGTCGGTTTCATGGCCGACGGCGCTGACGATCGGTGTCACGCAGGCGTCCACGGCCCGGGCTACGGCTTCTTCGTTGAAACACCACAAGTCTTCCAGTGAACCGCCACCCCGGGCCAGGATCAGGGCATCGAACCCCCGGGCGTCCGCCAGCTTCAGGGCGCGGACGATCTGCGCGGTGGCTTCGCGGCCCTGTACGGCGGTGGGGATCAGCGTCAGGGAAATCTGCGGCGCACGGCGGCGGAAGACGCTGATGATGTCGCGGATCACGGCGCCAGTGGGCGAACTGATGATGCCGATGCGTTGTGGATGGGCCGGGAGCGGCACCTTGCGCTCGGCGCTGAACAGGCCTTCGGCGCTGAGCTTTTCCTTCAGGGCATCGAAGGCCAGGCGCAGGGCGCCATCGCCGGCCGGCTCGACGGTGTCGAGAATCAGTTGATAATCGCCACGCCCCTCGAACAGCGAGACCTTGCCGCGCACCTTCACCGCCAACCCGTCTTTCAAGGCCTGGCGAACCCGGGCGGCGTTCTGCCGGAACAGCGCGCAGCGCACCTGGGCGCCACTGTCCTTGAGGGTGAAGTACACATGGCCGGAGGCCGGACGGGCGAGGTTGGAGATTTCGCCCTCGACCCAGATGTTGCTGAACACGTCTTCGAGCAACACCCGCGCACGGCCGTTGAGCTGGCTGACAGTCAGGACCTCGCGGTCCAGGCCCAGGCGGGCAAAGGGATCTTTAATCATGGGCGGCATGATAAGGGGATTCGCCGATGGTGTGCAGACAATTAGACCGGGTTGCCTGCATCGCGAGCAAGCTCGCTCCCACAGGCGATCTATGTCGTACTGAAGATCAACTGTGGGAGCGGGCTCGCCCGCGAAAGCGGTAGGGCGGTCTCTACAAATACTGGATATGCCGCCCGGCACTTGGCTAAAGTCGCCCCTTCGCCATCAAGGAAGTTGTGCAATGGATCCTCTGTCGTGGTTGGGCCAATGGGCATTCGCCCCCGTCGAATGGTTGATCATCGGCCTGGCCATCGCCCTGGCCTACATCGTCTTCGGCATCGCCGGGTTCGGCACGGCATTGGTGGCGGCGCCGATCCTGTTGCTGTTCATGCCCTTGTCGAAAATCGTACCGCTGCTGGTGTTGCTGGATTTTGTCGCGGCCTTCGGCAACCTGTTGCCCTCGCGACGGGACGTTTCCCGGCCCGAGTTGCTGCGGTTGCTGCCGTGCATGGCGGTGGGCTGCAGCCTGGGGGTGATGTTCCTGCTTAACCTCAAGTCCGACGTGCTGCTGTTGTTGATGGGCGTGTTCATCAGCGGCTATGCGATCTACAGCCTGTTGATCAAGGCCCGGCCGACTCAGTTGTCGGCGCTGTGGTCGGTGCCGATGGGCATAGTGGGCGGGATGTTCGGGGCGTTGTTCGGCAGCGGCGGCTTTCTGTATGCCATCTACCTGAACAGCCGCTTGCCCAAGGAGCCGGCCCGGGCGACCCAGAGTGCCTTGATCAGTTGCAGCACCGTGGTGCGCCTGAGCCTGTTCGCTGTCGCGGGCGTGTATGCCGAGCTACCCTTGCTGGTACTGGCGCTGTGTTTGTTGCCGGCCATGGCGCTGGGACTGTGGGTGGGGCGTCGCCTGACCATGAAAATGTCGCGTGAAGCGTTCGTGCGCCTGGTGACCTGGCTGGTGCTCGCCAGCGGCATTGCCTTGATCGGGCGTTACCTGAGTGCTTGACCTGGCTTGACCAGGGATTAAGCTGCCGGCCTTTTAATTGCTCCCGCCAGAGAAACCCCAGGCCTCGTCATGAACTCCCAAAGCATCATCGTTCCGAAAATCTCCACCTTGCCAGTCCACGAACCCCGGGCCAGGGCGATCGTGCGCTGGCTGGTGCGCAAGAACATCGTCGAGGAACAACTGACCACCTGCGGGCGCACCGGCAATCGCATGGCCCACGCCATTGCACCTGGCGCGAGCAACGTGGTGTTGCACCCCGATGCCTTGCCGTTCGGGGAAGCGGTCAACGGGTTGGAAATCATCACCAAGCGCTGCATCTACACGCCGGCCAAGGGCTTTCTCGAAGAAGCCGGCTGTGCCGAATGCCGCCAGGAGATCGGCGAGGCGCTGTTCGAAAGCCTGGAAGACTGGATGCCCGCCCGCACCGACAACTTCACCTGCCCTGAATGTGGCCATGAAGATGACATCAACGGCTTCCTGTTCCTGCAGCCTTGCGGCTTCTCCAACCTGGGGTTCATCTTCAACAACTGGCTGGAGGCGGGGTTCAAGCAGGACTTCCTCGACGAATTCGCCGATTGGCTGGATCAGCCGGTGAGTTGGGTGAAGGTGGAGTTGTAGAGAGGGGCACTGGAGATTGCTTTTGTGGCGAGGGGATTCATCCCCGCTGGGGCGCGAAGCGGCCCTAAACCCAGGCCATGCGGTACATCAGGCATATTGAGCCGACTGTTTTTGGGACTGCTGTGCAGTCCAGCGGGGATAAATCCCCTCGCCACGCGGTTCGGCGTACAGCCGGGAGCAGTGTGTTTTCACCCATCAATCACCCCGGCAATAATAGACAGAGTTTTACATTGAGCCAGGCGGGGTGCATGAGTATAATGGCGCGCTTCCATTTTCCCGCTCGGGAGCCCCCGCGATGCTGCGTATCAGCCAAGAAGCCCTGACCTTCGATGACATTCTCCTAGTGCCTGGTTATTCCGAGGTGCTGCCTAACGAAGTCAGTCTCAAAACCCGTCTCACCCGTGGCATCGAACTGAATATCCCCCTGGTTTCCGCTGCCATGGACACCGTGACCGAAGCCCGTCTGGCCATTGCCATGGCCCAGGAAGGCGGTATCGGGATCATCCACAAGAACATGACCATCGAACAGCAGGCCGCCGAAGTGCGCAAGGTCAAGCGGTTCGAGGCTGGCGTGGTCAAGGACCCGATCACCATCGAGGCCGATGCCACGGTTCGTGATCTGTTCGAACTGACCCGCATGCACAACATCTCCGGCGTTCCGGTGCTGCACGATGGCGACCTGGTCGGCATCGTCACGTCCCGCGACGTGCGTTTCGAGAACCGCCTGGATGCCACCGTCCGCCAAGTGATGACGCCTAAAGAGCGCCTGGTCACGGTCAAGGAAGGCACCAGCAAGGACGAAGTCCGCGAGTTGCTGCACAAACACCGCATCGAGCGCGTGCTGATCGTCGACGACAA
Source organism: Pseudomonas sp. P97.38 (assembly GCF_001269745.1). NCBI lineage: Bacteria > Pseudomonadati > Pseudomonadota > Gammaproteobacteria > Pseudomonadales > Pseudomonadaceae > Pseudomonas > Pseudomonas sp. P97.38. Next base: position 84,686 of record NZ_LHVJ01000019.1, read on the forward strand.
GTTCGCCCTCAAGGGCATGATGACTGTCAACGACATCGAAAAAGCCAAGGCCTACCCGCTGGCCAGCAAGGACGACCAGGGTCGTCTGCGCGTAGGCGCGGCAGTCGGCACCGGCAAGGACACCGGTGACCGTGTCGCCGCCCTGGTCAATGCCGGCGTCGACGTCGTTGTCGTCGACACCGCCCACGGCCATTCCAAAGGCGTGATCGACCGCGTTCGCTGGGTCAAGCAGAACTTCCCTGACGTGCAGGTGATCGGTGGCAACATCGCCACCGGCGAAGCCGCCAAAGCCTTGGCCGACGCTGGCGCCGACGCGGTCAAGGTCGGTATCGGCCCTGGCTCGATCTGCACCACCCGTATCGTTGCCGGTGTGGGCGTGCCGCAGATCAGCGCCATCGCCAACGTCGCCGCCGCCCTCGAAGGCACGGGCGTGCCGTTGATCGCCGACGGCGGTATCCGTTTCTCCGGTGACCTGTCCAAGGCCATCGTCGCCGGTGCCTACTGTGTGATGATGGGTTCGATGTTCGCCGGTACCGAAGAAGCGCCAGGCGAGATCGAACTGTTCCAGGGCCGTAGCTACAAGGCCTACCGCGGCATGGGTTCGCTGGGCGCCATGTCCCAGGCCCAGGGCTCTTCGGACCGTTACTTCCAGGACTCCTCCGCGGGTGCCGAGAAGTTGGTACCGGAAGGCATCGAAGGTCGTGTGCCGTACAAGGGCACCCTGAGCGCCATCATCCATCAACTGATGGGCGGCCTGCGGTCTTCCATGGGCTACACCGGCAGCGCCAACATCGAAGAGATGCGTACCCGGCCGGAGTTCGTGCGCATCACCGGCGCCGGCATGGCCGAGTCCCATGTCCACGACGTGCAGATCACCAAGGAAGCGCCGAACTACCGGGTCGGCTGACGCCGACAGCGGCAAGCTACAAGCTACAAGCGGTAGTTGCGCTGCAGCGACTACCGCGTTCTCCCCGATCAACTGGCAGCTTGCGGCTTGAAGCTTGCAGCTGCATCAGAGAATGAGTCATGGCCCTCGACATTCACGCTCACCGCATCCTGATCCTCGACTTCGGTTCCCAGTACACCCAACTGATCGCCCGCCGCGTGCGTGAAATCGGCGTGTACTGCGAATTGCACCCGTTCGACATGGATGACGAAGCGATTCGCGAGTTCGCTCCCAAAGGCGTCATCCTCGCCGGCGGTCCCGAGTCCGTGCACGAAGCCAACAGCCCGCGCTGCCCGCAGGCGGTGTTTGACCTGGGCGTGCCGGTCTTCGGCATCTGCTACGGCATGCAGACCATGGCCGAGCAACTCGGCGGCAAGGTCGAAGGTTCCGACCTGCGTGAGTTCGGTTATGCCCGCGTCGATGTGGTCGGCAAGAGCCGCCTGCTCGACGGTATCGAAGACCATGTCGACGCCGACGGCCTGTTCGGCCTGGACGTGTGGATGAGCCACGGTGACAAGGTCACCCGGATGCCGGAAGACTTCCACATCCTGGCCAGCACGCCGAGCTGCCCGATTGCCGGCATGTTCAGCGACGAACGCCGCTACTACGGCGTGCAGTTCCACCCGGAAGTGACCCACACCAAGCAGGGCGGTCGTATCCTGTCGCGCTTCATCCTCGACATCTGCGAGTGCGAAGCCCTGTGGACGCCGTCGAAGATCGCCGAAGACGCCATTGCCCAGGTGCGTGCCCAGGTCGGTACCGACAACGTGCTGCTGGGCCTGTCCGGCGGCGTGGACTCCTCGGTGGTCGCGGCGCTGCTGCACAAGGCCATCGGTGATCAACTGACCTGCGTCTTCGTCGACAACGGCCTGCTGCGCCTGCACGAAGGCGAGCAAGTGATGGCCATGTTCGCCGAGAACATGGGCGTCAAGGTGATCCGCGCCAATGCCGAAGAACAGTTCCTGACCAACCTGGCCGGTGAGTCCGACCCGGAGAAGAAGCGCAAGATCATCGGTCGCACCTTCATCGACGTGTTCGACGCCGAATCCTGCAAGCTGGACAACATCAAGTACCTGGCCCAGGGCACCATTTACCCCGACGTGATCGAGTCGGCCGGCGCCAAGAGCGGCAAGGCCCACGTGATCAAGTCCCACCACAACGTCGGTGGCCTGCCGGAAGAAATGAACCTCAAGCTGGTCGAGCCGCTGCGCGAACTGTTCAAGGACGAGGTCCGTCGCCTCGGCCTGGAACTGGGCCTGCCGTACGACATGGTCTACCGCCACCCATTCCCGGGCCCGGGCCTGGGCGTGCGGATCCTTGGTGAAGTGAAGAAGGAATACGCCGACCTGCTGCGTCGCGCCGACCACATCTTCATCGAAGAACTGCGCAAGGCCGACTGGTACCACAAGGTCAGCCAGGCCTTCGTGGTGTTCCAGCCGGTGAAATCGGTGGGCGTGGTCGGCGATGGCCGTCGCTACGCCTGGGTCGTGGCCCTGCGCGCCGTGGAAACCATCGACTTCATGACCGCTCGCTGGGCACACCTGCCGTACGAGCTGCTGGAAACCGTATCCGGGCGCATTATCAACGAAATCGACGGCATCTCCCGCGTCACCTATGACGTGTCGAGCAAGCCGCCGGCGACGATTGAGTGGGAATGATCCCGCGTCCGGCATAAACCGGCATCAAGTGGTAGGAAACACACCGAAAGCCCGCGTAATTGCGGGCTTTCGGCTAATTGCGCCTTGCCCTGGCGGCGGATTAAACCGCTTGCACCTTGGTCATTTTTTCGCCTTCTAGCCAGGCGCTGATGTCGCTGGCGCGCATGGGTTTGGAGAATAGGTAGCCCTGGGCCCAGGCGCAGCCGAGGTTTTTCAGTACGTCGAGTTCTGCGGCGGTTTCCACGCCTTCGACGATGCATTCCAGCTGCATGTCCTGGCACATGGCAATCAGCGACTTGACGATCTTGAAGCTGGCCGGGTCGAGGTGGATGTTGGTGACGAAGGTGCGGTCCACCTTCAGTTTGGTCAGCGACAGCGCGTGGATCTGGCTCAGGCTGGAATAGCCGGTGCCGAAATCGTCGAGGGAGATGCCGCAGCCCAGTTCGCGAAAACGGCCGATCGCTCGCTGGGTCTGCGGTAGATCCTGGATGGCCGCGGTTTCGGTGATTTCCAAATCGAGACAGGCCGGGTCGAACCGGCTGCTCTTGATCAGCTCGACGATCTGCTGGGCGGCGTCCTCCGAACCACAGTCGTGGGCGGACAGGTTGAATGACAGGCGCATCCCCGCGGGCCAGCTTGCGGCCGCGTCCAGCGCCTTGCTCAGCAACGGCACCGTGAGGCGATTGACCATGCCGACGCGCTCGGCAATCGGGATGAACTCACTGGGCGGCACGTTACCCAACTCTGGGCTTTCCCAGCGTGCCAGTGCCTCGAACGCGGCGGTTTGCTCACTGCGAATATCCATGATGGGCTGGAATACCACGTTAAACTCACCCTCCAGATCGGCCCTGCGCAGGGCCTGTTCGGTCAACCCTTCGCGATTGAGCTGCTGGCGATGAGCCGCGCTGAACAGGCAGACCGTGCCGGGACGGTGGCGCTTGCTCTGATACAAGGCATAGTCGGCGTATTCATACACTTGGGTGGCGCTGGATGCCTGATCCGGGAAGGTGGCGATGCCCAGTGACGCGCTGATCTGAATAGGGATGTCCACCAGCAGAAACGGCTCGCGCATGCTGGCGCAGATTTTCTCGCCAAACGCCCGCAATTGGTCATCGCTCATGGCCCGAGTGATGATCAGGCCGAACTCGTCACCCCCCAGCCGGGCCAGGTGTACATCTTCATCGAGCAGCCCGGTCAGGCGCTGACCCACCTGATAGAGCAGCTTGTCGCCAATGCTGTGGCCATACAGATCGTTGACCGGCTTGAAGCCATCCAGGTCGATCAGCCCCACGGGCAGGCGAATCGCCAGCTCGCTGGCGCGGGACAGCAGCGTATCGAGGCGGGAAAAGAACTGCCGCCGATTGGCCAGGCCGGTCAGGCTGTCCTGATTGGCCAGTTGAAGGTTTTCCTCGCTGAGTTTTGCCGTATGCGCCTGCATGTTCACCAGCCGGGTGAAGTCGGCGTACTGTGCCTTGAGAATGATCAGCATGGCGATGGACACCAGCAGGACGTCAATCGCCGTGGCAATGAAGGTAATGATATTGGTGGAGGCGAAGAACACCACGAAGGCGGTGTTGACCACGGCTGTGGTGGCCAGGGCTGCTGGCAGCAGGTGCATCATGCAAAAAATGCAGCCGATGACGGTGATCGCCATGTAAAAGGCGACATGCGCCTGGGTATAGCTAGTGCCGTAGGGAAACAGCGCCAGCGACCAGGCAGTGAACGCCACGGCGACAAAGGGTGCGAGCATGTTGGTGCGCTTGAGCTCCGTGAGCATCTGCGCCGGGCTGCGCGTCTGCTTGCGCGTGCGTATCCATTCCACCGCACGAATCACGCCGAACAAGCTCATGATCAACGGGCAATACACCACCAGCCAGCGCGGCGCGACCGCAAAGTGGGTGCCCGCCAGCATCAGCGTATTGGTCAGCAGGATGAAATACATCATGGGCAACTGGCGAGACAGCGCGATGTATTGCGCCTTGACCAGACCGGGATTGTCCTTGGGAACGGACATCAACGCTCGCATGCCGAGCAGGGTTTTTTTCATCAGGCGACGCTCTGAGAATACAACCAGATGAATAACCGAACGGGTTATCCTTTCCAGCCTGGGCCAAGCAGGGCTAAACACTGCTCTTATAGGATCGTGTCGGCTGATCCTCGGGTTTCTTCAGTCTCTATGAGTGATGGCACTTTGATTTCGTTCCGTAGCCGATAAACGGCAAATAAAAAGCCGTGTGAACCTGCATTCACACGGCTTTTTTGTTTCAGCGACGCACTACAAACCAAGGGGCCTTCTATACTCAACCGCGTCCCGTTTCGGCGCCCGCTGCGCCGCAATAAGGAGAGCGCCATGAACGACACCCAAAGACTCGCCGCCTTGCGCATGGTTTTGATCGGGGTGGGCCTGATCTCCGTGTTTGCGATCTGGCCGCTGATGATCCTGTGGCCGTCCGGTTGGACGTGGCACAGCGGCTATTCCGACTATCCGCTGATGATCGTGGGCCTCTATGCCACGCTAGGTGTGTTCCTGCTCAGGGCTTCGCGTGATCCGATGAGGCACTTGAGCCTGATCTGGTTCACGGTGTGGTCGAGCATCGTGCATGGCGCGATCATGGCCGTGCAGTCCTTTGGCGTCGGCATGGACGGCATGAGCCATTACGGCCATCTGCTCGGCGACGTGCCCGCGCTGTTCGTCGTCGCGGCGGCGCTGGCGTTCTTCACACCCCGTGGGGAGAAGGCGCGGTTGTTGGCGGGGTGATCCTTGCGTCGCGGAGCATCTGAAAAGCCCTGTGGATAATCTCTGCAGGGCTTTTGTTTTGATGCCCTTGCCGTTTTTCCCTTGCGCTGTTTTGGCCCTCGACGCAGAAGCCGTCCGGCACTGTCATCTTTCGCTACGATTCGGCCCTCAGCGTTGCGCCGGGAATGCCTATCCTCCAAGGAAGGATAAGGTTGTCATTTGACAACCAGGCAGGCCATGCGAATACTGGTGAGCCTTGATGATTCGTCCCTCGCATCCGAAAAAAGAGGTTGAAGACGCGCTGAGGCATGCCGAAGCGTGGGGGTGGCGCATAGAGGTCGGCGGCAGTCATGCCTGGGGACGCGCTTATTGTCCGTATAACGACGAAGCGTGCCGTTGCGGTGAGTTCTGCATCACATCGATATGGAGCTCGCCGAGAAACCCTGGCAATCATGCGCGAGCGCTACAACGCGTTGTAGACAATTGCACGACCCATCGCAGTCGTTGCGAGGCTGATGACGATGCTGAGGAGTAAGACAGTGGAATATACCTTTACCCTGAAATATCAGCTTGCTGACGACGACCGTACCTCGGATGAACTGTTGGAGCGGCTGGGTGCGTCCGGTTGCGACGATGCCTTGGTAGGCATAGGACAGCCGGGACGGTTGGCTCTCGAATTCACGCGCGATGCCCCTGACGCGATTAAGGCCGTGCTCAGCGCTTTGGGCGACGTACGCCGTGCGGTACCAGCGGCCCGGCTGATCGAGGTTGCTCCTGATCTGGTCGGGCTCACCGATGTGGCCGAGATCGTCGGCGTGTCTCGGCAGAACATGCGCAAGTTGATGTTGGCCCACCCGAGCAGCTTCCCGACGCCCGTACACGAGGGCAGTGCGTCTATCTGGCACTTGGCGGACGTGCTGAGCTGGCTGCAGAGCAAGGGCAGTTATTCGCTTACCAAAAATGTGTTGGATGTTGCCCTGGCAGCCTTGCAGGTCAACGTTGCGAAGGAAGGCCGACGCTTACCAGGAATGATTTTCGAGGACTGGGAGGCTTTGGTTGGCTGATAACCTGGGGTGAGGGGCACCCCCAGGCCCTCTCGTCGCCTCTGGCGGGCCTGCGCGACAATCCTTCACTTAATCTTTCTCAATTGCGGGTGTATCGTATTCGCCTTTTGCGGGCCTACCGGTTCGCGCGGATTCAATAGGTGGTTGCCTTCATGTCGTTTACCCGTCGCCAAATTCTCGGTGGCCTGGCCGGTCTTGTTGTCGTGGGCGTTGGCGCGGGAGGCGCATCGCGGTATTGGTTGGGCAAGCGGGCGGATGCCCAGGCTGGGCACGACTATGAATTGATCGCCGCGCCCCTGGACGTGGAACTGGTGGCCGGGCACAAGACCCAGGCCTGGGCCTTCGGCCCGTCGGCGCCGGGCACCGAGCTGCGGGTACGCCAGGGTGAATGGCTGCGGGTGCGGTTCATCAACCACCTGCCGGTCGCCACCACCATCCACTGGCACGGCATCCGCTTGCCGCTGGAGATGGATGGCGTGCCGTATGTCTCGCAGTTGCCGGTGCTGCCGGGCGAGTACTTCGATTACAAATTCCGTGTGCCGGACGCCGGCAGCTATTGGTATCACCCTCACGTCAACAGCAGCGAGGAGCTCGGTCGCGGCCTCGTGGGGCCGTTGATCGTCGAAGAGCGCGAGCCCACCGGCTTCAAGTACGAACAGACCCTGAGCCTCAAGAGTTGGCACGTGGACGAGCAGGGCGAGTTCGTGGCCTTCAGCGTGCCCCGCGAAGCGGCCCGTGGCGGGACGGCGGGGCGGCTGTCGACCATCAATGGCGTGTCGCAGGCGGTCATCGACCTGCCGGCCGGGCAGATCACTCGGGTGCGCTTGCTCAACCTGGACAATACCCTGACCTACCGGATCAATATTCCGGGGGCCGAAGCACAGATCTACGCACTGGACGGCAATCCCGTCGAGCCGCGTCCGCTGGGCAAGGAATACTGGCTGGGGCCGGGCATGCGCATCTGCCTGGCGATCAAGGCGCCGCCGGCCGGGGAGGAACTGTCGTTGCGCAACGGCCCGGTGCGCCTGGGCACCTTGCGCTCGGTGGCCAACAACGATGCGCCCACCCAGTGGCCACCCGCGCTGCCCGCCAACCCGGTCGCCGAGCCGGACCTGGCCAATGCCGAGAAACTCAACTTCAATTTCGAATGGGTCGGTTCGGTGTCGGTCAATGTGGACAACGGCAAGCCGCCGAGCCTGTGGCAGATCAACGGCAAGGCCTGGGACATCACCGACAAGACCTGCGCCGACCGGCCGATTGCCACGCTGAAAAAAGGCCAGAGCTATATTTTCGAACTGAAGAACATGACCCAGTACCAGCATCCGATCCACTTGCACGGCATGAGCTTCAAGGTGATCGCGTCCAACCGGCACAAGGTTGTCCCGTACTTCACCGACACCTACCTGCTGGGCAAGAACGAGCGGGCCCAGGTGGCGCTGGTGGCGGATAACCCGGGGGTATGGATGTTCCACTGCCATGTGATCGACCACATGGAAACCGGCCTGATGGCCGCCATCGAGGTGGCGTGATGCGCCAGATTCGTCCCGCGCGGATCATCGACCGCAGCCGTGACCAGGATTTCATGCGCGAAGCCCTGGCCCTCGCCGCCCAAGGCGCGGCCCTGGGCGAAGTGCCGGTGGGCGCGGTGCTGGTGCAGGACGGCGAGATCATCGGGCGCGGCTTCAACTGCCCGATCAGCGGCCACGACCCCAGTGCCCACGCGGAAATGGTCGCCATTCGTGCCGCGGCCCAGGCCGTGAGCAACTATCGCCTGCCGGGCAGCACCCTCTACGTCACGCTGGAGCCGTGCAGCATGTGCGCCGGCCTCATCGTCCACTCGCGCATCGCCCGGGTCGTCTACGGCGCCCTGGAACCCAAGGCCGGCATCGTCCAGAGTCAGGGGCAGTTTTTCAGCCAGGGCTTCTTGAACCATCGGGTGATGTTCGAGGGTGGGGTGCTCGCGGAGGAATGCAGCACGGTGTTGAGCGAGTTCTTCAAGGCGCGCAGGGTCAAATCGCAAGGTTGAATACATAGCCCTGTGGCGAGGGAGCTTGCTCCCGCTGGGCTGCGCAGCGGCCCCAAACCATTCAACACAGTGCCTCAGGAAAAACCAGTTGGCGGATTTTACGGCTGCTGTGCAGCCGAGCGGGAGCAAGCTCCCTCGCCACAATGATTGGCAGCCCTAAAGTGAACATGGACTGGCTCACATAAGGGGACAATCTATCTATTTACGCGCCACAATTACCGCCCGCATCGGCGCCGGCAGGCCTTCGATGGTTTTGCCGTGGTCCGCAGGATCGAGGAAGTCACTCAATGACTGGTACTTCATCCACTCGGTGCTGCGCTGTTCCTCGACGCTCGTCAGGCTCACGTCCACGCAGCGCACGTCGCTGAACCCGGCACGCCGCAGCCAGCGTTCCAGGGCCGGCACCGAGGGCAGGAACCACACGTTACGCATCTGCGCGTAGCGGTCCTCGGGCACCAGCACCTGATGTTCGTCGCCTTCGATCACCAGGGTTTCGAGCACCAGTTCACCGCCCTTGACCAGGCAGTCCTTGAGGGCCAGCAAGTGTTCGATCGGCGAGCGGCGGTGATAGAACACACCCATGGAAAACACCGTATCGAACCCTTCGAGGTCTGGCGGCAGGTCTTCGAACGGGAACGGCAGGTGCCAGGCATTGGGCTGCGACAGGTAGCGCTGCACCGCCTGGAACTGGCAGAAGAACAGCCAGTTGGGATCGACGCCGATCACGGTGTCGGCCCCGGCCCCGAGCATCCGCCACATGTAGTAGCCATTGCCGCAGCCCACGTCGAGGATGCGCTTGCCCTTGAGGTCAAGGTGCGGCGCGACCCGCGACCACTTCCAGTCCGAGCGCCATTCGGTGTCCACGTGCACGCCAAACAGGTCGAACGGGCCTTTGCGCCACGGCGACAGGCCCATCAGTGCCGTACGCATCTGCGCGCGGGTTTCGTCACTGCAATCGGTGTCCAGCGTCAGGCCGTTGAGCAGGTCGATTTTGCTTGGCTGCAGGACGGGCAAGGCATCGAGGGCGCTTTGCCAGCGTTCCAGGTCGCCGTGGCCCTTTTCCATTTTGCGGTCGAGTTGCGTCTGCAGTGTCGCGGCCCAGGCGGCCAAGGGGGTGCCGGCCAGATGGCGGGCGAGGGGGGACAGGTCAATCATGGCAGGGCAATCAACGAGGCGAAGTTAAGGCATTGGAACCACGGCACGACCTTCGAGAACCCGGCCGCCAGCAGGCGCTCGCGGTGTTCTTCGAGGCTGTCGGGCTTCATGACGTTTTCGATGGCGCTGCGTTTCTGGGCGATTTCCAGTTCGCTGTAGCCGTTGGCGCGCTTGAACGCCACGTGCAGGTCGGTGAGCAGCGCGTGCTCCTGGGCATCGTTGAAACGCAGTTTTTCCGACAGGATCAGCGCGCCACCGGGCAGCAGCGACTGACGGATGCGCCCCAATAAAGCGGTGCGCTCTTGCGGGGCGATGAATTGCAGGGTGAAGTTCAGCGCCACCACCGAGACCGGCTGGAAGTCCAGGGCGAGGATGTCGCCTTCGATCACCTCCACCGGGAGCAACTCCTGGAACATCGAGTCCTGGCCGTTCAGGTATTCACGGCAGCGCTCGACCATGGCCGCCGAGTTGTCCACGGCAATCACCCGGCAGCCGTCGGTGCGCACATGACGGCGCAGCGCCTGGGTCACCGCGCCCAGGGACGAACCCAGGTCGTAGAGCACGCTGCCCGGTTGGGCGAACTGCGCGGCGAGCACACCGAGGTTTTCGACAATGGTCGGGTAACCCGGCACCGAACGCTTGATCATGTCCGGAAACACCCGCACCACGTCCTCGTTGAAGGCGAAGTCAGGCACTTGGGCCAAGGGTTGGGCGAATAGGCGATCGGGCTCTTTGCTCACGGGGGTTCCAGGGGAATGGAGGGTGAAAAGGCCGGCATTTTAACCAAAAAACCGCTGGGCGCGAGCCTTTGTGGACGCTGGGCGCGCGCATCGATCCTGGCCTCAGACGGGCCGTCGGGTAAAGGCTGACGCCGTGATGCCCCACTGGCCCAGCCAATAGCTGAGGATGATCAGGTAAGGCGCGGCATGGAAGGGCGCGACGAAGCGGTTGATGCCGATCATGCTATCGGACACGACGAAGGCCAGCGCCCCCGCGGCGGCCAGCCAGGCCGAGCGCCGGGGAACCTGGCTGCCCAGGCGCGCCAGCGCTCGCCAGAGCATGGCGCTGATGACCAGGCCATACACGATCACCGGCACCAACAACGGCCCGAGTCCGCCGGACACGAGCAGGCCCAGCAACAGCGCGCCGATGCCCAGCGCCAGCGCCAACGGTAGCAGCGCCGGGCGACGAGTGTCGCTGAGGTAGGCCTTCAGGTAGGCCAGGTGCGCCAGCAGAAACGCACCCAGGCCGAACACGAACAGGTCCCCAGGCCAGGCCAGCAATACGTCGCCCACCAGCGAGAACATCAACCCCAGGCTGATCCAGCGCCGGTATTCGCCAGGCGGCGCATCGTGCAGCCAGCCCAGCAGGGCCAGCACCGGCATGGGCTTGACCAGCAGGCACAGCAGCGTGGCGTGCATGGCCAGGCCATAGAGGTAGGTGGCCGCGCCCATCAACGCCAGGATCAGCCAACCCACGGTCAGTTCACCGAAATGGCGCAGTCGAAGGTTTCCACCGGCGGCACTTCCGGTGCCCAGGGTTGCTGGTACGTCAGGCGCAAGCGTCCGGTGCCCGCGGTGAACGCCTGGAAGCGCCAGGTGGACACACCGGCAGCGCCGACGATGCCCGCGTCTTCCGGGTTACGGTAAACCTCGGGGCCAAGGCTTTTCAGCACGCCGCCTGCCGAGTCCTGGATCGTCCAGCGGTACCCGGTGGTGGGGTTGCTGGGCAGACTCAGGATCAGGTTTTGCCCGCTATCGAGCCGCACCGGGCATTGGCTGAGTTTTTCCACGGTCACGTTGTGTTTCGATTGCGTGGCGCAGGCACTCAACAGCGCGAGGCTCAAAGGGACAAGCAGGCGAGTGGGGGACATAAGGGCTCCGGCATTCACGACGAATGGCGAGCATAACCGAAGATGCTACCGGGTGTGTCAGGTGGGGGCGTGTTGTTTCAGATGATCCATTCGCGAGCAAGCCCGCTTCCACACTGTGGGAGCGGGCTTGCTCGCGAAGACAGCAGTGCAGGCGCTACAGGATGCTCAGAACAACACCTTCGCCACATCCGCGAACCGCTTGGCGAAATGCACCGTCATGCCGTCCTTGAGATAGTCCGGCAGTTCTTCGAAGTTGCCCCGGTTGGCGTCCGGCAGGATCAGTTCGTTGATTTTCTGCCGGCGTGCCGCGATCACCTTCTCGCGGACCCCGCCAATCGGCAGCACGTGCCCGGTCAGGGTCAGTTCGCCGGTCATCGCCACGCCTTTCTTCGGCGGTTGGTTGCGGGCCAGGGACAGCAGGGCGCTGGCCATGGTCACGCCGGCACTCGGCCCGTCCTTGGGCGTGGCGCCTTCCGGAACGTGCAAGTGCACGAAGGCTTCGTCGAAGAACTTCGGGTCACCGCCGAATTGCTTGAGGTGCGAGCTGACGTAGCTGTAGGCAATTTCCGCCGACTCTTTCATCACCTCGCCCAGTTGCCCGGTCAGCTTGAAGCCGCGATTGAGGGTGTGGATGCGCGTCGCTTCGATCGGCAGGGTCGCGCCGCCCATGCTGGTCCAGGCCAGGCCGGTGATCACGCCGACACCGGACAGCACCTGTTCATTGCGAAACACCGGTTTGCCCAGGGATGCCTCGAGGTCTTTCGGACCGAGCTTGATCACCGCCTTCGGTTCATCGATCAACTTGATCACGGCCTTGCGCACCAGCTTGCCCAGTTGTTTCTCCAACTGGCGCACCCCGGCTTCACGGGCGTAACCGTCGATCAGGGCCTTGAGGGCGCTGTCGCTGATGCTCAGGCTGCCCTTGGCGACACCGGCCTTGGCCAGTTGCTTGGGCCACAGATGCCGCTTGGCGATGGCGACCTTTTCTTCGGTGATGTAGCCCGACAGGCGAATGACTTCCATCCGGTCCAGCAGCGGGCCGGGGATCGAGTCCAGGGTGTTGGCGGTGCAGACGAACAGCACCTTGGACAGGTCCAGGCGCATGTCCAGGTAGTGATCGAGAAATTCGACGTTCTGTTCCGGGTCGAGGGTTTCCAGCAAGGCGGACGCCGGGTCGCCCTGATAGCTCTGGCCCATCTTGTCGATTTCGTCGAGCATGATCACCGGGTTCATCACTTCAACATCCTTGAGCGCCTGCACCAGCTTGCCCGGCTGGGCGCCAATGTAGGTGCGCCGATGCCCCTTGATCTCGGCTTCGTCGCGCATGCCGCCGACGCTGAAACGGTAGAACGGTCGCCCCAGGGATTCGGCAATGGACTTGCCAACGCTGGTCTTGCCCACGCCCGGCGGGCCTACCAGCAGGACGATGGACCCACTGATCTCGCCCTTGTAGGCGCCGACCGCGAGGAACTCCAGGATGCGGTCCTTGATGTCGTCCAGCCCGGCGTGGTGCTGATCGAGTACCTTGCGCGCATGTTTCAGGTCGAGTTTGTCCTGGCCGTACACGCCCCATGGCACCGATGTCGCCCAGTCCAGGTAATTGCGGGTGACGGCGTATTCCGGCGAACCGGTCTCCAGGATCGAGAGCTTGTTCATTTCCTCTTCGATGCGCTTCTGCGCCTGGATCGACAGCGTCTTGCCTTCCAGGCGCTGTTCGAACTGTTCGAGGTCGGCGCTGCGGTCGTCCTTGGTCAAGCCCAGCTCCTGCTGGATGACCTTGAGCTGTTCCTTGAGGAAGAACTGGCGCTGATGTTCGCCGATCTTGTTGTTGACCTCGGCGGAAATCTCTTTCTGCAGCCGGGCCACCTCGACTTCCTTACGCAGCATCGGCAGGACTTTTTCCATGCGCTTGAGCATGGGCACGCAGTCGAGCACTTCCTGCAACTCGCTGCCGGTGGCGGAGGTGAGGGCGGCGGCAAAGTCGGTCAGCGGCGACGGGTCGTTGGGGCTGAACCGGTTGAGGTAGTTTTTCAGTTCTTCGCTGTACAGCGGGTTGAGCGGCAGCAATTCCTTGATGGCATTGATCAGCGCCATGCCGTAGGCCTTGACCTCGTCGGTCGGCTCGCTGGGCTGATGCGGATATTCGACTTCCACCAGGTAGGGCGGGCGATGATGCTTGAGCCAGGTGCGGATGCGCACGCGGGTCAGGCCTTGGGCGACGAACTGCAGTTTGCCGCCTTCGCGACTGGCGTGGTGGACCTTGACCAGGGTGCCGTACAGCGGCAGCGCCGAGGTATCGAAATGGCGCGGGTCTTCCTGGGGCGTGTCCATGAAGAACAGCGCCAGCGAGTGGTGCTCGGACTTGGCGACCAGTTCCAGGGTTTCGGCCCACGGTTCTTCATTGACGATGACCGGCAACACCTGGGCCGGGAAGAACGGACGATTGTGGATGGGGATGATATAGACCTTGTCCGGCAGGTTCTGGCCGGGCAGGGCCAGGCCAGTGCCGGAGGCGGAATGTTCGATGTGTTCGGCGTCTGCGTAATCGTTCGCGGCTTCAGTAGAGTGCTGGTCGCTCATGGGGCACCTGCGCAATGGAGTATGGGTCTTAGATGGGGCAGGTGGGGGGTGGTTTCAATGGCCGGTGATTGTTAGCAGCTATTTCGTGGAAGCTGTTCAACGTTGTGACAGGTTGCTGTGGCGGGGGACTGCCCTCGCCACAGTGCGGGTGTGCGGGGTTCAGGCGACCCGGTTCAGGTCGTTATGGCGGGTTTCCTTCAGGCACAGCACCGCGATCACGCTGAGCACGGCAGCGGCCGATACGTAGCCGCCGACGTAGCTCAGGCCACCCATGGCTACCAGTTTCTGGGCGAAGAATGGCGCGGCCGAGGCCCCGACGATCCCGCCCAAGTTATAGGCCGCCGAGGCGCCGGTGTAGCGCACGTGGGTTGGGAACAGCTCTGGCAGCAAGGCGCCCATGGGGGCGAAGGTCACGCCCATCAGGAACAGTTCGATGCACAGGAACAACGCCACGCCGGCGGTCGAGCCTTGGGTCAGCAGGGGTTCCATGAGAAAGCCCGAGGCAATGGCCAGCAGGCCGCCGCCGATCAGCACCGGCTTGCGCCCGAAGCGATCGCTGGCCCAGGCCGAGAGGGGCGTGGCAGCGGCCATGAACAGCACGGCAAAGCACAGCAGGCCGAGGAAGGTCTCGCGGCTGTAGCCGAGGGTGGACACGCCGTAGCTCAGGGAAAACACCGTCGAGATATAGAACAACGCGTAACACACCACCATTGCCGCGGCGCCCAGCAAGGTAGGCGCCCAGTACTGACTGAACAGCTCGACCAGCGGCACCTTTACCCGTTCCTGGCGGGCCACGGCGTTGGCGAACACCGGGGTTTCGTGCAGCTTCAGGCGCACGTAGAGGCCGACGATCACCAGCACCGCGCTGAGCAGGAACGGAATGCGCCAGCCCCAGGCGCGAAATTGCTCGTCGTCCAGGGTCATGGCCAGGCTCAGGAACAGCCCGTTGGCCGCCAGGAAGCCGATGGACGGCCCCAATTGCGGGAACATGCCGAACCAGGCGCGCTTGCCTTTTGGCGCGTTCTCGGTGGCGAGCAGCGCCGCGCCGCCCCATTCACCGCCCAGACCCAGGCCTTGGCCAAAACGCAGCAGGCACAAGAGGATCGGGGCCCAGGCGCCGATGCTGGCATAGCCGGGCAACACACCGATCAGGGTGGTGCACACGCCCATCAGCAGCAACGATGCCACCAGCGTGGACTTGCGCCCGATCCGGTCGCCGAAGTGGCCAAACAGCGCCGAGCCCAGCGGGCGGGCGAGAAAGGCGATGCCGAAGGTCAGGAACGACGACAGCATCTGCGCCGTGCCGGAGGTTTGCGGGAAGAACACCGGCCCGATCACCAGGGCGGCGGCGGTGGCGTAGACGTAGAAGTCGTAGAACTCGATGGCGGTGCCGATGAAACTCGCGGTGGCCACGCGTGTGGCGGAGTTCGTCGGCTGGGCAGGCACGGCGTCGTTGCAGGTCGTGGTGGTCATGCAGTTATCCCTGACAGTCATGTGCTCCGTGGGAGCGAATTATTATGGTCGAACACCCAGGGATGTGGGCGGGTATCCCGTCGCTGTTTCGGGTAGGAACAGTCCCAGGGCTGATGCGGATTTTGCCGATGATCTGGCCGGAACCTGCCGGGTGCTGGGTAGGCACGGGGTTCGGGCGAGGGCTGGATAAGCGGGTTGAGTATAGGAAGGAGGCTAACGAATCAACAATACCTATTGACGCCGAAACGAGCTTTTGTGGCGAGGGGATTTATCCCCGTTGGACTGCGAAGCGGTCCCCAAAAGACGTTGCGCCGAATCTTAAGCAACTGACTAACAGTTTGGGGCCGCTGCGCGACCCAACGGGGATAAATCCCCTCGCCACAACTGTGTTTCACTTAGAGGTTATTGGGGGGTTAGAACGCAGCAGGCACCGAACTGTTATGCCACGCCAGCACCTGGCTGACGCGGTTGTCCACGGTCTCGATGATTTCCAGCCGGTAGCGACCGATCTTCAGGCACACCGGGCTTTCGGGAATGGTTTCCAGCGCTTCGGTCACCAGCCCGTTGAGGGTCTTGGGGCCGTCGCAAGGCAGGTGCCAGCCGAGGGTGCGGTTCAGCTCGCGGATCGACGCCGCGCCGTCGATCATCAGGCGGCCGTCGGGCTGGGGATGCACATGGGGGTTGTCGAGGCTGTGTTCGCTTTCGAATTCGCCGACGATTTCTTCGAGGATGTCTTCCAGGGTGACGATACCCAGCACTTCGCCGTATTCGTCCACCACCATGCCCAGGCGCCGTTGCTGCTTGTGGAAATTCAGCAGTTGCAATTGCAGTGGCGTGCTTTCCGGTACGAAGTAGGGTTCGTGGGAGGCGGCCAGCAGGGCTTCCTGGGTCAGGCTGGCATCCGCCAGCAGATGACGGATCTGGCGGGTGTTGAGGACCGCCTCGACCTGGTTGATGTCGCTGTGGAACACCGGCAGGCGGGTGCGTCGGTTCAGGCGCAGTTGCTCGATGATCTCGCCGATCGGGTCGTCGAGGTTGATACCATCGACCTCGCTGCGTGGCACCAGGATGTCGTTGACGGTGATGTTGTCCAGGGCGTGGATGCCGGAAATCGGGTGCAGCCGGCCGCCGCTGTGCTCGGGTTCGTGCTCGTTGCGCGGGGGCGTGGGCATTTCGTCGTCGCTCTGCACCACCACGCTGGCCTTGCGGGCAAACGGGCGCAGGAGCAACTGGCTGATGGCGTTGAGCAACCAGGCTAACGGGTAAACGATCTTCAATGGCACGCCCAGCAAGGCGTTGCCGACCCCCAGCACCGAATCGGGGTGGCGGCTGGCCAGTGAGCGCGGCAGGTAGTCGGCGAACACCAGCAGGGCTACGCTGGTGCCGAGCCAGGCGGCCCAGGGGCCGTTCTCCAGCCAGGCGAAAATCGCCAGCAAGGTGCCGATGACCACGGCCAGGGTGCGACAAAAGGTGTTGCACAGAACCAGGCTGATCAGCGCGAAGTTCAGCGTCGCGAGCGGCTTGTCAGTGGCCCGGGAAGCCTTGCGCTGGGCCAGCAGGTGTTGCTGGGCGGCTTCGATGGCGGTGAACAGGGCCGACCAGAGGATCAGCACGACCCACACGGCGAGCAGTGGCGCCACGGGCAACGTATCCATCAGGGCCGTCCGTCACACATGCAGGATGTATTCGCGGACCAGCTTGCTGCCGAAGTACGCGAGCATCAGCAGGCAGAAACCGGCGAGGGTCCAGCGAATGGCCTTGTGGCCGCGCCAGCCCAGGCGGTTGCGGCCCCACAGCAATACGCTGAACACCACCCACGCCAGGCAGGCCAGCAGGGTCTTGTGCACCAGGTGCTGGGCGAACAGGTTCTCGACGAACAGCCAACCGGAGATCAGCGACAGCGACAACAGCGTCCAGCCGGCCCAGAGGAAGCCGAACAGCAGGCTTTCCATGGTTTGCAGCGGCGGGAAGTTGCGGATCAGCCCGGACGGGTGCTTGTTCTTGAGCTGGTGGTCCTGCACCAGCAGCAGCAAGGCCTGGAAGACCGCGATGGTGAACAGGCCGTAGGCCAGGATCGACAGCAGGATGTGGGCCAGGATGCCGGGCTCCTCGTCGATGACCTGCACCGTGCCCGACGGCGCGAACTGCGCCAGCAGCACCGTCGTCAGTCCCAGCGGGAACAGCAGCACCAGCAGGTTTTCCACCGGGATGCGCGAGCAGGCCAGCAGCGTCAGGGCGATCACGGCCACGGCGATCAGGCTGGCGGCGTTGAAAAAGTCCAGGCCCAGGCCAATTGGCGTCATCAGGTGGGTATAAAGGCTGGCCGCGTGGCCGAGCACCGCCAGCACGCCAAGCGTGACCAGCAGGCGTTTGTTCGCCTTGGCGCCGGAGGCCAGGCGAGTGCCTTGATAGAGGGTCGCAGCGGCGTAGAGGCAGGCGGCGGCGAGTGTGGCAAGCAAGCTGGGTGGCAAGGGGAGCATAAATCCTGTTAAGCAGGCCCGAAAGTCGCTGAGTTTGGCATAGAACCCCCGCCACACGAAAGACCGGCAGGTGTACGTTGCACGCTTCTTCGCTATAATCCGCGACCTGCCCACGCCGCAGGCTCGCCGAGCACATTTTTCACGGTCTGGGCCGCCATTATCCCGGTCTCATCTGGGCCTGAAAGGATCGCGCATGTTTGAAAACCTAACCGACCGTCTCTCGCAGACGCTGCGCCATGTCACCGGCAAGGCGAAACTGACCGAGGACAACATCAAAGACACCCTGCGCGAAGTGCGCATGGCGTTGCTCGAAGCCGACGTCGCCCTGCCGGTGGTCAAGGACTTCGTCAACTCGGTCAAGGAACGCGCCGTCGGCACCGAAGTGTCGCGCAGCCTGACGCCGGGCCAGGCGTTCGTGAAGATCGTCCAGGCCGAACTCGAAAGCCTGATGGGCGCCGCCAACGAAGACCTGAACCTGAGCGCCGTCCCGCCTGCCGTGGTGTTGATGGCCGGCCTGCAGGGCGCGGGCAAGACCACCACCGCCGGCAAACTGGCGCGCCTGCTCAAGGAGCGCAAGAAGAAGTCGGTGATGGTGGTGTCCGCGGACATCTACCGCCCGGCGGCGATCAAGCAGCTGGAAACCCTGGCCAACGACATCGGCGTGACCTTCTTCCCGTCCGACCTGAGCCAGAAACCGGTGGACATTGCCCAGGCGGCTATAAAGGAAGCCAAGCTCAAGTTCATCGACGTGGTCATCGTCGACACCGCCGGTCGCCTGCACATCGATGACGAGATGATGGGCGAGATCAAGGCCTTGCATGCCGCGATCAACCCGGTGGAAACCCTGTTCGTGGTCGATGCCATGACCGGCCAGGACGCGGCCAACACCGCCAAGGCGTTCGGCGATGCGTTGCCGCTGACCGGCGTGATCCTGACCAAGGTCGACGGCGATGCCCGTGGCGGTGCCGCGCTGTCGGTCCGCGCCATCACCGGCAAACCAATCAAGTTCATCGGCATGGGCGAGAAGAGCGAAGCGCTCGAACCGTTCCACCCCGAGCGTATCGCTTCGCGCATCCTGGGCATGGGCGACGTGCTCAGCCTGATCGAGCAGGCCGAGCAGACCCTCGACAAGGAAAAGGCCGACAAGCTGGCCAAGAAGCTGAAGAAGGGCAAGGGCTTCGACCTCGAAGACTTCCGCGACCAGTTGCAACAAATGAAGAACATGGGCGGCCTGGGCGGCCTCATGGACAAACTGCCGAACATCGGTGGCGTGAACCTGGCGCAGATGGGCAATGCCCAGGGCGCGGCTGAAAAGCAGTTCAAACAGATGGAAGCCATCATCAACTCCATGACCCCGGCCGAGCGCCGCGACCCCGAGCTGATCAGCGGTTCGCGCAAGCGCCGCATCGCCATGGGTTCGGGCACCCAGGTGCAGGACATCGGTCGCTTGATCAAACAGCACAAGCAGATGCAGAAGATGATGAAGAAATTCTCCGCCAAGGGCGGGATGGCCAAGATGATGCGCGGCATGGGCGGTATGTTGCCCGGCGGCGGCATGCCCAAGCTCTAAGGATCCACGCGCCGGCGGTCATGCCGGCGCTGCCCACGGGGACGTGGGATCTCCAGCCAACCCGCCGCCGGCGGGCGCTGACCGCGGCAGATCTGAATGGCAGGCCGGCACTCGCCGGAAAAAGTCATTTGCAAAAGTCTGGATATTCCTTAGAATATGCTGCCTTTCGGGCACCCATGCCCGCTGTGCATTTAGATTTGCAGCACCGACTACAGGAACGATGTTCACATGCTAACAATCCGTCTTGCCCTTGGCGGCTCCAAAAAGCGCCCGTTTTACCACCTGACCGTAACCGACAGCCGCAACCCGCGTGACGGTTCCCACAAAGAGCAGGTTGGTTTCTTCAACCCTATCGCCCGTGGTCAGGAAGTTCGTCTGTCCGTGAACCAAGAGCGCGTAGCCTACTGGCTGAGCGTTGGTGCACAACCTTCTGAGCGTGTTGCTCAGTTGTTGAAGGAATCGGCTAAGGCTGCGGCCTGAGCAATATGAACGCGACGCCAAAAGCGGCTGATGACCTGATCGTTGTCGGCAAGATTTATTCTGTTCATGGCGTTCGCGGCGAAGTGAAGGTGTATTCCTTTACTGATCCGATCAAGAACCTGTTGGACTACAAAGCCTGGACGCTCAAGCGCGAAGGCAGCGTGAAACAGGTGGAGCTGGTCAGCGGACGTGGGAACGACAAGTTCCTGGTCGCGAAGCTCAAGGGTCTCGATGATCGTGAAGAAGCGCGTCTTCTGGCCGGTTATGAGATCTGCGTGCCACGCAACCTGTTCCCTGAACTGACCGACGGCGAGTACTACTGGTACCAGCTGGTAGGTCTGAAGGTTATCGATTCACTCGGGCAACTGCTCGGAAAGATCGATCACCTGCTCGAGACCGGTTCGAACGATGTACTGGTGGTCAAGCCTTGCGTCGGCAGCCTGGATGATCGTGAACGCCTGTTGCCCTATACCGAGCAATGCGTGTTGGCCGTCGACCTTGCAGCAGGCGAGATGAAGGTGGAATGGGATGCGGATTTCTGAACGTGGCTAACTTGCGCGTTGAAGTCATCACATTGTTTCCCGAGATGTTTTCCGCCATCAGCGAGTACGGCATAACCAGCCGCGCGGTGAAACAGGAGCTGTTGCAGCTCACTTGTTGGAATCCGCGGGACTACACCACGGATCGGCATCACACTGTGGACGATCGCCCGTTTGGCGGGGGTCCGGGCATGGTGATGAAGATCAAGCCCCTGGAAGATGCACTGGTTCAGGCCAGGGCGGCAGCCGGGGAAGGTGCGAAGGTGATCTACCTGTCGCCCCAAGGCCGCCAGCTGACTCAGTCGGCGGTACGCGAGCTGGCGAATTCGGATGCATTGATCCTGATTGCCGGCCGTTATGAAGGCATTGACGAGCGTTTTATTGAAGCTCATGTCGATGAAGAGTGGTCGATTGGCGACTATGTACTGTCTGGCGGCGAGCTGCCGGCGATGGTCCTGATCGATGCGGTTACACGACTGCTGCCTGGAGCTTTAGGGCATGTGGATTCCGCTGAGGAAGATTCCTTTACGGATGGTCTGCTGGATTGCCCGCACTACACCCGACCGGAGGTGTATGCGGATCAGCGTGTTCCCGACGTGTTGCTAAGTGGCAACCACGCGCACATCCGGCGTTGGCGTTTACAGCAGTCCCTTGGTCGGACCTATGAACGACGCGCCGATCTTCTGGAAAGCCGCTCGCTTTCTGGAGAAGAGAAGAAGCTGCTCGAGGAATACATCCGCGAGCGGGACGATAGTTAACAACGTATCGATGGTAAGTCCGAGACTTGCCTTAGGAGCACAGCATGACTAACAAAATCATCCTTGCACTCGAAGCAGAGCAGATGACCAAAGAGATCCCTACCTTTGCCCCGGGCGACACCATTGTCGTTCAGGTGAAAGTGAAGGAAGGTGATCGTTCCCGTCTGCAAGCGTTCGAAGGCGTCGTTATCGCCAAGCGTAACCGTGGCGTGAACAGTGCTTTCACCGTTCGTAAAATCTCCAACGGTGTTGGCGTAGAGCGTACTTTCCAGACCTACAGCCCGCAAATCGACAGCATGGCTGTCAAGCGTCGCGGTGACGTACGTAAAGCCAAGCTGTACTACCTGCGCGACCTGTCGGGTAAAGCAGCTCGCATCAAGGAAAAACTGGCTTAAGTCCAGCTTCCGATGCAAAAAAAGCAGCCTACGGGCTGCTTTTTTGTTGCCTGCGATTAGGTCTTTGAGCACCCTGCGTAAGCCTGCATTTTTCACGAGTCTTTATGCCAGCCATCGATCATCCCTTGATAGACCAGTTCCTCGACGCCTTGTGGTTGGAGAAGGGGCTGTCCGACAACACCCGCCAGGCCTACCGCAGCGACCTGGCCCTGTTCAACGGCTGGCTGCAGGAACAGAACCTGGAATTGATCAATGCCGGTCGGGAACTGATCCTCGATCACCTGGCGTGGCGCCTGGAGCAGGCCTATAAGCCACGCTCAACCGCACGATTTCTCTCCGGTTTGCGTGGGTTTTATCGCTATCTGTTGAGGGAAAAGCTGATCGCGGTGGACCCGACCTTGCGGGTGGAGATGCCGCAACTGGGGCGCCCGCTGCCTAAGTCCCTGTCGGAAGCCGACGTGGAAGCGTTGCTGGCGGCGCCTGACCTCAGTGAAGCCATCGGCCAGCGCGACCGGGCCATGCTGGAAGTCTTGTATGCCTGCGGCCTGCGCGTCACCGAGCTGATCAGCCTGACCCTGGAACAGGTGAACCTGCGCCAGGGCGTGTTGCGGGTGATGGGCAAGGGCAGCAAGGAACGCCTGGTGCCGATGGGCGAAGAAGCGATTGTCTGGGTCGAGCGCTACCTGCGCGAGGCCCGCCACGAACTGTTGGGCGGGCGTCCCAGCGACGTGCTGTTCCCCAGCCGTAATGGCGACCAGATGACCCGCCAGACCTTCTGGCACCGTATCAAGCACCAGGCCAAGGTCGCCGGCATCGGCAAATCCCTCTCGCCCCACACCTTGCGCCACGCCTTCGCCACGCACCTGCTCAACCACGGCGCTGACCTGCGGGTGGTGCAGATGTTGTTGGGCCACAGCGACCTGTCCACCACCCAGATCTACACTCACGTCGCTCGGGCACGGCTGCAAGACTTGCATGCCAAGCACCATCCGCGCGGCTGAGTGTTTCCTGCGAACACCGATCACCCTGTGGGAGCGGGCTTGCCCGCGAAGACGGCGGCACATTCAGCATCGATCCAGACTGACCCAGCGCTTTCGCGAGCAAGCCCGCTCCCACAGGGAATGGCTTCGTCCCCCCACCAACCATCAAATGCCTGGATCACCGGCATTCGGCCACGCGGGCCTTATGTGGTAGGCTTTGCCGGTTTGCACAGTGGGCGGCTGGAACCCGAATCCAAGGTCGGCGTTTCCCCGTCCCATTTGTTCGCCTCAGGAGTCCTCATGCGCTTGATCCAGATGTTCACCGCCGCCGCCATCGCGCTGGCCAGTACCTTTGCCATCGCCGATGACGCGGCCGACAAGGCTATCCGCAAGAGCCTGGAAAACCTTCAGCTCGAAGTGCCGATCGAAGCCATTTCGGCCAGCCCGATGTCCGGTCTGTATGAAGTCAAGCTCAAGGGCAGCCGCGTGCTCTATGCCAGCGCCGACGGGCAGTACATCGTCCAGGGCAACCTGTTCGAGCTCAAGGACGGCAAGCCGGTCAATCTCACCGAGATCACCGAACGCCAGGGCATCTCCAAGCTGATCAACGGCATTCCGGTTGCGGAAACCGTGGTCTACCCGGCCGTTGGCGAAACCAAGTCCCATATCACCGTGTTCACCGACACCACCTGCCCGTATTGCCATAAGTTGCACGCCGAAGTGCCGGAGCTGAACAAGCGCGGCATCGAAGTGCGCTACGTGGCGTTCCCGCGCCAGGGCCTGGGTTCGCCGGGTGACGAGCAGTTGCAGGCGGTCTGGTGCTCCAAGGACAAGAAGGCGGCCATGGACAAGATGGTCGATGGCAAGGAAATCAAGGCCGCCAAGTGCGAGAACCCGGTTTCCAAACAGTTCGCCCTCGGCCAGTCCATCGGCGTGAACGGCACACCGGCCATCGTTTTGGCCGACGGCCAAGTGATTCCGGGCTACCAGCCGGCGCCACAAGTCGCCAAACTGGCCCTTGGTGCCAAATGATCATGAATGATCCGTTTTTGAAGGTCACGGCTCGGCGAAAACCTTCGTCGGGCCGTTAAACACAAAGCCGCGTTGCTGCGCGGCTGTATTCACGGCCGACCCTTGCGTCGGCCGTTTCATGGGGAGTCAAGAGTGAATCCGGTCAAAGTAGGCATCTGTGGGTTAGGTACCGTCGGTGGCGGCACCTTCAACGTACTTCAGCGCAACGCCGAGGAAATTGCTCGTCGTGCCGGGCGTGGAATCGAAGTGGCACAAATTGCCATGCGCACGCCAAAGCCTCAGTTCCAGACGACCGGTATTGCGATTACCAACGATGTCTTCGAAGTGGCCACGAACCCTGAGATCGACATCGTCGTAGAGCTGGTGGGCGGCTATACCGTTGCCCGCGAGTTGGTACTCAAGGCCATCGAGAATGGCAAGCATGTGGTCACCGCGAACAAGGCGCTCATCGCCGTTCACGGTAATGAAATTTTCGCCAAGGCCCGCGAGAAGGGTGTGATCGTGGCGTTCGAAGCCGCCGTGGCCGGTGGCATCCCGGTGATCAAGGCGATCCGTGAAGGCCTGTCGGCCAACCGTATCAACTGGGTGGCGGGGATCATCAACGGTACCGGCAACTTCATCCTCACCGAGATGCGCGAGAAGGGTCGCACCTTCGAAGACGTGCTGGCCGAGGCCCAGGCCCTGGGTTACGCCGAGGCCGATCCGACCTTCGACGTAGAAGGCATCGACGCCGCGCACAAGCTGACGATCCTGGCGTCCATCGCGTTCGGTATCCCGTTGCAGTTCGACAAGGCCTACACCGAAGGCATCACCAAGCTGACCACCGCTGACGTGAACTACGCCGAAGCGCTGGGCTACCGCATCAAGCACCTGGGCGTGGCACGCAGCACCGCCAGCGGCATCGAGCTGCGCGTGCACCCGACGCTGATCCCGGCCGATCGCCTGATCGCCAACGTCAATGGCGTGATGAACGCGGTGATGGTCAACGGCGACGCGTCCGGTTCGACGCTGTTCTACGGCGCCGGTGCCGGCATGGAGCCGACGGCTTCCTCGGTGGTCGCCGACCTGGTGGACGTGGTCCGCGCCATGACCTCCGACCCGGAAAACCGTGTACCGCACCTGGCCTTCCAGCCGGATTCGTTGTCGGCCCACCCGATTCTTCCGATCGAGGCGTGCGAAAGCTCCTACTACCTACGGATCCAGGCCAAGGACCACCCGGGCGTACTGGCCCAGGTGGCGAGTATCCTGTCCGAGCGGGGGATCAACATCGAGTCGATCATGCAGAAGGAAGTCGAGGAACACGACGGCCTGGTGCCGATGATCCTGCTGACCCACCGTGTGGTCGAGCAGCGCATCAACGACGCGATTGCCGCGCTCGAAGCGCTCCAGGGCGTGGTAGGCCCTGTTGTCCGGATCCGCGTTGAGCATCTGAATTAATCAAAGCTGCAAGCCGCAAGCTGCAAGCTCCAAGTAAAAGCCGATCCGCTGTCAACTTGTAGCTTGCAGCTCGAAGCTCGAAGCTCAAACCAAAGGTTTGCCCCCATGCGCTATATCAGCACCCGCGGCCAGGCACCGGCCCTGAATTTCGAAGATGTCCTGCTGGCCGGCCTGGCCACGGACGGCGGCCTCTATGTGCCGGAAAACCTGCCCCGTTTCACCCAGGAAGAAATCGCCTCCTGGGCCGGCCTGCCGTACCACGAGCTGGCGTTCCGGGTCATGCGCCCGTTCGTCACCGGCAGCATCCCGGACGCCGATTTCAAAAAGATTCTCGAAGAGACCTACGGGGTCTTTTCCCACAACGCTATCGCACCGCTGCGTCAGCTCAACGGTAACGAGTGGGTGATGGAGCTGTTCCACGGCCCGACCCTGGCGTTCAAGGACTTCGCCCTGCAATTGCTCGGCCGCCTGCTGGACTACGTGTTGCAAAAACGTGGCGAGCGCGTGGTGATCGTGGGCGCCACCTCCGGCGACACCGGCTCGGCCGCCATCGAAGGCTGCAAGCATTGCGAGAACGTCGACATCTTCATCCTGCACCCGCACAACCGTGTCTCGGAAGTGCAGCGTCGGCAGATGACGACCATCTTCGGCGATAACATCCACAACATCGCCATCGAAGGCAACTTCGACGACTGCCAGGAAATGGTCAAGGCCAGTTTCGCCGATCAGGGTTTCCTCAAGGGCACCCGGCTGGTGGCGGTGAATTCGATCAACTGGGCACGGATCATGGCCCAGATCGTTTATTACTTCCACGCAGCCCTGCAACTGGGCGGCCCGGCCCGTTCCGTGGCGTTCTCGGTACCCACCGGCAACTTTGGCGATATCTTCGCCGGCTACCTGGCGCGCAACATGGGCCTGCCGATCAACCAGTTGATCGTCGCCACCAACCGCAACGACATCCTGCACCGCTTCATGAGCGGCAACCAGTACGTCAAGGAAACCCTGCACGCCACGTTGTCGCCGTCGATGGACATCATGGTCTCGTCGAACTTCGAACGCTTGCTGTTCGACCTGCACGGTCGCAATGGCGCGGCCATCGCCGGCCTGATGGACAGCTTCAAGCAGGGCGGCGGCTTCAGCGTCGAGCCCGAGCGCTGGACCGAAGCCCGCAAGCTGTTCGATTCCCTGGCCGTGGATGACGCGCAAACCTGCGAAACCATCGCCGAGGTTTTCAGCCAATGCGGCGAGTTGCTCGACCCGCACACCGCCATCGGCGTCAAGGCCGCCCGTGAGTGCCGTCGCAGCCTGGACATCCCGATGGTGGTCCTGGGGACGGCCCATCCGGTCAAGTTCCCGGAAGCCGTGGAGCAAGCGGGTGTAGGAAAAGCGCTGGAACTGCCTGCACATCTTTCTGATTTGTTTGAGAGAGATGAGCGTTGCACCGTGTTGCCCAACGACCTGGCTGCCGTGCAGGCCTTTGTCAGTCAGCATGGCAACCGCGGAAAGCCACTCTGACCGCCTGAACCTGTCACATTTTGAAGCCCGTCTCCTGACGGGCTTTCTTGTTTCTGCATGCCAAACTGATCGGGTTTTCGGCCCTGGGAGGGACGAGCGAGTCATCTCGAAGGAAAGTGCAGATGTTGTTTTTTATCAAATCCGAACCCTTGCGCAGTTGGGTGGCAGGCCTGGCGTTGATGTACTGGGCGCCGTGGGGCGGGGCGACGCCGTTGACCACCGTCCAGGCGCCACCGCTCAACCCTGGCGAACGGCTGGTACTGGATGCCCGGGAATTGAAGTGGATCAGGGAAAACCCGCGGGTCGTGGTGGCCTCGATGCAGTTTCCGCTGTACCTGTTCAAGAATGAGCTGGGGCAGTGGGACGGCTTGAACCACGACATTCTCCAGCGCATTGCGCTGATGACCGGCCTTGAGTTCGTGCACCGGGAGTCGTTTTCCCCTGGCCAGTTATTGACCATGCTGGAGAATGGCGAGGCGGACATGACCGCTAATCTGGCGATGAATGACGAACGCCGGGACTTCCTCCATTTCAGCCATGCATTTGGCGGCTTCGGCTGGGTATTGGTTGGCCGGGCCGGGGAGACGGTGCTCCATTCGCTGGAGCAGCTCAAGGGCAAGGTCCTGGCGTTGCCCGCCCGGCATGCCCTGGAGGCGGAGATCCGGCGCGACTACCCGACCATCGAGTTGCGCACGGTCAAGACGTATGGGGAGGCGCGGGCGTTGGTGGAAAGCCGGGAGGCCTTCGCCACCATCGAGAACGAAACCAGCGTGCACCTCTACCCGGCGGGGCAGTTGCAGGTCGGCGCCAGCCTTGAGGGGCGCTGGGAACCGGACTACCTGGCGGTGCGCCAGGACCTCACCCCCTTGCTGGGGATCCTGAACAAGGCGCTGGAAGGGTTTCCGGCCGAGGACATGCGCGCACTGCGTGCCAAGTGGCTGACGGGCACGCTCCCCAGCCCTGCGCCTTCGCTGTGGCAGCGCGTGTCGACGTGGGGGTACTGGTGCGTGATCACGGTCGCGCTGTTCGGCCTGTTGTCCGTGCTGTGGAACCGTCGGCTGCAGATCCAGATCGATCAGCGCCTCAAGGCCGAGGCCGTGCTCAAGGACCAGTTGATGTTGCAGCGGGCCTTGATGGACGCGATTCCCGATCCGATCTTCATCCGCGACCTGGAAGGGCGCCTGATCATGTGCAACAAAAGTTACGAAGACCTGTTGGCGACGCGTTTCGAAAAGCTGCGGGGCACGCGATTGACGGATTCCAGCGTTTTCCCCCCGGCCACCGCCGAACAGCTGCATGGCGAAATGATGGAGCAGTTGCGCACCGGACAATCCCGATTTGCCGACCGGCAACTGCTGTTCAATGGCGGTTTGCGCAATATCTACCATTGGTCGGTGCCGTTCTACGGGGCCGATGGGCAGTTGCGCGGGCTGCTGGGCGGCTGGAAGGACGCAGGGCGCCGGTGGTGTCGTTCCGATGGCTTGCTGGCCTGATCCCGCAGCGTTCGCGATGCGCCGGCCTGTTGTTTGCCTGTCACATTGCACGCGCATGCTCGGTTGAACGAGGCCCAGGTGTGCCGCCTCGCTGCGCTGGCGAACTTTCTGTTGCGGCCCACGGTCATTTACTGGGTACACGCAGTTGTTTTCGGACTATTGAAGGGTGAGCGAATGGAAAGTATCAGCCTATTGCTGGGTGAGGCTTTGAGCCCGTATCAGGTCTCGCTGACTCCCTCTGGCGCCAAGGGCGAATGCCTGGTGACGCTGAAGAATGCCTCCGGGGCCATTATGGTCGAACGAGTGTTCAACCAAGCCCAATTGACCGACAAGCGTCAGCTGACGGACGTGGTCGACGGCCTGCATCGCGATGTACTGATTGCCGAGGGGCGCCTGGAGCCCTGTGTGATAGCGGCGCTGCGTAATCTGGCGGGCGACAAGGTCATGGTTGCCCCGAATTGACCCGAGTTCGTGGGAACCTTCCTACGCTTTGGTGAGTCAGACCTTTTACCAACAAGAGCGAGCATTGTGCTCCGGTGCTCGTCGCTTGTTGTACTAACCATGAATGGTTACGTTTAACCCCGAGTTGTCTCCCCACTGCTCGGGGTTTCTTTTTGCCTGGCGTTTGTGTTTTAGCGCGCAACCTTTGTGGGAGCAAGCTTGCTCCCACAACTTGATCCTCAGTGACGGCCCGCTGTGGTGTGTCAAATGGCGCCGTCGGTGCGCAGCTTGGCGATCTGCTGTGCATCGTAGCCAAGCTCGCCGAGCACTTGTGCGTTGTGTTCCCCCAACGTCGGCCCGACCCAGTCGCAAGTGCCCGGCGTGTCCGACAGTTTCGGGACGATACCGGGCATCTTGAACCCCTTGCCGTCTGGCAACCTGGCCTGCAGGAACATTTCCCGGGCGAGGAATTGCGGGTCGTTGAACATGTCCTCGGCGCTGAATATCCGGCTGGCCGGCACGCCGGCCTGGTTCAACTGTTCGATGACGACATCGAGGGGCAGTGAATTGACCCAGCGGTCGATGACGCCATACAACTCGTCACGGCGGGCGTCACGGCCATCGTTGCTGGCCAGTTGCGGGTCATTGGCCAGGTCGTCGCGACCGATGAGCTGCATGAAGCGCTTGAAGATCGCGTCACCGTTGGCGCCGATCTGCACGTGCTTGCCGTCGGCGCTGGTGTGGATCGACGACGGTGTGATGCCGGGCATGATATTGCCGGTGCGCTCACGGATGAAACCGAACACGTCGAACTCCGGCACCATGCTTTCCATCATGGCGAAGATCGCCTCGTACAACGCCACGTCCACCACCTGGCCGGTGCCGCCGTTGACTTCGCGGTGGCGCAGGGCCATGAGCGCGCCGATCACGCCCCAGAGTGCGGCGATGGAGTCGCCGATGGAAATCCCGGTGCGCACGGGCGGACGGTCTTCGAAGCCGGTGATGTAGCGCAGGCCTCCCATGGATTCACCCACCGCGCCAAACCCTGGCTGGTCTTTCATCGGCCCGGTCTGGCCGAAACCCGACAGCCGCACCATCACAAGCCTGGGGTTGAGCGCGTGCAGGACGTCCCAGCCCAGGCCGAGTTTTTCCAGCACGCCGGGCCGGAAGTTCTCGATCAGGATGTCGGCTTCGCCGATCAGTTTTTTCAGGATCTGCAGGCCTTCGGGGTGTTTCAGGTTCAGGGTCAGGGATTGCTTGTTGCGCGCCTGGACGAACCACCACAGGGACGTGCCTTCATAAAGCTTGCGCCACTTGCGCAGCGGATCGCCGTCATCCGGAGATTCGACCTTGATCACCTCGGCGCCGAATTCACCGCAGATTCGCGAAGCGAAGGGCCCGGCGATCAGGGTGCCCAGTTCGATGACTTTGACGCCGGCAAGGGGTTTGGCAGTGAGCGACATGGCGGATCCTGTAGGACAAGGCAGAACGAATAGAGCGTTTTATCATAGGCCAGGGTCAGTCGCCGCAGGTTGATGGTCGGCAATTCGTGGATTGCCCGCGTCATCGGTTAGACTTGCCGCCTTTCCCCGTATCAAGAAGCCCTGTTCATGGCCCAGCCGTCCACGACCTACAAGTTTGAACTGAACCTCACCGACCTCGACCGCAATGTCTACGAGAACGTGAAGCAGACCATCGCCCGCCACCCTTCGGAAACCGAGGAACGCATGACCGTGCGTCTGCTGGCCTACGCGCTCTGGTACAACGAGCTGCTGTCTTTTGGACGTGGTCTGTCGGATGTCGATGAGCCAGCGTTGTGGGAAAAAAGCCTGGATGACCGTGTGCTGCACTGGATCGAAGTCGGTCAGCCCGATGCCGATCGCCTGACCTGGTGCTCGCGCCGCACCGAGCGCACCAGCCTGCTGGCCTACGGCAGCTTGCGCGTCTGGGAAGGCAAGGTGATTCCGGCGATCAAGAACCTGAAGAACGTCAACATCGCCGCGGTGCCCCAAGAAGTGCTCGAAACCCTGGCCCAGGACATGCCCCGGGTGATCAAGTGGGACGTGATGATCAGCGAGGGCACGGTGTTCGTGACCGATGACCGCGGTCAGCATGAAGTCCAGTTGCAATGGTTGCTGGGCGAGCGTGGTTGAGCCACCACGGCATCAAGCTGCCTCGCCACAAGTCATCAAAATTCCACAGCTTTATAGAGAAATGTCCGTCACCCCATGCGCATAGAACCCCGCCAGCTACCCGACACCCTGCCGTTTCTGGGGGACCTGCCGCCCTTGTTGACTCGCCTGTACGCCGCCCGTGGCGTACAGTCCGAGGCCGAGCTGGACAAGAGCCTGGCGCGCCTGATTCCGTTCCAGCAGCTCAAGGGCATCGACGCGGCGGTTGACCTGTTGGTGGTGGCGCTGGAGCAGCGCCAGCGGATCCTGATCGTCGGCGACTTCGACGCCGATGGCGCGACCGCCAGCACCGTCGGCATGCTGGGGCTGCGCCTGCTTGGTGCGGCCCATGTCGACTACCTGGTGCCCAACCGCTTCGAGTATGGCTATGGCCTGACCCCGGAAATCGTCGAAGTCGCGCTGGCTCGCGAGCCGCAGTTGCTGATCACCGTCGACAACGGGATTTCCAGCGTGGAAGGCGTGGCGGCGGCGAAGGCCGCGGGGCTCAAGGTGCTGGTCACCGACCACCACTTGCCGGGCCTCGAACTGCCGGCGGCCGATGCCATCGTCAACCCGAACCAGCCTGGCTGTGAGTTTCCGAGCAAGGCGCTGGCCGGGGTCGGGGTTATCTTCTACGTGCTGATGGCGCTGCGGGCCCGCCTGCGCAGCCTGGGGTGGTACGCCAGCACGCCGCAACCGAACATTGGCGAGTTGCTCGACCTGGTGGCCCTGGGCAGCGTCGCCGACGTGGTGCCCCTGGACGCCAACAACCGCATCCTGGTGCACCAGGGGCTGGAGCGGATTCGTGCCGGGCGCGCCCGTCCGGGCATCAAGGCGATTCTGGAAGTGGCCAAGCGCGACCCTTCGCGCATCACCTCCACGGACCTCGGGTTTATCCTTGGGCCGCGCCTGAATGCGGCGGGGCGCCTGGATGACATGAGCCTGGGCATTGAATGCCTGCTCACCGACGACCCGGCCCTGGCGCGGGAGATGGCCGCGCAACTGGATGGCATGAACCAGGACCGCAAATCCATCGAGCAAGGTATGCAGCGCGAAGCCCTGGCCCAGCTCAAGGAGTTGCCGGTGGAGTCGATGCCGTTCGGCTTGTGCCTGTTCGACCCGCAGTGGCACCAAGGGGTGATCGGGATTCTCGCCTCGCGGATGAAAGAGCGCTATTTCCGACCGACCATCGCCTTTGCCGACGCCGGTGACGGCTTGCTCAAGGGCTCGGGACGCTCGGTGCCGGGGTTCCACATTCGCGATGCGCTGAGCGTGGTGGCGGCGCAGCATCCGACCCTGATCAGCAAGTACGGCGGCCACGCCATGGCGGCGGGGCTGACGTTGCCGGAAGCGAATTTCCCGTTGTTTGCCGAGGCGTTCGACGCCGAAGTGCGCAGGCAACTGCGCGACGAAGACCTGACCGGGCGGCTGTTGTCGGACGGCACGTTGGCGGTCGAGGAGTTCCACCTGGAACTGGCCCGGGCGCTGCGTCATGCCGGGCCCTGGGGCCAGCATTTTCCCGAGCCGATGTTCCACGGCGTGTTTCAGTTGGTGGAACAGCGGGTGGTGGGCGAACGGCACTTGAAGGTGGTCCTCAAGAGCGAGTGCGGCTCGGTGAAGCTTGATGGCATCGCCTTTGGCATCGACCGCGAGATCTGGCCCAACCCTACCGTGCGCTGGGTGGAACTGGCCTATAAGCTCGACCTCAACGAGTTCCGCGGCCAGGAAACCGTGCAGTTGATGATTGCCCATATCGAGCCGCGGTAGTCGAGGGGCCTTCGTGGCGAGGGAGCTTGCTCCCGCTGGGCTGCGAAGCGGCCCCCTGAATTCCAGCCATCACATTGCAAGGGGACGCTGGCGCGTCCAGCGGGAGCAAGCTCCCTCGCCACAGGGGTACGTCATTGCGCCACGCCGTCGGCTTTTTAAGTTCTGAACCCTCCGTCCTTGCGGGTTGTCGACTAGGCTCTAAGCACTGCTTGATAGCCCTTGTGACGTCTTGTCGATTTTCGTTGCCCGCGGGGGCGGGTGTTGCGCTTTTGTCACTCGTCGACTGTTCAAACAGAACCCTGGAGCCTGCCCACTGATTCGAGAGGTGCCCCATGAGTCTGCTGCTGGAACCCTATACCCTTCGTCAATTGACCCTGCCCAATCGCATCGCGGTCTCACCGATGTGCCAATATTCGAGCGTCGATGGCCTGGCCAACGACTGGCATTTGGTCCACCTGGGCAGCCGCGCCGTTGGTGGCGCCGGCCTGGTGTTCACCGAAGCCACCGCCGTCACGGCTGACGGCCGTATCACCGCCCAGGACCTGGGGCTGTGGAACGATGAACAGATCGAACCGCTGCAACGCATTACCCGTTTCATCACCGCCCAGGGGGCCGTGCCGGGTATCCAGTTGGCCCACGCCGGACGCAAGGCCAGTACCTGGCGCCCCTGGCTGGGCAACCACGGCAGCGTGAAGCCGGCGGATGGCGGCTGGGTGCCGGTCGGTCCGTCACCGATCGCCTTCGACCCGCAACACACCCAGCCGGTCCAGTTGGACGAGGGGCAGATCGCCGGCCTGATCCAGGCGTTCGTCGATTCGGCCAAGCGCGCCCTCACCGCCGGGTTCAAGGTGGTCGAGGTCCACGCCGCCCACGGTTACCTGCTGCATCAATTCCTGTCGCCCTTGAGCAATCAGCGCCGCGATCAATATGGCGGTTCGTTCGAAAACCGAATCCGCCTGGTGCTGCAAGTCACCGAAGCGATCCGGGCGGTCTGGCCTGAAGAGCTGCCGGTGTTCGTGCGCGTTTCCGCCACCGACTGGGTCGAGGACGGCTGGAACCCGGATGAAACCGTGGAGCTGGCACGGCGCCTCAGGGCGTTGGGGGTGGACCTGATCGACGTGTCCTCGGGTGGCACCGCCGCCAACGCCGAGATCCCCACCGGCCCTGGCTACCAGACCCGCTTTGCCGAACGGGTGCGCAAGGAATCGGAAATCGCCACCGGTACGGTGGGCATGATCACCGAACCGGCCCAGGCCGAACACATCCTGCGGACCTGCCAGGCAGACATCATCTTCCTGGCCCGCGAATTGTTGCGTGATCCGTACTGGGCCTTGCACGCCGACGATGACCTGGGCGGGCGCAAGGCCGTGTGGCCGGCGCAGTACCAGCGGGCGACGCATCGGGACCAGCCGATCCATGAATCGGATTTGCGCGATTGAGTGTTTGGTAAAACAAAAAAGCCCCGGTCGTCATTGGCCGGGGCTTTTTGCTTATCTGAAATCGTGAGTGTTGGTACTGCCGTCTTCGCGAGCAAGCTCGCTCCCACAGTGGATTCGTGTTGTTCACACGTAATCTATGGGAGCGGGCTTGCTCGCGAAGGCGTCATCCCTGACGCAGCAGGGCTCAGGGATACTTGCGCTTGTCCGGCGCTGGCGGGAAGTACTGGTACAGCCAGGTCTCGCTCAAGGTCCGGTCCTTGGTGCGGATGAACAGGCGCATCTGCACCGGGTCGACGCGGTCGTCGGTCGGGTACCAGTCGAAGGTGATGCGGTAGCCCTTGATCGCGTCCAGCACCAGTACGTTGAAATCCTTCACCTCGCCATGGGAGCAGGTCACCACCGGTTCGATGCCAGTGCCCGGTGGCAACTGGTCGAGACCGCCGCCGCTGAAGTCCACGGCGAAGCGGCGGGCCCAGACGGTCGGGTAGTGTTCGCCCGGCGCCCAGCCTTCGATGAAGCCGCCCATGCCCGAACGGGTTGCATCGACATGGGCCAGGTCCGTGCTGACCGGGGGCAGGGCGCTCCAGTAGAGTTTGTAGCCGTAGTTCAACGAGTCGCCGGCGGCCACCGGTTTCTTCGGTGTCCAGAACGCGACGATGTTATCCAGGGTTTCGCCGGTCGTAGGAATTTCCAGCAGGTCGACCGAGCCCTCGCCCCAGGCCGTCGTCGGCTCGACCCACAGGCTCGGGCGCTTGCTGTACCAGTCCACGGTGTCCTGGTAGCTGGCGAAGTCATGGTCGGTCTGTACCAGGCCGAAACCTTTCGGATTGTTGTCGGCAAAGGCGTTGAATTGCAGGGTGGCGGGGTTGTTCAACGGACGGCAGACCCACTCGCCGTTGCCGCGCCACATGGCCAGCCGGTCGGAGTCATGGATTTGCGGATGGATGGTGTCGCACATGCGCCGCTCGACGGTGCCGCAACTGAACATGCTGGTCATCGGCGCGATACCCAGTTGTTCGATGGCGGTGCGGGCGTTGATGTGCGCATCGATTTCCATCACCACACGGGTCGGTTGGCAATCGATGTCGAACCGATAGGCACCGGTGGCGCTGGGGGAGTCGAGCAAGGCGTAGACCACGAAGCGGGTGCTGTTCTTGTCCGGGGTTTCGAACCAGAACTTGGTGAAGTCCGGGAACTCCTCGCGCTTCTTGGCGTAGGTGTCGATGGCCAGGCCGCGAGCCGACAGCCCGTACTGGCCGCTGGCATCGACGGCGCGGAAATAACTGGCCCCCAGGAACGACACGATGTCGTGGCGGGCCAGTTCTGGCGCCTTGAACACGCGAAAGCCGGCGAAGCCCAGGTCACCCGTCAGTTGCGAGGTGTTGACCGTGGTTTTCTCGTAGTTGAACAGCTCCGGGCGGAAGTGCACCTCACGGGCCATGCGGGTCTTCGGGTCGAGGCTGTACATGCGCACCGGCTGCTTGAAGCCCATGCCGACGTGGAAGAACTGCGCGTCCAGTTGCCGACCTTCCAGCTCATTCCACAGGGAGTGATTGGCGTCGTACTGAATGGCGTTGAACTGCAAGGGCGACATCTGCGCCAGGGTCGGCGGCAAGACTTGCTTGGTGTCGACGTAGCGGCTGGCGGCCAGTTTGCGGGCCTGGTCTTTCAGCGAATCGAAATCGAAGGGACGGGCTTCGCCGTCGGCGGTCTGATCAGCAGCCCAGGCGCGCGCGGCCATGAGCCCTGAGGCTGACAGCCCGGTGTAGGCGGCAAAGGCCATGGAGGCCTTGAGCAGGTTCCTGCGGTGCATAAATACAACCTTTCTCGAAACAATCCCGTGCCCATCCTGGCAACAGAAGACTGATGAAGGAGTTCGGACATGCCTTTGGCCAAACGCGACGAACGTTAGAACAGATGCCTGAGAGCTGGATCGGTTCACCGAGGCGCAAAATCATAGGGGATGAGCGGGTGCCGGGAGAACGGAAAGCGGGGCTAAGTCAAAATTTCTTACAGTTATTTCTTTTTTTATAAGGATTGCGGCATTTTTTGACTAATTACTCTAAAACTCCCTTCTCCCGGTTGGAAACCTCCCTATTCTCTAGCGTGACAGGCGATCCACGCCGGGATCCACACGCGCTATCAGTTACATTCGACGTACAGAAGGACATACGCTCATGACGAAAATACAGGGCATCGCTGAAATACTGGGGATCTTTCCAAACCTGACTCATGGGCGCAGGTCGCGGCGCTTGAGCCTGGAAGAACTGAAACTGGTGGAGCGCTATCGGGAACTGTCGGAAAGCGACCGGATCGCCATGCGCTACTTGGTGGATGCAATGAGGAGTGTTTCGAGGTTCTAAGGGCAGGATCGGCGGCCGGGGTGGGCGGGCATCACCGATGTCATTCCGGCGACCAGTCCTGTGGACGCTCGTTGCGTTGGTGCAATATCCGCAGAATCTGCACTTGTGCATGCACCATACGGTAGGGGATAACGAACGGGTAGCGTGTCAGCACCAGCTCTCGGATATCGGGTGCGATCGAGGGGCGGCCCGAACCCGGAAAACGCTGCAGGCGTTGCAAGGTTTCCAGGATCGTGATGATGGCAGCAGCTGCGCCGTTCTTGCCGAGGGCAGCTTGGTAGTGTTCGTGAATCGAGTCGAGGTCACTCTGTGCTTTGTCGGTCAGTACGATGCTCGGCACGCTTTGCCCACTTAGCCTTCACGGCGTCCAGGTCGGTCAGGTTTCCAGCGTCGGCGTCTGCCACGCCTTCGCTGATGGCTTGCAGATGCCAGGATTCGGCCTCCACATATCGGACCAGTGCACGCTTGAGGTGGTATTGACGATCGCGGTCGGTGGCGATGGCCAACAAATCCAGCTGTTGGGCCAGACCTTCTTCCACGCGAAAGGATAAAACGGGCGAGGCCATGGCTGATCTCCTAGGGTGTATACGTTGTAGACACCCTAGGTTCTGCCAGGATTTCCGTCAACCGGCGAACGTGCATCGATCGACGAAAACCTTAGCAGGACCTCGACCCGGCAACCGTGGGCATGTGTTGCCAACGTTGTCTTGACTCAGTGCTTGAACATCACATGGCGCACCACCGTGTAATCCTCCAGCCCATACATGGACATGTCCTTGCCGTAGCCGGAGCGTTTCTGACCGCCATGGGGCATTTCGCTGACGAGCATGAAGTGGGTGTTGACCCAGGTGCAGCCGTATTGCAGGCGTGCCGCCAGGCGATGGGCGCGACCGACGTCGGCGGTCCATACCGAGGACGCCAGGCCGTAGTCCGAATCGTTGGCCCAGGCCAGCACTTGCGCTTCATCGAGGAACGGTGTGACGGAAACCACCGGCCCGAAGACTTCCCGGCGGACGATTTCGTCATCCTGCTGGGCATCGGCCAGCACGGTCGGCTCGAAGAAGAACCCGTTGCCCTCCACGGCCTTGCCGCCGGTGACCAGGCGAATATGCGCCTGGGCGATGGCGCGCTCGACGAACCCGGCCACGCGGTCGCGATGCTGGGCGGTGATCAGCGGGCCCATCTCGGTGTCGGCGGCGGTTTGCAGGCCGTACTTGATGCTGCTGACCGCCGCGCCGAGTTTTTCGACAAAAGTGTCATAGATGCCTTGCTGGGCATAGATACGGCAGGCGGCGGTGCAATCCTGGCCGGCGTTGTAGAAGCCGAAGGTGCGGATGCCTTCCACCGCGGCGTCGATGTCGGCGTCGTCGAAGATGATCACCGGGGCCTTGCCGCCCAGTTCCATGTGCGTGCGCTTGACGCTGTCGGCGGTGCTGGAAATGATGTTCGAGCCGGTGGCAATGGAGCCGGTCAACGAGACCATGCGCACTTTTGGGTGGGTCACCAGGGGCTGGCCAACGGTCGGCCCGCGACCGAACACCACGTTGAGCACGCCGGCCGGGAAGATCTCTGACGCCAGTTGCGCCAGGCGCAACGCCGTCAGCGGGGTCTGTTCCGATGGCTTGAGCACCACGGTATTGCCGGCGGCCAGGGCCGGGGCGATTTTCCAGGCGACCATCATCAGCGGGTAGTTCCACGGTGCGATGGAGGCGACGACGCCCACCGGGTCGCGACGGATCATCGAGGTGTGCCCCGGCAGGTACTCGCCGCCGGCCGAACCGTTCATGCAGCGGCTGGCGCCGGCAAAGAAGCGGAACACGTCGGCGATCGCCGGGATCTCATCGTTCAGCGCGGCGCTCAGGGGCTTGCCGCAATTGTCCGACTCCAGCTTTGCCAGCTCCTCGCCGTGGGCCTCGATGGCGTCGGCCAGCCGAAGCAGCAGCAAGGAGCGGTCCTTGGGGGCCACCTGGGACCAGCTGTCGAACGCACTGTCGGCAGCGCGCACGGCAGCGTCCACCTGGGCTTCGCTGGCCTCGTTGATTTCCACCAGCACCCGGCCCAGCGCAGGGTTGAACACGGCTTGACCAGGCCCTTCGCCGTCCACCAGGTGGCCGTTGATCAGTAGTTTGGTTTGCATCTCCCTGTCCTCCTCTCGCTGTTTTGTTTTTTGTGGCAGAGAGCCGCTCGCTCCCTCACTGGATAGTCGTCAGTGGCTGATTCATTTTCCCCCGCTGCCCGCCACGCTTTCGCCTCCTCGGGTCAGGTAATAGGCCCCCAGTATCGGCAGCATGGTCACCAGCATCACCAGCATCGCTACCACGTTGGTCACCGGCACGTCGCGGGGCCGGCTGAGTTGATTGAGCAGCCACAGCGGCAGCGTGCGTTCGTGGCCGGCGGTGAAGGTGGTGACGATAATTTCGTCGAACGACAGCGCAAATGCCAGCATCCCGCCGGCCAGCAACGCCGAGCCCAGGTTGGGCAGGATGATGTAGCGAAACGTCTGCCAGCCGTCGGCCCCCAGGTCCATCGACGCCTCGATCAGGCTGTGGGCCGTGCGGCGCAGGCGCGCGATGACATTGTTATAGACGATCACCACGCAAAAGGTTGCATGGCCGACGACGATGGTGAACATCCCCGGCTCGATCCCCAGGCTCTTGAACGTCGCCAGCAACGCGATGCCGGTGATGATCCCCGGCAGGGCGATCGGCAGGATCAGCATCAATGAAATGGCCTGCTTGCCGAAGAATTCACGCCGGTACAGCGCCGCCGAGGCCAATGTGCCAAGCACCATGGCGATCAGTGTGGCGATGGCCGCGACCTGCAGCGACAACTTGATCGCTTCCAGCACGTCGGGGCGTGCGAAGGCGACGCTGAACCACTTCAGGGTCAGGCCCTTGGGCGGAAAGCTGAACGCCGCGTCCTCGGTGTTGAACGCGTAGAGGACGATGATCAGGATCGGAAAGTGCAGGAATACCAGCCCGCCCCATGCCGCAAGACGCAGCCCCCAGGACGCTCGGGACAAGGAGTCAGAGTGCATCGAAAGCCCCCAGGCGCTTGACGATGGACAGGTACACGGCGATCAGCACGATCGGCACCAGCGTGAAGGCGGCCGCCATGGGCATGTTGCCGATGGCCCCTTGCTGGGCGTAGACCATGCTGCCGACGAAGTAGCCCGGCGGCCCCACCAGTTGGGGCACGATGAAATCCCCCAGGGTGAGTGAAAACGTGAAGATCGAGCCGGCGGCGATGCCTGGGATCGACAGCGGCACAATCACCTGCATGAACGTCTGGCGCGGTTTGGCGCCCAGGTCTGCCGAGGCTTGCAGCAGCGACGGCGGCAGGCGTTCGAGGGAGGCCTGGATCGGCAGGATCATGAAGGGCAGCCAGATGTAGACAAACACCAGGAAGCGCCCCAGGTGCGAGGTGGAAAGCGTGCTGCCCCCGACGCCGGGGACGCCAAGCACGAACTGCAGAAACGGTCCCAGGCCCAGTTGCTGGATGAACCACTGCGCCACGCCGCCCTTGGCCAGCAGGAGCGTCCAGGCATAGGCCTTGACGATGTAGCTGGCCCACATCGGCAGCATCACCGCGATGTAGAAAAACGCCTTGGTCTTGCCTCGGGTGTAGCGCGCCATGTAGTAGGCAATCGGGAACGCGACGATCGCGCTGGCGATGGACACGACGATGGCCATGCTCACGGTGCGCAGGATGATGTCGACATTCGAGGGTTGGAACAGGGCGACGAAGTTCGCCAGGGTCAGGTCCGGCGTGACGGCCATGGTGAAGTCGTCGAAGGTGTAGAAACCCTGCCACAACAGGGTCAGCAGTGAACCCAGGTAGACCGCGCCGAACCAGATCAGCGGCGGCACCAGCAACATCGACAGGTAGAGGTTGGGGCGTCGGTACAACAGGTTGGAGAACCGTCGCAGCGAGCCCGATGCGGTGGCGGAGCGCAAGGCCGGTGTGTTCATGTCACGCCTCGCCCGGGACGCTGTCGTGCAGGGGGATCATCGCCTCGCGGGCCCAGCGCACGGCCAGGTGCTGGCCGGCCTGATGGCGGGTCCCCGGGTCGTCCCATTGGGTGTTGGCCTGGCTGAGGTTCAGGACCTGGCCGTTGGCAAGCTTCAACTCGTAGCGCGTGGCGCTGCCCTGGTACTGGATGTCGTGGAGCAGGCCCTGGACTTCGATCTCATGCGCGGCCAGCGGGCCGTCGGCAAACCGCAGGTGTTCGGGGCGGATCGAGAACGGCTGTGGATAACCGCTCAGGGTTTGCGCCAGCTCGCCACGGATCACGTTGGAGGTGCCGACGAACTCGGCGACGAAGGTGGTCGCCGGCTTCATGTACAAATTGCGCGGGGTGTCGACCTGTTCGATGCGCCCCTTGTTGAACACCGCCACGCGGTCGGACATCGACAGCGCCTCGGTCTGGTCATGGGTGACGAAGATGAACGTGATGCCCAACTGGCGTTGCAGTTTTTTCAGCTCGCCCTGCATCTGTTCCCGCAGCTTCAGGTCCAGGGCCCCCAGGGGCTCGTCCAGCAGCAGCACCCGCGGGCGATTGACCAGCGCACGGGCCAGGGCCACGCGTTGGCGCTGGCCGCCGGAGAGCTGCGCCGGCTTGCGCTCGCCGTAGCCGCCCAGGGCGACCATCTCCAGGGCGTCTTCGGCGCGCTTGATGCGCTCGACCTTGGCCACGCCCTTGACCTTCAAGCCGTAGGCCACATTGTCGCGCACGTTCATGTGCGGGAAGAGGGCGTAGTCCTGGAACACCGTGTTGACGTCCCGCTGGTAGGGCGCCAGTCCCGTGGCTTCCTCGCCGTGGATGCGGATCGAGCCTTCACTGGGCTGCTCGAACCCGGCGATCAGGCGCAGGCAGGTGGTCTTGCCCGAACCGGAGGGGCCCAGCATGGAAAAGAACTCGCCGTCCTGGATATCGATTGAAACCCGGTCAA
Organism: Pseudomonas sp. P97.38; assembly: GCF_001269745.1. Taxonomy (NCBI): domain Bacteria; kingdom Pseudomonadati; phylum Pseudomonadota; class Gammaproteobacteria; order Pseudomonadales; family Pseudomonadaceae; genus Pseudomonas; species Pseudomonas sp. P97.38. The sequence continues at coordinate 126,010 of NZ_LHVJ01000019.1, forward strand.
CGGCTTTCACATCGCCGAACTGACGGGATACCTGGGTGAATTGGACTGCAAGCGTCATGGTGCGGGGCTCCAAAAAGCGGGGCGGGTATGAACCTTCAATGATTGGCACGCGACCCCGTGGCGAGGGAGCTTGCTCCCGCTGGGTGGCGCAGCCGCCCTAAAACCAGGCGATGCGGTGTGTCAGCTAATACCGCGTCGCTCGGTTTTGGGCGCGCTTCGCATGCCAGCGGGAGCAAGCTCCCTCGCCACAGGGGCTGCTCCCATTTATGTGACGGGCCTTACCGCCCACCCATGATCGCAATGTAGTCCTGAGTCCAGCGGCTGTAGGGCACGTACTTGCCCCCCTCGGCCTGCGGGGTTTTCCAGAAGGCGATCTTGTCGAACTGATCGAAGCCGTTGGTCTTGCAGCCTTCGGCGCCGAGCAGTTCGCTGCCTTTGCACGCCGCCGGCACCGCCGGCAGGGAGCCGAACCAGGCGGCCACGTCACCCTGGACTTTCGGTTGCAGCGACCAGTCCATCCATTTGTAGGCGCAGTTGGGGTGCTTGGCGTCAGCGTGGAGCATCGTGGTATCGGCCCAACCGGTGGCGCCTTCTTTCGGGACGGTCGAGGCGATCGGCTGTTTCTCGTTCATCAGGCCGTTGACCTGGTACGGCCAGGCCCCGGACGCCACGACACCCTCGTTCTTGAAGTCACTCATCTGCACGGTGGTGTCGTGCCAGTAACGATGGATCAACGGTTGCTGCGCTCGCAGCAATTGCAGCACGGCCTTGTATTGCGCCTCGTCGAGCTGATAAGGGTCCTTGATGCCCAGCTCAGGCTTGGCGGTCTTGAGGTAGAGCGCTGCGTCGGCGATGTAGATCGGACCGTCGTAGGCTTGCACGCGCCCCTTGTTCGGTTTGCCGTCGGGCAGGTCCTGGGCGTTGAACAGCACGCCCCAGCTGGTCGGCGCCTGCTTGAACACCTCGGTGTTGTACATCAGTACGTTCGGGCCCCACTGGTACGGTGTGCCGTAGGTCTGCTGGTTGACCACGTACCACGGCGCATCCTTGAGGCGTGGGTCGAGGTTCTGCCAGTTGGGGATCAGCGCCGTGTTGATCGGCTGCACCCGCTTGCCGGCAATCAAGCGCAGCGAGGCATCGCCCGAGGCGGTGACCAGGTCGTAGCCACCCTTGGTCATCAGGCTGACCATTTCGTCGGAGGTCGCCGCGGTCTTCACGTTCACCTTGCAACCGGTTTCCTGCTCGAAACCGCTCACCCAATCGTAGGCCTTGTCGCTTTCGCCGCGTTCGATGTAGCCCGGCCAGGCCACGATATCCAGCTGGCCTTCGCCAGCGCCAATCGCCTTGGGCAGCTCGGCGGCCTGGAGGCTGACACCGGTCAGCAGCGCCGTGGTCATTGCGCTGAGCAATACGGTCTTGTGCGCGTACATGGGAATCCCTCTTGCTTTAATTGTGGTCGGGGCAGTGTCGGAACGGGGCGATACGCCATGGATGGCTAGCTATTAGCGTAGTCAGGCAACATCTGGAAGCAAACTTGCCGCTGTACAAGGGCACTTTCGATCTAGGCTGGTGGCCTTAATGATCCGGTTAACCCGAATGCGTGGAGGTGGTAAATGAACACCCGTGGATTGCTCGATCAACTCCTCAAGTCCGGCCAGGAGATGCTGCAGAACAAGGCCGGCGGCTCACAAGACAAGGCGTCCGGTGGCTTGGGCGGCTTGCTCGGGGGCTCCGGCAACCTGGGCGCAATGCTCTCCGGCAAGGGGGCCCTGGCCGCCGGGGCCATGGGGCTGCTGCTGGGAAACAAGAAAGCCCGCCAGTTCGGCGGCAAGGCCTTGGCCTATGGCGGCTTGGCCGCGCTGGGCGTGATCGCCTACAAGGCCTATGGCAACTGGCAGGCCCAGCAGGGCCGCGCCCCGCAAACCGAACCGCAGACCCTGGACCGCGTGCCCCCGGCGCAGGTCGAACAGCACAGCCAGGCGATCCTCAAGGCCCTGGTGGCGGCCGCCAAGGCCGACGGCCATGTGGATGAGCGTGAGCGCGAGCTGATCGAAGGCGAGTTCACCAAGCTCGACAACGACCAGGAACTGCAACACTGGCTGCACGCCGAACTCAACAAGCCCCTGGACCCCGCCGATGTCGCCCGCGCCGCCGGCACCCCGGAAATCGCCGCGGAAATGTACGTCGCCAGCGTGATGCTGGTGGACGAGGAAAACTTCATGGAGAAGTCCTACCTCGACGAACTGGCCCGCCAGCTCAAGCTGGAGCCGGGATTGAAGGCCGAGCTGGAGAAACAGGTGCGCCAGGCCGCCTGATCCCCCACGCAAACACCTCTTCAGAAAACACCCCCTGTGGGAGCGAGCAGGCTCGCTCCCACAGTTTTTTTGCAGGGCGCGCCCATACAGCCGTTCCCCGGCCCTCAGCTATACTCCCCAGCATTTTCAAAGTGCCTGAGGTTTTACTGTGAAGAACTGGACATTGCGCCAACGCATCCTGGCGAGTTTCGCGGTGATCATCGCCATCATGCTGCTCATGGTGGTTGTCTCGTACTCGCGGTTGCTGAAGATCCAGGACAGTGAAGAACGGGTGCGTGCCGATGCGGTGCCGGGGGTGTACTACAGCTCCATGATTCGCGGTGGCTGGGTCGACAACTACGTCCTGACCCAGCAGATCGTCGGCCTTTCCGGAAACCGCGAGCTCACCGCCGAGGACAAGGCCCGCTACCAGGGCTTCGAGCAGCACCTGCGCGAAGAAATACAGAACTATGAAAAACTGATCCAGAACCCCGCCGACCAGGCGTCTTTCGACGAGTTCGAGGCCAACCACCAGGCGTTCAACCAAGCCATGGCCAAGGTCCTGGACTTGTACCAGCGCAAGGACTACGAAGGCGCGCGGCAGATCCTGGACAAGGAGCTGACGCCGGCCTGGATCGGCGGCCGCGGGCACCTGAACCGCATCATCGAACGCAATCGCGAGCTCGCGCAAAACGCCACCCAGACCATCGGCGATGCGGTGACGGCGGCCAAGGTGGCCATGGGCCTGTCATTTCTCGTCGCGCTCATCATCGCGCTGCTGTGCGGGCTGTTGCTGATGCGCGCGATCATGGCGCCGATGAACCGCATCGTGGAGATCCTCGACGTCATGCGCAGCGGCGACCTGAGCGGGCGCCTGAACCTGGCGCGCAAGGACGAATTCGGCGCGGTGGAAACCGGCTTCAACGACATGATGGCCGAACTGACATCGCTGGTGGCCCAGGCCCAGCGTTCGTCGGTGCAGGTCACCACGTCGGTGACCGAGATCGCGGCCACGTCACGGCAGCAACAGGCCACGGCCACTGAAACCGCCGCCACCACCACCGAGATCGGCGCGACGTCTCGGGAAATCGCCGCCACGTCCCGCGACCTGGTGCGCACCATGACCGAGGTTTCCACCGCTGCCGACCAGGCCTCGGTGGCCGCCGGCTCTGGCCAGCAAGGCCTGGCGCGCATGGAAGACACCATGCATTCGGTGATGGGCGCCGCCGACCTGGTGAACGCCAAGCTGGCGATCCTCAACGAGAAGGCCGGCAACATCAATCAGGTGGTGGTGACCATCGTCAAGGTGGCGGACCAGACCAACCTGTTGTCCCTCAACGCCGCCATCGAGGCCGAGAAGGCCGGTGAATACGGGCGCGGCTTCGCCGTGGTGGCCACCGAAGTGCGTCGCCTGGCCGACCAGACCGCCGTGGCGACCTACGACATCGAGCAAATGGTGCGCGAGATCCAGTCCGCCGTATCGGCCGGTGTGATGGGCATGGACAAGTTCTCCGAAGAAGTGCGTCGAGGCATGGCCGAGGTGCAGCAGGTCGGCGAGCAGCTGTCGCAGATCATCCATCAGGTCCAGGCCCTGGCGCCGCGGGTGTTGATGGTCAACGAAGGCATGCAGGCCCAGGCCACGGGGGCCGAGCAGATCAACCATGCCCTGGTGCAACTGGGCGATGCCAGCAGCCAGACCGTGGAGTCCTTGCGCCAGGCCAGTTCCGCGATCGATGAACTGAGCCAGGTGGCCGTAGGGCTGCGCAGTGGCGTCTCGCGTTTCAAAGTCTGATGGGCGAATTCGAGACCCGGCATGGCACCGTGCCGACGGCCCGCCAGGCGCTGTTCCTGGTGTTTCGCATCGGCAACGAACGTTATGCGTTGCAGGCCATCGATGTGGTGGAGGTACTGCCGCGCCTGCCCCTCAAGCCCATTGCGCGAGCGCCGGCCTGGGTGGCGGGCGTGTTTGCCTGGCGCGGTACGGTGGTGCCGGTGATCGACCTGTGCGCCCTGACATTCGGCCAGGACGCCGAGGCCCGCACCAGCACGCGCTTGGTGCTGGTCCATTACCGGCCCGACAGCGGCCAGGCGGGGCATGTGCTGGGGCTGATCCTGGAACAGGCCACCGACACCTTGCGTTGCGATCCGGCGGACTTCCAACCCTATGGCCTGGAGAACCGGCAGGCGCCGTACCTGGGCCCTGTGCGCGAAGACGCCCAGGGGTTGCTGCAATGGGTGCGGGTCAATGACCTGCTCGACGCGTCGGTTCACGCCATGTTGTTCCCCACTCCGCCGCTCAACCCGCATGATTTCGAGGCGCGGCCATGAGCAGTGATCAACGCTTTTTCGACTTCCTCAAGGCGCGCATCGGCCTCGACGTGACGTCTGTTGGCACCGCCATCATCGAGCGGGCGGTGCGCCAGCGCATCCTGGCCGTGGTAGGACGAACCGCCGATGAGTACTGGCAAACCCTGCAGCATTCGACCCAGGAACAGCAGGCGCTGATCGAAGCGGTGATCGTCCCGGAGACCTGGTTCTTTCGCTATCCGGAGTCGTTCGCGACCCTGGCCAGGCTGGCCATCAAACGCCTGGCCGAGATCAACCACCTGCGTGCGTTGCGCGTCCTCAGCCTGCCGTGCTCCACCGGCGAGGAACCCTATTCCATCGCCATGGCCTTGTTCGACGCGGGCCTCAAGCCCCATCAGTTCAAGGTCGATGGCCTGGACGTCAGCCCGCTGTCGGTGGAGCGGGCCAGGGAGGCGCGCTACTACAGGAACTCCTTCCGTGGGGCGGACCTGGGTTTTCGCGAGCGGTATTTCGTCGCTGAAGATGACGGCTATCGCCTCGACGAACGGGTGCGCGAGCAGGTGCGCCTGCAAGTGGGCAACCTGCTGGATCCGGCGTTGCTGGTGAACGAGGCGCCTTATGACTTTGTGTTTTGCCGCAATCTGCTGATCTATTTCGACCAACCGATCCAGCAGCGGGTGTTCGAGGTGCTCAAGCGCCTGACCCACCAGGACGGCGTGCTGTTTATCGGCCCGGCCGAAGGCAGCCTGCTGGGGCGGCTGGGCATGCGTTCAATCGGCGTGCCCCAATCGTTCGCCTTCAGCCGCCAGGGCGTCGCCGAGCCACAACCGTTGCCGGCCTTGGCGCCGACCCCGCCACCGGTGCGCCAGCCGCCACCGCGGGTTGTCCCCCCGGTGGCGAGGCCCCGGCCATTCGCCGCAACGGTGGCGCCGGTTGCCGAGCCAGGAAACCGCGAGGCTGACGCCTTGCTGGCGCAGATCGCGGCCCTGGCCAACGGTGGCAAAAGTGCCGAGGCCCGTGCGGCGTGCGAACAGTATCTGCGCAACCACGCGCCGGTGGCCCAGGTGTTCTATTGGCTGGGGTTGCTCAGCGACATGGCCGGCGACGCACTCCAGGCCCAGGGTTTCTACCGCAAGGCGCTTTATCTTGAACCGCAGCACGCCGAGGCCCTGGTGCACCTGGCGGCGCTGCTGGCTTCCCAGGGAGACGCGGCTGGCGCGCGTCGATTGCAGGAACGCGCCGCGCGCAGTGGGCGCGCGGCAGACAGTGAGCGTAAACAATGAGCGGTCCGGCTTCTTACCACGTCATCCATGACGAGGCCCAGGCAATCGACGATTGCTGGAACCGTATCGGGATCCATGGCGACAAGTCCTGCCCGCTATTGGTCGAGCACATCCACTGCCGCAATTGCTCGGTGTATTCGGCCGCCGCTACGCGGCTGCTGGACCGCTACGCCTTGCAGCAGGATGACCGGGCGCGGGTCCAGGCGCCGGTGGACAGCGACCTTGTCACCCGCTCGTTGCTGATGTTTCGCCTGGGTGAAGAGTGGCTGGGCCTGACCACCCGCAGCCTGGTGGAGGTCGCGCCGTTGCAGCCGATCCATTCGTTGCCGCACCAGCGTTCGCGGGCCTTGCTGGGCGTGGCGAACGTGCGCGGGGCGTTGGTGGCCTGCCTGTCGCTGGCGGAGCTGTTGGACCTGGAACCCGGCGGCACCACGGCGTCCGGCGCCCGGAGCCAGCCGCGCATGCTCATCGTCGCCGCCAAGGGCGGGGCGGTGGTGGTACCGGTGGACGAGGTGGACGGTATTCATGCCATCGACGAACGCATCCTGGCGAACGCTTCGCCGTCCGCCGGCAAGTACACCCGTGGCGTGTTGCCCTACAAGGGGCGCAGCCTGCGCTGGCTGGACGAAGAACAGTTGTTGTCTGCCGTGACCCGGAGCCTGTCATGACCCCTGACCAGATGCGCGACGCGTCGCTGCTGGAGTTGTTCAGCCTGGAGGCCGAAGCCCAGACCCAGGTGCTGAGTGCCGGGCTGCTGGCCCTGGAACGTGACCCGACCCAGGCCGATCACCTGGAGTCATGCATGCGCGCCGCGCACTCGCTCAAGGGCGCGGCGCGGATCGTCGGGGTGGACGCCGGGGTCAGTGTGGCCCACGTGATGGAGGATTGCCTGGTCAGCGCCCAGGAACGGCGCCTGGTGCTGACGGCCGAGCACATCGATGCCTTGCTGCAAGGCACCGATCTGCTGACGCGCATCGCCACGCCGGGCAACGACGTGGGCGCCGCGGAGATCGAGGCCTATGTCAGCCTGATGGGGCGTTGGCTGGATCCCAGCGTCGTGCAGGACGCGCTGGTGACGCCGGCCAGGATCGAGGTGCCGGTGGCGCCGGTCCGCGTCGAGTTGCCCGAGCCGCAAGCCCCGCAGCCCGCGGAGCCGGCCACCAAGGGCAAGCGGGTCATCGAAGGTGGCGAGCGGGTCCTGCGGGTGACCGCCGAGCGCCTCAACGGTTTGCTCGACCTGTCGAGCAAGTCCCTGGTGGAAACCCAGCGCCTCAAGCCCTGGCTGGCGACCCTGCAACGGCTCAAGCGCCAACAGGGCAATGGCTTGCGTGCCCTTGAGGCGTTGAACGTGCACCTCAAGGAACACACCCTGAGCCTGCAAGCCCAAGAAGCCCTCGACGATGCGCGGCGCTTATTGGCCGAGACCCAGCAACTGTTGGCGCAGAAAACCGCCGAGCTGGACGAATTCGCCTGGCAGGCCGGTCAGCGGGCGCAAGTGCTGTATGACACGGCACTGGCCTGCCGCATGCGCCCGTTCGCCGATGTGCTCTCCGGCCAGGTGCGCATGGTGCGCGACCTGGGGCGCAGCCTGGGCAAGCAAGTGCGCCTGGAAATCGAAGGCGAGAAAACCCAGGTCGACCGCGATGTGCTGGAGAAGCTCGAGGCGCCGCTGACCCACCTCTTGCGCAACGCCGTGGACCATGGCATCGAAACCCCGGAGCAACGGCAACTGGCCGGCAAGCCCGCCGAAGGCCTGATTCGCCTGCGGGCCTCTCACCAGGCCGGGTTGCTGGTCCTGGAGCTGGCCGACGACGGTGCCGGCGTGGACCTGGAGCGGGTCCGTCGCAGCATCGTCGAGCGCGGCCTGTCCCTTGAGCAGACGGCCGCCAGCCTGAGCGAAGAGGAGCTGCTGACGTTCCTGTTCCTGCCCGGTTTCAGTCTGCGCGACAAAGTCACCGAAGTGTCCGGGCGCGGTGTCGGCCTGGACGCCGTCCAGCACATGGTCCGACAGTTGCGCGGGTCGGTGGTGCTGGAGCAGACGGCGGGCGAGGGCAGCCGTTTCCACCTCGAAGTGCCGTTGACGCTGTCGGTGGTGCGCAGCCTGGTGGTGGATGTCGGCAACGAGGCCTATGCCTTTCCCCTGGCCCACATCGAGCGGATGTGCGACCTGGCGCCGGAAGACATCGTCCAGGTCGAAGGACGCCAGCATTTCTGGTACGAAGGTCGGCACGTCGGCTTGGTGGCGGCCACCCAATTGCTCAATCGCCCGGCGACGCAGAACAACCAACAGACCCTCAAAGTGGTGGTGATCCGCGAGCGTGAGGCGATCTATGGCGTGGCGGTGGAGCGTTTCATTGGCGAGCGGACCCTGGTGGTCCTGCCCCTGGACGAACGCCTGGGCAAGGTCCAGGACATTTCCGCCGGGGCCCTGCTGGACGACGGCTCGGTGGTGTTGATCGTCGACGTCGAAGACCTGTTGCGTTCGGTGGACAAGCTGCTCGACACCGGGCGCCTGGAGCGCATTGCCCGGCAGGACCAGGCCCAGGCCCCGCGCAAGCGCATCCTGGTGGTGGACGATTCGCTGACCGTGCGCGAGCTACAACGCAAGCTGCTGCTGGGGCGCGGTTACGACGTGGCGGTGGCGGTGGACGGCATGGACGGCTGGAACGCCTTGCGTTCGGAAGACTTCGACCTGCTGATCACCGACATCGACATGCCGCGCATGGACGGCATCGAGCTGGTCTCCCTGCTGCGGCGCGACAACCGTCTGCAATCGCTGCCGGTGATGGTGGTGTCCTACAAGGACCGCGAAGAAGATCGCCGTCGTGGCCTGGACGCCGGCGCCGACTATTATCTAGCCAAGGCGAGCTTCCATGACGACGCCTTGCTCGACGCCGTGGTCGAATTGATCGGAGGAGCACGCGCTTGAAGGTCGCCATCGTCAATGACATGCCCCTGGCGGTCGAGGCCCTGCGCCGCGCCCTGGCATTAGAACCGGCGCACCAGTTGGTCTGGGTGGCCGCCAATGGCGCCGAGGCGGTGCAGCGCTGCGCCGAATACACCCCGGACCTGATCCTGATGGACCTGTTCATGCCGATCATGGACGGCGTGGAGGCGACCCGGCGGATCATGGCCGACACGCCGTGCGCGATCGTGATCGTCACCGGTGACAGTCAGCAGAACGTCCACCGCGTGTTCGAGGCCATGGGGCACGGGGCGCTGGACGTGGTCGACACGCCGGCCCTGGGCGTCGGCAACCCGGCCGATGCGGCGGCGCCCTTGTTGCGCAAGATCGCCAACATCGGCTGGTTGATCGGTGAGCGCGGCAACCGCGAGCGCTCGGCGCCGGCGTCGCAGCGTGCGGCGGTATCGCGCAAGCGCCTGGTGGCCATCGGCTCGTCGGCCGGCGGCCCGGCGGCCCTGGAGATCCTGCTCAAGGGTTTGCCGCGCGACTTTGCCCCGGCCATCGTGCTGGTCCAGCACGTGGACGAGGTATTTGCCGCGGGCATGGCCGAGTGGCTGAGCAGTGCCTCGGGGCACACCGTTCGCCTGGCCCGGGAAGGCGAGACACCCCAGGGCGGCACGGTGCTGCTGGCCGGGACCAACCATCACCTGCGGCTGTTGAAGGACGGCACCCTGGCCTACACCGCCGAGCCGGTGCACGAGATCTACCGCCCTTCCATCGACGTGTTTTTCGAGAGCGTCGCGCACTTCTGGAGTGGTGACGCAGTGGGTGTATTGCTCACCGGCATGGGGCGCGATGGCGCGCAAGGGCTTAAACTGATGCGCCAGCAGGGTTGCGTGACCATCGCCCAGGACCAGAGCAGCAGCGCGGTCTACGGTATGCCAAAGGCCGCCGCCGCCATCGATGCTGCCGCCCATATACTTGCCCTGGACCGCATAGCGCCAAGGCTGTTGGAGATTTTTGCCCCATGATGACCCCCGGCCGTCTTGCCTCAGGCCGTATTCAGGTAAGCCCCCATGCATGATTTACAGCTCGACGAATTCAAGAGCGACGAGAACGCCGCGATGGTCCTGCTCGTCGACGACCAGGCGATGATCGGCGAGGCGGTGCGGCGCGGGCTATCGAATGAAGAAAACATCGACTTCCACTTCTGCTCGGACCCGCACCAGGCCATCGCCCATGCAATCCGCATCAAGCCGACGGTGATTCTCCAGGACCTGGTGATGCCCGGCCTCGATGGCCTGAGCCTGGTGCGCGAATACCGCAACCATCCGGCCACCCGCGATATCCCGATCATTGTCCTGTCCACCAAGGAAGACCCGCTGGTCAAGAGCGCGGCATTCGCCGCGGGGGCCAACGACTATCTGGTCAAGTTGCCCGACAACATCGAACTGGTGGCGCGCATCCGCTACCACTCGCGCTCCTACATGATGCTGTTGCAACGCGACGCGGCCTATCGCGCCCTGCGCATCAGCCAGCAGCAATTGCTCGACACCAACCTGGTGCTGCAACGGCTGATGAACTCCGACGGCCTGACCGGGCTGTCGAACCGGCGGCATTTCGACGAGTACCTGGAGCTGGAATGGCGCCGGGCGATGCGCGACCAGAGCCAGCTGTCGCTGCTGATGATCGATGTGGATTACTTCAAGTCCTACAACGATAACTTCGGCCACGTGGAGGGCGACGAAGCCCTGCGCAAGGTCGCCACGGCGATCCGCGATGCCTGCAGTCGCCCCTCCGACCTGCCGGCCCGCTACGGTGGCGAAGAATTCGCCTTGGTCCTGCCTGGCACTTCGCCTGGCGGCGCCCGGTTGATGGCCGAAAAGCTGCGCCAGAGCGTGGTCGCCCTGAACATCCCCCACAACACCCCCGACGGCGGCGCGAACCTGACCGTCAGCATCGGCGTCTCCACCGTCACTCCGCAGCAGGGCGGCGACAGCCGGCAACTGATCTCGGCGGCGGACAAGGGCCTGTACATGGCCAAGCACAATGGGCGCAACCGGGTGGGTATCGAATAACGCCCAAGGCAACAGGGGGATTTTTGTGGCGAGGGGATTTATCCCCGTCGGGCTGCGTAGCGGCCCTGTAAGAGCGACTAGCGGGTAAGTCAGGTGAGCCGACTTGGCTGCTTTGGGGCTGCTTCGCAACCCAGCGGGGATAAATCCCCTCGCCACAAGGGCCGGAGTCTGGCCCTTACTCTGAATCTCCTTCCTCCAAAGCCGCCAGGCGGGCTGCCGCTGGCGCGTGATTACGTTATACTCGCCGGCTTTCAAAAGTTCGCCAACGAGTGCTGCCCGCCATGGAAATCAACCCGATCCTGAACACCATCAAGGACCTGTCCGAGCGCTCCGAAACTATTCGGGGGTATCTTTGACTACGATCAAAAGCATGAGCGCCTGACCGAAGTCAATCGCGAGCTTGAAGATCCGAGTGTCTGGAACAAACCTGAATACGCCCAGGAACTGGGCCGCGAGCGTTCTGCGCTGGCGCAGATCGTCGAGACCCTGGACGAACTGGCCAGCGGCCTGAGCGATTGCCGCGACCTGCTGGACATGGCCGTCGAGGAAAACGACGAAGGCGCGGTCGGCGATGTCGTCGCCGAACTGGCCCGCCTGGAAGAATCCCTGGCCAAGCTGGAATTCCGCCGCATGTTCAGCGGCGAGATGGACATGAACAACGCCTACCTGGACATCCAGGCCGGTTCCGGCGGCACCGAAGCCCAGGACTGGGCCAACATCCTGCTGCGCATGTACCTGCGCTGGGCCGACAAGCGCGGTTTCGACGCGACGATCATGGAACTGTCGGCCGGCGAGGTCGCCGGGATCAAGGGCGCCACCGTGCACATCAAGGGTGAATACGCCTTTGGCTGGCTGCGCACCGAGATCGGCGTGCATCGCCTGGTGCGCAAGAGCCCGTTCGACTCCGGCAACCGTCGCCACACCTCGTTCTCGGCGGTGTTCGTGTCGCCCGAAATCGACGACAAGGTCGAGATCGAGATCAACCCGGCGGACCTGCGCATCGACACCTATCGCTCCTCGGGTGCCGGTGGCCAGCACGTCAACACCACCGACTCGGCCGTGCGGATTACCCACGTACCGACCAACACCGTGGTCAGCTGCCAGAACGAACGTTCCCAGCACGCCAACAAAGACACCGCGATGAAAATGCTCCGGGCCCGCCTGTACGAGCAGGAGATCCAGAAGCGCAACGCGGCGTCCCAGGCCTTGGAAGACAGCAAGTCGGACATCGGCTGGGGTCACCAGATCCGTTCGTACGTGCTCGATGCCTCGCGCATCAAGGACCTGCGCACCAACATCGAACGCAGCGACTGCGACAAGGTGCTCGACGGCGACATCGACGAATACCTGGAAGCGAGCCTCAAGCAAGGCCTGTAACGCGACACCCATGCGCCGGGCAGGCCCGCTCCCAAGAGAGGCGCGAGGCTTGCCCGCCCACTCCGGCCCGGCGCTGGAGGCAACGAACCTGTGATGGAAACCTTAAAGACATGAGCGACCTAGAACTCGACCCGCAAGCCCTGCAACAGGAAGAAAACGCCCTGATCGCCCTGCGCAAGGAAAAGCTGGCTGCCGAGCGCGCCAAGGGCCAGCCTTTCCCGAATGACTTCCGCCGCGACGCGTATTGCGACGTGCTGCAGAAGACATACGCGGACAAGACCAAGGAAGAACTGGCCGAGGCGGCGATTCCAGTCAAGGTGGCCGGTCGCATCATGCTCAACCGTGGGTCGTTCATGGTGATCCAGGACATGACCGGGCGCATCCAGGTCTACGTCAACCGCAAGACCCTGCCGGAAGAAACCCTGGCCGCCGTCAAGACCTGGGACCTGGGCGACATCATTGCCGCCGAAGGCACCCTGGCTCGCTCCGGCAAAGGCGACCTGTACGTTGAAATGACCCACGTGCGCCTGCTGACCAAGTCCCTGCGCCCGCTGCCGGACAAGCACCACGGCCTGACCGACACCGAACAGCGCTATCGCCAGCGCTACGTCGACCTGATCGTCAACGAAGAGGTGCGCCAGACGTTCCGCGTACGCTCGCAGGTCATCGCCCACATCCGCAGCTTCCTGATGAAGCGCGACTTCCTCGAAGTCGAGACGCCGATGTTGCAGACCATCCCTGGCGGTGCGGCGGCCAAGCCGTTCGAGACCCATCACAACGCCCTGGACATGGAAATGTTCCTGCGTATCGCCCCCGAGCTGTACCTCAAGCGCCTGGTGGTCGGTGGCTTCGAAAAAGTCTTCGAGATCAACCGCAACTTCCGTAACGAAGGCGTCTCGACCCGGCACAACCCCGAGTTCACCATGCTCGAGTTCTACCAGGCCTACGCCGATTACGAAGACAACATGGACCTGACCGAGGAACTGTTCCGCGAGCTGGCGCAGCTGGTGCTCGGCACCACCGACGTGCCGTACGGCGACAAGGTGTTCCACTTCGGCGAGCCATTCGTGCGCCTGTCGGTGTTCGACTCGATCCTCAAGTACAACCCGGACATCAGCGCTGACGACCTGCGGGACATCGACAAGGCCCGTGCCATCGCCAAGAAAGCCGGTGCCAAGGTGCTCGGCTTCGAAGGCCTGGGCAAGCTGCAGGTGATGATTTTCGAAGAGCTGGTCGAGCACAAGCTCGAGCAGCCGCACTTCATCACCCAGTACCCGTTCGAAGTGTCGCCGCTGGCCCGTCGCAACGACGAAGACCCAAGCGTGACCGACCGCTTCGAGCTGTTCATCGGTGGCCGCGAAATCGCCAACGCCTACTCCGAGCTCAATGACGCGCAAGACCAGGCCGAGCGCTTCATGGCCCAGGTGGCCGACAAGGACGCCGGCGACGACGAAGCCATGCACTACGACGCTGACTTCGTGCGTGCCCTGGAGTACGGCATGCCGCCGACCGCTGGTGAAGGCATCGGCATCGATCGCCTGGTGATGTTGCTGACCAACTCGCCGTCGATCCGGGATGTCATCCTCTTCCCGCACATGCGGCCGCAAGCGTAAGGGTTTCAAATAAAAAGCCGCCTGGAAGGGCGGCTTTTTATTGCCTGTCTGGTACAAACGTATCAATTGGTTACTTTTGAAAGAGCGAGGAAAGACCTGTCGTGAATCGTGCAATGGCTTCAGAAGGTGCCGCGGGCGTCGCCACGGCTGTCGCTGAAAGTGTTCAGTACCAGGGCCGTAAGGCCAGCCGACAGGGCAGTGAGCAGCGGCGCCAGGAGATTCTCGACGCAGCCATGCGCATTGTGGTGCGCGATGGCGTGCGTGCGGTTCGCCACCGCGCCGTGGCCGCCGAGGCGGGCGTGCCGCTGTCGGCCACGACGTATTATTTCAAGGACATCGATGACCTGCTCACCGATACCTTCGCCCAGTACGTGGAACGCAGCGCGGCGTTCATGGCCAAGCTGTGGACCAGCAACGAAGGCCTCTTGCGTGAAATGGTCGCCTACGGTGACGGCAGCGCCGAGTCCCGCTCGCAGTTGGCGGACGACATTGCCCGGATGACCGCCGACTACGTGCAACACCAACTGGACAGCCGTCGCGAGTACCTGATGGCCGAGCAGGCGTTTCGCCAGGAAGCACTGCTCAACCCGCGCCTGGCGCAACTGGTGCGTTCCCACCAGCAGATCCTGCTGCACGGCACCTGTCAGTTTTTCCAGGTATTGGGCTCCCGCGAACCGCAACAGGATGCCAAAGTGTTGACGGCGATTATCGGACGGATGGAATATCAGGGCTTGCTCAATGGCGCCGAGCCGGTCGCCGGTGAAGATATGCTCGGTATCCTGACCCGCTACATGCACCTGGTATTGGCGTCGGTGTAACCCATCTTGGGGGGCACCATTGTCCTGTGGCGAGGGAGCTTGCTCCCGCTTGAGTGCGCAGCACTCACAAAATGGGGCCGCTGCGCAGCCCAGCGGGAGCAAGCTCCCTCGCCACAGGGACCGGGCGTCTACCATAGGGAGTTCCAATGAAAACCTGGCGTGCCGTTGTACTGGCCGTGTCGTTGCTGCTGCTAAGTGGCTGCCTGGTGTCGTTCAAGACGCCGCTGCCCGACGCCGAGGCGGCGCCCAAGGGCCTGCTCGGCCAGTGGACCAGCACCAATGCCTGGGGCGAGCCGCTGAACCTGGAACTGACGAAGGTCGGCAAGCACCGCTACCAGGCCATCAGCTACTTCAGGGCCAGGCCCCAGGAACGCGAAGCCATCCCGCTCACGGTCTCGCGCCATGGCAGCCGCTGGTACCTGTCGGCCAAGGTGCCGGCCCGTTATGGCGGTCATTTCGTGATCGCCGGCTTCGAACTCACCGACAAGCACGAGCTGGTGGTCTACAACCTGGACCTGGAGCAGGTCAACCAGGCCATCGACCAGAAGATTCTCAGCGGCCAGGTGAACCAGAGCGAGGCCGGTGACGGCGTGCTGGTGGACAGCGACATGGACAAGGTCTTCAGTTACCTCGACGATCCGGCCAATTCCGACGTGTTCTCGGAGGCCGTGCGCTACCAGCGGCAGGCCAGATCCCAATAATCGCAGCAGGCAGATGTCTTTTCACAGGAGTTACGGGTGGACGATTACCAGCAGACGATACGCACCTTGTCCGATCGCATTGTGCTGGCGCAAACGCCGATCCGCGTCCTCGATGCGGTGAAGTGGGACGAGAACATCCGCAAAGGGTTTCTCAAGGCCAAGGGCAAGGAAATGCCCGCCGTGGACCGCGACTATTACCTCAATCGACCGCTGTCCTTCGATTCCAGCAAGGTGAAGCTGGAGTTCCAGAACATCGAGCGCGACATCACCCGCCAGCTCGGGCAGTTCAACCCGGTGGGCCAGATCATGCGCCGCATGTGCAAGGAGTACCGCATGGTGGTGCGCATGCTCGAAGCCCGGGGCACCGAGGATTTCGGGCTGATTTCCCAGGAGCTCTACGGCGCGGCCTCCGACGCCTTCCACGCCGGCGACCCGACGCTGGCCGACCTGGGCCTGATGCTGTCCGACTACCTGAACAACATCGACGGCCGTGGCGACCTGAAGGACGAGCCGAAGATCCTCAGCGCCCAGGACGCCGTCAGCCTGCTGCAACACCGGCTCAACCGGGTGTTCGGCGAGGCCGAGGAAACCATCCGCGTGTTCGAGTCCGATGGGATCGTCGCCGACGCGGCGGCGGGCGCGGACTACATCAAGATCCGCACCGATGCGATGTTCAATGAGCGGGATGTGCGGGCGCTGGAGGTCCACGAAGGGCTGGTGCATGTCGGCACCACTCTCAACGGGCTGAACCAGCCGATCTGCACCTTCCTGTCCAAGGGCCCGCCCTCGTCCACGGTGACCCAGGAAGGCCTGGCGATCCTGATGGAGATCATCACCTTCGCTTCCTATCCGAGCCGGCTGCGCAAGCTCACCAACCGCACCCGCGCCATCCACATGGTGGAGGAGGGCGCCGATTTCCTGCAGGTCTTCGAATTCTTCCGCGAGCAGGGCTTTGAGATGGCGGAAAGCTACGGCAACGCCAGCCGAGTGTTCCGTGGCTCGGTGCCGACCGGCCTGCCATTCACCAAAGATTTGTCCTACCTCAAGGGC
Source organism: Pseudomonas sp. P97.38 (assembly GCF_001269745.1). Lineage (NCBI taxonomy): Bacteria > Pseudomonadati > Pseudomonadota > Gammaproteobacteria > Pseudomonadales > Pseudomonadaceae > Pseudomonas > Pseudomonas sp. P97.38. The sequence continues at coordinate 142,436 of NZ_LHVJ01000019.1, forward strand.
TTCATCATGGTTTACAACTACATTCAGCTGGCCGTGCGCAAAGGCAAGCTGGAGCAGGTGCCGCTGCTGTTCTGCGGCAAGACCACCCTGGAGGACATGCGCACCCTGCGGCAATTGGTGGACGAGGGCCTGGTCGTGCCGCCCAAGTACCTGCCCGAGCAGTTCCGCGACATGAATGCACTCTCGGCCTGGATGTGCTTTTCCAACTTCCTGAACCACCTGAGCCTGGATCGGATCGAAGCGGATTATTCCAATATCCTTTGAATACAACACCCAACCTCTGTGGGAGCGGGCTTGCTCGCGAAAGCGGTGTATCAGTCGACATCATCGTTAGCTGACACACCGCTTTCGCGAGCAAGCCCGCTCCCACTGGGATGGCGTTCCAACTCTGATTTTTGCGAGGTTTCACCGGATGCGAACCCTCGGCATCTTTTGCCTGTTGCTGGCCTTGAGCGGTTGCAGTTCGCTGCTGTTCTACCCTGAGCGTGGCCTGCCGTTCACCCCGGAGCGGGCCAAGCTCGACTATCGTGATGTCACCCTGGTCACCGCCGACGGCCTCAAGCTGCGAGGCTGGTGGCTACCGGTCAAGCCGGGTGTCGAGGTCAAGGGCACGGTGCTGCACCTGCACGGCAACGGCGGCAACCTGGCCTGGCACCTGGGCGGGAGCTGGTGGCTGCCGGAGCAGGGCTACCAGGTGCTGATGGTCGACTACCGGGGGTATGGCGTGTCCGAGGGCGAGCCGAGCCTGCCGGCGATCTACCAGGATATCGACGCCGCGTTCCAATGGCTCGACCGGTCCGCCGATGTCCAAGGCAAGCCACTGGTGTTGCTCGGCCAGAGCCTGGGAGGCGCGTTGGCGGTGCATTACCTGGTGGAGCATCCGCAGCGCCAGCGACAGCTCAAGGCGCTGGTGCTCGACGGCGTACCGGCCAGCTATCGCGATGTCGGGCGGTTTGCCCTGAGCACCTCGTGGTTGACCTGGCCGTTCCAGGTGCCGTTGTCCTGGCTGGTGCCGGACGGTGACAGCGCGATCAGCTCGATGGCGCAATTGACCGGCGTGCCGAAACTGATCTATCACAGCCTGGACGACCCGATCGTGCCCCTTTCCAACGGCATCCGCCTGTACCAAGCTGCGCCGCCGCCCAGGGTCCTGCAATTGACCCGTGGCGGGCATGTACAGACATTCGCCGACCCGACCTGGCAAACCGTGATGTTGCGCTACCTCGACGACCCCACGCATTTCGACGGCCTGCGTCGCCTGGGCGAAGTGCCGAATTATCCGAAATCACCCGATCAATCCCCAGAGAGTCCGCAATGAGCGAAGAACGTAACGCCATCCCCCTGATCATCACCGGTATCTGCAGCATCCTCGGCACTGTCGCGGTGTTGTGGTACTACGGTTACCTGCACTTCGCCAAGCCCGAGGACGCGTTGCTGCTCAACGAATTCACCATGCTCAAGACCGTGCCGGGCGAAGACTACAAAGTCTCTCTGGAGCCCGCGCCCCAAGTGGCCCAATGCATCGACGGTGTGTTGGTGCTGTTTGACACCGAGCAGAAAGGCCTGACCGGTGTGCTGATCAACGAAAAGAAACGCGCCGTGCGCTGCATGGGCCAGGAGACGCCGCAGAAGCTGCAGCCTTGAGCTGATCCATTCCCCTGTGGGGAAGTGTTCGGCAATGAAAAAGCCCCGCCTGACTGGGTCAGGCGGGGCTTTTTCATTGCCGTCAACCGATCAGTTGGCGCTCATGCTCGAACGCGGGGCGACGGGTTGGTTGTCGTTGGAAATGGTCACCTCCACGCGACGGTTCATGGCTCGTCCCGAAACGCTGTTGTTGTCGGCGACCGGGAATTCCTTGCCATAACCCTGGGTCACGATGCGGGCCGGATCGACGCCCATTTTCACCAGGGCAGTGCGCACGGAGCTGGCACGGCGCTCGGACAGCGATTGGTTGTAGGAGTCCGAACCGGTGCTGTCGGTGTAGCCTTCGACGATCACCTTGCGGTCCGGGTTTTCCTGGAGGAACTGTGCCAGTTTGTTCACGTTGACCAGGCCGCTGGAGCGCAGGTCGGACTTGTTGGTGGCGAACAGCACGTCACCGAAAGTCACCAGCGTACCGCGTTCGGTCTGCTTGGCGTTCAGGCTGTCCTGCAGTTGCTTGATCTGCGCATTGCGGGCATCGAGCAGCGCACGGGCGCGTTCGTCACCGGCGTTTTTCAGCGCGGCCTCGGCGTTGCGCAGGGCGATGGTCTGCTTGGCCACTTCAACACGCTGGTTGGTCAGGTAGGCCAGTTGGTCGACCTTGGCTTCGTCTTCCCGGTCCAGGTAAGCCTTGTCGGCCTTGGCCAGGAAATCGGCTGCGTCCTTGGTTTCCAGGGCTGCCACCTTGGTCGCCGCTGGGTCAGCCTGCAGGCCGTTGTAGTTGGTGCGGGCCTGTTCCAGGTTCGCGTTCGGGTCATGGGAGCAAGCGGCCAGGGCTACGCAGGCAGCGAGCAGGGCGGGCATCATCAAGTGTTTGTGCATCATAGTCTGTCGTCCTTTTATCAATGAGAAGTACGTCGTGGCCTGAACCGATTACTGAATCTTGTTCATGCCTTCCTGACGCAGTTCCTGAACCCCTTTCTGGGAATCCTTGAGTGCTTGTTCCGCTTTGGCGGCCTGGGCCTTGCGCTCGGCGACGCGAGCATCCCACTCGGCCTGTTCGGCCAGACGCTTGGCTTCGTCGTATTTCTTGTCGTGCATGGCCAGTTCGGCTTGCTTGAGCTTGTCCTGGGCCGATTTCATTTCCACCGCGGCGAATTCGGTACCACCGGCCGTCACGGCGCTGTTGACCGCCGATTGGGTCACCGCGTACTGCTCCGAAGGTGGGTTGCCCGCGCAACCGGCCAGGATGAAGCTGCTACCGATGGCCAGGGCAGCCAGCTTGAGGCCGCGCAGGCCCGCGGATGAGGGTTTCGCAGTGCAGGTATTCATAGGCTTCAACTCCATTGGAAAACTCCTGAAAAAAACTACAAATCCATGCTGGGACCGAAACCGTGACGTCTGTTTAGGCGCGGAGGCCAGGGCGCGTTTATTAAAACGGCCGTTCCAGTATGGTTATTCGGTGTGACCCGAAGCTTTTTTCAAAAGTTCAGCGGAGGTGGCCATTCGCCAAAAGAATTGCTGACTGATTGGTCAATGGCAAAAAAGCTGAACTTTCAAGGCGTGCAGCGGTATTCCCGGCGCCAGTCATGGCGTCCGGGAGACCACGAGCGGGAAGGGAGTCAGTGTTTCGGCTTGTCGTTCTGCGAGGAAAGCTCATGCAGATGCCTACGCGACAAGGCGAGGAATCTCGGCGTCGGGCCGACGTCTTCGTACAGCGGGTCACCTTCTTCATCGGTGGCGACCACCTGCTGCCCCTTGACGTACGGGAAGCTCGCTTCGAGTTCTTCCAGCGCGGCCCCGATCAGTTCGCCCAGCAGTTCCTCGGGCTGGCGCTTGGGGTACATGTCACAGATTGCCGCCAGTCGTGCCGCGGCTTCGACGTCCAGGTGAATCGTGTAGCCGGTCTGGGTCAGGCGACCCTTGGCGTTTTCTTCCCAATGCTGGGCAAGCTCACGGATTTTCATGATGGCCTCAATAAGTCTGCTTATGGCAGGCGTGGTGAGTGGCAAGCCGTTGTGTGGCCTATTCATCAGACTAGCTTTGTCCTACAAGGTTTAAAGACCCTTCGTCGCTTGTCATAAACGACCGGCATCGGCACTCTCTATGGCAACGCGTCTACCCCGTTCGCTGTCCGGACCTTTTGCTGGAGAACTGCTGATGACCGATATCGATGCCCGCTTGCGCGAGGACGTCCACCTGCTCGGCGAGCTGCTGGGCAATACCATTCGCGAGCAGTACGGCGACACGTTCCTCGACAAGATCGAGCAGATCCGCAAGGGCGCCAAGGCCGATCGGCGCGGCTCGGCGGATGCCGAACTCAGTGCCAGCCTCAACGCGTTGAGCGAAGACGAGCTGCTGCCCGTGGCGCGGGCATTCAACCAGTTTCTCAACCTTGCCAACATCGCCGAGCAGTACCAGCTCATCCACCGCCGCGAAGAGTCGCAGCCGGCTCCCTTCGAGGCCCGGGTGTTGCCCGAGCTGCTCGCCCGGTTGCGGGCCGAGGGCCACGGCGCCGAGGCCCTGGCGCGGCAATTGGGACGGCTGGAGATCGAGCTGGTGCTGACGGCCCACCCCACGGAAGTGGCCCGGCGTACGCTGATCCAGAAATACGACGCCATCGCCGCGCAACTGGCGGCCCAGGACCACCGCGACCTGACCAGCGCCGAGCGGGCGCAGATTCATGAGCGCCTGCAACGCTTGATCGCCGAGGCCTGGCATACCGAGGAAATCCGTCGCACCCGCCCGACCCCCGTGGACGAGGCCAAGTGGGGCTTCGCGGTGATCGAGCATTCGCTGTGGCAGGCCATCCCCAATTACCTGCGCAAGGCCGATCAGGCCCTGCACGCGGCCACCGGGCTGCGCCTGCCGCTGGAGGCCGCGCCGATCCGTTTTGCTTCGTGGATGGGCGGCGACCGGGACGGCAACCCGAACGTCACGGCGGCGGTAACGCGCGAAGTGCTGTTGCTGGCGCGGTGGATGGCGGCGGACCTGTACTTGCGTGACGTCGATCACCTGGCCGCCGAGCTGTCCATGCAGAACGCCAGCGACGCCTTGCGTGCCCTGGCGGGTGACAGCGCCGAACCCTATCGCGCCGTGCTCAAGCAGTTGCGCGAGCGCCTGCGGGCCACCCGCAACTGGGCCCACGCGGCCTTGAAAGGTGCCACGCCAGCGTCCGCCGATGTGCTGCAGAGCAACCGCGAACTGCTGGACCCGCTGGAGCTGTGCTACCAGTCGCTGCATGAGTGCGGCATGGGCGTGATCGCCGACGGGCCGTTGCTCGATTGCCTGCGCCGGGCAGTCACCTTCGGCCTGTTCCTGGTGCGCCTGGACGTGCGCCAGGACTCGACCCGCCATTGCTCGGCCATGACTGAAATCACCGACTACCTGGGCCTGGGTCGCTACGAGGACTGGAACGAGGAACAGCGCATCAGTTTCCTGCTGGAAGAGCTGAACAACCGGCGCCCGCTGTTGCCTGCCCATTTCAAACCATCGGCCGACACGGCCGAAGTGTTGGCCACGTGCCGTGAAGTGGCGGCGGCACCTGCGGCGTCCCTGGGCTCCTACGTGATCTCCATGGCCGGCGCGGCTTCCGACGTGCTGGCGGTGCAACTGTTGTTGAAAGAGTCCGGCGTGCTGCGCCCGATGCGGGTGGTGCCGCTGTTCGAAACCCTGGCCGACCTGGACAATGCCGGGCCGGTGATCGAGCGGCTATTGCGGCTGCCGGGCTATCGCTCTCGGCTGCAAGGCCCCCAGGAAGTGATGATCGGCTATTCCGACTCCGCCAAGGATGCCGGTACCACGGCGGCGGCGTGGGCTCAGTACCGGGCCCAGGAACGGCTGGTGGACATCTGCCGCGAGCAGCAGGTCGAACTGCTGTTGTTCCACGGTCGCGGCGGCACGGTCGGGCGTGGCGGCGGTCCGGCCCACGCGGCGATCCTGTCCCAGCCGCCGGGTTCGGTGGCCGGGCGTTTCCGCACCACCGAGCAGGGCGAAATGATTCGTTTCAAATTCGGCCTGCCGGACATCGCCGAGCAGAACCTCAACCTGTACCTCGCCGCCGTGCTGGAAGCGACCCTGTTGCCGCCGCCACCGCCGACCCCCGAGTGGCGGCACCTGATGGACGAACTGGCCGCCGACGGTGTCAACGCCTACCGCGCGGTGGTGCGGGAGAACCCGCAATTCGTCGAGTATTTCCGCCAGTCCACGCCCGAGCAGGAACTGGGTCGCCTGCCGTTGGGCAGCCGTCCGGCCAAGCGTCGGGCCGGCGGGATCGAAAGCCTGCGGGCGATCCCCTGGATCTTTGGCTGGACCCAGACCCGCCTGATGTTGCCGGCCTGGCTCGGTTGGGAAACCGCCCTGGGCAAGGCGCTGGAGCGGGGTGAAGGCCAATTGCTCGGCCAGATGCGCGAGCAGTGGCCATTCTTCCGTACCCGCATCGATATGCTGGAGATGGTGCTGGCCAAGGCCGACGCCGATATCGCGCGCTCCTACGACGAACGCCTGGTGGAACCTGAGTTGCTGCCATTGGGTGCGCATTTACGCGACCTATTGTCGCAGGCCTGTTCGGTGGTACTGGGGTTGACCGGGCAGTCGCAGCTGCTGGCACATAGCCCAGACACCCTGGAATTCATCCGCTTGCGCAACACCTACCTCGACCCGCTGCACCTGTTGCAAGCTGAACTGCTGGCCCGCTCGCGGCAACCCGAGGTCGCCCAGGGCAGCCCCGTGGAACAGGCGTTGCTGGTGTCTGTGGCAGGGATTGCCGCCGGTTTGCGCAACACCGGCTAAGCTCCAGCAGCGCACCGAAACGGCCCGTCCGGGGTTCCCGGACGTCGGCCGCGGAGGGAGGGAAGAGGTCGACCAAGCGACAGTTTGTTGTTCGGTTGCGACTCTCGCCACCTCCGCCAAAGGTCGCATCAGGCGCCGGTTCCTCCGACTTTTGGCGGCTTGTGTGGGTCGGGCCTGCTGTGTATCTTGATCAGCCTTTGGCCGTTTGGGCGGTCACGATTCCAGATTTTCCGAGATTGGCCCCACGAGGCGAATCCGAGCGTTTTACATAAAAAATTGAGGAGCACATCGATGCGCGTCATTCTGCTGGGAGCTCCCGGGGCCGGTAAAGGTACTCAGGCAAAGTTCATCACCGAGAAATTCGGTATCCCGCAAATCTCCACGGGCGACATGCTGCGTGCCGCGGTCAAGGCGGGCACCGAGCTGGGCATCAAGGCCAAGAGCATCATGGATGCCGGTGGCCTGGTGTCGGATGACCTGATCATCGCGCTGGTCAAGGATCGCATCGCTCAGGCCGATTGCGCCAAGGGCTTCCTGTTCGATGGTTTCCCACGCACCATTCCCCAGGCTGAAGCGCTGGTTGAAGCTGGCGTGGAACTCGATCACGTAGTCGAGATCGCTGTCGACGACGAAGAGATCGTCCAGCGCATCGCCGGTCGCCGCGTCCACGAGCCGTCCGGTCGTGTCTACCACACCGTCTACAACCCGCCGAAACTGGCCGGCAAGGACGACATCACCGGCGAAGAGCTGGTGCAGCGCAAGGACGACACCGAAGAGACCGTGCGTCATCGCCTGTCGGTCTACCATTCCCAGACCAAGCCGCTGGTGGCGTTCTACCAGAACCTGTCGGCCGCCAAGGGCAAGCCGAAGTACAGCCACATCCCGGGGGTTGGCTCGGTCGATGCGATCACCGGCAAGGTGCTCGAAGCGCTCAGCTGAAAAGTCTGATTCGCTGTGACAACTACGGCCCGCTTGCGGGCCGTAGTTGTTTATACTGGCGCTCTTTTTCCCCACCTGATTCGGACACATCGATGAGCACCTTGCTGGCCCTGGACACCGCGACTGAAGCTTGCTCCGTTGCCTTGCTGCACGACGGCAAGGTCACGAGCCATTACGAGGTGATTCCGCGCCTGCATGCCCAGAAGCTGTTGCCGATGATCCAGCAGTTGCTCAGCGACGCCGGGACCACCTTGCAGGCGGTGGACGCCATTGCCTTCGGGCGTGGGCCCGGGGCGTTCACCGGCGTGCGCATCGCCATCGGCGTGGTCCAGGGATTGGCGTTCGCGCTGGAGCGTCCGGTGTTGCCGGTGTCCAATCTGGCGGTGCTGGCCCAGCGTGCGTTGCGCGAGCACGGTGCACGGCAGGTCGCTGCCGCCATCGACGCCCGCATGGACGAAGTGTACTGGGGCTGCTACCGCGAAACCGACGGCGAGATGCGCCTGGTGGGTGCAGAAGCGGTGTTGCCGCCGCAGGTCGCGGCTTTACCAGGCGATGCCGCTGGCGAGTGGTTCGGAGCCGGGACCGGCTGGGGCTACGGCGAGCGGATCGCCGTCAACCTCTGCGGCCAGGACGCGGCCATGTTGCCTCACGCCGAAGACCTGCTGGCCCTGGCACGCTTCGCCTGGGCCCGAGGCGAAGCCGTCCCGGCGGACCACGCCCAGCCGGTGTATCTGCGCGACAAGGTGGCGGTGCCGAAGGCCGAGCGCTAGATCCTCTCCCTCGCCACAGGCGCAAAGGTCGAAAGTCATTTCCCCGCTCAAAAGTCACACCCTTTATCGCCAGTCGTCACTTTTTTCGACCGTTTTTAAACCTTTTTGGCTTTATGTGTTCTAGTTATCACTAGCGCATTTGCGCGGCTGCGAAAGTGCCGCTAAATTGCCATCATTGATACCGAGCATTCTGTCATGCGTATAGACGGCGTTTCCTCACAGTCCTATCCCATCAAGCGCAAGCCGCGTGCAGGCAAGGCTGTCGAGCCTGAGTCGCTCGATGATATCGATGGCGAACTGGACGCCCCGTCCGAAGAACAACTGGCTGCCCGCGCCGCCAAATCCGCCGCGCAGCGCCTGAGCAACCTTCCCGCCCGCCAGCAAGACATGCTGTATCACCGCGCCATGAAGCGCAGCGTCGCCACGGCCCTGGCCAGCTACCTGAGCACCGCCGGTTTCGTCGATTGGGATATGGAAGTGCTGGGCCTCGACCTCTACATCTGATGGGCTTGCCTTACTACCTGGGCTGCCCCTCCTGGAGCGAAAACGCCTGGCGTGATTACCTCTATCCCCAAGACGCCAAAAGCGCCGATTTCCTCAGCCTCTACTGCCAAGTGTTCAATGCCGTGGAAGGCAATACGACGTTCTACGCCAGCCCGTCTGCCGCCATCGTGCAGCGTTGGGCCGATGCCATGCCCGAACACTTTCGTTTCACCGCCAAGTTGCCCGGTGACATCAGCCACAATGGCGATTTGCGTGAGCAGTTAGCAGCCACCGAGACCTTCGTGCAGTTGCTCAGCCCCTTGGGTGAGCGGGTTTCGCCGTTCTGGTTGCAGTTGTCCAAGGCCTTCACCCCGCATCGGCTCGGCGAGCTGGCGGCGTTCATCGACGCCTTCGAGCGGCCACTGGCCGTGGAAGTGCGCTACGATGAGTTCTTTGCCAAGGGTGACGCCGAGCGACAGCTCAATCGCCTGCTGCTCGACCGTGGTGTCGAGCGCATCTGCCTCGATCCGCGGGCCCTGTTCAGTTGCACCTCCACCGAACCTTCGGTGCTCCACGCGCAATCGAAAAAGCCCCGGGTGCCGCCTCGGCCAACAGCCTTTACCCAATGCCCACAAGTGCGCTTCATCGGTCATCCGGTACTGGAAGCCAACGAACCGTTCCTGACGCCCTGGGTGGAGAAAGTTGCCGGCTGGATCGAAGAAGGGCGCACGCCGTATGTCTTCCTGCACACCGCCGATAACCTGCTGGCGGCCAAACTCGCGCAACACTTTCACCAGCGATTGATGCGTCGATTGCCTGGCTTGCCAGCCCTGCCTGAGCTATACAGAGAGCCCGCCGCCGAGCAACTGGGTTTGCTCTGAGGCCTACCCCTTTCTGCTCAGGAGCGAACTACATGGATGCGCAAACCCGTCGAGCCCAGGCGTTCAAGGCCTTGCACGCACGCGAAGGGGCTTTCGTCATTCCCAACCCGTGGGATGCCGGTTCCGCCAAGATGCTCGCCACCCTCGGCTTTGAAGCCTTGGCGACCACCAGTGCCGGTCACGCGTTTTCCCTGGCGCGGCCGGACGGAGGCCTGGGGCTGGAAGCCACCTTGGCCAACGTGCGGGCCATCGTCGCCGCCACCGACCTGCCGGTGGCGGTCGACCTGGAGAATGGGTTTGCCGATGACCCCGAAGCCTGCGCTCAAAACCTGCTTCGGGCCGCGGAGGCCGGGGCGGTGGGGGGATCGATCGAAGATGCCACGGGGCGTGAAGACAGCCCGATCTATTGTTTCGAACAGGCCGTGGCACGGGTCAAGGCGGCCGCCGAAGCGGTGGCCAGCTTGCCGTATCCCTTCCTGCTCACGGCCAGGGCGGAAAACTTCCTGCATGGCAATCCTGACCTGGATGACACGATTCGACGCCTGAAGGCGTTCGCCGATGCCGGTGCCGATGTGCTCTACGCCCCTGGGCTCAATACGGCCGAGCAAGTGCTCGCGGTGGTCCGGGCCGTGGCGCCGAAACCAGTGAACGTGTTGATGTCCGGGGCGCTGGACCTGACTGTGGCGCAGTTGAGCGAGATGGGCGTCAAGCGCATCAGCGTCGGTTCGGCCCTGGCCCTGGCCGCGTATGGCGAGTTCTTCCGCGCCGCCGAGGAAATCCAGCAGCAGGGCACGTTCACCTTCACTCGCCGCTCGATGCCGTTCAAGCAGGCCAACGAATTGTTCAAGGGTTGATGGCCGAGGCAGTGTCGTGCGGGTCTTGAAAGGTTTCCTGTGGCTGGGATTGATCGCCGGTGTGGCCGGGGTGGGGGTGTGGCGCGGTTGGCTGTCGCTGCCTCCCCAGTGGAATCCCTGGGCGCCGCTGGACGTCAACCTGGTGCCGAACCTGCTGACCCGCTACAAGCTCATGGCCCTGCGCAACGACCCGCAACTGTGCGACCAGGCCCTCGCCACGTCGGGGCTACGGGTCGCTCGCCAGGCCGACAGCCCTGGCAATGCCGATTGCCCGCTGACCAATGTGCTGCGGGTGCAGGGCGGCGAGGTTGGGTTGAGCAGCAGCTTCCTCGCCAGTTGCCCGTTGGCGGTGGCTTTCGCGCTGTTCGAGCGTCATGCGTTGCAGCCGGCGTCGGCGGCGGCCTATGGACAGAAGGTAACGCGGGTCGACCACCTCGGCAGTTTCGCCTGCCGGAACATGTACGGCCGTGAAAGTGGCGCACGCAGCCAGCATGCCACGGCCAGCGCCCTGGACATAGCCGGGTTTCGCCTGGCCGATGGCCGCGCGGTCAGCGTGCTCAAGGACTGGCCCCGGAACAACGCCGATGCGCAGTTCCTGCGACAGGTGCGTGACGGTGCCTGCGACATGTTCAGTGTGGTCTTGAGCCCGGACTACAACGCGGCGCACCGCAACCATTTCCATCTGGATGTGGGGCCCTGGTGGATCTGTCGCTGATCAGGCGGCGATGCGCAGGTTCTGCAGCACGATAGGGCGAGCCCAGCGCGTGTCGAAGTCCAGTGCTTTCTGCTGGGCCACGATTTCGTCTTCCGGGAACGGCGGGAACGGCTTGTCCAGCAAGTCGAGTTCCAACTCGGCAATCGGCAGGTGCAAGGGCCGTGGTTGCGGTGCCGGGCCCGGTTCTGGCAGCGGTTGGCCGGCGGTGAGGACGAGCGGGCGAACCCAGTGGCTCTCGAAATCCTGCTGCTTTTGCTGGGCGACGATTTCGTCTTCCGGGAACGGCGGGAATGGCTTGTCCAGCAGGTCGAGCTCGAATTCGGCGATCGGCAGGAACAGCGGCTCCGGCGGTGCGATCGGGGTGTCTTTCACGTCACAGGTGCGCTGGCTGACGATGTGGTCCAGCAGTTCGGCGCCGAGGGTCGGTTCAACGGCCTCATCGAGGGCGACGGGCTGGTAGCTGCCCGGCGCCGGCGCGGCATCACCCAGTTGATCGGCCAGGGCCTGGGCAAAGAAATCCTGCCACAGGTGACTGACGCCGCTCAGTGCTTGGGTATTGCGCAGGCGGTAATCCCCGTACGGGGAGATCACGCCTATCGATGTGGATTGAATGTCTGACATTTTCTCGGTCGACGCTCAGCTCTGGCAAAATGCCGTTCACTGTTGTTATCGGCGGTTTTTGCCGATCCTTAATTTTTTGAGCGTGTTTTCATGATTGAGCAACCCGCGGCCTGCCGCATCCACGTCGAGGCCCTGGCCCCGGCCTTCGAATCGCAAGCGCAAGCGTGGGCCGAGCGCCTCGGCCTGCCCCGGCAGGTGGACGACGGCGAGTTCGCCTTGCAGGTCGGCGAGCAAGGGCTGCAATTGCAGCAACTGGGCCCGGATGCGCCGGGCCCGGTGCGTGTCGACTTCGTCGAGGGTGGCGCGGCCCATCGCCGGTTGTACGGCGGCGGCAGCGGCCAGATGATCGCCAAGGCGGTCGGCATTGCCCAGGGTGTGCGTCCAAGGGTGCTGGATGCCACGGCCGGGTTGGGCAAGGACGCGTTCGTGCTGGCGAGCCTGGGTTGTGAAATGAGCCTGATCGAGCGCCAGCCGCTGATCGGTGCCTTGCTGGAGGATGGCCTGGCCCGTGGGGCGGAGGATTTCGACGTGGCGCCGATCGTCGCGCGGATGCGCCTGCTCAAGGGCAACTCCATCGAGGTGATGCGCCACTGGGAAGGCGAGCCGCCCCAGGTGATCTACCTGGACCCGATGTTCCCTCATCGGGAAAAAACCGCCCTGGTGAAGAAGGAAATGCGCCTGTTCCGTCCCCTGGTGGGCGATGACCCGGACGCGCCGGCGCTGCTGGCCGCGGCCTTGGCCCTGGCAACCCACCGGGTGGTGGTCAAGCGCCCGCGCAAGGCGCCGTGCATTGAGGGGCCTAAGCCGAGCCATGGGCTCGATGGCAAGTCCAGTCGGTACGATATCTATCCCAAGAAAGCGCTCAAGGCCTGAAACCGCGTCGGGCCCATCGCGAGCCTGCTCGCCATGGCGGTGGGTCAGTGGGTGCAGATGCTGAATGTTCCGACGTCTTCGCGGGCAAGCCCGCTACCACAGGTCATTCGGGTTGGGCGCAGGATTAACGTTCGGCACAAACCCATTGTGGGAGCGGGCTTGCCCGCGAAGGCGCTGGCTCAGCTTGCAAAGATGCTGGATGTACCGGCCCCTTCGCGGGCAAGCCCGCTACCACAGGTCATTCGGGTTGGGCGCAGGATTAACGTTCGGCACAAACCCATTGTGGGAGCGAGCTTGCTCGCGAAGAGGCCGGTACGGGCAATGAAAAGCTAAGGCCGGTAAGCCCGCACAAACAACCCCACCACCTCCCGCACATGGGCTTCGGCGGCTTCTGGCTCCAACGGCGCGCCGCAGCCATACAGCAGCCGGAAATTCGCCGCGCCTTTGATCAGGCAAAAGAAATGTTCCGCCGCGTTGCGCGGTTTATCGATGCTCAAGGCGCCGCTCTGGTTGACCTTGCTCAACAGGCGCTCCATCCCTGACAACATCCGCTGCGGACCGGCCTCGAAGAAAATCGTCGAGAGCTTCGGGTCCTGGCTGCCCAGCGCCATGATCACTCGGTGCAGGTTCACCGATTCCTCGCTGCTGACCAGTTGGTGAAAGCCGCGGGCGATGTTCAGCAATACTTCCTCGATCGCCACGCCTTCGGGCCATTCGAAGAACAGCGGCGGCACTTGCTCTTCGCACTTGGCGATCACCGCCGCGGAGAACAGCGTTTCCTTGTCGTTGAAGTGGCTGTAGACCGTCAGCTTGGAAACCCCGGCCTCGGTGGCCACGGTGTCCATGCTGGTATTGGCGTAGCCCATGTTCACGAACAGGCGTTTCGCGGCGTCGAGAATGGCCTGGCGCTTGGCCAGATCCTTGGGGCGACCGGGGCCGCTGGGAGATGCAAGATTGTTCGACATTTTTCCGCTTTAATACTGGACTGGTGAGTTTGCTATTAATAACATACTGGCCAGTATAATTATTCCAAGCACCATTCGCGAAAGGTCAGCCGCCATGTTCCGCTCTGCCTTGCCCCTCGCCATGCCAGTCTGCCTGGCTTTTTTATTGTCTGCGTGTGGTCATGACGAGCCGGCGCCCGTTGCCGTGCGCCCGGCCATGGTGGTCAAGCCAGAGCCTTCGGCCCAGGCCATGGAAAGCTATCCTGGTGAAGTGCGAGCGCGTTTCGAGCCCGACCTGGCCTTTCGCATTGGCGGCAAGGTGAGCCGACGGCTGGTCGAAGAGGGGCAGCGGGTCAAGGCCAACCAGCCACTGGCCGAGCTCGACCCCGAGGACGTACGCCTGCAACTGGAGGCCACCCGAGCCCAGGTGGCCGCTGCCGAGGCGAACCTGAACCTGGTGCGTGCCGAGCGTGACCGCTACAAGACGCTGATGGAGCGGCAGATGGTCAGCCGCTCCCAGTACGACAATGCCGAAAACCTCTATCGCTCCGGCGCCGCGCGGCTCAAGCAGATCAAGGCTGAGTTCGACGTGGCCAACAACCAGGCCAGCTATTCGGTGTTGCGTGCGCCCCAGGATGGCGTCGTCGCCCGGCGCGCGGTGGAAGTCGGGCAGGTGGTTTCGGCCGGACAGACGGTCTTCACCCTGGCCACCGACGGTGAGCGTGAAGTGCTGATCAGCCTGCCGGAACAGGGCTTCGGTCGCTTCAAGGTCGGCCAGCCGGTTTCGGTCGAGTTGTGGAGCCAGCCTGACCAGCGTTTCAGTGGCCGCATTCGCGAATTGTCGCCGGCCGCCGACCCCAGGTCCCGTACCTTCGCCGCTCGCGTGGCGTTCACCGCCGGCAGCGTTCCGGCCGAGTTGGGCCAAAGTGCCCGGGTGTTTATCCAGACGGCCGACAAGGTGTCGCTGGCGGTGCCTTTGTCGGCCCTGACGGCCGAGAACGGCGCGACCTACGTCTGGGTAGTCAACGCCAACAACACCCTGAAAAAAGTCCCGGTGCGGGTCGGCGCGTTCGGCGAGAAAACCGTCCCGGTGCTGGAAGGCCTGAGCCCGGATGACTGGGTGGTGGCGGCCGGCGTCCATGTGCTCCTCGACGGCCAGCAGGTGCGGCCGGTGGATCGCTCCAACCGCGTGGTCAACCTGGCGGCCAAGGAGTAATCCCCGATGGGTTTCAATCTTTCCGAATGGGCGCTGCGTAATCGCCAGATCGTACTGTTCCTGATGCTCCTGCTGGCCATCGTCGGTGCGCTTTCCTACACCAAGCTGGGCCAGAGCGAAGACCCGCCGTTCACGTTCAAGGCCATGGTGATTCGCACCCTCTGGCCGGGCGCGACGGCCGAGGAGGTTTCGCGCCAGGTCACCGAACGTATCGAGAAGAAGCTGATGGAGACCGGCGATTACGAGCGTATCGTCTCGTTCTCCCGGCCGGGCGAGTCCCAGGTCACCTTCATGGCGCGCGACTCCCTGCATTCGGCGCAGATCCCCGAGCTGTGGTACCAGATCCGCAAGAAAACCAGCGACATCCGCCATACCTTGCCGCCGGGCATCCAGGGACCGTTTTTCAACGATGAATTCGGCACCACCTTCGGCAACATTTACGCGTTGACCGGTGACGGTTTCGACTACGCCGTGCTCAAGGACTACGCCGATCGCATCCAGATCCAGCTGCAACGGGTCAAGGACGTGGGCAAGGTCGAGCTGCTCGGCTTGCAGGACGAGAAAATCTGGATCGAGCTGTCGAACGTCAAGCTGGCGACCCTCGGGCTGCCCTTGGCGGCGGTGCAGCAGGCCCTTGAGGAGCAGAACGCGGTATCGACCGCAGGCTTCTTCGAGACCGGCAGCGAGCGCTTGCAGTTGCGGGTGTCGGGCAATTTCCAGACGGTCGAAGAGATCCGCAACTTTCCGATCCGGGTGGCCGACCGTACCTTTCGCATCAGCGACCTGGCGGACGTGCGTCGTGGTTTCAATGACCCACCGGCGCCGCGCATGCGCTTCATGGGCGAAGATGCCATCGGCCTGGCCGTGGCGATGAAGGACGGTGGCGACATCCTGGTCCTGGGCAAGGCGCTGGAAGCCGAGTTCGCCCGGATCCAGAACAACCTGCCGGCCGGCATGCAACTGCGTAAGGTGTCGGACCAGCCCGCGGCGGTGAAGACGGGCGTCGGCGAGTTCGTCCAGGTGCTGGTGGAGGCCCTGGCGATCGTGTTGCTGGTGAGTTTCTTCTCCCTGGGACTGCGCACCGGGATGGTCGTGGCGCTGGCGATCCCGCTGGTGCTGGCGATGACCTTCGCCGCGATGTATTACCTGGGAATCGGCTTGCACAAGATCTCCCTTGGCGCGCTGGTGCTGGCACTGGGGCTGCTGGTGGACGACGCGATCATTGCGGTGGAAATGATGGCGATCAAGATGGAGCAGGGCTTCGACCGCATCAAGGCCGCCAGTTACGCCTGGACCAGCACCGCCTTCCCCATGCTCACCGGCACGCTGATCACGGCGGCGGGCTTCCTGCCGATCGCTACCGCGCAGTCGGGCACGGGTGAATACACCCGCTCGATTTTCCAGGTGGTGACCTTGGCATTGCTGGCGTCCTGGGTGGCCGCGGTGGTGTTCGTGCCGTATCTGGGGGAAAGACTCCTGCCGGACCTGGCGAAAATTCATGCCGCCAAACACGGCACCGCCGACGGCGAATTCGACCCTTACGGCACGCCGTTCTATCAACGCGTGCGGCGGCTGGTGGGCTGGTGCGTGCGTCGGCGCAAAACCGTCATCGCACTGACCGTGCTGCTGTTTATCGGCTCGGTGGTGTTGTTCCGTTTTGTGCCGCAGCAGTTCTTCCCGGCCTCCGGGCGGCTGGAGCTGATGGTCGATCTCAAGCTGGAGGAGGGCGCCTCCCTGAGCAACACCGCCGAGCAGGTCAAGCGCCTTGAAGCGCTGCTCAAGGACCACGCCGGCATCGACAACTACGTGGCCTACGTCGGTACCGGATCGCCGCGTTTCTACCTGCCGCTGGATCAGCAACTGCCCGCGTCCAGCTTTGCTCAGTTCGTGGTGCTGGCCAAGACCATCGAAGACCGCGAACCGCTGCGCAGTTGGCTGATCAGCACCCTGAACGAACAGTTCCCGGCCCTGCGTTCGCGGGTGACCCGCCTGGAAAACGGGCCGCCGGTGGGCTACCCGGTGCAGTTTCGCGTGACCGGTGAGCACATCGAGGAAGTCCGGGCCCTGGCGCGGAAAGTGGCGGCCAAGGTTCGGGAAAATCCCTACGTGGCCAACGTGCATCTGGATTGGGAAGAGCCGAGCAAGGTGGTGTACCTCAATATCGACCAGGACCGCGCCCGGGCCCTGGGCGTTAGCACGGCAAACCTGTCCAGCGCCCTGCGCAGTTCCCTGACTGGGTCGAGTGTCAGCCAGTACCGCGAAGACAACGAACTGATCGAGATCCTGCTGCGTGGCACGGTGCACGAGCGCACCGAACTGTCGCTGCTGCCAAGCCTGGCCGTGCCGACCGACAGTGGTCAGAGCGTGGCGTTGTCGCAGATCGCCACCCTGGAATACGGCTTCGAAGAAGGCGTGATCTGGCACCGTAATCGCCTGCCGAGCGTGACCGTGCGGGCAGACATCTACGGCAAGGAACAGCCGGCCACCCTGGTGCAGCAGATTTTCCCGACCCTGGAGCCGATCCGCGCCGAATTGCCGGACGGTTACCTGCTGGAAGTGGGCGGGACGGTGGAGGATTCGGCCCGTGGCCAGAAATCGGTGAATGCCGGTGTGCCGCTGTTCATCGTGGTGGTGCTGACGTTGCTGATGCTGCAACTGCGCAGTTTCTCGCGCACGGCGATGGTGTTCCTGACGGCGCCACTGGGGTTGATCGGCGTCACGCTGTTCCTGCTGGTGTTCCGTCAGCCGTTCGGCTTCGTGGCGATGCTGGGGACCATCGCGCTGTCGGGGATGATCATGCGTAACTCGGTGATCCTGGTGGACCAGATCGAGCAGGACATCAAGGCCGGGCTCGCACCCTGGCAGGCGATCATCGAAGCCACCGTGCGCCGCTTCCGCCCGATTGTGCTGACCGCGCTGGCGGCGGTGCTGGCGATGATCCCGCTGTCGCGCAGCCTGTTCTTCGGCCCGATGGCCGTGGCGATCATGGGCGGGTTGATCGTGGCGACGGCGTTGACGCTGTTGTTCCTGCCGGCGTTGTATGCGGCGTGGTTCAGGGTCAAGAAAGCCTGATCAGCAGATGCACACTGGCTCTGTGGCGAGGGAGCTTGCTCCCGCTGGGCTGCGCAGCGGCCCCAAGCTATTGCGGTTGCGGTGCAACCGAGCGGGAGCAAGCTCCCTCGCCACGGGTGATTTTGCGCTAAGTCTTAAAGCGCGCCGAACACCTTCTTCGCCAGGCTGGTCGCGGCGGCGGCCGGGTTCTGGCGAATAGTGGCTTCCTGCTTGGCGATCATCTCGAACAACCCGTCCAGCGCCTGCTCGGTCACGTAGTTCTCGATGTTGGCGCTTTTCGCATCCAGTACGCCGAGCGTCGCGGCCTGGCCGGCGAAGGCGTTGTATTTCTGGGCCAGGCCGACCTTGTCGGTGGCTTGCTTGACGATTGGCAGGAACTTGGCGCGGATTTGCTCGCGGCTGCTCTTGTTCAGGTACTGCGTGGCCGAGTCGTTACCGCCGCTCAGGATGCCCTTGGCGTCGTTCACGCTCATGTTCTTCACGGCATTGACCAGGATCGGCTGGGCCTGGACCACGGCGGCTTCGGCGGCCTGGTTCATGCTGGTTTCCAACTGATCGACCTGGTCACCCATGCCGAAGGCCTTCATCTTGCCGGCGACTTTGCCGAGCTTGCCCGGCAACTCGATCTTCACCTCGGGGTTGTTGTTGAAACCGCCGGGCTTGCCCAGTTGCTGGACCGCCACCTGCGCGCCTTGGGTCAGGGCGTCCTTGAGGCCGCCGGTGGCATCCTTTTGCGACAGGTCGCCCAGCGACAGGGCCATGGCATTGGCGCAGATCAGCAGGCCCGCGCACAGGCCGGTGAAACGGAGAGGGAAACGGAGCATGACGGCATCCTTGAAAAAGTGGAAAACGGAATCAGCGCGCAGGGTTGACGCGGATCTTCAACGGCTGCGGGTCTTTGCCATCCAGGTGTACGGCGTGCTGTTGGGTGGTGATGAACAGCAACTGGCCGTCTACTTCGATGCGGGCGCTCACGGCATAACGATGACCGGGCTTGACCTGGGCTGGATCATAACTGAGGTGGAACGGCAGCGGGACCTGGCCTTTGACCGGCCCGCTGTGTTCATCGAGCACCACCGCCGGGGCATCGGCCAGGGAGACGTCCTGCAGGCTCACGCTCAAGGTGGCGCTGGGGGGCAGGGCGATACGTTGCAAGTAGAAAACTTCGCCATCCAGGGACGCGGCGGATGGCGTGGGTGGGGTTGTGGCTTGGCACGCGGCCAGTAAAGCCATGGAGGCAAGCAAAACGAGTTTTTTCTTCATCGGGAGCACCTGGTGCGTCGACGCCCGCGACACGGCGGGCGCCGACGAACATTCAGCGAAGTGGCGTCCAGGCAAGCCCTTGTAGCGTCACGGTTCAGGAACCGAACGCGGGTGCCTGGACCGTTTCAGCCAGCGATGCTGGCGTCAGGTTCAGGGGGATGTCAACGTGCTGGTTGCTGCCATCCCAGGTGAACGTCTGTTCGGCATCGAGGAACAGGGCGGTCTCGCCCAGGTACATTTGGACCTTGACCGAGAGCGCTTCTCCCACAGGCGTTACCTTGGGGTCGATCAGGAAGCGATATTGCCAAGGTTGCCTGGCCGCTGGCACCTGCGATGCCACGTTGGAACCCTGGCCACCGCTGGCGCTGATCTGCTCACCGGCAGCGTTTCGCACACTGATTTCGGCGCGGCCGGCTTCCGGGAGTTGATAGCCATCGGGCAATTGCAGGGTCAATGTGATGATGTTCATGGTGAATTCCTTTTCAGTACGTCGTTATTGACGCGAGTCCATCCTAGAAGCCTGCTTCACGGTTTTCTGTAGGTTTTTTCTTCGTTTGATGTCGCCTCAGCCTCTCCAAGGTGTCGGAGACCGCTGTCGATTGCCCCGTCGACTCACCGCTGACGTCCCTGTTCACGGTGAGTGGGCCGAGCCTTGTCAACGGTCCGGACTGAGGGCGACCTCGGCTGCGTCTTCGCTGCGATGCAGCGCCACCTGGCGGATCGACAGGCGAATTTCCGCCGGCAGCACCCGCTTGGCCGCGCCCTCGGCCAGTTCTCCCAGCAGCGGGTGGTAACTCAGCTTGCCAGCCTCGTCACGGCGCAGCACCTCAAGGTCCAGCAGGGTCTGGATGAAGTGGCGGAACAGGCTCTTGTCGAAGAACTCCGGAGCGTTCAGGCCATGCAGGATCGACAGGCGCTGGGCCATGACCGTGCAAAGGTCTTCCAGTTCTTCGGCGCTGACGGTGTTCTGGCCGCTGTTGAGCAGCAGCGAGACGGTCATGTAGAAGCGTTGCAGGGTCTGGGCGATGCTTTTGGACAGCAGGGTCAGCAGCACGAAATGCCGCGAACTCGGGGCCGGACGCAGGTACAGGTCTTTTTCGAAACGCAGCAGGCCTTGCTCGACGAACGCTTCGAGCCATTGGTCGACCACGTCGTCCAGTTCCTCCAGCGACCAACGAATGAACAGCTCCGATTGCAGGTACGGGTACAGCGCGCGGGTGTAGCGCAGGATCTGCTCGCGGCTCATGCGCGAGGTGCTCTGGAAGAAGCTCGCCAGCAACGCTGGCAAGGCAAAGATGTGCAGCACGTTGTTGCGGTAGTAAGTCATCAGCACCGCGTTCTGTTCATCCAGGTACAGGATCTTGCCCAGGGCGTCGCTCTGTTCCGAGAGCAGGTCCATGCCCTTCACGTGCTCGATCAGCGCCCGTCCGTCGCCTTCGGGCAGGGTGGTGTGGGGCGAGTACGGGACTTTGCGCAGCAGCGCCAGGTACAGGTCGAGCACACGGGCCATGGCGCGGTCGTCCAGGGCCAGGCGGCTGGTGGACAACAGCGCCAGGGCGACGAGGTTGACCGGGTTGATGGCCGCCGCTTCGTTCAGGTGCCGGGCCACGCGCTCGCCGAGGCGGTGGGTGGTGGGGTTGAGCCAGGCCGGTTTGAACTGCGGCCCCAGTTCCTGCTCCCGCCAGCCGGGCTGTTCGCCGTCGAGGAATTCGGCCAGTTTGATCGGTTCGCCGAAGTTCACCGCCACTTGCCCGAAGCGTTGCTTGAGGGCGCCGATGACCTTGAAGATGTCGAAGATCGATTCTTTCTTCTTGCTGGCCCCGCGCAGTTCCCCCAGGTAGGTGCGACCTTCCAGGACCCGCTCGTAGCCGATGTAGACCGGCACGAAGACGATGGGCGTGCGCGACGAACGCAGGAAGCTGCGCAGGGTGATGGCAAGCATGCCGGTCTTGGGCTGCAACATGCGCCCGGTGCGCGAGCGTCCACCCTCGACGAAGTACTCCACCGGAAAGCCCTTGGTGAACAGGGTGTGCAGGTACTCGTTGAACACGGCGGTGTAGAGCGGGTTGCCCTTGAAGGTACGGCGCATGAAAAATGCCCCGCCCCGGCGCAGCAGGCCGCCGATGACCGGCATGTTGAGGTTGATGCCGGCCGCGATGTGCGGTGGGGTCAGGCCGTTGCGAAACAGCAGGTACGACAGCAGCAGGTAGTCGATGTGGCTGCGGTGGCAGGGCACGTAGATGACTTCGTGGCCGGGGGCGATGGCCTGTACGCCTTCGATGTTGTTGACCTTGATGCCGTCGTAGATCTTGTTCCAGAACCAGCTCAGGACCACTTCCAGGAAACGGATCGCGGTGTAGGTGTAGTCCGAGGCGATTTCGTTGCCATAGCGCAGGGCCTGGGCCTTGGCTTTCTCCGCCGAGATCTTTTCCCGCTCGGCCTCGTCGGCAATCGCCTGCTTGACCAGCGGCTGGTTCAACAGGCCCTTGACCAGGTTGCGCCGGTGGGAAATGTCCGGGCCGATGACCGCCGTCTTCAGGTTGCGCAAATGCACCCGCAGCACCCGTTGGGCCATGCGCACGGTGCGTTCGTGGCCTTTGTCGTGTTCGATCAGTTCGCGCAGGTGGATCGGTGGCGAGAACTGCACGCGGGTCTTGCGCCCCAGGATCATGATGCTCAGCAAGCGCCGCAGGCGCCCGGTGACTGCCCAGCTGTCGGCGAACAGCAGCTTCCATGGGCTGGATTCACTGTCGGGCGATTGGCCCCAGAACACGCTGACCGGGATGATCTGGGCGTCTTCGGCGGCGTTGTGGGTCAGGGCGTCGACCAGCCGCGTCAGGGTCGGTGGCGCGCCGCGCTTGTCCTGGCGGCCAAGCCAGTCCGGGGCGGGCGTGAGGTAGAAGAACGCCGCCGGCTCCAGCAGGTTGCCCACCGACACCGGCAGCACCGGGCGGGGCAGGCCGGCCTTGGTGCACTCGGTGTCGAGCACCGCCAGGTCGGTCAGCGAAGGGTCTTGCAAAACGTAGAACACCGGACGGCTGCGGTCGAGGTTGAGGGTGAAGGACGACTGGTTGATGGTCTCGGAGCGAACCCAGAGGTACAGCAGTCGGCGCAGGGTGCCAAACACTAGACGGCGGAACGGGGAGCGGGTCATACGGCTTCTGCATGAGTGGATGGGGTTGAGCGGCAGGTAGTGTGCCGGATTCGCCGAAAATCGGCAAAAAAGCACCGAAGTAAAGTCAGTTGAGAGTTTTTCCCGGTGTCATATACTCGCCGGGCTACTGCCCCCGACGTTCACGTGGACGGCCAGGCGGCGGTGAGAGTCCACAGGCTTTGTCTTCCTGCCACCAGGCGGGACAAGCCGACTTAACAATAAGAAATGGGAGTGAGCATCATGGCTGCACGCGAGACCGGCAGTGTGAAGTGGTTCAACGACGCCAAAGGCTACGGCTTCATCCAACGCGAAGGTGGGGCCGATGTGTTCGTGCACTACCGCGCGATCCGCGGTGAAGGCCACCGTTCACTGACCGAAGGCCAGCAGGTCGAATACGCGGTCGTGGAAGGACAGAAGGGCTTGCAGGCCGAGGATGTGGTGGGGTTGTAAGCCATTCTTTTTCAGCCACCGCCAATCCCCTGTGGGAGCGGGCTTGCCCGCGAATGCATCAGTCCAGCCGGCATGGATGTCGACTGACGCACCGCTTTCGCGAGCAAGCTCGCTCCCACATTTGGAACTGTGGTGTGCCTGGAGCCGAGTCAGGCCGTCTTCCAGGTAATCTCCTCTTCCCCATCGGCACTGATGCGGATCCAGCGATCGGCCGATTCCTCGCCTTCTTCTTCCACCCACGAGCCGGGTGCGCAACGCACTTCGACATCCAGTGCGGCGTAGGCGGCGCGGGCGCAAGCGATGTCGTCTTCCCACGGGGTCCGGTCGCTTTCCAGGTACAGGCTGTTCCATTTGCCGACGGCCTTGGGCAGCCAGGTCACCGGGACGTCGCCGGCCTTGCACTTGTAGGTCTGGCCTTTCTGGACCCATTCGCTGCACGGGCCCAGGGCCTGGCCGAGCCAGTGGGCGATGGCCTTGTGGTCGACGTCGGCGTCCTTGAGGTAAATCTCGATATCGGGTTGGCGCATGGATGTCCTCACTGCGGTCTTGAAAAATCCATTCGCGGATTTAACGGGCCCCGTACGGGTGTCCGGGGTCGATCATAAGGGTTATTGAAGAACGAAATAATCGTAGCGCATCGACACCGTGACCTCGAACGGTTCAGCCTGCTCGATCACGCTGGCCCGGCGTTCGGCACTGGCGCGCCAGCCGTGGGGCGTCATCGCCAGCAGGTTGGCGCGGTCATGGCCGCTTTCGAGCACAAGCGTGAACTCCAGGGTTTCGCTGTGCTCCAGCGCCATCCCCGAAGGCACCAGGGCCAGGTGCTTGTCGTCGGTGTATTCGCGCACTTCGTCGTACAGGCGTTCACGCAATTGCATCAGGTGACCGCGGGTCGGGCCGACTTTTATCAAGCCGCCGCCGGGGCTGAGCAGGCGCTTGGCTTCCTGCCAGTCCAGTGGGCTGAACACGCTCGCCAGGAACTGGCAGCAGCCGTCCGCCAGCGGCACCCGGGCCATGCTGGCGATCAACCAGGTCAGTTGCGGGCTGCGTTTGCAGGCGCGTTTGACTGCCTCGCGGGAAATGTCCAAGGCATAGCCATCGGCGTCGGGCAGTGCGTCGGCGATCTGCGCGGTGTAGTAGCCCTCGCCACAGCCGATGTCCAGCCAGCGCCCCGGCGCGCGCTCAGCCGCCAGTTCGGCCAGGCGCCGGGCGACGGGGGCGTAGTGCCCGGCGTTGAGAAAGTCGCGACGGGCTTCGACCATGGCCTGGTTGTCCCCGGGGTCGCGGCTGTTCTTGTGCTGCACTGGCAACAGGTTCAGGTAGCCCTGGCGCGCGCGGTCGAACCGATGGCCGGCCGGGCAGGCCACGCCGTTGTCCACCGCGTTCAGCGGTTCACTGCAGATCGGGCAGGCGAGCATCAGGCGAGCAACTTGATCAGCGTCTGGTAGTAGATCTCGGTCAGTACGTCGAGATCGGCTGCCAGTACCCGTTCGTTGACCTGGTGGATGGTCGCGTTGACCGGGCCCAGTTCCACCACTTGCGTGCCCATGGTCGCGATGAAGCGGCCGTCGGAGGTGCCGCCGCTGGTGGACGCCTGGGTCTCGCGGCCGGTGACGTCCTTGATGCTCGACGACACGGCGTCCAGCAGCGCACCCGGTTCGGTGAGGAACGGCAGCCCGGACAGGGCCCAGTCGATGTGCCAGTCCAGCTGGTGCTTGTCGAGGATATCGGCGACGCGCTGTTGCAGGCCTTCGACGGTGGATTCGGTGGAGAAGCGGAAGTTGAACACCGCCACCAGGTCACCCGGGATCACGTTGGTCGCGCCGGTGCCGGCGTTGAGGTTGGAGATCTGGAAGCTGGTGGGCGGGAAGAAATCGTTGCCGTGGTCCCAATGTTCGGCGGCCAGCTCCGCCAAGGCTGGCGCGGCGAGGTGGATGGGGTTCCTCGCCAGGTGCGGGTAGGCCACGTGGCCTTGCTTGCCGCGCACGGTCAGTGTCGCGCCAAGGGAGCCGCGGCGGCCGTTCTTGACCACGTCACCCACCAGGGTGGTGCTCGACGGCTCGCCGACGATGCACCAGTCCAGGCGCTCCTGCCGAGCCTTGAGGCGCTCGACCACAGCTTTGGTGCCGTGGTGCGCCGGGCCTTCTTCGTCGCTGGTGATCAGGAAGGTCACCGAACCCTTGTGGTCCGGGTAGTCGTCGACGAACCGCTCGGCCGCCACCACCATCGCTGCGAGGCTGCCTTTCATGTCGGCGGCGCCACGGCCGCAGAGCATGCCCTGTTCATCGATCACCGCATCGAACGGGTCGAGCTGCCAGGCCTGCACCGGGCCGGTCGGCACCACGTCGGTATGGCCGGCGAAGCACAGCACCGGGCCGGCGTGCTTGCCATGGCTGGCCCAGAAGTTATCCACATCCTCGATGCGCATCGGCTCGAGCGCAAAGCCCGCGTTGCCCAGGCGCTGCATCATCAGTTTCTGGCAGTCGGCGTCCACCGGTGTCACGGACGGACGGCGGATCAGGTCGCAGGCGAGTTGCAAGGTCGGCGAGAGGTCGGCGTGGGCCGTCATGAAAAACTCCGGGAACAGGGAATAGAGACATGGACCCATGTGGGAGCGGGCTTGCTCGCGAATGCGGTGTATCAGTCACACATGTATTGCCTGATACACCGCATTCGCGAGCAAGCCCGCTCCCACAGGATCTGAGAT
>NZ_LHVJ01000002.1:0-1275 GCF_001269745.1 Pseudomonas sp. P97.38
GTTGGCTGACCCACCGCCTTCGCGGGCAAGCCCGCTTGTGTCTGAGTAAGGGAATAAACTCTGGGGTGAGAGGGGTAGATGGCAAGCTGTGAGTCCGCGGTGCTTGAAGCACGAGTGGGAGCAAAGCTGCCATCTACCTTTCTACTCTGGCCCATAAGCCCGAACAGTTGTACGAGCGGCACTCGAATCACAAGCGTGGGCAAAGCCAGAGCACTCTCATTTCTGAGTGTAAGAGGGTTTTGCCATGATTTCCTGGGTCGGTATCGATATATCCAAATCAAATCTCGTCGTTTGGGTTCGACCACAGAACCAAGGCTATGAGGTCCCCAATACGTCTGAGGGTTTTGCACAGCTGGTCGAACAGCTAAGCCAATACACGATTGGCCGGGTGTTACTGGAAGCCACGGGCGGCTATGAACGAAAGGTTATGGCAGCACTGCAGGAGGCAGGTTTCAATGTGCTCAGGATCAACCCTCGCCGGGCTAGAGCCTTCGCCGTAGCAATGGGCAAGAATGCCAAGACCGACCCCATCGATGCGGCTGTTCTTGCCGATTTTGCCGAAGCTCTGCATGCGTCTCACGAAAAGCCCATTTCACCTGAGCGTGAAGCACTGCGGGAGCTGATTCAGCTGCGCGAACACTTCGTCCAGCAACGAGATGACAACAAGCGCCGACTACAGCAGGCTCAGCTTCCGGCGGTTATCGAGGTGATCAAAGATCATATTCGCTACCTGCAAATCCAAATCAAGCAGTTTGGCAAAGCCATTAATCAAAGCATGCGTAAGCTGGATGCGGAGAAAGCCGACCGACTCACATCAGTTAAAGGGATCGGCACTGTGGCGACTGCTAGTTTGTTGGTTTACCTGCCTGAGCTSGGTGAGCTTGATCGCAGAGAGATCGCGGCCCTGGCGGGAATCGCCCCCTACAACGACGACAGTGGCAATCACAGCGGCAAACGTCAGATTTACGGAGGAAGAGCGCGGGTCAGACGTGCGCTTTATATGTCGTGCTGGGTTGTCATCCGCTATCACGCCGACTTCAAGGCCCGGTACGAAGCACTTCGAGGGCGAGGCAAGAGCGCGAAAGTCGCGCTCATCGCCTGCATGCGAATATTGCTAATCAGACTGAATGCCATGCTTCGAGACGGCACTGAATGGCGGTGACGGGTGGCAGAGGTAAGACAGTTGCTCCCACAAGGATCCTGCTTGCCACAAATACCGCAGCCACCACAAAAACAATTGTGGGAGCGGGCTTGCCCGCGAAGGCGGTGTGTCAG
>NZ_LHVJ01000020.1:0-125379 GCF_001269745.1 Pseudomonas sp. P97.38
TGAGCCATGATCAAACTCTTCAGTTCAAACATCTTTGGGTTTTGAGAAAACCCTAAACTTGGCTCAGCAATCGTTGGTTACATCTTTGATTTCTCGCGGAGTAACTTGTGATGCTGATAATCTGTTGACTAGCAGTCTGACTCCACAAGCACCCACACGAATTGCTTGATTCAGTTGTTAAAGAGCGGTGATTGATTCTTTCGTCTCAACCGAGGCGCGCATTCTACAGCGCCTGGTGTTGCTGTCAAGCGGTTATTTAAGAAGTTTTTCAAAGTTTCCCGTGGGAAACATTAACAACTTCAACCACTTGCGCTTTCGATCTCTCGTTAGCGGGAGGCGAATTCTACAGCGTTGTTCGCTGCTGTCAACACCTCTTTTTCACCGCTTTCGGCCGAGAGGATCGAACCACTGATAAAGCCAAACGACAGCGCCTTATCCACGGCTTCCGGACTTCGATGAACTGAAGCCCCGCGCTGCCGAAAATCGTTTAACTCATTGAAACTCAAGGAGTTTTCCGTTTCGACTGCGCCGGAAGTGGGGCGAATTATAGACGTCTGGAATCTGCCGTCAACACCTATTTTCACAATTCTGTCACATCAGTCAAAAAGCCGCGCAAATGCAAAAGGCCGGCCCCAGGGGGCCGGCCTTTTGCATTGCCCCTTACAGGCTAGGAAACGCGAACTGCGAAGCCTCGTGACTGGACCGCTGCGGCCAACGCTGGGTAATCGCCTTACGTCGGGTATAGAAACGCACGCCATCGGGACCATAGGCATACAGGTCGCCGAACAACGAACGCTTCCACCCGCCAAAGCTGTGATATGCAACAGGCACCGGCAGTGGAACGTTGACGCCCACCATGCCCACTTCGATCTCATCGCAGAACAACCGCGCCGCTTCACCATCGCGGGTGAAGATACAGGTGCCGTTGCCATATTCGTGATCGTTGATCAGTTGCATCGCCTCTTCTAGGCTGTTGACTCGGACGATACACAGCACCGGCCCGAAGATCTCTTCCTTATAGATGCGCATCTCGGGTGTCACGCGATCAAACAGGCAGCCGCCCAGGAAGAAGCCTTCCTCATGACCGACGACGCTCAAGCCACGACCGTCGACGATCAGCGAAGCCCCCGCCGAGACGCCATCCTCTATATAGCCACTGACCTTGTCCCGATGCTGACCGGTCACGAGTGGCCCCATGTCCAGTCCGCAAGAAGTCCCCGCACCGATTTTCAGCGCCTTGATCTGCGGCACCAACTTGGACACCAGTGCGTCGGCCACCTGGTCGCCGACACAGACCGCCACCGAAATCGCCATGCAACGCTCGCCGCACGAACCGTACGCCGCGCCCATCAGTGCGCTGACCGCATTGTCCAGATCGGCATCCGGCATCAGGACCGCATGGTTCTTCGCCCCGCCCAGCGCCTGGACGCGTTTGCCGCGCCGGGTGCCTTCGGCATAGATGTATTCGGCAATCGGCGTCGAGCCGACAAAACTCAAGGCCTTCACTTCCGGCGCTTCGATCAACGCATCCACCGCCGCCTTGTCGCCATGCACCACACTCAACACGCCCTTGGGCAGCCCCGCCTCCAACAGCAACTGGGCGATCAGCAAGGTCGAGCTCGGGTCGCGCTCGGACGGCTTGAGAATGAAACAGTTACCGCAAACGATCGCCAACGGGTACATCCACAGCGGCACCATCGCCGGGAAGTTGAACGGCGTGATGCCTGCAACGACACCCAAGGGTTGAAAGTCTGACCAGGCGTCGATATTCGGTCCTACGTTACGGCTGTATTCGCCCTTCAGGATTTCCGGCGCGGCGCAGGCGAACTCGACGTTTTCAATGCCACGCTTGAGCTCACCAGCCGCGTCTTCCAGGGTCTTGCCGTGTTCTTCGCTGATCAACTGGGCAATGCGCGATTCGTTCTGCTCCAGCAATTGCTTGAAACGAAACATCACCTGCGCGCGCTTCGCCGGCGGCGTGCTGCGCCAGGCCGGGAAAGCCGCCTTGGCCGCGTCGATGGCCTGTTCAATGGTCGCGCGATCCGCCAAAGGCACCTTATGGATCGCCTGGCCAGTGGACGGGTTGAACACGTCGGCCGTGCGAGCACTGTCGTTCAGCAGTTCGCCATTGATCAAATGCGGGATGAGGCTCATGAGGACTCCAGAATTTATCCACAGGCGCCCGTCACCGGACGCCCGTTGTTGAAAGCGATTAGGAAAGGGTGGGTCAGTCGAGCTTGTTCAGCACTTCGCCGACCGCATCGAACAAACGGTCCAGGTCCTGCGGCTTGCTGTTGAACGTTGGTCCGAACTGCAAGGTGTCACCACCAAAGCGCACATAGAAACCGGCCTTCCACAACGCCATGCCGGCCTCGAACGGACGCACGATCGCATCGCCGTCCCGCGCAGCGATCTGGATCGCCCCGGCCAGGCCATAGTTGCGAATGTCGATGACGTTCTTCGCCCCTTTCACCCCATGCAGTGCGTTCTCGAAATGCGGTGCGACCTCGGCCACGCTCTGCACGAGGTTTTCCTTCTGCAGCAGGTCCAGCGCCGCCAGGCCGGCCGCGCAGGCCACCGGATGCGCCGAGTAGGTGTAGCCATGGGGGAATTCCACGGCGTATTCGGGCGTCGGCTGATTCATGAAGGTCTGGTAGATCTCGGAACTGGCAATCACCGCGCCCATGGGGATCGCGCCGTTGGTGACTTGCTTGGCGATGCACATCAGGTCCGGTGTCACGCCAAAGCTGTCGGCACCGAACATCGAACCGGTGCGGCCGAAGCCGGTGATCACTTCGTCGAACACCAGCAGGATGCTGTGCTGGTCGCAGATTTCCCGCAGGCGCTTGAGGTAACCCTCAGGCGGCACCAACACGCCAGCCGAACCCGCCATCGGCTCGACGAACACTGCCGCGACGTTGGAAGCGTCATGCAATTCGATCAGCTTCAGCAGTTCATCGGCCAGGGCGACACCACCCTCCTTGGGCATGCCACGGGAATAGGCGTTGCTGGCCAGCAGGGTGTGCGGCAGGTGGTCGACGTCGATCATGGCCTGGCCGAACAGCTTGCGGTTGCCGCTGACACCGCCAAGGCTGGTGCCGGCGATGTTCACGCCGTGATAGCCACGGGCACGGCCGATCATCTTGGTCTTGGTCGCTTGCCCCTTGAGGCGCCAGTAGGCGCGGACCATTTTCACCGCGGTGTCGGCGCACTCCGAACCGGAGTCGGTAAAGAACACATGGTTGAGGTTGCCGGGGGTCAGGCTGGTGATTTTTTCCGCCAACTGAAACGACAGCGGGTGACCGTACTGGAACCCCGGCGAGTAATCGAGGGTGCCCAGTTGTTTGGCGACCGCGTCCTGGATTTCCTTGCGGGTGTGCCCGGCACCGCAGGTCCACAGGCCCGACAGCGAGTCGTAGACCTTGCGGCCCTTGTCGTCGACCAGCCAACTGCCCTCGGCGGCCACGATCAGGCGAGGGTCGCGCTGGAAGTTGCGGTTGGCAGTGTAGGGCATCCAGTGAGCATCGAGCTTGAGCTGACTGGCCAGGGAACCGGCTGCGTGTTCGGGCATGTTCATCGACAAAACCTCTCAGGACAAAGGCGACAGGGATCAAAAGGCGTTATTGCAGCTAAGTTGCCACGGCGATAAAGTCGGTGAAATTCAACTTTTCTAACCTTCAGTCAGTAGCCTACTAAACTATGAGCACCCGCCGCCCCGATCCCCTGGCCCAGGTCAGCGACTTCGACATCCGCCTGTTGCGCATTTTTCGCAGCGTGGTGGAGTGCGGCGGTTTCTCCGCCGCCGAAACGGTGCTCGGCATTGGCCGCTCGGCCATCAGCCAACAGATGAGCGATCTGGAGCAACGCCTGGGCCTGCGTTTGTGCCAGCGCGGGCGCGCGGGGTTTTCGCTGACGGAAGAAGGGCGCGAGGTGTATCAGTCAGCGTTGCAGCTATTAAGTGCGCTGGAAAGCTTCCGCACCGAGGTCAACGGCCTGCACCAGCACCTGCGTGGCGAACTGACCATCGGCCTGACCGACAACCTCGTCACCCTGCCCCACATGCGTATCACCCATGCATTGGCCCAATTGAAAGAACGCGGGCCCGACGTGCAGATCCAGATTCGCATGATCGCCCCGAATGAAGTCGAGCAAGGCGTACTCGACGGTCGCCTGCATGTCGGCGTGGTTCCCCAGGCCAGCGCCCTGTCCGGGTTGGAATATCAACCGCTCTACAGCGAACGGTCGTTGCTGTATTGCGCCGTGGGGCATCCATTGTTCTATGTGGATGACCAACAACTCGACGACAATCGCCTCAACAGCCAGGACGCCATCGCGCCCACCTTCCGCCTGCCGGCCGACATCCAGGCCCACTACCAGGCGCTCAACTGCACGGCCAGTGCGTCGGACCGTGAAGGCATGGCGTTCCTGATCCTGACCGGACGCTACATCGGCTACCTGCCGGACCACTACGCCAACCTCTGGGTCCAGCAAGGCCGGTTGCGAGCCCTGAAACCTACGACTCGCTTCTATGACCTGAGCCTGGCGTCGGTCACGCGCAAGGGGCGGCGGCCTCATCTGGTGCTGGAGAGTTTTCTCGAAAGCCTGGCGGCAACGCGCTGAGTCTGGATCGCCAAACGGCTTTAAATGAGGGTGGCACTTGTCGGATCGCCGCCGGTGCGTTATCAACGCATTTGCTTGCCCCACAGACCCAGCCCGGAAACGTCCATGACCTTTGAAGTCCCTGCCCACGGTGGCAAGCCCACCAGTCGCATTCGTCAGAAAAACGAAGAGACCATTCTCAAGGCCGCTGAAGATGAATTCGCCCGCCACGGGTTCAAGGGCACCAGCATGAATGCCATTGCCTTGAAGGCCGGGTTGCCCAAGGCAAACCTGCATTATTACTTCACCAATAAACTTGGCCTGTACGTGGCGGTGCTGAGCAACATCATCGAGTTGTGGGACAGCACCTTCAATCACCTCACCGCCGAAGATGATCCGGCCGAGGCCTTGACCCGCTACATTCGCGCCAAGATGGAGTTCTCCCGTCGCCAGCCCCAGGCCTCGCGCCTGTTTGCCATGGAGGTGATCAGCGGTGGCGAGTGCCTGACCGAGTACTTCAACCAGGATTATCGCGCCTGGTTCGGCGGCCGCGCTGCCGTGTTCCAGGCCTGGATCGACGCCGGCAAGATGGACCCGGTCGACCCGGTGCACCTCATTTTCCTGCTGTGGGGCAGTACCCAGCATTACGCCGACTTCGCCACCCAGATCTGCCGCGTGACCGGGCGCAGCAAATTGACCAAGCAGGACATGATCGAAGCCGGCGACAACCTGATCCGTATCATTCTCAAGGGCTGCGGCCTGACACCAGCCATTTAAGATTGCCCATGCCTTTTACCCTTGCCGGTTTTTGCGAATACCGCGAAGAAATTCGCAAGAGCCGCTTCATCACCTTCGCCGCTCCCATCACCTGCCCCGCCGATGCCCAGGCCTTTATCGAGCAGCACAGCGACCTGGACGCCACGCACAACTGCTGGGCCTGGAAGCTCGGCGATCAGTACCGCAGCAACGACGACGGCGAACCGGGCGGTACGGCCGGGCGGCCGATATTGGCCGCCATAGAAGCGCAAGCTTGCGATCAGGTGGTGGTACTGGTTATCCGCTGGTACGGCGGGATCCAACTGGGCACCGGCGGACTGGCGCGGGCGTACGGTGGTGGCGCCAACAAGTGTTTGCAAAACGCTGACAAGATCGAACTGATCAGCCGCGAGGCACTTCGCTGCGCCTGCGGCTTTGCAGAATTGCCCCTGGTGAAGCTACGGGTCGCCGAGTGCGGCGGGCTGGTGACCGAAGAGCAATTCACCGCCAACGGCGTGGCCCTGCAACTGGCCGTCGGCGAAGCGCAGATCCCGCTATTGCAAAAGCAATTGGCTGACTTGAGCCGTGGGCGGATTCTGCTGGAACGTTGAGGGCGAAGGCTCGCCCCTCTGCGCCGCAAAAACTTGCCCACACCCACTGTGCACCCGACTGTGGATAACCTGAGCACATTCTTCTGTAACCCTTCTGTCACGCGGCTTTGAGGGGGATGCTCAGTTTTTGTCCAATCTTTCTTTCAGTTGATAAATCCGCCCGCAAAACAGTTGCTTGCGGTGGTTTATCACCTTTGGGAGAAAGCCGCGCGGCGCTTATGCCCGCGCGTCTCGCTTGCGCACAATTACTGTGGAGCAAGCTGTGGATAACCCGTTCATGGGTCTTCAGGTGCCAATAACGGCATGGCTCGCAGGGGCTTGATCATTTTTTAACCACTGGCCACGAACAGGCAAGACCTGCATCAGGCCCCATGCCAGTTCAAAGAACAGAAATACCCAGACGATGGCACTGGCCCCGTGGAGCAATGCATAAAGCATCCACGTTGCAAACAGCAACCGCCCCGCCGCGTCATAGCGCCCATACGTCGGCTGTGGGTCGCGGATCCGCAACACCGACCACACACAGACAATCGAACCCAGCAGGTTCGCCATCAACAGGTGCGCGGGCGCAAACGCCGGCAACTCACCCGGCAGTTCGAGTGCCTGAGCGAGGCTCGTCAGCGCGCCATGCAGCATGGCAAACGTCCAGGGCGTGGCGAAGGCGGCGGTCACGATCAGGTCGTACCAGGCGCCGCCGCGCACCACGCGGCGGTACTGCGTTGGGGTCCACATAAACAATGCTCCAGATAATCAAGGAGCGAACAGGCTAAAGCTTGGGGTATGCTCCAGGGTCAAGCCCTTCTGGAGACCCTCATGCGCATCGGTGAACTCGCCCAGGCCTGCGCCGTCAGCCGCGATACGCTGCGCTTCTATGAGCAGCGCGGCCTGATCGCGGCGGGCCGCAGCGCCAATGGTTATCGCGATTACCCCGACGACATGGTGCAACTGGTGCTCTACATCAAGACGGCCCAGCGCCTGGGCTTTACTCTGGGCGAGATCGGCCATAGCGTCGCCGCCCTGTGGCGCGTACCGGATCCGGGCCACGCCATCACGCAATTGCTACAGGACAAACTGACCCTGATCGAAACCCGCATGACCGAACTCGACGCGTTGCGTCACGAGCTGAAACAACGGCTCGGGCAACGTTGTCCATTAAATCCGTGACCTTTTTCTTTCAAGGATGCCCTCATGAATTCGGCAAAAAACGCATTGATCATCGGTGCCTCCCGGGGCTTGGGCCTCGGCCTGGTGAAGGTGTTGCTGGACGATGGCTGGAACGTGACCGCCACCGTGCGCAACCCGCAGAACGCCGAGGCGTTGAAGGCGTTAGGTCCGGTTCGGATCGAAAAACTCGACATGGACGACCAGCAAGCGGTCATCGCCCTGAGCCAGCAGCTCAAGGGTGAAACCTTCGACCTGCTGTTCGTCAATGCCGGCGTCAAGGGCCCGGACAATCAGAGCCCCGGTGGCGCGACGCTGGCCGAAGTCGGCCAGTTGTTCTTCACCAACGCCGTGGCACCGATCAACCTGGCGCAGCGCTTCGTCGGCCAGATCCGCGAGGGCAGCGGCGTGCTGGCGTTCATGAGCTCGGTGCTGGGCAGCGTGACCATGCCCGACGCCCCGGAGCTGGCGCTGTACAAGGCCAGCAAGGCCGCCCTCAACTCCATGACCAACAGCTTTGTCAGCCAACTGGGCGACCAGACGTTGACCGTACTGTCGCTGCACCCGGGCTGGGTGAAGACCGACATGGGCGGTGAAGGGGCGGACATCGATGTCCAGACCAGCACCCGCGGCTTGATCGACCAGGTCAACGCCTTCGCCGGCAAAGGCGGGCATCACTTCGTCAACTACAAGGGCGAGACGATTCCCTGGTAAACCTTGTGGGAGCGCGCCTGCTCGCGAAAGAGGCCGGCCAGCCACCTGAGTGGCACCTGACACACCGCTTTCGCGAGCAAGCTCGCTCCCACAAGGGGCCGGGGCAAGGCACTGGCCATGTGCGACTGAACCTGAGTAAACTCCCCACCTCGCCCCCGACGGCGACCCTGGATCAGCAGACAGGGCATCACTGAGCTGGCTAACCTGAACCCACTTTCAGAGGAGCCGGCCACCATGCCTGCGACCCGTACCTGGTTAAAAAACCCCCTCGCCATTTTCACAGCCAACGACCTCGATGCCCGCGGCGGCCTCGTCCTGCAGGACGGTGTGATCGTCGAACGGC
Source organism: Pseudomonas sp. P97.38 (assembly GCF_001269745.1). Lineage (NCBI taxonomy): Bacteria > Pseudomonadati > Pseudomonadota > Gammaproteobacteria > Pseudomonadales > Pseudomonadaceae > Pseudomonas > Pseudomonas sp. P97.38. The sequence continues at coordinate 8,185 of NZ_LHVJ01000020.1, forward strand.
TGGGCCTTGGCCAGCAGCCCGCCCAGCCCTGTGACACGGTCTTCGACGCGCGCGAGCACGTGATCCTGCCCGGACTGATCAACACCCATCACCACTTCTATCAGACGCTGACACGGGCCTGGGCGCCGGTGGTGAACCAGCCGTTGTTTCCATGGCTGAAGACCCTCTACCCAGTGTGGGCGAGGCTGACCCCGGAAAAACTCGCCCTGGCGAGCAAAGTGGCGCTGGCCGAGCTGCTGCTGTCAGGCTGCACCACCGCCGCCGACCATCACTACCTGTTTCCCGACGGCCTGGAAAACGCCATCGACGTGCAAGTGCAGAGTGTGCGCGAACTGGGCATGCGCGCCATGCTCACGCGCGGTTCCATGAGCCTGGGCGAAGCCGACGGTGGCCTGCCGCCGCAACAGACCGTGCAGCAGGGCGAGGTCATTCTCCAAGACAGCCAGCGCCTGATCGATCGCTACCACGAGCGCAACGACGGCGCGCAGATCCAGATTGCCCTGGCGCCCTGCTCGCCGTTCTCGGTCACGCCCGACATCATGCGCGCCAGCGCCGAGCTGGCGGAAAAGCTCGACGTGCGCCTGCACACGCACCTGGCCGAAACCCTCGACGAAGAGGCGTTCTGCCTGCAACGTTTCGGCCTGCGCACGGTGGATTACCTGGACAGTGTCGGCTGGCTCGGCCCGCGCACCTGGCTGGCCCACGGCATTCATTTCAACCCGGACGAGGTCGCCCGTCTCGGCGCCGCCGGCACCGGCATCTGCCATTGCCCGAGCTCCAACATGCGCCTGGCGTCGGGCATCTGCCCCACCCTGGAACTGACCGCCGCCGGCGCTCCGCTGGGCCTGGGGGTCGACGGTTCGGCCTCCAACGATGCCTCGAACATGCTGCTCGAAGCCCGCCAGGCGCTGTACATCCAGCGCCTGCGCTACGGCGCGCCGGCGATCACACCCGAGCGCGTCCTCGGCTGGGCCACCCGTGGCTCGGCGCAATTGCTCGGACGCAGCGACATCGGCGAGCTGGCCGTCGGCAAACAGGCCGACCTGGCGCTGTTCAAGCTCGATGAACTGCGTTTCTCCGGCAGCCACGACCCGATCTCGGCCCTGCTGCTGTGCGGTGCCGACCGGGCCGATCGGGTGATGATCGCCGGCCGCTGGCGGGTCATCGACGGCCAGGTCGAGGGGCTGGACCTGAAGGGGTTGATCGCCGATCACAGCCAGGCGGCGCGAGAGCTGATTGCGGGAAGCTGACCCGACGCCCCTCCCATGTGGGAGCAGGCTTGCTCGCGATAGCGGCCGGTCAGTCGACATCGATGCTGGCGGCACCGACGCTTTCGCGAGCAAGCCCGCTCCCACCTCTGGCGCTGCGCACGATTTACAGGCCGAGCAACGACAACATCACAAACGTCGCGAACAGCACGAAGTGGGTCATGCCTTCGATGGCATTGGTTTCGCCATCGTTGAGGTTGATCGCGCTGACGATCAGGGTGATGAAGATCATCACCGTCTGCACCGGGGTCATTGCCATCTGGAAGGGTTGGCCGGTATAGAGGGCCATGGCCTCCATCACCGGCACCGTGAGAATCACCGTGGACAACGAAGCCCCCAGGGCGATGTTCACCACCGACTGCATGCGATTGGCGAGCGCCGCGCGCAGGGCAGTGAGAATTTCCGGTGCGGCGGAGATGGCGGCCACCAGGATGGCCGTGACCACCGGCGGCGCTCCGGTCCCTTCCAAGCCCAGGTCGATGGCCTTGGACATGACTTCCGCCAGCGCGCCGATCACCACTACACCAAACACCAGCGCCGCGATGGAGAACGCTAGGCTGACGGGTTTCGGCTCGTCCTCCACCGGCTCTTTCCGGCGGCGTTTTTCCGGGTAGCTGTAGCTGAAGAAGTAACTGTGGGGGCCGACCTGCATGCGCAGGAACAAGGTGTACAACACCAGCATCGCGCCAATGGTAAAGGCCGAATAAGTCTTCCAGCTTTCCCGGGGGATGAACTCCGGCACCACCATCGACACCCCCATGGCGGTGAGGATCATCACGCTGTAGGTGCGCGCCGAGTCGTCGTTGTAGACCTGCTCGCCGTGCTTGATCCCGCCCATCAGTGCCGCGAGCCCGAGGATGCCGTTGATGTCGAGCATCACCGCCGAATAGATCGTGTCCCGCACCAGCGTCGGTGAAGCCTGGTTGCTCATCATGATCGCCAGGATCACCACTTCCACCAGCACCGCCGATAAGGTCAGGATCATCGTGCCGTAGGGGTCACCGACCTTTTCCGCCAACAGTTCGGCGTGATGGGCCACGCGCATGGACGCGGCGACGATGAAGCCGATCAGCGCCAATGCGCCGATCAATGCCACCATCTGCCCGCTGCCCAGCAGCCAATGCTCCAGCGGATAAGCCACGAACGCGGCAAGCAACGCCAGCAGCAGGAGTTTTTCTTGCTTGATCAACGTGAGCATCGCTGGCCTTTCATCGTGCACAGGGTCATGAGCTACTAGACTGTCAGGGGCGATGAACGTTTCCTTGGGGTGTGACGGCGGCGAATATTGCCGCACAGTGGATCACCCGGTCAGGTTTTAGCCGACATTGCGCCCGGCCCCTGTAGAATGCCGCCATTGATTCGCTGATGAGAAAAAACCATGTACGACTGGCTCAATGCCTTGCCCAAGGCTGAACTGCACCTGCACCTGGAAGGCTCGCTGGAGCCCGAGCTGCTGTTCGCCCTGGCCGAACGCAACAAGATCGCCCTGCCCTGGAGCGACGTGGACACCCTGCGCAAGGCCTATGCCTTCAACAATCTGCAGGAGTTTCTCGACCTGTATTACCAGGGCGCCGATGTGCTGCGCACGTCCCAGGATTTCTACGACCTGACGTGGGCCTACCTGCTGCGTTGCAAGGCGCAGAACGTGATCCACACCGAACCGTTCTTCGATCCGCAGACCCACACCGACCGCGGCGTCCCGTTCGAAGTGGTGCTCAACGGCATCGCCGCCGCCCTCAAGGACGGTGAGCAGCAGTTGGGCATCACCAGCGGCCTGATCCTGAGCTTCCTGCGCCACCTCAGTGAAGAACAAGCGCAAAACACCCTCGACCAGGCGCTGCCGTTCCGCGACGCCTTTGTCGCCGTGGGCCTGGACAGTTCGGAAATGGGCCATCCGCCGAGCAAGTTCCAGCGGGTCTTCGACCGGGCACGCCACGAAGGCTTCCTGACCGTCGCCCATGCCGGTGAAGAAGGCCCGCCCGAGTACATCTGGGAAGCCCTGGACCTGCTGAAGATCCAGCGCATCGACCATGGCGTGCGGGCCATCGAAGATGAGCGACTGATGCAACGGATCATCGACGAGCAGATCCCGCTGACGGTGTGCCCGTTGTCCAACACCAAGCTGTGCGTGTTCGACGACATGTCGCAGCACAACATCCTCGACATGCTGGAGCGGGGCGTGAAGGTGACGGTCAACTCCGACGACCCGGCGTACTTCGGTGGCTACGTCACCGAGAACTTCCACGCGCTGCACACCCACCTGGGCATGACCCAGGACCAGGCCACCCGCCTGGCGCAGAACAGCCTGGATGCGCGGTTGATCAAGCCTTAAACCTGACGCCTCGCCCCCCGTGGGAGCGGGCTTGCTCGCGAATGCGGTTTGTCAGCGACATATGTGTTTGCTGACACTGTGCATTCGCGGGCAAGCCCGCTCCCACAGGAGGACGGTGTCTAACCTGCTGAACCCTCGCTCAACTCCTCTAACGTCTTGCCTCGGGTTTCCATTCCGAACAGCCAGACCACTGCGGCCGCCACGGCGAAACACAAGGCGCCCAGGGCGAAGACGCCGCCCTGGCCGGTGATGGGGAATACCAGGCCGGTCACCAACGGTCCCAGCAACGAACCGATACGACCGATCGCCGAGGCAAAGCCCGAGCCCGTGGCCCGTGCCGAGGTGGGGTATAGCTCCGGGGTGTAGGTGTAGAGCACCGCCCACATGCCGAACAGGAAAAACTGCATCAGCAGCCCCGTCCCGATCAGCAGCCCGACGTTGCCGCCAAACACCGCGCTCTGGCCATAGAGAAACGCCATCGCCCCGCCCCCCAACAAGGTGATGACGCACACGGGTTTGCGTCCCCAACGCTCCACCAGCCATGCCGCGACAAGAAAGCCGGGAATCCCGCCCAGGGAAATCAGCACGGTGTAATACACCGACTGGGTCACTGCGAACCCCGACTGCTGCAACAGCGCGCTGAGCCAGGACGTCAGGCCATAGAAACCAAGCAGGGCAAAGAACCAGACGCTCCAGATCATCATCGTGCGTTGGCGGTACTGCGGCGACCAGATTTGTGCCAGGGCCGAGAAGAAACCGCCCGGCACGCTCACCTGCCTGGGCAGTCGGATGGGCGCCGGCAGGTCCGCGCGCCCCAGCGAGGCCCGGACCTTGTCTTCGATCCGCCGCAGGACCGCGTCCGCTTCAGCGCCTCGACCGGCCTGCTCCAGCCAGCGCGGAGATTCGGGTATGAAGAAGCGGATCGCCAGGACGAACACCGCCGGTATCGCCAGCACCAGGAAGATGTCGCGCCAGCCGATCACCGGCAACAGGAAGTACGACAGCACACCCGCCGCCACGAAGCCCAGCGGCCAGAAGCCATCCATCAAGGCGATGTAGCGCCCCCGGCGCTGGGCCGGGATCAGCTCGGAAAGCATCGACTGGGCAATCGGAAACTCCATGCCCATGCCAATGCCCAACAGCACGCGAAACAGCGTCAGCGTCTCGATGTCCTGGGCCGTGGAGCACAGGTAACTGGCGACACCCCACAACACGATGCTCCACTGGAACACCGGCTTGCGCCCGAACCGGTCGGCCAGCATCCCCGACAACGACGCCCCCACCACCATGCCGAAGAAACTCGAACTGGCGAGCAGGCCGGCCTGGGCCGTGCTCAGGCCGAACTCGGCTTTGATCGAGCCGAGCAGGAACGTCATCATCGCCAGGTCCATGGAGTCGAAGAAAAACGCCAGGGCAATGATGATGAAGATCACCCGGTGATAACCGCTGATGGGTAACCGCTCCAGGCGTTCCGCCGCGCTGTAACCTTGAATGTCCATGCTGCCTCCCCAATCCGATGATTCCCCGGACCGAGTGTGCGCGAACCCTGCGCGAAGCGACGGCTGGATGCGACCTGCCAGCAGCCCTGAGCGACTTGCCGGCGGCGTTCCTAGAGCGCCATTTCCAGGTTTTCCTGCCGGGCGAACCGGTGAATCTCCTGCTGGCCGAGCGCGGTCACGTGCAACGCGCGCGAATCGTTGGGCAGGCTCAGCCAGCCCGATTGCATGAACAGTTGCAGCAAGGCCGCCCCCAATGCGCCCCCCAGGTGCGGGCGACGCTCGCTCCAGTCGGGGCAGGCGCAAGCGATGTGGGCGTTGCGATGGGCCAGCGCCTGGATGAACAGGCCGCGGCCGGCCAGTTGATTGGCGCCCTTGAGGGTGACCGTCACCCGCTGGTCGCACTGCTCGACCCAACCGTCGTCCAGCAGGCGCTGGTACAGGTCGGCTGCCAGGGTGCCACCCAGGTGATCGTTACACAGCCGGGCGCGCATCAGCGAGACGGGCGCCGACGGCGCCTGGGTCAACTTGACGCTACGCTTGAAAACCTCCGGAATCTGCCGTGGCGTACTGACCAGGGTCGCGCTGGCCAGGGCTTCGACAGCCGCGCCGATCTCGGGCGCAGCCAGGCGAAAGAATCGTTTGCGACCGCGAACCTCGACGTTCAGCAGGCCACCGGCGCACAGGCGCCCCAGATGAGCACTGGCCGAGGACGGCGACAGTCCGGCGAGCAAGGCCAATTCTTCGGCCTGCCGGGCCGTGCCGTCCATCAAGGCCCACATCATTGCGCTGCGCTTGGGATCGGCCAGCAGCGTGGCGATGTGGCTGATGCAAGGTGCATGTTCCATGTATTCACTCCCTGTTGAATCATTCGTCTACTGCTCTGGCGCCTATCGACCAGCAATGGGACCGCCGCAAGCGGCACGATACGGCGCCGGCTCGGGCGGCCGCTAGTATAAGCGTGGCGATCGAGGTTTCCTGCCCTCCGGAAACCTTTGGAGGCGATTGAGCATGCGGGAAATGTCTCTATTTGCCCGCGACTATTGGCTCGCCCCTGATGCGTATGGGAATTGCACCGTCAATCGGCCGCAACGGGCCTGGAGCATCTCTCGCAAAAGGTTGATGGGTTTGCTCAACTGCGCCCGGTGGGCGCACAGCAGATTGAGCGGGGCCCGTTCGCATTGCAGGTGCGGCAGAAGGATGTTCAGGCGCCCGGACAGCACGTCGGTGGAAACATCCAGCCACGACTTATAGGCAATCCCGGCACCCGCCACGGCCCAGCGCCGCACCACATCGGCGTCGTCGCTGAAGCGGTCGCCGCTGACCGTGAGGCTAACCTCCCGCTTGCCGTCATGAAAGCACCAGCGGTCGTGGACGCGGGTGCCAAGCATGTACAGCAGGCAGTTGTGCTGGGCCAGTTGCTCCAGGTGCTGGGGTTCCCCCGCGCGCGCCAGGTAGTCTGGGGAAGCACAGAGCACCCGACGATTGTCCGGTGCGACGGGCAGCGCCACCAGGCTCGAATCCTCCGGCTCGCCATAGCGCAACGCGATGTCCACCGGTTGCTTGAACAGGTCGGCAATGCGATCGCCCAACAGCAGCCGCACCGTCAAGCCCGGGTGCTCGCGCTGGAAGGCATCCAGCCACGGCAGCAGCAGGTTGCGGCCCAGGTCCGAGGGCGCGGACAACTGCAACACTCCGCTGACCTGATCCTGGCCGCTGGTCAACAGCCGTCGTCCTTCGTCGAGACTGCTCAAGGCCGCGCGGGCGTATTCGAGAAAACCTTCCCCTTCGGCAGTCAGGCGCAGGCTGCGGGTGGAACGGGCCAGCAACCGCGCGCCCAAGTGCTGCTCAATTCGCTTCAACGCGGCGCTGGCCACGGCCGCCGACAGGTCCATGACCCGGGCCGCCGCAGAAAGGCTGCCCAGATCGGCTGCACGGACAAACAGCTGCAAGTCATCGAATCGAAGCATGACGGCTCCATTATCAAAAAATCATTGAAAGAGCCTGTTCTTTTAGCCGGTTTTATCGCGCCGATAAATAGCTAACCATGGCCGCATTGTCACCGACCTCACGGAGCTGCTCATGAAAGCCATTGCCTATTACCATTCGTTGCCCATCACCGACCCTCAATCGTTGCAGGACATCGAGCTGCCGGCCCCCGTCGCCGGGCCCCGGGACCTGCTGGTGGAAGTGAAGGCCATCTCGGTCAACCCGGTAGACACCAAGGTTCGCCAGAACGTCCAGCCCGAAGGCGGCGAGGCCAAGGTGCTGGGCTGGGACGTGGCCGGCGTGGTCACGGCCGTGGGCAGCGAGGTCACGTTGTTCAAGGTGGGCGACCGGGTCTTCTACGCCGGCTCCATCGCCCGGGCCGGCGGCAACAGCGAATTGCACGCTGTGGATGAGCGCATCGTCGGCCACATGCCCAAGACCCTCGGTTTCGCCGAAGCGGCCGCCTTGCCCCTGACCGCGATTACCGCCTGGGAGTTGCTGTTCGAACGACTGCACATCCCCCAAGACCAGGACGATCAGGGCCAGAGCCTGCTGATCGTCGGCGCGGCGGGCGGGGTCGGTTCGATCCTGACCCAACTGGCCCATCAACTCACCGGGCTGAAGGTCATCGGCACCGCGTCCCGCCCACAGACCCAAGCGTGGGTACGGGACCTGGGCGCCGACCTGGTGATCGACCACAGCCAGCCGCTGAGCGAGGAATTGAAGAAGGCCGGCCACGGGCCAGTGACCCACGTCGCCAGCCTGACCCAGACCGACCAGCACCTGGACCAGTTGGTCGAGGCGCTGGCGCCCCAGGGCAAACTGGCGCTGATCGATGACCCCAAGGCACTGGACGTGACCAAGCTCAAGCGCAAGAGCCTGTCACTGCATTGGGAGTTCATGTACACCCGCTCGCTGTTCGAGACGCCCGACATGATCGAACAACACACGTTGCTCAACCGGGTCGCCGAGCTGATCGATGCCGGCACGCTGAAGACCACCGTCGGCGAGCATTTCGGCACCATCAACGCCGAGAACCTGCGCCGCGCCCATGGGTTGCTGGAGAGTGGCAAGTCCAAGGGCAAGATCGTACTCGAAGGGTTCTGACCGCGCGGGCCTGGGGTGGCGAGGGAGCGAATGCCCTCGCCACCCTCCCTTCATCGTGCCGTCAGTCCGAGACTTGACCGTTGTCACATTTGCGATCGCATTCCGGTCTACACTCGAGGCCTTTGCAACGCAATCTTTTACGTGAGGAGGTCAGCAATGAAGATCCTGATAAAAGAAGTGGCAAAATCCCAATGGCAAGTGCGCCTCGACCAGCACGTCGTGACGTTCCGCACCGAGGCCGAAGCCCAGGCCTTCGCCAATACCCTGCAAGCGCGGATCCACGCGCCGCATCATTTCCCCGAACAGCAGCAACGCGCGGCCGGCTGAATCAGACCTTGCCGGCGGCCTGGGCCAGTGCCCGGGCATTTTGCAGGCGCCGGGTCAGCATGGCTGCGCTGACCACCAACAGCCCGCAAAGGCTGATCACCAAGGCCATGGGCACGGCGGTGCCGTCATGCAGCGCCGCCACCAGCGCGGCAGACCCGGCTGCCACGGAAAACTGCAGGCAGCCCAACAGGGCCGAAGCGCTGCCGGCCCGGGCGCCCTGCCCGGTCATGGCGCAGGCCGAGGCGTTGGGCAGGATGCACCCCAGGCTGGCGATGCAGATGAACAGTGGGATCAGCAGCGGCCACAACTGCTCGGGCTGCAACGCGCTCACCGCCAGCAGGCTCAACCCCGCCAACAGGTAAACCCATACCGCGCGGGCCAGCAGGAACGCCGGGCCGCGCTTGGCCAACAACCGGGCGTTGACCTGGGCGACCAGGATGAAGCCGGCCGCATTGGTGCCGAACAGCCAGCCGAAGTGTTCGGCAGGCACCCCATACAGCTTGATGAAAACGAACGGCGAGCCGGCGATGTAGGCAAACATCCCGGCGATGGCAATCCCACCCGTCAAGGCATGACCCAAATAAATCGGGTCGGTCAGCAGCCGCGTGTATTGGCGCAATGCCCCTGACAGCGGTTGTCGAGGCACATGGTCCGGCAGGCTTTCCGGCAACCACAAGGCCACGGCCGTCGCCGCCAACGCGCTGAACAGGGTCAGGGCGATGAAGATCGATTGCCAGCCATGCAGGTTCACCAACAAGCCGCCGAGCATCGGCGCCAGGATCGGCGCCAGGCCCATCACCAGCATCAGTTGCGAGAACACCTTGGCCGAGCCCACCGCGTCGCATTTGTCGCTCACCACCGCCCGGGAAATCACCATGCCGGCGCAACCGCCCAGGGCCTGGACGAAACGGGCACCGATCAGCCATTCGAGGCTCGGCGCATAGGCGCACGCCAGGGACGCCAGGGTGAACAAGCCGACGCCGGCCAGCAGGGGAATGCGCCGCCCGAAGCGATCCGCCACCGGGCCATAGCCCAGTTGCCCGATGGACAGCCCAAGGAAATAAGCGGCCAAGGTCAGTTGAATATGTTTTTCGTCCGTACCGAAGGCGGTCGCCATGGCCGGGAAGGCGGGCAGGTAAAAGTCGATCGCCAAGGGACCGAAAGCGCTCAAGGCGCCAAGAATCAGAATGATGCGAAGGTTCATCGGGCGTCCAGGTCAGGCGTCAGTCGGCAGCCCGACAGTTTAGCCCTGCCGGGCGCGCTTGAACATTCCGATAGGTCGCTAACGATTAAAAAACTTCAGGCGGCACTGACCTCGTACCCCTCCTCCTTAATGGCCTCGACCACTGCGGCGGCTGGCAGCGAACTCTGGACCTGGACCGTCTTCGCGCTCAGGTCGACCTGCACGTCGGCGGCCGGATCGCGGGCCTGCACAGCCTGGGTGATGGCTTTGACACAGTGGCCGCAGGACATGCCCTGGACATTGAATACTTGCATGGGATGACTCCTTGGATTGAGGTTGCCAGCAGTTTCAAGCTTGCCCTCATGGCAAGGTCAAGTTCCAGGGAAAACTGCCGGGCTGGCAATCGGCAACGGCCTCAGCCAAGCTGCACACATCAAGGATTCCACACCGGAGGTTCAGCCATGCGCTGGTCAGCGTTCAGCCTGTTTTGCATGCTCGGTTTTTCAGCGGTGGTGCCCCAGGCATCGGCCGACGACTACGGCGTGCTGATCATTTCCCGCGAGCGCCTGGAAGTGGCGACGTCCTGCGAAATCGGCATCTACATTCAGGATCAGCTCTCGGCTCGACTGTTCCAGGAACAAAGCACCTCGTTCAACCTGCCGGCCGGCCGATTCTCCCTGCGCCTGAAACTGTTGCCAGGCCAGGCACCGGGGTGCAACCCGGGCATGCTCGCGCCGGGCTCCCAGGAAATCGTGCTCAAGGCCGGCGACATCCTCAAGTACCGCATCGCCATGAACGAGCAAGGCATGTACCTCAAGCAGGCTGCGCTGGGTTACTGAGCCGTCATCGCGCCCACCTGAGCAGGGCTGCATTTCGGTGGCGCTTGACCTTGCCAGCATGGCAAGGTTGATCCTGTAGTCATTCACTACAGGGAGCCAGACCGATGTCCGAATCCAGCACCTTCGACCTGCCGATCAGCGGCATGACCTGCGCCAGTTGCGCCGGGCGGGTCGAGCGGGCCTTGAGCAAGGTGGCGGGCGTGAACAGCGTCAGCGTCAACCTCGCCAACGAACGCGCCCATCTCGAATTGAACGGCCAGGTTGACCCGCAGATCCTCGTCGATGCGGTCAGGCGTGCCGGCTATGAGGCCGAGGTCAGCCCCGTCGAGCCATCCGCCGAGCTGCAACGCCAACGCCTGGACCATGAACGCCTGGCATTGGTGCTGGCGATCCTGCTGGCCATGCCGCTGGTGTTGCCGATGTTGCTGCAGCCGCTTGGCGTGCACTGGATGTTGCCGGCCTGGGTGCAGTTCGCCCTGGCGACGCCGGTCCAGTTCATCTTCGGGGCGCGTTTTTATGTCGCCGCTTTCAAGGCCGTGCGCGCCGGTGCCGGCAACATGGACCTGCTGGTCGCCCTGGGCACCAGCGCCGGCTACGGCTTGAGCCTTTACGAGTGGGCCAGCGCCCGCCCCGGCAGCCTGCCGCACCTGTACTTCGAAGCCTCGGCGGTGGTGATAGCCCTGGTATTGCTGGGCAAGTACCTGGAAAGCCGCGCCAAGCGACAGACCGCCAGCGCCATCCGCGCCCTCGAAGCCTTGCGACCGGAGCGGGCCATCCAGGTGGTCGACGGCCAGGAGCGCGACATCGCCATCAGCGCCTTGCGCTTGAATGACCTGGTGCTGGTCAAGCCCGGCGAGCGCTTCCCGGTGGACGGTGAAGTGCTGCAAGGCCAGAGTCACGCCGACGAAGCCCTGATCAGCGGTGAGAGCCTGCCGGTGCCCAAACAGCCCGGCGACAAGGTCACCGGTGGCGCCATCAATGGCGAGGGCCGACTGTTGGTGCGCACCCAGGCACTGGGTGCCGAAACCGTCCTGGCGCGCATCATTCGCCTGGTGGAGGACGCCCAGGCCGCCAAGGCACCGATCCAGAAACTGGTAGACAAGGTCAGCCAGGTCTTCGTGCCGGTGGTGCTGGTGCTGGCCTTGGCCACGCTGGTCGGCTGGTGGTGGTACGGTGCGCCGCTGGAAGTCGCCGTGATCAATGCCGTGGCAGTGCTGGTGATCGCCTGTCCCTGTGCCCTGGGCCTGGCGACGCCGACCGCGATCATGGCCGGCACCGGCGTGGCCGCGCGCCACGGGATCCTGATCAAGGATGCTGAGGCGCTGGAGCGCGCCCACGAAGTCGACACCGTGGTGTTCGACAAGACCGGCACCCTGACGTCCGGCACCCCGCGCATCGTGCACTTCAGTGCCCTGGAGGGTAACGAAGACACGCTGCTGCAATGGGCCGGCGCGCTGCAACGCGGCAGCGAGCATCCCCTGGCCAAGGCGGTGCTGGACGCCTGCGGCGAACGCGACTTGAGTGTGCCGGACATCAGCGACAGCCAGTCCCTGACCGGCCGCGGCATTGCCGGCAGCCTCGACGGGCGTCGCCTGGCGTTGGGCAACCGGCGCCTGCTGGAAGAACTGGGGCTGGACCCCGGCACGCTGGCCGAGTCGGCGCAAACGTGGGAAAGCGAAGGCCGCACGTTGTCCTGGCTGATCGAGCAAGCCCCGACGCCACGGGTATTGGGCCTGTTCGCCTTCGGCGACTCGCTCAAGCCCGGCGCCCTGGCTGCCGTCCAGGCCCTGGTTAAGCGCCACATCGCCAGTCACCTGCTCACCGGTGACAACCAGGGCAGCGCTCGGGTGGTGGCTCAAGCGCTGGGCATCGCCAACGTGCATGCCGAGGTGCTGCCGGCGGACAAATCCGCCATCGTCCAACAATTGAAAGACCGTTCGGTGGTGGCAATGGTCGGCGACGGCATCAACGACGCCCCTGCGCTGGCCGCCGCGGACATCGGCATTGCCATGGGTGGCGGCACCGATGTGGCCATGCACGCGGCTGGCATCACCCTGATGCGCGGCGACCCACGACTGGTGCCGGCAGCGCTGGACATCAGCCGCAAGACCTACGCCAAGATCCGCCAGAACCTGTTCTGGGCGTTCGTCTACAACCTGATCGGCATTCCCCTGGCGGCATTCGGCCTGCTCAACCCGGTGCTGGCCGGCGCGGCGATGGCACTGTCGAGCGTCAGCGTGGTGAGCAATGCGTTACTGTTGAAATTCTGGAGACCCGAGCCGTTGGAGGAAAAGCGATGAACATCGGCCAAGCAGCCCGGCAGAGCGGCCTGAGTGCGAAGATGATCCGGTACTACGAATCCATCGGCCTGCTCAAGGCGGCCCATCGTACCGACAGTGGCTACAGGATCTACGGCGCCGAAGACCTGCATACGCTGGCGTTCATCAAGCGTTCGCGGGACCTGGGGTTTTCACTGGAAGAAGTCGGCAAACTGCTGACCCTCTGGCAGGACCGCCAACGGGCCAGCGCCGATGTGAAGGCCCTGGCGCGGCAGCACATCGACGAACTGAACCAGAAAATCCGCGAACTGGCCGAACTGCGCGACACCCTCCAGGACCTAGTGGACCACTGCCACGGCGACCACCGCCCGGACTGCCCGATCCTCAAGGAACTGGCGTCGGGGTGCTGCGCCCGAACCGCCTGAGTGCCCGCCCCCCCCCCCCGGAAAATGGAAAAATTGCGCGCTCAGCACACAATGTCCTTGTGGGAGCGGGCTTGCCCGCGAAGGCGTCATCCCTGCCAGCTCACCTATCGCCTGACACACCGCTTTCGCGGGCAAGCCCGCTCCCACAGTGGGTCTTCGGGGGACGGGAGAATTGCGCTAGACACACCGTTCTTTGTGGGAGCGAGCTTGCTCGCGAAGGCGTCATTCCAGCCAGCTCACCTCTCGCCTGCACACCGCTTTCGCGGGCAAGCCCGCTCCCACAGTGGGTCTTCGGGGGACGGAAGAATTGCCCTCGGCACACCGTTCCTTGTGGGAGCGGGCTTGCCCGCGAAGGCGTCATTCCAGCCAGCTCACCTCTCGCCTGACACACCGCTTTCGCAGGGCAAGCCCGTTCCCACAGGGTTCACTCATCGGGCCGGGCTTTTATTGCATCCAGGGCGGAGGCGGTTCTTCGGTTTTGCCGGGGGGTGCATCGTCGGCGGCGCGGGCGGCCTGGCGACGTTGTTCATCGAGGCGGGCGGCCTCGATCTCGCGCATGACGCCACCCACATCCGCCAGCTCTTCAGGCTCGTCGAACTCGCCGGTCAACACGCTGGCCGGGTGCAAGGTGCCGGACTCATACAACGCCCACATCTCCTTCGCGTATCGGGTGCGCTTGAGTTCCGGGGCGAACCGGCCGAAGTAGGACGCCATGTTGCCCACGTCTCGCTCCAGCATGCTGAAAGCATGGTTGTTGCCCGCGGCATCCACGGCCTGCGGCAGGTCGATGATCACAGGCCCGGTCGGCGTAAGCAGCACGTTGAACTCGGACAGGTCACCGTGCACCAGCCCGGTACACAACATCAGCACGATCTGGGAAATCAGGAACGCGTGATACTCCCGGGCTTGATCCGGCTCCAGTACCACATCGTTCAGGCGCGGCGCCGCATCGCCGTACTCATCGGCCACCAGTTCCATCAGCAGCACGCCTTCGAGGAAGTCATACGGCTTGGGGACTCGCACACCGGCGTTCGCCAACCGGAACAGCGCCGCCACCTCGGCGTTCTGCCACGCGTCCTCGGCTTCCTTGCGCCCGAACTTCGAGCCCTTGGCCATGGCCCGGGCCTGCCGGCTGTTACGCACCTTGCGGCCTTCCTGGTATTCGGCCGCCTGACGAAAACTTCGCTTGTTCGCCTCCTTGTAGACCTTGGCGCAACGTAACTCGTTGCCGCAGCGCACCACATAAACAGCTGCTTCTTTACCACTCATGAGTGGGCGCAGCACTTCGTCGACCAGACCGTCCTCGATCAGGGGTTCAATGCGTTTTGGAGTCTTCATCAGCTTTTATTGTGGGTCCTTTATTACCGAACACGCGAATGACAGTCGTTATACGGCAATCCTCGCTCCACGGGGAGGGGTTGCCGACCTATGAACCTGCGATGCACACACTGTGCCGGATCGCATCGAACGTGCCGAATCATAGCCGACGCCGGGCACGGCGCCGGTAACGGGAGGCGAAGGTATTTGCTACAAGCGCTGACAGCCGCATCCATGGCCAGCGTCGGCGTCAATGCTTGAACAACTCCCCCGGGGTGAAACCGAACATTCCCTTGAAGGCGGCAATGAAGGCGGAGGTCGAATCATAGCCACAGGACAACGCCGCGCTGGTGACACTGTCGCCTTCCTCCAGCGCCCCCAGGGACGACAACAAGCGCATGCGCTGGCGCCAGGCACGGAAACTCAGGCCGGTTTCCCGCTGGAACAAACGCATCAGGGTTTTTTCCGACGTCCCCAGGCGTTCCGCCCAGGCTTGCAGCGTGACGCCTTGCTCGGGCTGCTCGATCAGTTCGTTGCACAGCGCCAACAGGCGGGCATGACGGGGCAACGGCAGGGAAAACCCCACTTCCGGCAGCGTCGCCAACTGGTCGAGCAACACCTGCACCAGGCGTTCTTCCTGGCTATCGCCCTGGGGGTAATCGGCCGGAAACTGACAGAACACCTTGATCAACTCCCGCGCCAGCGGCGTAACTTCCAAGACCCGGCACCGCCCGTCCGCCCACGGGCAGGCCTGGCGATGGACATACAGGCTGCGCATTTCCGCCCGAGTGGACGTCACCACCTGGTGCTCCAGGTCGGCCGGGATCCAGATGCCCCGCTGGGGTGGCGCGAAGAAACTGCCCGCGGCCGTGTGCACGCCAAGAACACCACTGATGGCGTAGGAAAACTGCACCCAGTCATGCCGATGGGCCTGGGTCCAGGACCCCGCGCTCAAGCTTTCGACACGGGCATAGAGTGGCCGCGGCAGTTGAGTCAAGTCGGGGATGCGGCGCTCGAGCTGCTGGTGTCCGTTAGTCGGCATTGATTGGCCTTATGTCGCAAGACGACTGTTTGCGACGACGTTAGGCTAAGTCGTCTTTTCTTACAACTTGCGGTGCCCTATGCATATTTTCCGACACCTCAAACGGATAGTGACCGACTGGTTCCTCTGCGGCATGGTCCTCGCCACGCTGCTGGCCTATTTCTTTCCTACGTTCGGTGCCACCGGGGGCGCCATGCATGCCGAATGGGTCGTCAACATCGGCATCTTCGTGGTGTTTTTCCTGCATGGGGTCAACCTCTCCGGCGAGCAGATCCGCCACGGCCTGAAAAACACCCGGCTGCACCTGATGGTGCAAGGCTTTACCTTTGGCGTGTTCCCGCTGATCTGGCTGATCAGTCACTGGCTGGTGGGCAGTCACGTCCCGGCGCTGCTGATGCTGGGCTTCCTGTACCTGTGCGCCCTGCCCTCGACCATTTCCTCGTCGGTGGCCCTGACCGGCAGCGCCGGCGGCAACGTGCCCGCGGCGATTCTCAACGCGAGCCTCTCCAGCGTACTGGGGGTGGTGCTAACGCCCTTGCTGGTCAGCCTGGTGGTTGGGCACGGCGCCGGGGGAATCGACCTCGGCTCGACCCTGCTCGACCTGTGCCTGATGTTGCTGCTGCCGCTGGTGCTCGGGCAGGTCCTGCGGCGTTGGCTGGCGGGGTTCTTTGGCCGCTACAAACGCTACACCAACATCATCGACAAGCTGGTGATCCTGCTGCTGGTGTACGCGGCGTTCTGCAACTCGATGGTCTCCGGGATCTGGCAGCAGCAAGGCAACGGCCTGCTGCTCAGCGCGGCACTGGGCAGCGCCATCCTGCTGGCGATCATCCTATGGATGACCACCCGCACCGCACGTGCCTTACGGTTCAGCAATGCCGATGAAATTGCCGCGGTGTTCTGCGCCAGCAAAAAATCCCTGGCCGCCGGGGTGCCGATGGCCGCGTTGATCTTTGGCAACAACCCCGGCCTGGGCCTGATCCTGCTGCCGATCATGATCTACCACCCGCTGCAGTTGATCGTCTGCTCGATCCTCGCCGAGCGCTACGCCAGCCGCCGACGGGCACAGGTCGCCCAGGCGAACGAGGCGGCCCTCAGCGCTCGATGATCGCCGTCACCCCCTGGCCGGCCGCCGCGCAGATGGAAATCAGCCCGCGGCCGCGCCCGGCGGCATCGAGCAGCTTGGCGAGATTGGCGACGATGCGCCCGCCCGTGGCGGCGAACGGGTGCCCGGCGGCCAATGAGCTGCCCTTCACGTTCAAGCGGCTGCGGTCGATGGCACCCAGCGGGGTGTCGAGGCCCAGGCGGCTCTTGCAGTAGTCCGGGTCTTCCCAGGCCTTCAACGTGCACAACACCTGGGCGGCGAATGCTTCATGGATCTCGTAGTAATCGAAATCCTGCAGGGTCAGGCCGTTGCGCGCCAGCAACCGCGGCACCGCGTAGACCGGCGCCATCAACAACCCTTCGGCACCATGGACGAAATCCACCGCCGCCGTTTCGCCATCGCGCAGGTACGCCAGGATCGGCAGGCCCTGCGCCTTGGCCCATTCTTCGCTTCCCAACAGCACCAGCGAGGCGCCATCGGTCAACGGCGTGGAATTGCCTGCTGTCAGGGTGCCCTTGGCGCTCTTCTCGAAAGCCGGTTTGAGCGAGGCGAGTTTTTCCGGGGTCAGGTCGGGGCGCAGGTTGTTGTCCCGGGTCAGGCCGAGAAACGGCGTCATCAAATCGTTTTGCCAACCTTCGGCGTAGGACGCGGCCATTTTCTGATGGCTTTCCAGGGCCAACTGATCCTGCGCCTCCCGAGGGATCTGCCAGGTCTGGGCCATCAACTCGCAGTGCTCGCCCATGCTCAGGCCGGTGCGCGGTTCGTTGATGCGCGGCAGGTCAGGCAGCAGGTGCTGGGGGCGCACTTGCAGGAAGGCCTTGATCTTGTCGGCAGTGGTCTTGGCGCGATTGGCTTGCAGCAGGATCCTGCGCAGCCCCTCATTGACCGCAATCGGAGCGTCGGAGGTGGTGTCCACGCCGCCGGCAATGGCGCTGTCGATCTGTCCGAGGGCAATTTTGTTGGCCACCAGCAACACCGTTTCCAGGCCGGTGCCGCAGGCCTGCTGTACATCGTAGGCCGGCGTGGTGGGCGACAGCCGCGAGCCGAGCACGCATTCACGGGTCAGGTTCATGTCCCGGGAATGCTTGAGCACCGCGCCGGCGGCGACTTCGCCAATGTGCAGGCCATGCAGGTTGTAGCGCTCGATCAGCCCCTCGAGCGCGGCGGTCAGCATCGCCTGGTTGCTGGCGGTGGCATAGGGCCCGTTGGAGCGGGCGAACGGAATGCGGTTACCACCGATAATCGCGACGCGGCGTAGCTGTGTCATGAAGAACTCCCCGTGTAGGTTCGAATGCGCAAATGGCCTGAAAAAACGCCGCTCCCTGCGCAAGCTTAGGCTTTATCTCGGCGATCGAACGACTGATTGCCAATCATGGTCCACACTTGGAACCTCATCAGCCGGAGTGTGTTCCATGTCTGACCGCTATATCGACTTCGCCAATTCACCTGTTGGCCTGCGTCTGGTCGGGGCCCTCGGCCTACCCTCGCCGGTGCGCCTGGAGCGCTGGCAGGCTGGGCGGCTGCGACCGATCGAGGGCGCGTTGCTGCTGGGCGGCGGGCCGTTGACCGAGCAGGTGGGCACGTTCGCCAAACGCCTGACCGACGCCATTTTCGTCTACGGTGGCGAACCGAGCCTGGCCACCGAGTGGATCCCCGGCCACGGCCCGAAAATCAAGGCGGTGGTGTATGACGCCAGCCACCTGGTGCAGGCCGACCAGCTCAAGCAACTGCGCGAATTTTTCCAGCCCTTGATGAAAAATCTCGACCGCAGCGCCCACGTGGTCATCCTCGGTCGCGCCCCGGAACGACTCAGCGACCCGTTCGCCGCCAGTACCCAGCGTGCGCTGGAGGGTTTCAGCCGATCCCTGGCCAAGGAGTTGCGCCAGGGCGGGACGCTGCAACTGCTGTACGTTGGCGACGGGGCCGAGACCCAACTCGAAGGTGCGTTGCGCTTCTTCCTGTCGCCCAAGAGTGCCTTCGTGTCCGGGCAGGTCGTTCGCCTCAATGCCTGCGACACCCAGGTCCAGGATTGGACAAGGCCGCTCACCGGGCTCAAGGCTTTGGTCACCGGGGCTGCCCGCGGGATCGGCGCCGCCATCGCCGAAACCCTGGCCCGCGATGGCGCCGACGTGATCCTGCTGGATGTGCCGCAGGCCAAGGCCGACCTCGACGCCCTGGCCGCACGCCTGAGCGGGCGCAGCCTGACCCTGGATATCTGCGCCGAAGACGCGCCTTCGCAATTGATCGAACACTTGCCCGACGGCGTCGACATCGTGGTGCACAACGCCGGCATTACCCGCGACAAGACCCTCGCCAACATGACCCCGGAGTTCTGGGACGCGGTCCTGGCCGTCAACCTCAACGCCCCGCAGGTGCTGACCAAGGCCCTGCTCGACAGCGGCACGCTGCGGGACAATGGCCGGCTCATCCTGCTGGCGTCCATCAGCGGCATCGCCGGCAATCGCGGGCAGACCAACTATGCCGCGAGCAAGGCCGGCCTGATCGGCCTGGCGCAGGCCTGGGCGCCAACTTTGCAGGCGCGGGGTATCAGCATCAACGCCGTGGCACCGGGCTTCATTGAAACGCGCATGACCGCCGAGATTCCTTTCACCCTGCGCGAAGCCGGGCGACGCATGAGCTCCCTGGGCCAGGGCGGCCTGCCGCAGGATGTCGCCGAAACCGTGGCGTGGCTGGCGCAACCCGGCACGGGCGCCGTCACCGGGCAGGCCGTGCGGGTGTGTGGGCAAAGCCTGCTGGGAGCATGACATGACGATCCAATGGCACGAGGTCAGCGGCGCACCGTCGATGACCGCGCTCTACGTGAAAGCGGCGACGCGGCGCAAGATCACCGGCAAGACCTTGCCGGAACAAGGGCTGCGCCAGGTGCTCCAGGTCGACCCGCAGCGACTGGCAGCCTATCGCAAGGTCTGCGGCTTCGCCGAGAACGGCTTGCTGCCGCCGACCTATCCTCACGTCCTGGCCTTCGCCCTGCAAATGCAGTTACTCACCGACCGAAACTTTCCGTTTCCGTTGTTGGGCTTGATCCATTTGAACAACCGCATCCGCGTGCTGCGGCCCATGGGCGGCGTCAACCAGGTGCGGGCCAGCGTCAATGTGGAGAACCTGCAATCTCACCCCAAAGGCGCGGTGTTCGACCTGGTCACCCGCCTGGAGGATCAACTGGGGCTATTGTGGCAAGCCCACAGCCAGATGCTGTGCAGGGGTGTCGAACTGGACGGGACGCCGCTGGCCGACACGCCCGCCACCCACCTGGCATTGATGGAGGTGGCGCACTGGCGCGCACCCGCCGACATTGGGCGGCAGTACGCCAAGGTGTCGGGCGACTACAACCCGATTCACCTGAGCGCCGCCAGCGCCAAACTGTTCGGCTTCCCGACTGCCATTGCCCATGGCCTGTGGAACAAAGCCAGGACGTTGGCCGCCCTGGATCAACACCTGCCCGAGGCCAACCTCGAAATCGAGGTGGCCTTCAAAAAACCCGTACGCCTGCCCAGTGAAGTGACGCTGCTGGCGAGTGCGGCAGGGTCCAGCGGGGACTTGCGGTTGATGGGGGCTGGGGATCTGGAGCACATGGTGGGAAGCTGGCGGCCGGCGGGCTGAGAGGTAACCGCGAGCAATGCAGTGGCCGCAAGGCCGCCTTCGCGAGCAAGCTCGCTCCCACGAGGGACGGAGGCTGTCCGGGACTCTGGGGCTGGCATCCATCCCCCTGTGGGAGCGAACTTGTTCGCGAAGACGTCGGTCCATCCAACGTCAACGCCTCAGGCAGGCCCGCTCCCACAAATGCAATGCACCAACTGGCTATCGCGGCGGATAGGTCGACAGGATCCGCCCCACCGTCTCCCGTACCGCGGTGTTGCGGTCCGTCGGGTTCGGCGAGTCGCTCAGGATCTGTTCATCACTGCCCCGCCACACCAGCTTGCCGTCCTTGCCGTCGAGCAGGTCGATCTGCACGGTGCCGACCTTGTAGCTGATGTTGCGGGTTTCGTTGTACATCGGCCCGCCCCAATAGCCGTTCCAGGGACCGCCCCAACCACCACCATAGTTCGTGGTCACCTGCTGCTGGCGATCCTCGACGATCAGGTAAGCCTGGACCAGCACATCAGCCCGCCCACCCGCCGCCACCGGGCGCAGGCCGCGTTGGTCGAGTTGATCGGCAACGGCTTGGCGAATGCGCTGCTCGGTCAGGTCGCTCTTGATGCGCGGGTCATCGGGACGGTATTGAAGCGCCGGCTCTTTCCAACTCCAACTGCGGTACGCCGCGAAATCGCGGCTGGTGTCGAAGTCGTGATTGACCTGGTTGGAGGCACAGGCGCCCAGTAGCAGCGCAAAGGACAGTAAGGCAAGACGGCGCAACATGGTTTTTCTCCGTTGCAGGATCAACTGGGCGGATACGCCGACATGGCTTTTTCCACCGCTTCGCGGATAGCGTCCGTGCGTGCACCCTGGCTGCCGCGCTGACTGGTTTCGGCGCTGGCGCTCCAGACCGGCTGGCCATTGCGCGCATCGAACAGCTCGACGCGCACGACCACCACCTGCTCCTGGTACGTGCGCACCACCGGCACCGTGTGATACATGCCGTACCCAGGGCCATAGCCGGGGCCGTAGCGGTTGTAGCCGCCGTAGTAGCCGGTGTCGTAGTCATCGCGCACTTGGCGCAGGCGGGTTTCCAGGCGCAGGTCGGCGCTGACGAACAGGTCGGCCGGCCGATTGTCATGCAGCGGGCGCAAGCCGCGCTGGTCCAGCGCATTACTCACTGCCTCGGCCACCTGGGCCGAGTCCGCCCAAGCGGTGCCCGGCGGCAGTTGCCCGTTGCGCCAGGCCCAACTGCGGTAGCGCCCGTAGTCCCGAGGCGGCGCGGGGTACGCACTGCGGTCGAACACCTGGGCGGCTTCGGGTGGTGCCGGCGGCAGCGGGTTGGAAGTGGCGACATACGGGTTGCTGCCCTGGCAGGCCGCCAGCCCCAGGCACAGCACCAATACCCCTGAACGACCTTTCATGTTGCTCTCCAGTGCCGCTGGATCAGCGCGGACGGCAGATCCAGTGCAGATAACGTCCCAATCCGGCAAACGCGGGATGGCGACGGTGGGCCAGCTCCATTTCCAGCAACTGCGCCAGCTCCACGCGCCCTTGGAATTCCACGGGCATGTAGTCATGGAAAACCCGCACGCCACTCTGGCTTTCGACCTGCCACAGGCCTTCAAGTTGCGCCGCCAACGCGCGCGGATCAAGGGGTTGTTGCGGTGTCAGGCTCTGTTTTTCGCCGGCCATGTCATTTTTGCGCAACTTGCGGAAATGCCCCTTGAGCAGGTTGCGATAGACCAGCGCATCGCGGTTGTAGAACGCCAGGGACAACCAGCCGCCCGGCGCCGTGAGCTGATGCAGCACCGGCAGGATGGCATGGGGCTCGGCCAGCCATTCGAGCACCGCATGACACAGCACCAGGTCGTAGGGCTCGGTGAGTTGGCCAAGCAGATCCTGCCACGGCGCCTGGATGAACGTTGCCTGCTGCCCCGCCTCGGCAAACCGTTGGCGGGCACCTTCGAGCATGGGCTCGGCCGGCTCGGCGAGGGTCACCTGGTGACCGCGCTCGGCCAGCCACAGCGACATATGACCCAGGCCCGCGCCAATATCCAGCACCCGCAGCGGGCGCTCAGGCAAGGTTTCCAACAGATCGGCCTGAAGCACCGCCAGGCGGATCGCACCCTTGGCCCCGCCGTAGATTTTCTCGGCAAACCGCGTGGCCAACTGGTCGAAATGACGGTCGCTCATTGGCCGAACCGCCGTTCGCTGTCGGCCAGTTTGCTGCGCACCACGGCGTCCATGTCCAGGCCCAATTCGCTGCACAACAGCAACAGGTACAACACGATGTCACCGACTTCCTGCCCGGCATGGGCCAGGGTGTCTGCCGGCAACTGGCGGGACTGATCCTCGGTCAGCCACTGGAAAATCTCCACCAGCTCGGCCATTTCCACGCTGGCGGCCATGGCGAGGTTCTTCGGGCTGTGGAAGCGCCGCCAATCGTTACGGTCGCGAATGGCGTGCAGGCGTTCGGTCAGTTCAACAAGGTTCATCGGGCTCTCCTGAATGCGCATAGCTTCGGGGGGATGACCGGGGAAGGCAAGCCTCTCGGTGCGCGTGGCAATTTGCCCCATAATCGAACCATCGCGACGCCAACAGCTCCTACAATCAGACAGTTCAACCCGGATCCCCCTCATCAGGACGCACACATGCAGGTAGAAAGCTTTTTCGAATGGCTCGGCCAAGCGCTCGGTTCGGTGATTCGCTTCATCGTCGACCTGCTCAGCGGCCTGTTCAACACCCTGGCCAACGCCGGCGGCAACTTCGTCGACGGCCTGGCGCGCACCTTGGGCATGGACACCTCGATCATCAGCATCATCGCGCTGATCATCGGGTTGATGATGCTGTACTCGGCGATCCGCGCCTTCATGCGGGCCTCGATCATCATGGGGATTATCTGGCTGGTATTGGGGTTGTGGTTGTTGAGTTGGATTATTCACTAGCACCGCGAGTACTCCCCACCACAGAGCCCCCGTGCCGGACACCGCACCTGTGGCGAGGGAGCTTGCTCCCGCTCGGCTGCGAAGCAGTCGTAAAACCGGCTGGCGCGGTATGTTTGAAAAACCGCGTCAGCCCTTTTTTGGGGCGGCTTCGCCACCCAGCGGGAGCAAGCTCCCTCGCCACAATGAGTCCGAGTCACTTTTGAGTATCGCGTGTTCCCCTGCGCACCGGGCACGATCAATTCAGGAACCCGCTACAATTGCGCTCCATCAAGGAGCCCGCATGTCCAACCTGATCACCGACTGGCGCGACCGCCTTACCCATCGCCGGGTCTGGGCGCTGGCGGCGCCGATGATTCTCTCGAACATTTCCGTGCCGCTGGTGGCGCTGGTGGACAGTACGGTCATCGGCCATTTGCCCCATGCCCATCAGTTGGGCGCGGTGGCGGTGGGGGCGAGTTTGTATACCGTGTTGGCGTGGGCCATGGGTTTCCTGCGCATGGGCTCTACCGGGTTCGCCGCCCAGGCCGCCGGACGTGGCGATGGCGCGGCGCTGCGGCAGGTGCTGGTGCAAGGCCTGCTGCTGGCGATGGGGTTGGCGGTGATGCTCGGCGCCGTCGGCGTACCGCTGAGTGGCGTGGCGTTGCACTTCATGCAGCCGTCGGCCGAACTCGACCAATTGACCCGCGACTTTTTCCACACCCGACTCTTCGGCCTACCCGCGGCGCTGGCCAGCTATGCGTTGGTAGGGTGGTTCCTCGGCGCCCAGAATGCCCGGGCGCCGCTGGCGATACTGCTGGTGACCAACCTGGTGAACATCGCCCTGAACCTGTGGTTCGTGATCGGCCTGGACTGGGGCGTGGCCGGCTCGGCCCGAGCCTCGGTGATTGCCGAGTGGACCGGTGCGCTGGTCGGCCTGGCCCTGGCACGCAAGACACTGCGGGCCTGGCCCGGACAGGTGGCCTGGGCAGCCTTGGGGCGGTGGCAGAGCTGGCGCCCGCTGCTGGCGGTGAACCGGGACATTTTCATTCGCAGCCTGGCGCTGCAAGCGGTGTTCTTCCTGATCACCGTACAAGGCGCGCGACTGGGGGACGCGACGGTGGCGGCCAATGCCCTGCTGCTCAACGGCTTGCTGCTGACCGCCCACGCCCTGGACGGCCTCGCCCACGCGGTGGAAGCCTTGTGTGGGCATGCCATCGGCGCCCGCGATCGCCTCGCCCTGCGCCGTTCGCTGGTGGTGGCCTGCGGCTGGTCACTGATTGCAAGCCTTGGGTTCGCGCTGCTGTTCCTGCTCGCCGGCCACCTGTTCATCGCGATGCAAACCGACATTCCCGACGTGCGCGCCACCGCCGACCAGTACCTGCCTTACCTGGCGGCCCTGCCGCTGATTGCGGTCTGGAGCTACCTGCTCGACGGGCTGTTCATCGGCGCCACCCGCGCCCGGGAAATGCGCAACGGCATGCTGCTGACGCTGTTGCTGGTACTGCCTGTCGCCTGGGCGCTGCAAGGCTTGGGCAACCACGGGTTGTGGATCACCTTCCTGCTGTTCATGGCCTTGCGCAGCCTGACCCTCGGGGCCATCGCCTGGCATCTGCAACGGCGCGATCAATGGCTGGGCAGCCCCAGCCCATGACATCTCACCCCGGACCGCCCTGCCATGCCCGGCGTAGCTGATCGAGGTATTCCCGTGGCGACCGGCCTTCCAACTTCGGCACCGGCCGGGCATCGGGGTGTTGCAGGCGAAGCCACAACCAGTCATCGAGCAACGCCTGTTCGGTGAACCCCAGCCCCAGCCCCTCCTGAAAGCGCTTCCAGAGCAAATGATAATCACGCCCGATGGCGCGCGACCAGCGCCAGGCGTGGCGCTCCAGCAGGCATTGCTGGAGTTGGCGTTGCTGCCGATCACTGAGGCTGTGTTCGTTCTCCAGCGCCGTCACCGGCAACCCGGGATTGGTCAGTTGCTGCCAGCCCAGGCTGCCGATGGCGCGGTCGGCCCAGGTGCCACCGAACCAGCGCACCTGGCTGATGGGCCCCAGCCAGCAACTGAGTTCCTGCGGGTCGCAACCGTCGAAAAAATAGCTGGCGGTGTGCGGGTTGTAATAGTTCAGCAACGCTTTGTGGTGCAGGCCCAAGGTCACCGTCAGCATCCGTCGCAGATGCGCCAGCAGTTGTTCCGCCGATGCGCTGCTGATCAACACCAGCCCCGGCCAGGCCTGCGGATCCAGATGACAGAGACTGACCAACCCACCCGCTCGCCGAAGATCCAGCAACAGTGGGCTGTGCTCCCCGAGGCCGTGCAACTCGGTGTCGTCGAACAGCACCTTCGCCTGAACCCCTGCGAACTGTTCTTGCAGGCGCCGCGTCGCGTCGGGCGCACTCGGTACGTCGAGCAGCAACCAATGGGACCCGGCCAGGGCGCCCGCGCTCATGGCGCAATGCCCGCGCCGGGCAGGGTCAGCAACCGGCAAGTGCACAGCGCCTCGGTGCAATGGCTGAAACTGCCGCCGCCGGGTAGCAGGCACAACAAGACCAGCGGCTCGGCACTGCGGATCGCCGACAGGAGCATCGGGTCGACGACCGCCGGCCCTGGCGCGCGGGGGACGATCGGGGCAGCCGCAGACTCCATCGGCGCAGCCAACGCGGACCCGTCGAGAAAGGCACTGATCAGCGGCCGATCCGGATCACCTTCGATAAAACTCACCAACACCTCGGTGCCCTCGCGCAACTCGTCCGCCCCCACCAGCAACTCGGGCGCCAACGGCAGCCAGCAATGGCTGGGACGGGCGCCCTCGCCCTGGTAGACCCAATCGAACTGCACCGCCACGCGCCCGGCTTCTTGCACCGCCGACTCCTCCACCGCCACCACCCAACCCCGTTGCCGGCTCGCCATGCGTGGCTTCGACGGCCGCCGGGCCGCCTCCCACGGCGCGCCCTGGGGGATCGCCTTGAACTGGTTGCCATACACCCCCGCCTGGCCGCGGTGCTCGACGCCGGTCAGCAGCCAGCAGCGGTTCCAGCCCTCCAGGGGATGCGCTGCCAGCGTCACCGCCCGACCAACGTGCAGGTTCTTCAGGTCGCTGCGCCCTCGGGCAAGCTGTGCGCCCGGCAGCGTGCTCTGCACACTGAAGGCCCGTACGCCCGGCGCTGGCCGGTGGTCGCCATAAGCCGCCTCGCCCACCAACGGGAAACGGTCTGGACTGTCGGTGAACACCAGGCAATGTCCGTCCGGGGTCTGTTCGAAATGAAAATGGATGCCGGCTTGCGCGCACAGCCGTTGGAGAAATTGCAGGTCCGACTCCCGGTACTGGGTGCAGAAGTCTTGCGCGGGGTAATCGCCGCTCAGGTCCAGGCACAGGTGCCGGCCGTCGATGCCATGTTCCCGGAGCACCTGGCGCAAGATCTGCGGCACCGAGCGAGCAGCGAAGACCCGTTGGCTGAAGCGCTGCGCCAAGCAGGCCAGCTTCGGCCCGATACGCACCCGGCAGCCGGCACCCGGAGGCTGCTCGAGCAGTTCGTGCAATTGCCCATGAATGCCTCGGCCCGGCGCGCCGAAGCTCAGCCACACGTTGCGGTACAACAGCCCGGCCAAGTCCACGGGGGCGTCGGGGAGCAACAATTGCGCCTCATAGGCGAAGGGTTCGCTGATGGCTTCGCTGCCCGTGAAGGCCACGACGACCAAGGGTTCGGGCAGACCGGCTATCTCCAGACGAAAGGCTGACTCGCGGGCTGGATCGGACATCGGCGTTTCTCTACAGGAGGGGCGGCCGAGGATTCTCGCCGAGAGCCATGGCCGAGTAGAGGGCCGAAGTACAAGTTAGGAAAGGGACTACACGAAATTAGGACTGCGCCGGTTATGTGCACCGATGCGCGGAAATAACACCGGCACAAACAAAAATGCCCTTCAGGACTGCCCGAAAACTCCCGCGATATGCGGTGCAGTTTTCTGACAGACCGAAGGGCATTGCTGATCGTTTGACGATGGAGCAGATGACAAACCGTGGCGAGGGAGCTTGCTCCCGCTGGGCTGCGTAGCGGCCCTTTCCCAGTGAGCGCTTCGCGCTCAAGCGGGAGCAAGCTCCCTCGCCACGATGGGTCAGGTTGGCTGAGGCCATCAAGCCCGCCTCAAGCCACCTATGCCCCACTGAAGCCTCACTTCATCAAGAAGACAGGTACGACGAACGCGTCAGGCCCAGGCGCAAGGCGTCCAGGAACTGGGTGCGCTCGGCAGCGCTGATCCGGGCGCTGGCGCACTTGTCGCGGTAGTGAGTCATCAACTCTTCCGGCGACAGGTGCACGTAGCGCAGCATGTCTTCGATGGTGTCGTGGGTCTCGATACCGGCGTGGTACACACTGCCGTCGGCGTTCTGGTAGATGTTCACCGAGTCGGTGTCACCGAACAGGTTGTGCATGTCGCCAAGGATTTCCTGGTAGGCGCCCACCAGGAAGATGCCCAGCAGGTAGTCTTCGCCCGTGTTGAGGGCATGCACCGGCAGGCTGGTCTCGATGCTCTGCTCGTCGACGTACTGCTTGATCTTGCCGTCGGAGTCGCAGGTCAGGTCTTGCAGCACAGCACGGCGCATCGGCTCTTCGTCAAGGCGATGCAACGGCAGGATCGGCAATACCTGGCCGATGGCCCAGGTGTCCGGCAGGCTCTGGAACACCGAGAAGTTGCAGATGTACTTGTCGGCCAGCTTGTCGTTGAGTTCGTCCAGCACCTGGCGGTGGGACCGCTGGCGAGCCTTCAGCGAATTGTGCAGGCGCCGGCAAACGGCGAAGTAGCACTGCTCGGCCAGGGCTTTCTCGGCCAGGGTCAACTTGCCGTCGGCGTATTGCGCGGCCACGTCGCTCATGTAGTGGGTGGCACGCCAGTAGGTCTCGGTGACCATCTCGATGTCGGTCGGCCCCAACAGGTCCACCAGCCATTGCACGGTTTCCGGCAGTTCCAACTTGTTGTCGATCACCGGCACGTCGTCGTTGTGCTTCTCGACGTCGGTCACCTGCACCACCAGCATGGCGTGGTGGGCGGTCAGCGACCGGCCGCTTTCGGAGAAGATGTGCGGATGCGGCAGGCCCTGGGCGTCGCAGAACTCCTTGAGCATGCCGACCACGACACCGGCGTAGTCGTCCATGTCGTAGTTGATCGAACTGGCATTGCGCGAGTGCGTGCCGTCATAGTCCACGCCCAGACCACCGCCCACGTCGATGTGGTCCACCGGCAGGCCGAGGTTGCGCAGCTCGCCGTAGTAGCGGATGGCTTCCTTGAAGCCGTGCTGGTAGTCCGCCAGGTTGGCGATTTGCGAACCCATGTGGAAGTGCAACAGGCGGATGCCCTGGTCCAGGCCCGCGGCGCGGAAGCGCTCGACCACCGACAACAGTTGCGCGGCCGACAGGCCGAACTTGGATTTCTCGCCGCCGGTATCGGCCCACTTGCTCGATGCCAGGGACGACAGGCGCACCCGCAGGCCGACCTGTGGCTTGACCTTGAGCGAGGTCGCCTCTTCGATCACCAGGCCGACTTCGGACTCTTTCTCGATGACGATGAAAACGTTGTGGCCCAGTTTCTGGCCCATCAGCGCCAGGCGAATGAACTCACGGTCCTTGTAGCCGTTGCAGACGATGGTCCCGCCCTTCGGCGCCAGCGCCAGCACCGCCAGCAGCTCCGGCTTGGAACCGGCTTCCAGGCCGATGGAAACGTTCTGGGTGGCGATGATGTTCTCGATCACCGCTTCCTGCTGGTTGACCTTGATCGGGTAGAGCGCGGTGTATTGGCTCTGGTATTCCAGGCGCGCGATGTTGCTGTCGAACGCACCGGTGAGCTGGCGCACGCGGTCTTGCAGGATGTCGGGGAAGCGCACCAGCAAGGGCAGCGACAGGCCGCTCTGGCGCAGTTGCTCGACTTGCTCGAACAGGTCGATGGGCGAGCTGCCGGGACCGTTCGGACGGACTTCGACGCGACCGGCGTCATTGATCGCGAAATACCCGGCCCCCCAATGGCGAATCCCGTAAACACTGCGGCTGTCCGCAACTGTCCATTGGCTGCCATCGTCTTTGCGTGTGCGTCGTACGGACATCGAAGTCCCCTATAAAGAAGTCAAAATGCACCATCCGGTCGGAGGCTGGGGCAGTCTAGAGAGTGAAAATGACGAATTGTCTGTCAGCAGGGTAGACCCTGCTGGCAGCGCTGAGTTTAGGCTCTGTCTGAAAAGCCTTGATACTCGTTCATGCTGCGTTGAAAACCGGCTCGGAATGCTCATTTACTCCAGTAAACTCCGCTTCCTCGCCGGTTTTCGCCTTGCCTGACCTTCGTCTCAAGACTTTTCAAACAGAGCCTGGAAACCCGTTCAGAACAGGCTCTGTGAAAACCATGCGGGCGACCGCGAACCGTACGTTCGGATCAAGCCGAGGGTGGTTTTCACAGAGGCTGCTAGCCGCCGGATTTCTTGGCCTTGAAACCGTGCTTGACCAATTCGGCCAGCAACAGCTCGACGTGATCGCCCTGGATCTCGATGACGCCGTCCTTCAACGCGCCACCGGTGCCACAGCGTTTCTTCAACGTCGTCGCCAGTTCCTTGAGCGCGTCTTCGGCCAGCGGCACGCCTGTGATCGTGGTCACCGTCTTGCCGCCGCGGCCCTTGCTTTCGCGGCGCACGCGGGCAATGCCATCACCGGCAGGGATGACGGTCTGTTTGCAGATGCAGGCATCCACCGGTTGACGGCAATCAGGGCAATGACGACCGGCGTCGGTAGAAAATACCAGGCCGCCCAAGGCGGCGAAGGATGCGGCTTTTTTGGCCACCGGCAATCCTCTCGGGAGGACAAAGACTGGTCGAGGGAGCAATGCCTCGACCGCGAAGCCCCACTCAGGCAGGGGCAGCGCTACTGGACCGCAGACGTCGGTTCAGCTTGAAAAGTCGCGCAGTGTAACGGCAAAAAGCCGACTTGCTAAGGGCCAATCGGCGCCAATTTATAGCTTCTTTGCGACGCCATCGCCGTGGGCGCGCAAATAGCGCTCCAACGCCGCCAGCGAGTCCGGGCAGTAAGGCTTGCGGCGGATTTCATCCAGCACCTGGTCGATGGGCAGAAACCGCGCTTCGAGCACTTCTTCCGGTTGCAGCACCAGGGGGCCGTCCCACACCGCCGAGAACGCCGAGCACCACAGCCGGCTGCCGGTGTCCTCGAAATAGAAGTGGTCGTGGGCGGTCAGCGCGACGCCGCTCACGCCCAGTTCCTCGGCCAGCTCCCGGGCGGCCGATTCGGTGTAGGTCTCGTGGGCCTGCACCATGCCGCCCGCCGCCACGTCCCAGAATCCCGGATAGATCGCCTTGCTCAACGTGCGCCGGTGAACACACAGTTCGCCGGCCGAGTTGAACAACAGGATGTAGGTGCCGCGCCCGATCAGCCCGCGCTCACGCAGGTCCGAGCGCACCAGGCTGCCCAGCAGGTTGTCGTGTTCATCGACCCAGGCGATCAGCTCGGCATCCGAGGCCTCTCGGTGGGCGACCTCCCGGGCGCTTTCGCTCATCGATCAGCCCTGGTTCAGCAGTTGTCGCAGGTCGATGACCGCCGCGTTGGCCCGGGAAATGTAGTTGGCCATCACCAGCGAATGGTTCGCCAACACGCCGAAGCCGCTGCCATTGAGGATCATCGGACTCCAGACCGGTTCCTGGGACGCTTCCAGTTCACGAATGATCTGCCGGACGCTGACGGTGGCGTTCTTCTTCGCCAGCACGTCGGCGAAGTCCACCTCGATGGCCCGCAGCAAATGCGACAGCGCCCATGCCTGGCCGCGCGCCTCGTAGAACACGTTGTCGATTTGCAGCCATGGGGTCTCGACGACTTCTTCATCCACCTGCGGCACCTGGCCCGGCGCCGGGATTTCGGTTTTCAGCGACGTGTTGAGCTTGACCCGGCCCACGCTGGCCGACAGGCGCTGGGACAACGAACCCAGGCGGGTGCCGACATCCCCCAGCCAGTTGTTCAGGTTGTCGGCACGGGCGTAGAACAGCGCGCTCTTCTGGGCCGGATCGGACAGGCGTGCCTGGTAGCGGCTCAGGGAATTGATGCCTTCCTGGTACTCCGACTCACTGGAGGGCAGCACCCAACTGCGGTTATCGAAGTTGAAGCGCGGCTCGGCCTTGGCCAGGTCGGCGTCTTCGGCGGACTGGGACTGGGAACGGGCGAAGTCCTTGCGCAAGGCGCGGCTCAGGTCGCGGACCTGCACCAGCACGCCGTATTCCCAGCTCGGCATGTTGTCCATCCACAGGCCCGGCGGAAAACGGTCGTTGGAAATGTAGCCGCCCGGTTTGGTCAGCAAGGTGCCGGCCACGGTCTTGAGGGTCTCGACGGTGGTGTAGCCCACCACCATTTGCCGGCCGTCCCGCTCGGCTGCCGCCTGGGCGTTCTGCTGCACCGGGAACAGCGCCGGCTCCTGGCTCCAATACCAACCCAGGGCGATGGTCACCAGCAGGTACAGGCCGACCAGCGTCGCCAGTGCCCGACTGAAAAACAGCCCACCCAGGTAGCTGCGGGTGTCCGATTTCGGTTCGGCGGCACGTTCAGGCGCGCTGCCCGCGCGGTTTTTCCAGTCCAGCATGGCGATGTCCCTTCAATCACTTGAGTTCTCGGTTCGACCACAACCCTACGCCATCGTGCCTGATTTGAAACGCGATAATGTGGCGGCCAGTCAGGCCTGCCCTGGCAGGGTCGTCGAGCAGCCACTATAAATGAAGCGCCGCCGTCGGTCTGCGAAACTGGCCGGTCATTAACTGAATGTCGCGGTTGGACAGATTATTGACGTATGACACTGATGCAAGGGAAAAGAGGTGCTAGCATAGAGCCACCAGTCGACCTCAGCATGCAGCCTAACTAGTAGTCAGGATATGACCGAGCCAGAAGACCCCAGCCGCGAGCGCCTCAAGCATCACTTTGCCCAGCGGGTAATTCACCAGGCTCGTCAGATCCTGGAGATCTGGCAGCGCCTGCAGCGCAGCGAGTGGTCCAGCACCGATCTTTCCGAGCTCAGCGAAGCCAATCTGCGGCTGCTGCGTTTTGCCGAACGTTTCGAACAACCCGAACACACCCAGCTCGCCCAAGGCATCAGCCAGTCGTTGCAGGCAGTGGACGCCAACCGCGGACGCCTGAGCAGCCACCTGATCACCGAAATCAACCGCCTGATGCAGCGCCTGTCACGCACCGGCCTGCGCCATGGCGACCAGCTCGAACAGACCTTCCTGCCGCCGCTGCGCAAACCCATCTATGTACTGCTGCAAGACCACGACCGCGCCGAACGCCTGGCCAAGCAATTGGAATTCTTCGGGCTCAGTGCCCAGGCCCTGGACAGCGTCGCGGCATTTCGGGCGACGATGGTCGAGCGCCTGCCGGCGGCGATTGTCATGGACGTGGATTTCAGCGGCCCCGGCGCCGGCCTGAAACTGGCCGCCGAAGCCCAGGA
Source organism: Pseudomonas sp. P97.38 (assembly GCF_001269745.1). Lineage (NCBI taxonomy): Bacteria > Pseudomonadati > Pseudomonadota > Gammaproteobacteria > Pseudomonadales > Pseudomonadaceae > Pseudomonas > Pseudomonas sp. P97.38. The sequence continues at coordinate 40,884 of NZ_LHVJ01000020.1, forward strand.
AGGCCTGGACCAGCCGCTGCCGTTGCTGTTCTTCAGTTTGCTGGAGACCGACACGCCGACCCGCCTGGCGGCCGTGCGGGCCGGCGGGCAGGAGTTCCTCACCGGCACGCTCGAAGCGTCGAGTCTGCTGGAAAAAATCGAAGTGCTGACCTGCGCCGCCCAGTACGAGCCCTACAAAGTGCTGATCATCGATGACTCCCGCGCCCAGGCCCTGCACACCGAACGCCTGCTCAACAGCGCCGGCATCGTCACCCGCACGCTGATCGAACCGATCCAGGCCATGGCCGAGCTGGCGGACTTCCAGCCCGACCTGATCATCCTCGACATGTACATGCCCGCCTGCACCGGCACCGAGCTGGCCAAGGTGATCCGCCACAACGACCGCTACGTCAGCGTGCCGATCATCTACCTGTCCGCCGAAGACGACCTGGACAAGCAGCTCGATGCCATGAGCGAAGGCGGCGACGATTTCCTGACCAAGCCGATCAAGCCCCGCCACCTGATCACCACCGTGCGCAACCGCGCGGCGCGGGCGCGCAACCTCAAGGCGCGGATGGTGCGCGACAGCCTCACCGGGCTGTACAACCACACGCACATCCTGCAGTTGCTCGAAGATTGCAGCTTCCGCGCCCGCCGGGAAGGCAAGCCGCTGAGTTTCGCCATGCTCGACATCGACCACTTCAAGCGAGTCAATGACAGCCATGGCCACCCCATGGGCGACCGGGTGATCAAGAGCCTGGCGCTGTTTCTCAAGCAGCGTCTGCGCAAGACCGATTTCATCGGCCGCTACGGGGGCGAAGAGTTCGCCATCGTCATGCCCGACACCGACATCGAGGCCGCCTGCAAGGTGCTGGATGAAATCCGCCAGCGCTTTGCCGAAATCCACTACCCGGCCCAGCCCCATGACTTGTGGTGCACCTTCAGCGCCGGCGTGGTGGAGATGAGCGATGACTCCGACAGCCTGATGATGGCGAGCCAGGCGGACGAGGCGCTGTACCGGGCCAAACACGCCGGGCGCAACCGCGTGCAGGCGGCCAGGCAAAGTGCCACCTTTTCATCGGAATCCACCGATTCGGTCATAAACCTGTAACTCAAACGCAATAACTTCAGGCACTTACGATTCTGCCCTTGGTAGACCTTGATGCGCCTGAAGCTGCTGACCAATCTCAATACCCTTCTTTTAGTTGCCGTGTGCCTGGGCCTGGGGGCCACGTTGTGGTGGTCGCAGATCGCCCTGGAGCGCCCCTATCTGTTAATGGAGCGTTACCTGGGCCTGTCGCGGCAGTTTCAGGGCGAGGTGACACGCAACATCGAGGAGTACCTGAACAGCGGCGATGCCTTGCGCTTGAGCGCCGCGACCCAGGCCTTGGAAACCCTGCAAAGGGAACTCGATGCGTTCCCGCCGGAGCTGGCCCAGACCCTGCGCCCGAGCCTGTCCAACCTCGACAGTTTCAGCAGGACCGACCTGCTGGGGGCCGGCAAGCTGGCCGGCGACCCCCAGGCCCTGTTGCTCCAGGCCGAACGTGAATTGAGCGCCAACCTCGACCAGCTCGCCCAATACGCCCAAGGCGCGCCGGCCTACCTGCCACCGCTGTTCGCCGCGTCGCAGCACCTGGGCCGGCTGTCTCTCACCCGGGACAAGCTGGTCAGCAGCGGTCGCAGCGAAATGGCCGCTGACGTCGAACGGGAACTGCAGAGCATCCGCACCCAGGCCGCCCAAATCGATGGCTTGCCATTGCTCGGCGTGACGACCAGCAGCGAGACCGCCGGCGATGATTTCGCCGCGCTCATGGGCCTGGAGACCCAGGAAAAAACCGCTGCCGAAGATGCCGGCATCGCCCTCAAACGCGAACTCAACAGCCTGCTTGGCCGCTACCCGGCGGAGCTGTCGCGCACGCGGGAACTGATCCAGAAACGCACCGAGTTGAGCAACGCCACGCACCTCAAGACCGCTGACGTGCAGCAGGCCATCGATGCCATGGAGCCTGCGGTGCGGGCCCAGCACGGGCGGATCCAGGGCGAGGTGCGCTTGATCCAGGGCGTGATGATCGGCCTGATCCTGCTGATCGCGTTGCTCATCGACACCTTGCAGCGACGCCTCGCCCGGACCCTGACCCACCTGGCACCCGCCTTGTCGACCTGGGCGGAGGGCGATTTCAGCCGTGACATCCGGGTGGGCGCCAGCAACCGCGAACTGCAGGACATCGAAGCGTCGCTCAATCGCCTGCGCGCCTACCTGGTGGACCTGGTGGGCACCATTCGCGTGAACGCCGAACAAGTGGCCGGCAGCAGCCGGACCCTGGCGGAACTGAGCAGCGAGCTGCACAGCGGCGCCGAGGACCAGGCCGACGACACGGCGCTGATCCGCGACTCGCTCAGTGAATTGGAGGCGACGATCCAGCAAGTCGCCGGCGACGCCAGCCAGGCCGCCGACGCCAGCCGCAGCGCCGGGCATGCGGTGGAGCAAGGGCAGAAAGTCATCGGCCTGAGCCTTACCGGTTTGCATGCGCTGGTGGGGGAAGTGCAGGACAACGCGCAAATGATCGAGCAACTGGCCGAGGAGTCGGCCACCATCGGCGGCGTGCTGACGGTGATTCGCTCCATCGCCGACCAGACCAACCTGCTGGCCCTCAACGCCGCCATCGAAGCGGCCCGCGCCGGGGAAATGGGTCGCGGCTTCGCAGTGGTGGCCGAAGAGGTTCGCTCCCTGGCGCAACGCACGGCCGGCGCCACCGCCGAGATCCAGACGCTGATCGCCCGCCTGCAACAGGCCGCGCGCCAGTCGGTGGACGGCATGCGCGCCCAGGTCGAACACGCCGAAGCCACCGCCAGCCAGGCCCAAGCGGCCGACGGCGCACTGGACGAAATCGTCGGCGCCATCCAGACCATCGCCGACACCGCTGTGCGCATCGCTGACGTCACCGCCCAGCAGAGCGGCGCCGTCAGCGAAATCCGCGACCACAGCGAACGCATCCACCAACTGGGCGGCGACAACCTGCTGCGCATCGGCCAGGGCCGGGAACAGGGTGACAACCTGCTGGTACTGGGCGGACGCCTGCACACGGCGGTGCAAGCATTCCGGGTCTAAACCCTATCCCACAATCATTCGGGTTGGCCCCAGAATTAACGTCCGCCACCAACCCTCTGTGGGAGCGGGCTTGCCCGCGAAAGCGCTGAGTCAGCTTGCAAAGATGTTGAATGTACCGCCCCCTTCGCGGGCAAGCCCGCTCCCACAGGTATTCATGGTTGGCCGCAGGATTAACGTCCGCCACAAACCCATTGTGGGAGCGGGCTTGCCCGCGAAAGCGCTGGATCAGCTTGCAAAGATGTTGAATGTACCGCCCCCTTCGCGGGCAAGCCCGCTCCCACAGGTATTCATGGTTGGCCGCAGGATTAACGTCCGCCACAAACCCATTGTGGGAGCGGGCTTGCCCGCGAAAGCGCTGGATCAGCTTGCAAAGATGTCGGATGTACCGTCCCCTTCGCGGGCAAGCCCGCTCCCACAAGGGGCAGTGCGGGCTTTCCGGCTGCGGGTGACCGGATCCTGGGGCATGGTCATAAATTTCGCGCAAACATCGGTCATCGTGCTGGCTATTGCAGAGAACTGGACAGTCATTAAGGCTTTGCGGCATAGTCGCCGGGTTCTGACACCTGCGCACGGATAACAAGGAACAGCAGATGGCAACCCTTTTGGTCCTGCACGGACCCAACCTGAACCTGCTCGGCACCCGCGAACCGGGCGTCTACGGCGCCGTGACACTGGCACAGATCAACCAGGACCTGGAGCAGCGGGCCCGCGCCGCCGGCCATCATCTGCTCTACCTGCAAAGCAATGCCGAATATGAATTGATCGATCGCATCCATGCCGCGCGTGGCGAAGGCGTGGACTTCATTCTGATCAATCCAGCAGCTTTTACACACACAAGTGTCGCATTACGTGACGCGCTGCTGGCGGTGAGCATCCCATTCATCGAAGTGCATTTGTCCAACGTGCATAAACGCGAACCTTTCCGCCATCACTCTTACTTCTCCGATGTAGCGGTGGGAGTGATCTGCGGCCTTGGCGCCAGCGGTTACCGATTGGCCCTGGAGGCTGCCCTGGAGCAGCTTGAACAACAAGCTACACGCCCCTGACCGACCCTTGGGAGTTGATGATTCATGGATATCCGTAAAGTTAAGAAACTGATCGAATTGCTGGAAGAGTCCGGCATCGACGAGCTGGAGATCAAGGAAGGCGAAGAGTCCGTACGCATCAGCCGCCACAGCAAGACGCCAGCCCAGCAGTTCTACGCCCCGGCACCGATGCAAGCACCCGCCGCCCCTGCGCCAGCCGCACCGGCAGCTGCCACCGCCGCCGCTGCTCCGGCCGCTGCCGCCGCTCCGGCACTCAACGGCACCGTTGCTCGCTCGCCCATGGTAGGCACGTTCTACCGCAAGTCTTCGCCAACCTCGCCGTCCTTCGTTGAAGTGGGCCAGACCGTGAAGAAAGGCGACACCCTGTGCATCGTCGAAGCCATGAAGATGATGAACCACATCGAAGCTGAAACCAGCGGTGTGATCGAGTCCATCCTCGTCGAAGACGGCCAGCCGGTTGAGTACGACCAACCGCTGTTCACCATCGTTTGAACCGCGGAGAGCCTTTGATGACTGCGAAGTTGGAAAAAGTCCTGATCGCAAACCGCGGTGAGATCGCCCTGCGGATTCTGCGAGCCTGCAAGGAGATGGGCATCAAGACCGTCGCCGTTTACTCCAAGGCCGACAAAGAACTGATGCACCTGGGCCTGGCAGACGAGTCCGTCTGCATCGGTCCGGCGTCGGCTGCGCACTCCTACCTGCACATCCCGGCGATCATCGCCGCTGCCGAAGTGACCGGCGCCACCGCCATTCACCCAGGCTACGGCTTCCTGGCAGAAAACGCCGACTTCGCCGAACAGGTCGAGAACTCCGGTTTTGCCTTCATCGGCCCGAAAGCCGACACCATCCGCCTGATGGGCGACAAGGTATCGGCCAAGCACGCCATGATCGCTGCCGGCGTACCGACCGTTCCGGGTTCCGACGGCCCGCTGCCTGAAGACGAAGAAACCGCTCTGCGCATCGGTCGTGAAGTGGGCTACCCGGTGATCATCAAGGCCGCTGGCGGCGGCGGTGGTCGCGGCATGCGCGTAGTACACAAGGAAGAAGACCTGATTTCCTCGGCGAAACTGACCCGCTCCGAAGCCGGCGCGGCGTTCGGCAACCCGATGGTCTACCTGGAAAAATTCCTCACCAACCCACGCCACGTCGAAGTCCAGGTGTTGTCCGACGGCCAGGGCCAGGCCATCCACCTGGGCGACCGCGATTGCTCGCTGCAACGTCGTCACCAGAAGGTACTCGAAGAAGCGCCAGCACCGGGCATCGACGAGCAGGCGCGCCAGGAAGTCCTGGCCCGTTGCGTCAAGGCCTGCATCGACATCGGCTACCGCGGCGCCGGCACCTTCGAGTTCCTCTACGAGAACGGTCGTTTCTACTTCATCGAAATGAACACCCGTGTTCAGGTGGAGCACCCGGTTTCGGAGATGGTCACCGGTATCGACATCGTCAAGGAAATGCTCAGCATTGCCGCCGGCAACAAGCTGTCGTTCACCCAGGATGACGTGGTCATCCGCGGTCACGCACTGGAATGCCGGATCAACGCCGAAGACCCGAAAACCTTCATGCCAAGCCCAGGCACGGTCAAGCATTTCCACGCCCCGGGCGGCAATGGCGTTCGCGTCGACTCGCACCTGTACAGCGGTTATGCCGTTCCGCCGAACTACGATTCGTTGATCGGTAAGCTGATCACCTACGGTGCGACCCGCGACGAAGCCATGGCGCGCATGCGCAATGCCCTGGACGAAATCGTGGTGGACGGGATCAAGACCAACATCCCGCTGCACCGTGATCTGGTCCGTGACGAAGGCTTCTGCGAAGGCGGCGTCAACATCCATTACCTGGAACACAAGCTGGCCCACCAGGCTTGATGCTTCGAGTGATGTAAAAGACCCCGGCCCATTGGCCGGGGTCTTTTTTTGCCTGCCGATCGCTCAGCTCAGCAGCACCGTCGCGAAGGCTTGCGCTTCGACTTCCGCCGGCGTCGCCAGCCGCCCCTGCCCCGTGCTGATGGCACCGCTGGGATTGGCGACCAGGGGTTCGTTGCGCACGCGCCGCATGAACCCGCGGGCTCGCGCCGAAACCGGATCGGCGCTCTTCTTCGCCCGCGCCAGCACCGGGATGTAGTAACGCTCGACCTGGCCGCGCGAGGTCTTGAAGACCGATGTCACGCCATTGCGCAGGTCCAGCGCCAGACCGTAAGTGTTGCCAAAACAGGACGAGTACGACCAGTGATCCCACGTCGGTTGCAGGCCTTCGCGCCGCATCGCCGACCGGACCCGCCCGCCAATGTCAGTGCCGGTCAGCCAATCCCCGCCCACCAGGGTGGCACGAACCTCTTGCGCCGTCGTGTCCAGGCGCTGCATGACGTCCCGCAGGCTGCGCTCGATCAGCGCGCGGATGTTGTGGTCGAAGTGAATGACGGCTCCGGTCCGGGTGGCCGGGCTGTACAACGCCGCGATCACGCAGGTCTGCGCGTTCAACGAGAACAGATAATTGTCCGCGACCGCCTCGCTGTAGCGCGCCACCAGCGCCTCGCCCTGCAACGCCCCCCTTGAGACATCCGGGAAGACATGACCGGGAAACGCCTCGCGCAAATCCCTCACGTGCCCGAGGACAAGCACCTCATCATTACCCCCACGCAGGCCGACTTCGTTACGTACCCATTTACCGTTCCCCAGCCGTCGGATGGGCACGTTGTACAAGGCGCCGGGGCGGCGGGCGTCCACCAGGCACAACCCGCCGAAGTAGGCACTTTCCTTCACCTGGTAGTACCGACCCTGATGGCGCACGTAGTAAAGGCTGCGCGGCTGCGAGGCGCTGGCCGGGCTGCGATAGGTCCCGTTGAAAATTCCCTCCTTGGTCACGTACTCCAGGTGCTCAGGGGCCTTGCCCACCGCCTGTTTCGGCTTGAAGCGGATGGGCTGGAGCACCGGCCCGGCGTCCCTGGCAACCCGCGGAGGCAAGCCCGCCAGGCGCTGGGCGGACAGCGACAGCGGCCTGACCACCCGCTGGAGGCTGCTGGCCGCCCGTCCCAGCAATGCCACCAGGGTCGTAACGCCCAAGGCTGCGAACAAGGCGCCCCAGGAGGCCATCAACCAATGGCCCAACGCCCGTTCCGTGTTTCCTTGCCCGTGGGACTCGGCAGCCTGCTGGACGCTGCTGGCGATCACGACTGCATCCAACAGCAAGCCCAAAGGTGGGTACACCAGGCACATAGGCGCCGACACGAACAGCAATCCCTTGATGACCTGTTGCCGGATCACCTCGGCACGACTGCGGGTGACCGCTTCCACATCGGCGACAGCACGCTCGATGCAGGCATCGAACTCCGCCCGGACATCGTTTACCCGATTGAACTCGCGCAATGTATCCACGTTCACGGTGCCCGCCGCCAACGCCACCAGGGTGCGCCTGACCGCAGCGCGGGCGTCGAGGGCAACCCGCTCCAGCAGGTAATCGTGCAGGCGGGAAACGACGACACCGGAGAAATCCTGGTAGCGACGGAACGCGATACCGTCCGCAGAATCCGGCGTATACAGCCAATACACGCCCCTCGGCTGGAAATAAGCGAACACATACACGCCGATCACGACATGCCCGCCGAGGGTAAACCGGATCATCCCCTCCTGCTGCACGGCGGCCCCCGAATACCCCGGGCCGACCGCCGGCTCCGGCTCGCCCAACCGGCTGACCTGCCGGGTGAGCCACCAGAATTGCTCGGCATTCAACCGGGACTGTCCCATGGCGATACGCAGGTCGCGGTCCATTCGGGTCAACAGCAAATTGCGGTAGGCCATGCGGCGGGCGGTGTATTGCGCCGCCTCGGTATCGAGAAACCGGGCACGGGTGTCCCGCGCATAGTGCTCCCCCACATACGCCCTACGCAGGTAAACCGCCAGCTCCGCGCTGCGCACTTGCCGCAGGTCCTGGCCGACCGATGAGCGCACGCCTTTTCGAGGGTCGTCGATTCCACCATTGTCGTCATACCCATAGATGGCCAGGTCGAGCAGGCTGGCGGTTGTCGTCGCGCCTGTCAGGCCGGGCTTGTAGTCGATCAGCACCGTGGCCGGATCGACCGGCGCCTGCACACCCTTGCTGCGCATGTACGGGGCAATCGCCTGGGTGACGACCCGTTTGGCGAAGTCCATGAAGACTTCATAGCCGGCCATCTGCTCGATGAACACGCGCTGATGAACCCGCAACTCCTGGTCCAAGCTGCTGAGGTTGCGCCGGGAGTCGAGCGACATCGCCGCGTACCAACGGGGCGACTCGTCCTTCTCCACCTGGGCCAGGTGGTTGTCCATGCCCCTGGCGACGCTGTCTTGTAGGCATTCCCTGAGACCGCTTACCGCCCGCCTGGGGTCGCGGCTTGAATCCCAGACCGTCGGCTTGTCCACCACCCGGCTGAAGTACTCACGGGCCGCGTCCCGATCCGTCGGGGAGATCCTCTGCAACAGGTACTCTCGGCCGGCCTCGTCGCGCGTCCACGCCCCCACCTCGACGCTCACGGCCCACAGCGAAGGCAGCTCGATCCACTCCTGGCCGTCCGGTTTTCCGGGGGCATACAACAGCACATCGCCTTGCAGGTCCTGGCGATGAAACAAGAGCACATCATCACACCGCAAGGCATTGGGCAGCACCAGGCCACTCGCCCGCAGGGGGCCGGTCTCGCGGCCCCACAGGGCCTGGACCGCTTCATGGTTGGCCACCTGCAAATGACCGGCACAGCGGGCAACGAACGCACTTTGCTGCAGCCGCGCCAGGACCCAATCGAACAAAGCGTCCTGCAGGTCCCTTCGTCCATGGCGCTCCACCAGCGCTTGCCAATACCCGGCAGGTGCGTCGACGTCCGCCAGCAACTGGCTGATGAACGATGGCGTCAGCGCCTGGTTGCGCAGCATGGCGCCGTTTTCCACCAGGAACACCGTGACGGCGTCCGGTCTGATCGGACCCGCCGCCAGCAGCTGGCTGAGGCTGTGGACGCGCACCGGCTGGCCCATCACGCCTCGCCATTGCACCTGCACGCGAATGCTGTCGGGTTCGACCGTCATGTCCAGTTCACGTCTGACGTAATCCTTGGCCAGTTGCCGGGCGAAGGCTTGCAACGAACCCAGCTCACCGAGCAGGCCATCCACCAGCGCCTCGGCCTGGGAGGTTTGTTCCTCAAGCGCCTCCAGTCGCTGACGGTCGTCCTCGCCCAGCCCGCGTAACCACTCCGGCAGTTGCGCACGCGCGAGCGCCTCGAGCGGCTGACGCTGCGTGGCACTCGCCAACCCGGCCAGCTCGCCGAGCCGGCGCCAGTCCTGCTCGAGCACTTCGAGCCGTTCGTGCAACGCTTCGACGCCAAGGCCAGCCAACAGTTGCGGTTGCAACAGCGCCTCGACGTCGTTCAGGTGCCCCTCGAGCCGCTGCCTGACCAGCGCCACCAAGGGCTCATCGTCCCCGGCCATTGACCAATGTCGGCGCAGATAATCCCGATAGTGCGCGATGAAACTCGACGCGACGCTCTCTATCACTTGCGCGATCCGTTCCTGGCGCTCGGCCGAAAACCCTCGGTCAGCCCCACCCGGCCAGCGGTACGGCGCCTCGGCCTCGTCGTCCGGAGCCACGGGCGCCAGGTCGATCATCCGTCGCAGCACCGTGTCGATCAGGGTGTCGATGAAATGCGGGTCGACGTTGCCATCATGATAGTGGGTGCGCAGTTGCACGAGCAGGTACTCTTCCAGCATGTCCAGCACGCCCATCTGAGCTTGCAGCCGCGCTTCGATGACGGCCTGCCATTGGGCCAGTCTTTCCAGCACGACATGAGTCGCCGCCTCTGGCGGGGAAGAAAGCAGCCCCGCGCCGTTCACAGTGTTTTGTCGCTTGGCGGTGTTGTCCATCACAGACCTCCCTGTTGTGTGGACCGGCACCTTATCCGCCGCACGCGACGTCCAAGGCATACATATATATATCGAAACACCCACCCGACGCTGCGCGACTCGCTTATCCACTTTGAGGGCGACCTGGCGTACACTGCGCGCCTTTGCAGCCCCACGCTGCCCCCTGTATTTTTTTCCAAAGGTGCCCGCCATGCCTTGGCTGCAAGTACGCCTGGCCATCAGCCCGGAACAAGCCGAAACCTACGAAGACGCGTTTCTCGAAGTAGGCGCCGTATCGGTAACCTTCATGGACGCCGAAGACCAACCGATCTTCGAGCCGGAACTCAACACCACGCCGCTGTGGTCGCACACCCACCTGCTGGCGTTGTTCGAAGGCGGCACCGAGGCCGCCAGCGTGCTGGCCCACCTCGAACTGCTGACCGGCAGCCCGCTGCCCGAGCACCACAGCGAAGTGATCGAGGACCAGGACTGGGAACGCAGCTGGATGGACAACTTCCAGCCGATGCGCTTCGGCCAGCGCCTGTGGATCGTGCCCAGCTGGCATGCCGCGCCGCAACCGGACGCCGTCAACCTGCTGCTGGACCCGGGCCTGGCGTTCGGCACCGGCACCCACCCGACCACCGCGCTGTGCCTGGAATGGCTCGACGGCCAGGACCTCAAGGGCTGCGACGTGCTCGACTTCGGCTGCGGCTCGGGGATCCTGGCCATTGCCGCGCTGCTGCTGGGCGCCCGTGAGGCGGTCGGTACCGACATCGACGTCCAGGCCCTGGAAGCGTCCCGCGACAACGCCGGGCGCAACCACATTGCCGAAGAACGGTTCCCGCTGTACCTGCCGCAAGACCTGCCGCCAGCGCAGGCCGACGTGCTGGTGGCCAATATCCTGGCCGGACCGCTGGTCTCCTTGGCGCCGCAACTGTCGAGCCTGGTCAAGCCGGGCGGACGCCTGGCACTGTCGGGCATCCTCGCCGAACAGGGCGAAGAAGTCGCTGCCGCCTATGCCGAGGACTTCGACCTCGACCCGATCGCCAATCGCGATGGCTGGGTGCGCATCACCGGACGTCGGCGCTAGAATGGCCGCCTGTATCAACCGGATTGCCGCATGACTGACAGCTTCGTCACCCAGTGTCCGCATTGCCACACCAGCTTTCGCGTCAACCATGCCCAACTGAGCGTGGCCCGCGGGGTGGTTCGCTGTGGCTCGTGCCTGCAAGTGTTCAATGCCGCTCGCCAGTTGCTCGAACAGCGGGCCGCCCGGGAAGCCGCGCCGCCCCTGGTGCCGGTCGCCAGGCCGGCCGCCGAAGCGCCGCCGCGAGCCATCAGCCAGAAACAATGGACCGCCGCCGAGCTCGACCTCGATGACCTGGACAAGGAACTGGCGCGCCTGGAGCGGCGCGACAATCGGGCGCCGGGTACCGCCGGGCGCCGTCGCGAAGACAACCTGAGCGCGCAGCGCGAACCGCTGACCGACGAACAGGCCGACTGGTCCGACAGCCTGTACAGCGATCCGCCCGACGAGCGCGCCGAAGCCGTGCTCCTGACGCCTGCCGAACCTTTCGAACCCCACGAACCGGCCCGGCCGCCGCGCACCGAACCGTCGCTGTCCCTGGCGCTGGAACCCCTGGAACCGGACGACGAACCCCTCTCCCCCCTGCGCCTGGCGCCGCACGACGAGCCCGAGGAACACCTCGAACGCCTGTCCGCCACCGACGATCACGATCACGACGAAGAACCGGCGCAACCGGTCCCGCTGCGCAAGTCGCGCGAACGCCAGGAGCCCGGCATACGCGCCGAAGACCTGCAGGACCTGGACGACGACCCATTGCAACTGGACTGGCGCAAGCGCCGCTCGCCGTGGGGTCGACGCCTGCTGTGGGGCTTGCTGATCCTGCTGGCCGCCGCGGCCCTGGGTGGCCAATACATCGCCTATCACTTCGAGGAACTGGCCCGCCAGGACCAGTACCGACCATGGTTCCTGCAAATCTGCCCGACCCTGGACTGCGACGTTCCGTCCAAGGTCGACATCGCCAAGATCAAGAGCAGCAACCTGGTGGTGCGCAGCCATCCGGAGTTCAGCGGCGCCCTGGTGGTGGACGCGATCATCTACAATCGCGCGCCCTTCTCCCAGCCGTTCCCGCTGCTGGAGTTGCGTTTCGCCGACCTGAACGGGCACCTGATCGCCAGCCGCCGCTTCAAGCCGGGGGAATACCTGGGCGGCGATCTCGAAGGCCGCGGCGAAATGCCGCCCCAGACGCCCATCCACATCGCGCTGGACATCCTCGACCCAGGATCCAAGGCGGTGAACTACAGCCTGAGCTTCCATTCCCCCGAGTGAAGCCGTGCCAGGGCCGGCCGATTGACGGCAGCTTTCTGACTCAACCGACCCAGACCAAACCGCTGGCGATAACAAAATAGCTGTTCAGATTTTATCCAATTCGATCTTTATCCAGTCATCGAGAGCGGGTATCATGCCAACCCTTTTTCGAAGTCTCATGATCCGGCCCCACTTCAGGGAAGTCCTATGTCGGCGGTACGCATCGGCCCATATACATTGCAGAACGGCCTGGTTCTCGCCCCGATGGCGGGCGTCACCGACCAGCCCTTTCGTCAGCTGTGCAAGCGACTGGGTGCCGGCCTGGTGGTGTCGGAAATGGTCACCAGCGACATGAGTTTGTGGAACACCCGCAAATCGCGTCTGCGCATGATCCACGAAGGCGATCCCGAGCCCCGCTCGGTACAGATCGCCGGTGGCGACGCTCAGATGCTGGCGGAGGCGGCCCGGGCCAACGTGGCGCTGGGCGCGCAGATCATCGACATCAACATGGGTTGCCCGGCGAAGAAGGTCTGCAACAAGGCCGCCGGTTCCGCGCTGTTGAAGGATGAAGCCCTGGTGACCGAGATCCTGCAGGCCGTTGTCGGCGCAGTCGATGTGCCGGTGACCCTGAAGATCCGTACCGGGTGGGACCGGGACAACAAGAACGGCCTGACGGTGGCGAAGATCGCCGAACAGGCAGGTATCACGGCGCTGGCAGTGCATGGCCGCACCCGCGCCGACCTGTACACCGGCGAAGCCGAGTACGACACCATCGCCGCGATCAAGCAGGCGGTGTCGATACCGGTCTTTGCCAATGGCGATGTCGATTCGCCCGAGAAGGCCCGGTACGTGCTGGACGCGACCGGTGCCGATGGCCTGTTGATCGGCCGGGCCGCCCAGGGGCGGCCATGGATTTTTCGTGAGATCGAACACTTCCTGCGCACCGGTGAAAAGCTCGCTGCGCCGCAATTGTCCGAGGTGGAACGTATTCTGCTAGAGCATCTGGCCGCGCTGCATGCCTTCTACGGTGAAGTCATGGGCGTCCGCATCGCTCGCAAGCATGTGGGCTGGTATCTCGCAACCCTGCCGGGCGCCAGGGAGTTTCGCGCCCGCTTCAATCGTTTGGATGGTACGCAAGCACAATGCGCCGACGTTCAGGCTTTCTTCGCTGAGCGTTACAAGAGCCTGACAGGGGACGAAGGGGTGGCCGCATGACGATGATGACCGAGACTTTAGTGAGTGGAACAACACCCGTGAGCGACAACGTGAATTTGAAACAGCACCTGAACACGCCCAGCGAAGAAGGTCAGACCCTTCGCGGAAGTGTCGAGAAGGCGCTGCACAATTATTTCGCCCACCTTGAGGGCGCTGCCGTCACGGATGTGTACAACCTGGTGCTTTCCGAAGTCGAGGCGCCGCTGCTCGAAAGCGTGATGAACTACGTCAAGGGCAACCAGACCAAGGCCAGCGAGCTGCTCGGACTGAACCGCGGCACCCTGCGCAAGAAACTCAAGCAGTACGATCTGCTGTAAGCATTCAATCAAACCAGAAAGGCGCCCGCGTAAAAAACGGTCGCCTTTTTTGCTGACTTCCCTTGCTTGTGATGGAAATTGAAATGACCGACCAGACCACCCGCCTGCCGATCCGCCGCGCCTTGATCAGCGTCTCCGACAAGACCGGGATCCTCGAATTCGCCCGCGAGCTGCAACAGCTGGGCGTCGAGATTCTTTCCACCGGCGGGACCTTCAAACTGCTGCAGGACAACGGCGTCGCCGCAGTGGAAGTCGCGGACTACACCGGTTTTGCGGAAATGATGGACGGTCGCGTCAAGACCCTGCACCCGAAAATCCACGGTGGGATCCTCGGCCGCCGCGGCATCGATGACGCCATCATGAACGAGCACGGCATCAAGCCGATCGACCTGGTGGCGGTCAACCTCTACCCGTTCGAAGCCACCATCAACAAGCCTGGCTGCGACCTGCCGACCGCCATCGAGAACATCGACATCGGCGGCCCGACCATGGTCCGCTCGGCGGCCAAGAACCACAAGGACGTCGCCATCGTCGTCAACGCCAGCGACTACGCCAGCGTCCTGCAAAACCTCAAGGCCGGTGGCCTGACCTACGCCCAGCGTTTCGACCTGATGCTCAAGGCGTTCGAACACACCGCCGCCTACGACGGCATGATCGCCAACTACATGGGCACCGTGAACCAGGTCGCCGAAACCCTTTCCACTGACGGCCGCAGCGAGTTCCCGCGCACCTTCAATACCCAGTTCATCAAGGCCCAGGAAATGCGTTACGGCGAGAACCCGCACCAGAGCGCGGCGTTCTACGTGGAAGCCAAGCCTGCCGAAGTCGGCATCGCCACCGCGACCCAGTTGCAAGGCAAGGAACTGTCGTTCAACAACGTGGCCGACACCGACGCCGCGCTGGAATGCGTGAAGAGCTTCGTCAAGCCCGCCTGCGTCATCGTCAAGCACGCCAACCCGTGCGGCGTGGCCGTGAGCCCGGACGCCGAGGGCGGCATCCGCCAGGCCTACGAACTGGCCTACGCCACCGACACCGAGTCGGCCTTCGGCGGCATCATCGCCTTCAACCGCGAACTGGACGCCGAGACGGCCAAGGCCATCGTCGAGCGTCAGTTCGTCGAAGTGATCATCGCCCCGTCGGTGAGCGAGCAAGCACGCGCTATCGTGGCCGCCAAGGCCAACGTACGCCTGCTGGCCTGCGGCCAATGGTCGGCGGATCGCGCCCCGGCCTGGGATTACAAGCGTGTCAACGGCGGCCTGCTGGTGCAAAGCCGTGACATCGGCATGATCGGCAGCGCAGACCTTAAGGTCGTGACCCAGCGCGCGCCGAGCGAACAGGAAATCAACGACCTGATCTTCGCCTGGAAAGTGGCCAAGTACGTCAAGTCCAACGCCATCGTCTACGCCAAGAACCGCCAGACCATCGGTGTCGGCGCCGGCCAGATGAGCCGCGTGAACTCGGCCCGCATCGCCGCGATCAAGGCCGAACACGCAGGCCTCCAGGTCCAGGGCGCGGTCATGGCTTCCGATGCATTCTTCCCGTTCCGCGACGGCATCGACAACGCGGCCAAGGTCGGCATCACCGCGGTGATCCAGCCGGGCGGCTCGATGCGAGACAACGAAGTGATTGCGGCGGCGGATGAAGCCGGCATCGCCATGGTCTTTACTGGTATGCGCCACTTCCGTCACTGATACACCGATCCACTGTGGGAGCGGGCTTGCTCGCGAATGCAATCTGTCAGTAACGCTGTAGTTGACTGACACACCGCTTTCGCGAGCAAGCCCGCTCCCACAGAAAAGCATCTCTGCGGTGCTCCACAGAATCAGCTTCATCCGAGGTTTTTGAAATGAATGTTTTGATCATTGGCAGCGGTGGCCGTGAACACGCCCTGGCCTGGAAAGTGGCCCAGGATCCCCGCGTGCAGAAGGTGTTCGTGGCGCCGGGCAATGCCGGCACCGCCATCGAAGACAAGTGCGAAAACGTCGCCATCGACGTGCTGGCCCTGGAGCAGTTGGCCGACTTCGCCGAGAAAAACGTTGCACTGACCATCGTTGGCCCCGAAGTGCCGCTGGTCGCCGGTGTGGTCGATCTGTTCCGCGCTCGCGGCCTGGATTGCTTCGGCCCAACGGCGGGCGCCGCCCAGTTGGAAGGTTCCAAAGCGTTCACCAAGGATTTCCTGGCACGCCACAAGATCCCGACCGCCGACTACCAGAACTTCACCGAGATCGAACCGGCCCTGGCGTACCTGCGCGAGAAAGGCGCACCGATCGTGATCAAGGCCGATGGCCTGGCCGCCGGTAAAGGTGTGATCGTTGCCATGACCCTGGGCGAAGCCGAAGACGCCGTGCGCGACATGCTGGCCGGCAACGCCTTCGGCGATGCCGGTTCTCGCGTGGTGATCGAAGAGTTCCTCGACGGCGAGGAAGCCAGCTTCATCGTCATGGTCGACGGCAAGAACGTCTTGCCCATGGCCACCAGCCAGGACCACAAGCGTGTCGGCGATGGCGACAGCGGCCCGAACACCGGCGGCATGGGGGCCTACTCTCCGGCTCCGGTGGTCACCGCCCAAGTGCACCAGCGCGTCATGGACCAGGTGATCTGGCCGACCGTGCGCGGCATGGCCGAGGAAGGCAATGTCTACACCGGTTTCCTCTATGCCGGCCTGATGATCGACAAGGCTGGTAACCCAAAAGTCATCGAATTCAACTGCCGTTTCGGCGATCCTGAGACCCAACCGGTGATGCTGCGCCTGCAATCGAGCCTGGTGCTGCTGGTCGAAGCCGCGCTGGCCCAGGCGCTGGACAAGGTCGAAGCCCAGTGGGATCCACGCCCAAGCGTGGGTGTCGTGCTGGCCGCCGGCGGTTACCCGGGCGACTACGCCAAGGGCAGCGCCATCCAGGGCCTGGACGCCGCCGCCCGGTTGGAAGGCAAGGTCTTCCACGCCGGCACGGCGCTGAAGGATGGCCAGGTGGTCACCGCCGGCGGTCGCGTCCTGTGCGCCACCGCCATGGGCGCCAGTGTCGACGACGCTCAGCAGCAGGCTTACCGCCTGGCCGCCGAGATCGACTGGGAAGGTTGCTTCTACCGCAAGGACATTGGCTACCGTGCCATTGCCCGCGAGCGTGGCGAAAATCTGGAATAACCCGGCTATTGAGTCCGGCAAGGGTCTGTGGCCCTTGCCGGACTGTTCCGGCGCCGCGCATAGTTATAATCTGGCATCAACCTACGAAGGGATTTCGCCGTGCGCTGGCTCAGGATTGCCATAGGCTTTACCGTCACCCTGCTGACACTGCTCTGCATGCTCCCGGCCCAGGCCGCGCCAGGCAGTGGATGGGCGGTATTGCTCGACGAACAGGGCGACCTCAAGCTGAGCGACATCCGCTCTGCCCGCTACACCAATCAATTCAGTCCCATCGACCTCGACCGCCTCAAGGCCGCCGAAGCCGGCGGGGCATTGTGGCTGCGCTTTCGCCTGGCCCCCGACAAGCACGAACAGATCCTGCGAGTCTTCGCTCCCGACCTCTCGCGCCTCAATCTCTACGTGCTCGACGGCGACACCCTGGTGGACCAACAAACCACCGGCAATGAGCTGCCGCGCAACGAACACCCCGTGCCCAGCAGCGATTTCATGCTGGCGCTGCCCCACAGCGACAAGCCCCTGGACGTCTACCTGCGCCTGGCTTCGCGCCATGAACTGCGCCCCTACGTCACCCTGCAACCGGCCGTCCTGGCCGCGGCCGACCAGAACCAGACGCTGATCTATGGCTTGCTGTTCGGCTGCATCGCCATGTTGATCCTGCATAACCTCACCCGGTACGCCTACACCCGTTCGCGCAGTTGCCTGTGGCTGGCCGCGTGCGAAGGCCTGCTGATGCTCAGCCTGTTGCTGTTGTTGAACCTGGCCGGGCCGTGGCTGCCGGACTGGCCGGAGGTCCAGACCCCGGGGGCCTACCTGGCCTTGCTGCTGACCGCCCCCTGCGGGCTGATGTTCGCCTACCGATTCTTCGCCCCATTGGGGCCGCATCCGTTGAATCGGCTGCTGCTGGGCGACATCGTGTTCACCGTGCTGTGCAGCCTGTTGCTGCTGTTCGTCAACACGCTGCCGCTCAATATCATGACCTACGGGCTGGTGGCCCTGGCCGGCCTGAGCATGCTGTTCGTCAGCGCCTGGCACTGGCAGAAGGGCTACCGGCCGGCCCGGCTGTTCGTCGCGGCCATGGTGGTCTTCAACCTGGGCACGCTGATCATCCTCCCGGCGCTGCAAGGGCTCACGGAAGTTCCGCCCCAGGGCCTGATCATCACCCTGCTGGTCTTCATCTGCATCAGCGGCCTGTTGATGAGCGTGGCCTTGGGCGAGCGCCAGCGCTCGATCAACGAAAGCCGCTTCAGCATCAGCCGCGACCTGGCGGCCAGCAACGCCGAGATCAACGCCAAGGCCGAGTTCCTGGCGAAGATCAGCCACGAGATCCGCACACCCATGAACGGCGTGCTTGGCATGACCGAGCTGCTGCTGGGCACGCCGCTGTCGGTCAAGCAGCGCGACTACGTGCAGACAATCCACAGCGCCGGTAACGAGCTGCTGACCCTGATCAACGAGATCCTCGACATCTCCCGACTCGAATCCGGGCAAATCGAACTGGATGACGTGCAGTTCGACCTCAACGCGCTGATCGAGGATTGCCTGAGCATCTTCCGCGCCAAGGCCGAACAGCAGAACGTCGAGCTGATCAGCTTCATTCAGCCCCAGGTGCCGCGCGTGATCAGCGGCGACCCGACGCGGTTGCGCCAGGCGCTGCTGAGCCTGTTGGAAAACGCCTTGAAAAAGACCGACGAGGGAGAAGTCTTGATCGTCGTGGCCCTCGACGAGCGCAGCGACCAACCGCGCCTGCGCATTGCCGTGCAGGACAGCGGCTCGCCCATGGACGCGCAAGAGCGCGACACGCTGATGCACGCCGAATTGCACAGCAAGAATTTCCTCTCGGCCACGCGCCTGGGCGGCAACCTGGGCCTGGTGATCGCGCGCCAGTTGATCATCCTGATGCACGGCGAGTTCGGCATCAAAAGCGGCAGCAACCAGGGCAGCACCTTGTGGCTGACCTTGCCGCTGGACCCTGATCGCCTCGAACACCCGACGTCCGACCTCGACGGCCCGCTGCAAGGAGCCCGGGTGCTGATCGTCGACGACAACGACACCTGCCGCAAGGTGCTGGTGCAGCAGTGCAGCGCCTGGGGCCTGAACGTCAGCGCCGTGCCATCGGGCAAGGAAGCCCTGGCACTGCTGCGCACCAAGGCACACCTGCGCGACTATTTCGACGTGGTGCTGCTGGACCAGAACATGCCGGGCATGACCGGCATGCAACTGGCGGCCAAGATCAAGGAAGACCCGAGCCTGAACCACGACATCCTGCTGATCATGCTCACCGGCATCAGCAACGCACCGAGCAAGATCGTGGCGCGCAACAGCGGGGTCAAGCGCATCCTCGCCAAACCGGTGGCCGGCTACACCCTCAAGACCACCCTGGCGGACGAACTGAACCAGCGCAACCGGGGCCAGGCGACGCACTCGCCGGCCAACACCGGCCCTACTGCGCCGGTGATCGTACCCAGCGACTTCCGTATCCTGGTGGCCGAGGACAACAGTATTTCCACCAAGGTCATCCGGGGCATGCTCGGCAAGCTCAACCTGCAACCCGACACCGCCAGCAATGGCGAGGAAGCCCTCAAGGCCATGAAGGCGCAGCGCTACGACCTGGTCCTGATGGACTGCGAAATGCCGATCCTCGACGGGTTCTCCGCCACCCAGCAGCTGCGCGCCTGGGAAGTCGGCAACCAGCGGACCCGCACGCCGGTGGTGGCGCTCACCGCGCACATCCTCGCCGAACACAAGGAGCGCGCGCGCCAGGCCGGGATGGACGGGCACATGGCCAAGCCGGTGGAACTGTCGCAGTTGCGCGAGTTGATCGAGCACTGGGTGGCCCAGCGTGACCAGCAGAACCGCACGGCGCAGACGACCTGAGCCGACAGACGGCAAAACGCCTGTTAGACTCGCGTCGTCTCCCTTCGCCTGAGCCTCGACCATGCTCCACGTGCTGTTCAGCGTTTACCTGAAGATGCTGGTGCTCTACAGCCCCTTCTTCGTGCTCTCGTGCTTCATCGGCCTGACGCGTGGCTATTCACGCAAGGAACAGCGGCGCCTGGCCTGGAAAGTCGCGACCGCGACGTTGGTGTCCAGCGTGTTGCTGTACCTGTTCGGGCGAGTGATCTTCAGTGTCTTCGGCATCACCGTGGATGCGTTCCGTATCGGCGCCGGCAGCGTGCTGTTCATCTCGGCGCTGGGCATGGCCCAGGGCAAATCGGCGGTGCAGACCGACAATGTCCAGCAGGACGTGACCATCGTCCCGCTGACCATTCCATTGACCGTCGGCCCCGGCACCATCGGCGCCCTGCTGGTGATGGGCGTGAGCCAGCCGCACTGGGACGACAAACTCATGGCCATCATCAGCATCGCCCTGGCGAGTTTCACCGTCGGCGTCGTGCTTTACCTGTCCAGCCGCATCGAGCGGATCCTCGGCGACCAGGGCCTGCAAATCGTCAGCCGCCTGATGGGCTTGTTCGTTTGTGCGTTGGCCGCGCAGATTATCTTCACCGGCGTCAGGGGCTATCTGGTCCCCTGACGGCCGCGCCCGCGCAAGCGATCAATCCACCGGGTGAGTGGCCACGGCCGTCGAGGCACTGGCCAGGGCCTTGAGCGTCGCACTGCCCTGGGTGTCCCGCCAGGCGAGCAATACCTGCACCAACGTCGAGACGGCATAACTTCGCGCCTCTGCGAACGCCAGTTGCAGGTTGTTGCGCACGCAGGCATCGCGAGCGTTCGCGTCGCGCAGGATCACGCTGTGCCCGCTGTCCGGATCAATGATCACCAGGTGTTCCTCGACCAGGCTCAGCATCAGCCTGTCCGGCTCATCCACCTCCCAGACCAGACTGGCGGGATGCTTCGCCGGGGCATCCGGCAAATGCCAGCCGTCGACGATCACCGACTCGAGTTTCAACCAGAGCGCCTTGGTCAACCGGCAACCGGTCGCCCCCTGCCCCATCCGCAAGACCAGGGTGGTGACGTCGTCCGGCAACAGCAGCAAAACCTCATCGACCTTCATCGCCCCCTCGACGACCAACACCTCGGCATTGCGCTGGACATAATCGAGCGGCCCGGCGCTCGCCCGGTCCGGATAGGTCAACAACCGGCGATCCTTGTCTTCGTGCAGCAATACGTTGCGCCGCTGGCGCGTGCCCAGCACGGCAAACGACTCGGGTATCGCGGCACGCGGCACGCGAATCATCCGGCCGGTTTCAACCACCAGCCACTTCAGGCTGTCGTCAGCCTCGATCGACAGCAGCGCGGCGTGGGGCTGGCCGTCCACCAATCGCCTGAGGTTTGCGGACAGTTCGCCCACCTGAGTGGCGACCCAGGCCTGGGTGACGCCGCAGATCATCGCCGGCTCCCGGTCACGCAAACGCATCACCACGCCGTCGAATGTGACACCCCGCAACCCCGTTCCCTCGACGGTGAGCCCGGCAAACTGACACGGTGCCCATTCGCGCGTTGCCACGGGCAGCGCGCCCGCCTGCAACAGCTTCGTCCCTTCGGCAAACGCGACCTCCAGGCCCTGCGGGTCGATAAAGCCCTGGCGCTGGACTTCGCCACTGGCCACGTCGAATAACCAGGCTGCCTCGCCGTCCGGGGTCATGCCCAACAGGCGCACCTCGCGTCCAGATCCCAGGTCGGCCAGCAACAGCCGACCGCCCAGGTACCAGGCACACAACGCTGCGTCGCCGCTGGCGTTGCGCAACCCGACGATGGCCAGGCGCTCGGCCGCGTAGTGCCGGGCCAGCGGCGCCAAGGCCTGCCACCAACGCGGGCGGTCCTTGAGCCATGCATCGCTGACGCCGCCCAGCGCCAGTTGGCCCTGTTCCGTCAGGTTGAAGAACAGGCCCTGCGAGGTCAGCGCCACGTAGCCGCCCTCGACGGCGACGACATGCTCGAGGTTTTCCGGCTGTATCCAGGTCTGCGACCACTGCCCCGCCGCCGAGCGCTGCTGGCGGCACAGCGTCTGGTCGAGCGCGTAGTAGATGACAAACACGTCATCGTCGCCGGCCGGCGTGAGCAGGGTCATGTCGGTCATGTGCTTGATCGAGTCATTCCAGCCGCGATAGCGGTGCCCAGGGCTCGTCGAGGGACGGATGATCAACCGGTCGCTGCGGCGCACCCAGGCCATGTCGCGCCAATGGGTGCGAATTTTCCAGCACACCGACACGAACGCCGCCGGCTGCCAGTCGACATTCACGAATGCCCGGTCACCGCTGTCCGGCGCGAAGGCGTGATAGCTGCCGAGCACCTGCGACCAGTCGGCCAGCGTGTCACGGGCGCTGAGCAGCGCTTCCAGCGCGTTGTCCCGGTCGCGGATGATCGAGCTCAGCACCAGTTGCCCGTCATGAATCACATAGACCAGCACATCGCTGGCCTGGTCCTGGCGGGTGATCTGCTGCTCCACGTGGATCACTCCCTGGGCGTCGGCCTCGATGCGGGTGATCCGCATGGCGCCGGCGGCCACGCCGGTATTGACCAGCAAGCGATACCGGTGGCTGAGCAGTCCGGTCGCGGCATCGACCTGCCATATCAGGAAGTTCTCCGGCTCGTAGAACCAGGCGTAGCCGCCTGCCACCGCGCCCAGCAGCGCGTCCTCGGCCTCCAGCACATCCTCGTCGCGGATGTAGAGGAAACGGTCCTGCCCTGCGTCGTACCAGGCCGTGGTGGTGCGGGGTTCGTCGGGTTTCTCGAACGGAATCGGGTAATGGCGCACCTGGGTGTAAGGCATCACCAGGCGATGGGCACGGGCCATGTCCTTGAGGTGCGCCTGCAACGCCTGCCGGTCCATGCCCGGCGGCACAACCTGTTCCACCAGGGCCAGCTCACGCTCGCCCAGCACAAACTGGAACACCTGGTCGTTGCGCAGTCGCAGCAACGTCTGGTGGCGACCGGCACCGGAGAACGTGACCGGCACGCCCCCCAAGAACAGCTTCCCGGAAGGCTCGATGCGTACGTCGCCCTCCTCGGCCCAGGCTGCCTCGAGCACCCAACTCGAGGTGCCGGAACCTGGCGACTCGAGGGTCAGGCTCACGCCGGGATTGAGCGCCACGGTGCACCGTTGGCCGGCGCCCTGGATCCGGTAGGTCACGGTGTCGCGCCAGGCCGGTGGGATGACCGGCACCGCCAGCGAGCGCTCGACGGCGTCGAGCAGCACGTCGATCACCGTTGGCCGGAAGGCCGGCTGCGTCAGGCGATGAAGGATGTATTCGCTGGGGAACGAGTAGAAGGAAAACAGGAACAGCCATCGCCCCTCGGCGTTCTTTTTCTCCAGGCGCCGCGCCACATCGAACCCGGGGTCATGGCGCAGCGTGGCGAAAGGCAGCGCCTTGTATTCATAGCCATAGCAGGTTTGCGGGGTGCACGGCAGTACCAGGGCTTGTCCGGCCGGCACCGTGAACGGGACGCGCTCCGGCAGTGCCAGTTCTCGGCGAATGTCGATCGCCCGCGCGTAATCGGCATCAAACGTCGGCACACCGAAATGGTCCCGCAGCGGGTACAGTTTCGGGCCGTCCAGCCTCAGTTCGCCGCTCGCCAGGTCCAGCGCCTGGACGATCAGCGACGCCCGCGGCAGCCAGGCACGGTGACTCGCCTGGTATCGATAGGCCTGGAGATGGGCCTTCGCCACGTCATCGAAGAACAGCCCGACCTGCCTGGCCTCTTCGGCAATGCCGGCGAAGCCCTGGGCCAGTGCGGCCACGCCCACCGCCAGGCCACCCAGAATGACGGCGGTACCACCGAGCACCGCACCGGCGGTGGCACCGGCGGCATAAGCACCCGCCGACAACAGCAGCCCGGCGGAATCGAACGCCAGTTGCGTACCGAACTGGGCACGGGCCACTTCATCCTGGGCGGTGACCAACTGGTAGATGTCGAAGCCGACATTCGCCAGCTGCAGCAAACCACCGGTCGCTTCACTGATGCTGCCGCCCACGGCGGCCTTGACCACGGGCGCCACGGTGTCGGCGATCAACCGATCCTCGGCCAGTGCCTGCCGGACCAGGCCGACGAGGCCGGCGATGTCAGCCACATTACCGTGCACCAGTTGCGCGTAGTTGACATAGGCATGCAGGCGAACCGCCAAAGACAGCGGCCGGTCGGGCCCTTCCTGGGCCCTCAGCGCGTTCATCAGCGCCTGCACGGCGAAGCCGGCGTTCAGGGTGTGGACGCCGCCCACTTCGGTGGGATCGACCGGCACGGCGGGCCGGTTGGCCAGGGTGGTAAAACATTCCGCCAGATACTGCTTGATCCGCGGCAGGCGAGCGTCCTCCGTGCGGACCTGCACCAGGCGCTCGGCGTTCGACGGATCGATGAAACTCATGCGGTAGGCGCCCTCCGTCGTCACCTCCAGGGTGTCGAACAGCGGCACCAACCCGGGCGCCAAGCGATTGGCCTGCCGCAGGTCGGCCGTCACCTGTGCCATCTGCCGCGCCCAGCCGTGACCGTCCAGCGCCAACAGGCAACTGCCCAGGCGCGGGTTGCTCATCAGCGACTGCCCACGGGCCGAGGCCAGCCGCTGCCTGACCGGGCGTTTCGACTGCTCCGGCAAACCGCCCGGCTGCAGCAGGTCGACAACCCGCACCGCCCCCGGCAATGCCAGCTTCGACAGCCGTGCGCCGTCCAGCTCGATCAGGTCGAACGTCGGCAATGCCGCATCGCCATAGGCCGCGTATTGGCCGGCCATGCCCTGCTGGACGAAGAACCGGTTCAACGCCTGCCCGAACCGCGCCGGGTGCTCGAACTCGAACACGCCAAAATTGGGATCGTAGAAGTGATAAGTGCCTTGCTCGCCCTCGAAGGTTTTGGCCACCAGCATCGCGTGGTTATCGGAGTTGAGCATCAGCGTGCTGGTGGCGGTACGGGCCTTGAGGATCTGCACCACCTCGTCCAGGCTCGAACGCGCCAGGGCGCTGCCGACGTCGCCGACCTGTACGTCGCGCAAGGACTCCAGGCTGTTGAGGAAGGTCACCGAGTCGCTGCCCTCGGGTTCGAGCACCCCGAGATAGAACCGTCCGCGCAAGGTATAGGCCGCCGCCGCGCCTTCTGTCAGGGCGGCAGCCATGGCCAGGGCCAAGGGGTAGCACCGCCCGCCCACCCGATCGCCCGAGCCCTGGAGCAGCAGGTCCTGGGGCACGAGCTTGATCGCGGCGTTGTCGAAAACATCCAGGACATTGCCCAGGCGCTCGGCGATCCGATCGCGATATTCCAGCTTGGCCATCTGCTGGATCCGTGCAGCCAGGCGGCCCCACTGGCGCAACGTCATCGGTTGCTCCAGGGCGTTTTTCTTCAAGCCCAAGGCCGTTTCGCCATGGACCGGCGGATCCACCGGGTGGCCCAGCCCGGCGAGAAATGCCGGCGCCTGGTGCTGGTAAAGCAAGCGCTCGATCGTCGCGTAACGGCCGGCGGTGCCCAGTTCGACGAGGCTGTTGGCCAGGTTCTCGACCTGCGGCCGCAGCGCGTCGAAGCTGCGGTTATCCAGGGCGTTGGCCCCCACCAGCGCACCGAGCTGCAAGCGTTGCAGCGGGCTCAACTGGGCGAATTCGAAAGCGCCTTTGGCAAACCGCCCCAGCAGTTCGTCGATGGACAACTGGCGGGTCTGCGAGTCGCTCAACGAGGCGGGGGGCAATACACCCGCGTCCTGGGCCCGGATCGCCTGGCGCTCATCGAAGCTCAGGGGGATGGCCTTGTTGAATGTCACCGTGCCGTCATAGCCCTGGCTCATGCGCATCATGAACGGCTCGCCCAACTGATCGGCCAGGTGCTGCAACACACCCGTCGACAACACGTGGCGGCCCTCGACCAGCGGCCAACCATCGTCGAACTCCAGCGTCCGGTGGTGCAGCAGTTGCTTGAGGTCTCCCTGATAGCGGGCCTTGAATCGCCCGTCCTGCCAGCGCTGTTGTTCATCGGCAAGCCATTGCACGGTGTCGTTCTGGTTCTCTTTCCAGGAATGGTCCAGCTCTTCCTCGGTGGCCAGGTTGACCGTGTCGACGGCGTCGATGGTCATCTGCCTGCGCCACTCCAGGGCCGTTCGCGGGGTCAGGTTCGCTCGCTCGTAGTCCGCCATGCCGTCGCGCATGGCGGCAGGCCCGGTGAGGTAGATCGTCACCTCGCTCTGCGGGCGGAGACCATCGCTGTAGTAGGTGGCGGCGGCGTGAGCCAGGAGCGACACCGCCAACTCATCTTCCGCCGCCAGCTCGTGCAAGGGGCCGAACACTTGTGTCGCCACCTGGGTCGCCAGTGCGATCAAGCCCTCGACATCGGTCAGGCCGGTGTTCTGTTCATCGGCCAGGCGCGCGGTGGCCTCGACGATTTCATAGTTGAGCCGGAACCGTTCGATCACCGCTTCGAGCATCGCCGAGCCGGGGTGGGCCATCAGGAACGCATTGCTCAGGGTGTGTCGCTGGGCGACCGCTCGCAGCCCGTCCAGGGGCGCCAGGCGCTCCAGCGGAGCACGGAACACCTGCTTGAGCTCGGGTCGGCTGTCGGCAAACCGTTCCAGTGCGGCCCGGTGCTGCGCCGGAATCTGCTTGAAATAGCCGGTGTAGCGATCGCGCAGGGCCTGGCGGCCCGGCATCCACTCGGGGTTGCGATCCAGCAACAGTTGCAACACCCCCAGGCGCGCGTCGGTCTTGAACGCCCGGATGTCCACCTCGCCGAGTGAGTCCAGCAGCGGCGGCAGGCTATCGACGTCGGCATATCGACCCCCTTCGGTGAACAATGCCTCGACCCGCACGATATCGGACGCCGCCGCGAAATTGCCGCGCAGGCTGATCTCGCGCTGGTAGAGCGCGTCCAGTTGCAGCGACACCTCACCACTGCCCAGGTCACGCAAGATCACGCCGCTTTCGCCCAAAGCCGCGACACTCTGTTGATTGGCACGCTTCAGGGCACGCAGTCGTGCTTCATCCTGGCCATAGGCGCGAACCAGCAAATCGATACGCGCAGCGTCGGCGCTGCCGCCCTTTGCCAGCGCTTGGGTGATATGTGCGTACATCTGCTGCTTGAGGACGATGGCGCGTTCTTCATAGCGATCACCCAGTTTGATCGCATCGGCAATGACGTCCCCGCCATCGAGCATGGCATGGGCCTTGGCCGCCTCGACGATGATCCGGTTGGTTTCATAGGCCAGCAATGCATCGCTGTCGTACCAGAGCCTGAGCGAGTGCCCCTGGGGCGCCATCACCTGCCGCCAGAGGTTGATGTAGTCGCGCTGGATGGCACCGACGCCGCCCCCCAGCCAGGCAAAATGCAGATGCTTCGGCACCTCGGTGGCGGGCTGTTTCAACTGTTCCAGGCTGCTGTGCAGGCGCGCCTCGAAACCTTCCACACGGCGGTAGATGTGCGTCAGGCTGTCGAGGTTTTCATCCGCGCTCGCCGGCGGCGACAGCTCCGAGGCCCGGCGCTGGCGACGGTTGCCGCCCAACGCGCCCAGCGCCTGCTTGAGCAACCCCAAGGGCTCGAGCATCTGCGGGCTGTCCAGCGAAGCGATGCAACCGGTGTAATAACGCAACACGGCATCATATTGATCGGTGCCCTGGTAGGCCGCCAAGGCATGTTCAAGTTCTTTCAACTTGAACACATTCAGGAAACTGACAAAGTCCTCGGCCATTGAATCATTGGCGCCACTCATAAAGTAAATACTTCCCTGTATCTTTCATCCACCGTCAGACGCCATTGAACAACCGCCTGCATGAAACAAGCGGTTATTCAAGGCCGACGCAAGAGTGTTAGTTATGAAGTGCGAGGATGATCAGGCCAACCGGCGCCGACTGAACCGTTGACGCAAGACTTGCCGACGATGTTCGCCAAGGTACTCTTCGATCTCGCCCCGAAACTCTTCATAGCGGGCCGGATTGAATGTCACGAACGACTTGCCGCGAAAAATATCCCGCGCCGAAGCCTGCCAATTCACAAAAAGAACACCGCCGTTACTGGAAGTGCCGTGCTGGCGTATCGACGTCGACGAGGCAATCAGCACACCATTGGCCAATTGTTCGCAGGGGATGACCGACAGGCGCGCGCCTTCGGCCGTCTTGACCTGGCCGTTGTACAAGGCGAGGGTCTGCTCATCTTTCTTCAGGCCCTCGAGGGTGGTGTCCACCACGGCACCGAGCACCGAGACCGCCGGGACGCTGGCCTTCACGCCATCGATGATGCCCTTGACGATATCGCTGATCACGTAATCGATGTCCACCCGGGTCGAACGCTCGGAGTAGCGGGTATAGCCGTCATCGGCGATGAAGCAGCCGAGGTCGCGCAGGCACTGGATGAAAGCGTCATACCAGGCCAGGGTGTTCTTGCCGGTGGGGACTTCATAGTTGGCTTCCATGATCGCCATGGTCATCAGGTTTTCCATGATCGCCATGTTGTTGAGCGACATGTTGTGGCCATAGCCCAGCAGCGCGTCGCCCAGCATCAGCGCATCCAGCGCCTTGGTCGGGTTGTCATCGTGCTGCACGCCGACGCTGCGGCGCATGCGCCGGCTGGTGGAGGCCAGGGGTTTGCGCCGGTTCAAACGGCCCCTGATCAATTCAATGCTGTGGGCAATGTCGAGTTCACTTTCCAACGTATTCATACAATATCCTTATTTGAGTTGATGGCCGCTCCTGCGGCTCAGCGACAATCTAGTTCAGTCATTTAAAAAACCACAACCCCAGCTGATTACAACGTATGTAGATCAATTATTATTTTGATCGCTCATATTTACTCTCAAATAAAACCCTCCCGTCGATTCAAACAACGCGGGGGCTGCGCTATAAAAAATATCGCAAACCACTCACGTTGTAATTTGTACTGGAGCAAACTTCATGACCCTGGCAACTTTCTCGGGACTGGTCACAGGCCCGAACTTATTTTCTTATATCGGCGCCTTGCACCTGCAAGAGCACGATGACCTTGCCGACTGCCACAATATCGCGACGAAATCGGCGGACCTGGCCCACCATCGCTATCTCGCCGCCAAAGACTGGTTCGAAGAATACGTGCGCACCCTCTGGTTCCTCGGGTGGTCGCTGTACGGCGACGCCATCAACACCCGCACGGCCCATGTCGTCGCCGGTTCCGTGGCGGACTTCTTGGTACAGAGCGCGGCCGCGATGAAAGATGTACGCCAGGCGAATGCGATGATCGACACGCTGGACAACTTGCAGTCCGATCACGGGGCCCTGTCATCCTTCGATGGCGAAACCCGCCAGGGAGAAACCTTCCAGGTCATCCCGGCGCGATACGACGCACAGGGCCACCTGAACATCGCCCTCTACAAACTCGAACTGAAGGTTGAAACCAGGCGCAGCCGGTTCCTGTTCTGGCAATGGGAGAAGCGCTCGGCCACGATCGTCCAGCAACGGGCCTTCCTGCAACTGGACAGGCGCGAATTCGAGGCCAAGCGGGCCTTGATGAAAAAGCACCTGGAGGCCCACCGCATGCGCCGGTTCACCTTGAAGAAAACCGCCCCATGAAGCGGCCGGGCAGCAAGCGATTGCGCCGGCCATTGGCTCACGCGCCGGGCTTTTCACCGTACCAGCGCGGCGTGTACACCCATTCACCGCCCCCGCTGCGCGGGAACGCACAGGTGGTGGAGGAACCGATCAGCACCATGGTGCGCATGTCCACCTGGTCCGGGGTCAACTGCCCCAGCGTCGTGACCCGCAGGGTCTGGCCCGGACGGCCGATGTCACGGCCCAGCACCACCGGCGTCTGCGCGGTGCGGTGCTGCGCGACGATCTCCAGCGCCCGCTCCAGTTGCCAGGGCCGGGATCGGGAAATCGGGTTGTAGAACGCCAGGGCCAGGTCCGCTTCGGCCGCCAGGTCCAGGCGCTTTTCGATGATCGACCACGGCTTGAGGTTGTCCGACAGCGACATCACGCAGAAGTCATGGCCCAGCGGTGCGCCCGCCTGGGCGGCCGTCGCCAGCGACGCCGAGACCCCGGGAAGGATCTGCAGGTCAACCGCGTGCCAACGAGCATCCGTTGCTTCGTGCAACGCTTCGAGGACGGCGGCGGCCATGGCGAACACACCCGGATCGCCGGAAGAGACCACCACCACGGAGCGCCCCTGGGCTGCCAGTTCGAAGGCATGGCGGGCGCGCTGCATTTCTTCGCGGTTGTCGGTGCAGTGCTGCACCTGGTCGGCCCGGAAAGGGCCGGCCATGCGCACGTAGGTTTCGTAGCCCAGCACATCGGTGGCGCGATCGAGCTCGGCGCGCACCGCCGGCACCATCAACTCGGCAGCGCCCGGGCCCAGGCCGATCACCGCCAGGCGCCCGCGCGGGCGACCGATTCGCTGCGGGTCGACGGGCTGTTCGGCCACGGCGACGGCACGTTCGCCCAGCACCCGGACCGACGCCGGCTGACCTAGGGTTGCCCCCAGCCATGGGCCGAGTTCGCCCTCCGCCGACGCAAACCGCAGCGGTACATTCAGGGCTGCCGCCGCGTCATGCAATTCGCCGCGAACCATATCGCTGTCCGCCGCCAGCAGGCAGGCCAGCGACTGCACCGCCAGGCCAGCCTCCTCCAAGGTCTCGGCAATGGCCGGTGACGCGCCCGCCGCCAGCGCGACCACGACCGTGCGCGGGTAGATGCGCAACTCGTCCGTCGCCGGCACGCCCGCGGCGCTGTCGACACGAATCGCCAATCGCGCCTGGGGGTGCTGGGGCAACTGTGCCGGGTCCAGCCACGGCGCGGCCCCGTCGATACGCACCGACGCACCGGCCAGCAGGTCGGACACGAAGCGCTTGCCCTGCTCCAGGTCGCCGAGGTGATAGCCGCTTGGCGGATTGAGCAGGCAGGTGCCGAAACGCAGTTCGCCGCTGGTGGTGATCGCCGGTGCCACTTGCAGTGCCTGGGCGATTTCCCGGGCCATGACATTGACCCCGCCCAGGCCCCCCAACAGCGGCACCACGGCACTGCCATCCTCGGCCACCGCCAGCACGGGCGGCTCCTGGCCTTTTTCCAGCAGCAGCGGCGCCAGGGTGCGAATGACGATGCCGGCGGCGCACAGGGCGATGATCGGCGTGCCCTGTCGATAGAACGCGCGCAGGGTCGCGCCGAACTCGGCGTAGGAACGGTCCGCCCCTTCGACCCGCCCGGCCAGGCCATGGATCAGGGCGTGCGGGTAGCACTGCTGCAGACGCCGGGCCGTGGCGAGGCTGCCCGGCCCCAGGAGGACGATGGCGGGAGCGCTGGACGTCATCAACCCTGCCACCGTTCGCCCGGCACGATGATCAACGAGAAGTACGGCGAGGACATCGGTTCGACGTCATCCAGCGGCACGATCTTCTGGTTGGCCATGGTCGCCCGCTCGACATACAGCGCCCGCCCATCGAGGCCCAGTTCCTGGAGCACCTGGCGGACCTTGGGGAAGTTGCGCCCCAGCTTCATGATCACCGCCGCATCGGCGTCAGCCAGGCGGCGCTTGAGTTCTTCATGGGGCAACACGCCGGAGAGCACCGACAGGCTCTGGTTGCGGTACACCAGCGGCGCGCCGAGCACCGAGGCACCGCCCAGCATCGAGCATACGCCCGGAATGACCTCGGCGTCGTAGCGCTCGGCCAGGCGATCGTGCAGGTACATGTAGGAGCCGTAGAAGAACGGGTCGCCCTCGCAGATCACGGCCACGTCGCGGCCGGCATCCAGGTGCACGGCCAACTGCTCGGCGGCGGTGTCGTAGAAGTCGGCGATGACCTGCTCGTAGGACAGCGGCGCCGGCAACGCTTCGGTAGTCACCGGGTAGACCAGCGGCAGCAGGGTTTGCGCGTCCTGCAAATGGGCTTCGATGATGCCGAAGGCGTTGCCTTTCTTGCCCTTGGCGACGAAGTACGCCACCACCGGTGACTCGCGCAGCAGGCGCAGGGCTTTGACAGTAATCAGTTCCGGGTCACCGGGACCCACGCCGAGGCCGATCAGACGTCCAGGCTGGTGCATCATTCAACCTCCGTGGCGAGGGCGTTGACGGCGGCGGCGGCCATGGCGCTGCCGCCCAGCCTGCCCTGCATGATCACGAACGGTACGCCGCGGCTGTTGGCCGCCAGCATCGCCTTGGACTCGGCAGCGCCGACGAAGCCCACCGGGAAGCCCAGGATCAGTGCCGGTTTCGGGGCGCCGGCGTCGAGCATTTCCAGCAGGTAGAACAACGCCGTCGGCGCATTGCCGATGACCACGACGCTGCCCTCCAGGTGCGGCCGCCACAGTTCCAGGGCGGCGGCCGACCGGGTGTTGCCCAGATCGAGGGCCAGCGCCGGCACGCGTTCGTCACGCAAGGTGCAGATCACCGGGTTGTTGGCGGGCAGGCGGGCACGGGTCACGCCTTCGCTGACCATCCGCGCATCGCAGAGGATCGGCGCACCGGCAGCCAGCGCCTGGCGCCCGGCCGTGCCGGCACCGTCGGAAAACTGCAGGCCGTCGACGGCTTCGACCATGCCGCAGGCGTGGATCACCCGCACCGCGAGTTTCTCCAGGTCGGCCGGAATGCGCGCCAGGTTGGCCTCGGCGCGGATGATCGCGAAGGAGTTGCGATAGATCTCCTGACCGTCGCGGATGTAATCAAGCATCAAGGGGGCTCCGGGGGCGAGCGGCGAGCCAGTGGCCGACCGCTTCAATAGTCAGATTGTGCGCCTGCAACGCGCCGAAACCCGGCAGCGTGGCGTCGCGAAGATACAGGTCGTAGTGACCGGGGGCGACCGCCAGCAAGGTGACGGGCGCGGTGTGGGCCGCCGCGCAGGAACGCGGGCACCCGGACAGGTGAACCTTCAAGCCTCGGCCATGGCGTTGCAGCCACCCGGCTAGCTGCCGGGCATCGTCCTTGGTGTCGGCCAACGCCTTGCCGCATCCGCTGGAACCGGTGCAGGCGATCAGTTGTGCCAGGGGTTGGTCCACCGCGTTCAGCAGGCCAAACCCTGCCAGACGCGCCAGCACCTCGTCCGTGTCCTGGCGACGGACATTGGGCAGCAGCAGGCTTTGCCAGGGCGTGAAGCGCAGCGTGCCGTCCCCTCGTTCCCGGGCCAGTTGCGCCGCGCCGCGCAACATGCCGGCATCGAGTCGACCCAGGGGCGCTGCAGCGCCGACATAGCAGCGTTCGTCGTGCTGGGCGTAAATGCCGATGTGCAGGCCATCGCTGGACGCCCCTCGCCGCCAGCCGCTGCACGGGTGCAACGAGATGCGGCGAGCCAGTCGCTGGATGAATTCAGCATGGGGACATTCGGCCAGCAGATGACGCATGCGTATCTGGTCCGGGCGCGCCAGGTCGAGGAACAGCTCCAGCACCGCCACCACCAGGCCGTGCCCTTCGGCCAGGGGCACGGCGCCGGCCGGTTCGTCCCGGGGCGAACCGGCCAGCCCGAACGCCAGCCAGGGTTCGCCGCCGCGCAGCCAGGCCGACAGCCACAGGTCATGGTGGTGATCGAGCATCGCCAGCGCTTCGCCGCCGTCCAGTTGCACGGCGAACTTGGCCGACAGCTCCGGGAAGCGTTCGTGGGTTTGCAGGGTGACGAGAATCTCGGCGGCCAGCGCCCGGGTATCGAGCAGCCCCTGTCGATCGATGCCGGCCGTGGGGCTGAGCATCAGGTTGCGTACGTCGTCGCCAGTCGGTTTGCGCGGGCCAAGGCCGGCGGCGAGCAAACACTCGATCAGGGCGGCGTGCTCGGCACCGATCCCGCGGATCTGCAGGTTGGCCCGGTTGGTCGCCTCGATCACCCCACCGGCGAACCGCTCGGCCGCCGCCGCCACGGCCTCGGCCTGGTCGGCCTGGATGGCGCCGCCGTCGAGCTTGATCCGGCAGATCCCACCGTCCAGCGCCTGGACGACGCGCAGCAACCCCGGACAACCCGAGGGACGCATGACGCTGGAGGATGGATGTTCGTTCAAGGGACAACCGGTCAATGAGACACGCCGCATCGGCGAAGGAGCGCCATTATGCCTGCTTTGCCGGGGAGCATGAAAAGCTTGCCGGTCGGATTGTGCGCCGCGGCATCAAGAATGTGAGGTGCTCGGGCTGGGGCATCGAGGTTGAAGGTGCCACCGTCTTCGCGGGCAAGCCCGCTCCCACAATGTTATTTGGCAGGCTCGATATGTGTGTGTCCACCACAGATCCCCGGTGGGAGCGAGCTTGCTCGCGAAGAGGGTGGGTCAGTCGATGAAGAGGTTGACTGACCCACCGCCTTCGCGGGCAAGCGCACCCCCACAGTGTTATTTGGCAGACTCGAGATGTATGCCCACCACAGATCCCGTGTGGGAGCGGGCTTGCTCGCGAAGGCGGTCTGGCTGAGACGCTGATGTCGGATGGCAAGCCTTGCTCCCACGGGTTCGCATGCTGATCAGGGCGCGCGGTATGATGGCGGCCCGGTTTGCGGGGGCGAGACTTCGCCGACCCCATCCACCTGATTCGAGGAACAGAGATGACCCCCTGGCTGACCGTAGTGGGCATCGGTGAAGACGGCTTCAAGGGCCTGGGCCGCACGGCTCGCCATGCGCTGCTGCGGGCTTCGCACATCGTCGGCAGCCCTCGCCAGCTGGCGTTGTTGCCGCTGTGCATCCGCGGCGAACGGGCATCGTGGCCCAGCCCGTTTTCCCTGGACCCACTGCTGGCGCGACGGGGCGAGCCGGTGTGCGTGCTCGCCAGTGGCGATCCCATGTTCTATGGCGTCGGCGCCAGCCTGTCCAGGCAGGTCCCGGGGGATCAGATGCTGATCATCCCGGCACCGTCTTGCTGCTCACTGGCGGCGGCGCGCATGGGTTGGCCGCTGCAAGAGGTGGTCACCCTGTCGCTGGTGGCGCGGCCCCTGGCGGCGCTCAATGCGCACCTGTCCACCGGCGTCAGGCTGCTGCTGTTGAGCAATGACCGGCACAGCCCCGCCGCCGTGGCGGCCTTGCTGCGCGAGCGTGGGTTCAGCGCCAGCCGCATGAGCGTGCTGGAACACCTCGGCGGCGCAGCGGAACGGCGCATCGACGCCACTGCCGACCAATGGTCCGACGCGGCCGTTGCAGACCTCAACCTGATCGCCCTCGAATGCCGGGCCGAGCCGTCGGCGTTGCGCCTGTCGCGCCTGGCCGGGTTGCCGGACAGCGCCTTCGAGCACGACGGCCAGTTGACCAAGCGTGATGTGCGCGCCGTGACCCTGTCACGCCTGGCCCCCACGCCGGGTGAGTTGCTCTGGGATGTCGGCGCCGGCAGCGGTTCCATCGGCATCGAATGGATGCGCGCCCACCCCAGTTGCCGGGCCCTGGCCATTGAAGCCGACGAAGGCCGCCAAGGCTTGATCGAACGCAACCGCGACCGCCTCGGCGTGCCGGGCTTGCACCTGATCCGCGGCCGAGCCCCGCAGGCGCTGGAAGGACTGGAGCGCCCGGACGCGGTGTTCATCGGCGGCGGTGTCACCCGCGAAGGCGTGCTCGATGCCTGCTGGGCGCAACTCAAGCCCGGCGGCCGGCTCGTGGCGAACGCCGTGACGCTGCAAAGCGAGATGACCCTCATGGACTTTCGTGAACGCCACGGCGGCGAACTGACCCGGCTCCACATCGCCCAGGCCCAGCCACTGGGCGAATTCGACACCTGGCGCCAGGCGTTGCCGATTACCTTGCTGGACCTGACGAAACCCCTCGATGCGTGACGAAACCGCCGAACAACCCGCGCCCCTGCGCAGCGGCCTGACCACCGGCAGTTGCGCCACGGCCACCAGCCTGGCGGCCGCTCGATTACTGCTGCGCGGCACCGAAGCCGATGCCGTGGAAATCGTACTGCCCAAAGGCAAGCAGGTGCAGATGCGCCTGGAGTTCTGCCGGCTGACCGAGCAAGGCGCCGAAGCCGGGACGATCAAGGACGCCGGCGATGACCCGGACGTGACCCACGGCGCGCTGTTGTTTTCCCAGGTGCGCTTGATCGCCGAGCCCGGAGTACGTTTCATCGCCGGCCGCGGCGTCGGCACCGTGACGCGGCCGGGGCTGGTGCTGGCCGTCGGGGAGCCGGCGATCAACCCGGTGCCGCGCAAAATGATCAGCGATCACCTCGGCCGGCTGGCCGAAGAGAGCGGCTACACCGCCGGGTTCGAAGTCACGGTCAACGTCGAGGGCGGTGAAGCCCTGGCGCTGAAAACCATGAACCCGCGGCTGGGGATCCTGGGCGGGCTGTCGATCCTCGGCACCAGCGGCATCGTCCGGCCGTTCTCCTGCGCGGCCTATATCGCCTCGATCCACCAGGGCATCGACGTGGCGAAAACCAACGGTTACCTGCACATCGCCGCCTGCACCGGCAACGCCAGTGAAGACACCATGCGCCGGGTCTACGACCTGCCGGAAATCGCCCTGATCGAAATGGGCGATTTCGTCGGCGCGGTGCTCAAGCATGTGCGCAAGGTCCCGGTGGACAGGCTCAGCCTCTGCGGCGGCTTTGGCAAAATCAGCAAACTCGCCGCCGGCCACATGGACCTGCACAGCCGTCATTCGAGCATCGACCTGCCGCAACTGGCCGATTGGGCGGCAGCGATCGGTGCCGACGAGGTCTTGCAGCAGGGCATCCGTGCCGCCAACACCAGCCAGCAAGCCCTGGCGATGGCCAGCGCGGCCGGCATCGCCCTTGGCGACGCCGTGTGCGAACACGCCCTGGCCTTCGCCCGCAGCGTGGTGCCGGCGCAGGTTCAAGTCGAAGTCTTTGCCATCGATCGCCAAGGCGGGATCGTCGGTCACGCCGGAGCCTTTACATGAAACGCATCCTGCTGCTGGGCGGCGTCACCGAAGCCTTGGCGATCGCTCGCACCCTCGGTCCGCCCCACATCTACAGCCTGGCGGGCGTGGGTCGCGTGCCCACCGACCTGGCCTGCCAGATACGCGTCGGCGGCTATGGCGGCGCGCAAGGCCTGGCGCAATTCATTCGCGAGCAAGGTATCGACCTGCTGCTGGATGCGACGCACCCCTTTGCCGCGCAAATCAGCCACAACGCCGCCCAGGCGGCACGCACCTGCGCCATTGCGTGCTGGGCCCTGCGCCGCCCGGCCTGGCAACCCCAGGC
The DNA here is from genome assembly GCF_001269745.1 of Pseudomonas sp. P97.38. Classification (NCBI taxonomy): domain Bacteria; kingdom Pseudomonadati; phylum Pseudomonadota; class Gammaproteobacteria; order Pseudomonadales; family Pseudomonadaceae; genus Pseudomonas; species Pseudomonas sp. P97.38. The sequence goes on from NZ_LHVJ01000020.1 coordinate 77,880, forward strand.
CGGCGATGACTGGCGCGAAGTGGCCGACTGGGCCGAACTGACCCAGGCCCTGCAACCCTTCCAGCGCCCGCTGTTCACCCTCGGCCGCGAACCGCTGCAACATCTGCACGAAATTCCCCCCGGACAATTCTGGACCCTGCGCGCCCTGGACGTGTACCCCGGCAACGAACGCTGCGAAGTCATCGGCGCCCGCGGGCCATTCCATATTCAAGGCGAGCGCGAACTGTTCGAACGACGGCAGATTGATGTACTGGTCAGCAAGAACAGCGGCAGCACCGCCACCGAACCCAAGCTGGAAGTGGCGCGCGAGCGTGGAGTGCCGGTGCTGGTGTTGAAGCGGCCGGTGTTGCCGGAGGTGGATCGAGTGTTCGAGACGGCAGATCAGGTGTTGCAGGGGCTGCGGCATTTGGTCGGACTATAAACACACAATTGTCGAACGCGCCAAGTGTGATCCGGAGTTCGCGAAAATTCTGCTGGATGAAGCCGCTACTCTATTTTTGAACGGAGAGCAGGAGATGGCGAGGATGATCCTTCGCAATGTCTTCATTGCCATCTGAACCCTGTGGCGAGGGAGCTTGCTCCCGCTGGGCTGCGCAGCAGCCCCAAGAAGGCGAACGTTCTTTTCCTGATAGACCGCGATGTTCAATTTCAGGGCCGCTTCGCGCCCCAGCGGGAGCAAGCTCCCTCGCCACAACAGCATGCACTTACAAAACTATTGCTACTGTTAATGCAAACCCTGCGACCCTACACCGCACATGGCTTTTTTACTTCTCACCCCCGATCAGGCTAAATACCGCCACCTGATCGCCCAACCGAGCGGATTCACCCATGTCCCGACAACGGCTTGCATTTGCCTGGATCGCCTGCTTCGCAGTGCTGTTCAACATGCTTGCCATGCCGCTTTCCGGCAACGCGGGGGCGAAGGCGGAGGCGCCGGTCGAGCAATTGTTGTGGGGCAGTTTCTGCTCCTCCAGCGGCACGAAGCTGGTGGCGATGTCCCTGGGCAAGCTTGAACAGGGCACACCCCGCAACGATGATCACTCGACCATGCAGCATTGTTGGTGCTGCGCAGGTTCGACGGTCCTGACGGCTCTGAGCGGGCATGCCCCGCAGTTGTACCTGGACGCGCAACCGGCCCACCGCACCGCGACCCAACGCCCGCTCGACAGCCCCACGCCTCGCCAGCAATGGCCGAGCCTCAATCCCCGCGCTTCCCCCCTGGTGTGATGGCTGTGCACGACAACACCGTGTCCTGAATCATTCCGGAGAATCACCATGTTGAACCGTCTTATCCTGCTGGCTGCCCTGCTGCTTCCGGTTGGCCTTGCCCAGGCGCATCAATACAAGGCTGGCGAACTCGAGATCGCCCACCCCTGGTCCCAGGAACTGCCGCCCAATGCGCCGACCGTGGCCGCGTATTTCGTGATCCACAACGCAGGCGCCAGCGCGGACACCCTGCTGGGCGCCGATTCGCCGATCGCCGGCAAGGCCGAGCTTCACGAGCATGTGAAGCAAGACGACCTGATGAAGATGCAACCCGTGCCCACCGTCACCATCGCCCCTGGCGCGACCGTTACGTTCGCCCCGATGGCTTATCACGTGATGCTGCTGGACCTGAAGGACCGCAGCCTGCTGACTGACGGCAAACGCTTTGCCATGACCCTGCATTTCGAGAAAGCCGGGGATGTCACGGTCGACGTGGCGGTGCAGAAGAAAGCCCCGGACGGGACTAAAACCGAAGCCCACACGCACTGATCGCACCGCCCATGCCCTTGTCCCGCGCCAGGCGTCCCATGCCCCGTCGTCAGCCCATGAGCCTGACCCGCGGCAGCTGGATCAGCCTGTTCGCCATGCTGATGATCTTTATCGGTCCACTGGTTTCCCAGTCGATGCCGATGGAGCAGCGCATGCCTTCGTCCATGAGCATGACCATGGACATGGACATGTCGGCGAGCGCCCATGCCGGGCATGAGGCCCCCGCAGCCGAGCACTGCCCGCCGCAAAGCGAGCATCACGCGCTGTGGGAGAAATGCGGCTATTGCAACCTGCTGTCCAACTGCCCGGCGCTGCCTGGCGGCCACGGCTTCAGCGTCTTCGACACGCCGCCGGCCCTGACCTTCACCAGCCCGTCCCCACGCCTGGGCCATGCCCGGTCGTCGTTCTTCCCGGGTGCGCGCACCCGCGCACCACCCCTCGCAGCGTAAGCCCGACACCTCACCAACCGGTCGCACAAGAGCCACAGGCCACCCGACCGTGTCGTCTACGTCTGTTCGATGGAATCATCATGTCCAGGTTTTCTGCCGGCATCGCTTTGGGCACCGCCCAGGCCAACTGCCCCCCGAATGAGCCACGGGTTCGTTTACCCTCCAGAGTCGCCGCCCTGTGCGGCTTGCTACTGGCCCCTCACGTCCTGGCCGATGAGCACGATCATCATCAAGGCCAGGTTGAAGAACTGAGCCCGACGGTCATCACCGCCATTGCGCCCAGCTCGCCCCTGACCGTCGTCACCAACCCCAAGGATCCACGCCAGCCCGTGCCGGCCAGCGACGGCGGTGACTACCTCAAGACCATTCCCGGCTTCGCCCTGGTGCGCAACGGCGGCACCAACGGTGACCCGGTATTGCGCGGCATGTTCGGTTCACGACTGAACATCCTCACCAACGGCAGCATGCTGCTGGGGGCGTGCCCCGGCCGGATGGACGCGCCGACGTCCTACATCTCGCCGGAAACCTACGACAAGCTCACGGTGATCAAGGGCCCGCAGACGGTGCTCTGGGGCCCCGGTTCGTCCGCCGGGACCATCCTGTTCGACCGCGAGCCGGAGCAGTTCGGCGAACTGGGCACCCGGGTCAACGCCAGCGTGCTGGCCGCCTCCAACGGTCGCTTCGACAAAGTGCTGGACGCCGCGGCAGGCGGGTCGCTGGGCTACGTACGGGTGATCGGCAACACCGCCCATTCGGACGACTACCGCGATGGCAACAACGACACGGTGCCGTCGCGCTACGACAAGTGGAACGGCGACGTCACCCTGGGCTGGACACCCGACGCCGATACCCTGCTGGAGCTGACCGCCGGCAAGGGCGACGGCGAAGCGCGCTACGCCGGGCGCGGCATGGATGGCTCGCAGTTCAAGCGCGAAAGCCTCGGGCTGCGTTTCGAACGCTCGAACCTGGGCGAGGTGCTGGACAAGGTCGAGGCCCAGGTCTACTACAACTACGCCGACCATGTGATGGACAACTACACGCTGCGCACGCCGTCCGGTACCGGGATGATGGCCGGGCCCATGGCCTCCAACGTCGACCGGCGCACCCTCGGCGCGCGCATCAAGGCCACCTGGCGCTGGGCCGATGTGCAACTGATCAGCGGCCTCGACGCCCAGGTCAACGAACATCGCCAACGCAGCGGCATGGGCGTCGACACCTACAAAGAGCTACCACGCACCAAGGACGCCGACTTCCACAACTACGGCGCGTTCAGCGAGCTGACCTGGTACGCCGCCGACCGCGACAGGCTGGTCACCGGCGCCCGCCTTGACCGGGCCTCGGCCAAGGATTACCGGCAGAGCATCGGCTCCGCCATGATGGCCCGGCCCAATCCCACCGCCGACGACACCCGCGCCGACACCCTGCCCAGCGGCTTCGTCCGCTACGAGCACGACCTGGCGGACAGCCCGACGACGGTTTACGCCGGCCTGGGGCATGCACAGCGTTTCCCGGACTACTGGGAGCTGTTCTCGGCGAACGCCGGCCCCAGCGGTTCACGCAATGCCTTCGACGCGATCAAGCCGGAGAAGACCACCCAGCTGGATGTCGGCCTGCAATACAAGACCGAGACCCTCGAAGCCTGGGCCTCGGCGTATGTCGGGCAGGTGCGCGACTACATCCTGTTCGACTACACGCCCGGCATGATGGGCAGCACCTCCCGGGCCGAGAACATCGACGCGCGGATCATGGGCGGTGAGCTCGGCGCGGCCTATCAGTTGACCGAGCGCTGGAAGGCCGACGCGACGCTGGCCTATGCCTGGGGCAAGAACAGCAGCGATGGCAGCGCCCTGGCGCAAATGCCGCCGTTGGATGCCCGCCTGGGCCTGACCTACAGCGCCGACCGCTGGAGCGCCGGTGCGCTGTGGCGCGTGGTGGCGGCGCAGCATCGGGTCGACGAGAACAAGGGCAACGTGGTGGGCAAGGACTACGGCACCAGCTCAGGGTTCGGGGTCTTCTCCCTCAACGGCGCCTATCGCATCAATCAACACTGGAAGGTCAGCAGCGGCGTCGACAACCTGTTCGGCAAAGCCTATGCCGAGCACCTGAACCTGGCCGGCAACGCCGGGTTCGGCTACCCGGCCAGCGACCCGCAAGCCATCAACGAACCGGGGCGCACGCTCTGGACCAAGGTGGATATGAGTTTCTAACCAGCACCGGAGATCTGTCAGCAAGGACACCACTGTGGGAGCGAGCTTGCTCGCGATAGCGAAGGCACATCCAACATCGATGCAAGCTGAACCATTGCTAATCGCGAGCAAGCTCGCTCCCACGGGGTTCGTTTCCACCTTGACTGACCGCACTACATAACAATCCAATTTGCCCTGCGGAGCGCTTTTACATGAGCCAACCGAAACCGAATTTCTACAACCTGGCCTGGCGCTGGCATTTCTATGCCGGGCTGTTCGTGGCGCCGTTCATGGTGATGCTGGCCCTGACCGGCATCATTTACCTGTTCAAGCCACAACTCGATCCACTGATGTACGGCAGCCTGTTGAACGTGCCGGCCGGACACCACACCCTGGCGGCGGATGACCTGCTCAAGCAGGTTCGCCAGGCCTACCCCGAGGGCCAGGTCAAGCAGTACCTGCCACCGATCAACGCCGAACGCAGCGCGCAATTCGTGGTGATCGACAAGGGCCGCGAACTGAACGTGTTCATCGACCCTTACCATGGCGACGTCCTCGGCGAACAGGATGCCAAGAACAACCTGCAGGCCATGGCGCGGGCCATTCACGGCGAGTTGCTGATCGGCACCGTCGGTGACCGCCTGGTGGAAATGGCCGCCGGCTGGGGGGTGGTGCTGGTGGTCTCGGGCTTGTTCCTGTGGTGGCCGCGCGGGCAGTCGTCGGCCGGGGTGCTGTGGCCTCGCTGGAACGCCCGTGGCCGCTTGTTCTGGCGCGACCTGCATGTGGTCATCGGTTTCTGGGGCGCGGCCTTGCTGTTGGTGATGCTGCTCAGTGGCATGACCTGGACCGGCTTCTGGGGCAAGCAATACGCCGATCTCTGGAACCGCTTCCCGGCGGCGATGTGGAACGACGTCCCCAAGTCCGACGTCGAGGCGGGCAGCCTGAACAACGCCCATCGCCAGACCGTGCCCTGGGCCATGGAAAACACCCCGATGCCGATGTCCGGCGACCACGCCGAACACATGAACCACGGCGGCGCCCACGAAGGCCCCGCCGCACCGACCGTCAGCCTGCAAGCGGTGCAGGACATCGCCCGCGAGCGCAAGGTGGAACCGGGCTACAGCATCACCCTGCCGACCACATCGACCGGCGTGTTCACCATCGCCGTGTTCGCCGATGACCCGCGCAACGACGCGACGCTGCATGTCGACCAATACACCGGCAAGGTCCTGGCCGATGTGCGCTGGGCCCACTACAGCGTGGTCGCCCGCGCCACCGAGACCGGCGTGATGCTGCACGAAGGCAAGATGTTCGGCCCGGTGAACCAGATCATCGTGCTGCTGATTTGCCTGATGATTCTGCTCAGTGCCGTCAGTGGCCTGGTGATCTGGTGGAAGCGCCGGCCACAGGGCAAGTTCGGCGTGCCGCCCTTGCGCCACGACCTGCCGACCTGGAAGACCGGGGTCTTCATCATGCTCGCCCTGGCGGTGGTGTTTCCGCTGGTGGGCGCCTCGCTGGTAGCGGTGTGGCTGCTGGATCGGCTGGTGGTGCGCGCCAATCGCCGGGCTGAGGTGGCTTCATCTTCAAGTTGAAGACACCGCGTTAACGGAAGGCGGCGCGAAACCTCTACAATCGCGCCGCCAGTCAAAGCTGAACACGGCTCAACTGTGGGAGCGGGCTTGCTCGCGAAAGCGGTGTGTCATCCGATGCAGGTGTTGAATGACACACCGCCTTCGCGGGCAAGCCCGCTCCCACAGAGGGAACTGTGTGTCGATCCATTATTCGAGTACATGCATGACCTCGCTGACCCTCTCCCACCTCGCCTGGACCCCCCTGGGCCATGGCCACTGCCATCACCAGTTCCAGCTGCGTGACGTCACGTTGCACGTGGCGGCCGGGGAGTTCGTCGGCTTGATCGGGCCCAACGGCAGCGGCAAGACCAGCCTGCTGCGCTGCGCGTATCGCTTCAGTCGGCCGGAACACGGCGAGGTCACGCTGGCGCATCACAACGTCTGGCAGCAATCCTCACGCTGGTGCGCCCAACGCATCGCCGTGGTGCTGCAAGAGTTTCCCGACGCCTTCGGCCTGAGCGTGGCAGAAGTCGTCGCCATGGGCCGCATGCCCCACAAGGGCCTGTTCGATGGCGACAGCCAGGAGGATCGACGCCTGGTCCTCGCCGCGCTGGCCTCGGCGGGGCTCGAAGGCTTCGAGGACCACGGGTTCGCCACGCTGTCGGGTGGTGAAAAGCAGCGAGTGATCCTGGCCCGCGCCCTGGCCCAGCAGCCGCAACTGCTGATCCTCGATGAGCCGACCAACCACCTCGACCCGCATTACCAACTGCAATTGCTGCAACTGATCAAGGGCCTGGGCATCGGCACCCTCGCCAGCCTCCATGACCTGAACCTGGCCGCCGCGTTCTGCGACCGGCTGTACGTGATCGATCACGGTCGCGTCGTCGCCAGCGGCACGCCCGCGCAAGTGCTGACCGTCGAGCTGTTGCGCGAAGTGTTCGGCATCGACGCCCTGGTGGACGAACACCCCCTGTCCGGCTACCCACGAATCACTTGGATAACCCAACCATGACCTCGCGCTTTCTGCTGTTGCTCGCACTGCTGCTGGGCAGCGCCCCGGCCCTGGCCGACGCCACCCGCTACCCGTTGACGATCCAGAGTTGCGACCGCCAGGTGGTGTTCAACCAAGCCCCCCGGCATGCCGTCAGCCACGACATCAACATGACCCAGATGATGCTCGCCCTGGGCCTCAAGCCCCGCATGGTCGGCTACAGCGGCATCAGTGGCTGGAAGTCGGTGACCCCCGAAATGGCGAAGATCCTCGACGGCCTGCCGGAACTGGCGGCCAAGTACCCGTCGGTGGAAACGCTGCTCAATGCCGACGTGGATTTCTTTTTCGCCGGCTGGGACTACGGCATGCGCGTGGGCGGCGACCTGACGCCGCAGACGCTGCAACCGCTGGGCATCAACGTGTACGAGCTGACCGAGTCCTGCGCGTTCGTGATGAAGCGCCCCGCTGCGTCGCTGGACGACACCTACAACGACCTGCGCAATCTCGGCAGGATCTTCGACGTGCAGGATCGCGCCAACCAATTGATCGCCTCGATGCAGGCCCAAGTGGCCGACATCCGCCAGCACCTGCCCACCCGGCAACCCCGTGTGTTCCTGTACGACAGCGGCGAAGACCGAGCCATGACCTCCGGGCGCCTGGGCATGCCCCAGGCGCTGATCGACGCGGCCGGCGGGCGCAACATCCTCGACGACCTGGAGACCAGTTGGACCCGGGTGAACTGGGAGAACGTGGTCGAGCGCAACCCCGAGGTCATCGTGATCGTCGACTACGGCGAAGTCAGCGCGCAGCAGAAGGAACAGTTCCTGCTGAACCACCCGGCCCTGCAATCGGTGGACGCCATCAAGCAGCGGCGCTTCATCGTGATCCCCTACGTCCAGGCCACGCCAGGCATCGATAACGTGCTGGCGGTACGAACCCTGGCGCAGGGCTTTCACGCCCAATGAACAGCCGTCGCTATGGCGCGCTGCTGATCGCCCTCGGCGCGCTGCTGCTGGTGTCGTGCGTGGTGTCCCTGGGTTTCGGCCCGGCGCGGGTGCCCGTGGCGGTGGTCTGGGACATCCTGTTGAACAAGGCCTTCGGCGTAGGCAGCGTGCATTGGACCGCCGGCCAGGAACACATCGTCTGGCTGATCCGCGTGCCGCGCCTGCTGCTCGGCGCCCTGGTGGGCGCGGGGCTGGCGTTGATCGGCGCGGTGTTGCAAGCGGTCACGCGCAACCCGCTGGCCGACCCGCACCTGCTGGGGGTCACGTCCGGCGCCACCCTGGGGGCGGTCATCGTCGTGCTGCATGTCGGTGAACTCATCGGTCTGTTGACGCTGCCCCTTGCCGCGTTCATCGGCGCGTTGCTGAGCATGCTGCTGGTGTTGGCGATCGCCAGCCGACAGGGGCGCCTGGAAAGCGATCGCCTGCTGCTGTGCGGCGTGGCCGTCTCCTTCGTGATGATGGCGGCGGCCAACCTGCTGCTGTTCCTGGGTGACCACCGCGCCAGCTCCGCGGTGATGTTCTGGATGCTCGGCGGCCTGGGCCTGGCGCGCTGGGAACTGCTCGCCGTGCCGGCCGCCAGCGTGCTGCTGGGGCTGGTGTTGCTGCTGGGCATGGCCCGACCGCTGAACGCCCTGATGGCCGGCGAACAGACCGCCGTGACCCTGGGCCTGAACGCCGCGAAAGTGCGACTGTGGATCTTCCTGATCGCCTCGCTGATGACCGGGGTGCTGGTGTCCATCAGCGGTTCGATTGGCTTCGTCGGGCTGATGGTCCCGCACATCGCCCGACGCCTGGTGGGCGCCGAGCATCGTCGCCTGCTGCCCGCTTGCGTGCTGCTGGGCAGCCTGTTCCTGGTGTGGGTGGACGTGGCCGCCCGCACCTTGATCGCCCCCGAGGACCTGCCGATCGGCGTCGCCACCGCGGCCATCGGCGGGCTGTTCTTCATTGGGTTGATGCGCCGGCGCTGAACCCTCCTCCTTCCCCGGCTTGCACAGTGGCCTGTGGGAGCGAGCTTGCTCGCGATGGCGGTGGATCAGCTAGCAGAGATGTGACTGACACTCCGCTATCGCGAGCAAGCTCGCTCCCACAAAGGCTGCAATCCTTCGCCCCAACGTGGCGCATCTGATCGCACCCGCGTCCACACAGCGCTCATTCGTGGTGCGCCCGCTCTTTTTTCCCTCTGCACCGCCCCGTATTCCCAAGCCTTTTCCCGACCGGGCACACCCCTTGCAAAAGCACCTTCAGCGTCCGCATCTGCCAACCAAGAAAATCCATAAGTCCACGGAGATCGCACCATGAAGCGTCGTAGCTTGATCAAGGCTTTTACACTCTCGGCAAGCATTGCCGCGATGGGCATGGCCTGGACCGTCCAGGCCGCCGAGACCATCAAGGTCGGCATCCTGCATTCGCTGTCCGGCACCATGGCGATCTCCGAGACGTCCCTCAAGGACATGGCCCTGATGACCATCGACGAGATCAACGCCAAGGGTGGAGTCAACGGCAAGAAGCTCGAGGCGGTGGTGGTAGACCCGGCGTCGAACTGGCCGCTGTTCGCGGAAAAGGGCCGCCAGTTGCTGACCCAGGACAAGGTCGCCGTGGTGTTCGGCTGCTGGACCTCGGTGTCGCGCAAATCGGTGTTGCCGGTGTTCGAGGAACTCAACGGCCTGCTGTTCTACCCCGTGCAGTACGAAGGCGAAGAGATGTCGCCGAACGTGTTCTACACCGGCGCCGCGCCGAACCAGCAGGCGATCCCGGCCGTGGAATACCTGATGAGCGAAGAAGGCGGCAGCGCCAAGCGCTACTTCCTGCTGGGCACCGACTACGTCTACCCGCGCACCACCAACAAGATCCTGCGCGCGTTCCTGCATTCCAAAGGCGTGGCGGACAAGGACATCGAAGAGGTCTACACCCCGTTCGGCCACAGCGATTACCAGACCATCGTCGCCAACATCAAGAAGTTCTCGGCCGGCGGCAAGACCGCCGTCATCTCCACGGTCAATGGCGACTCCAACGTGCCCTTCTACAAGGAACTGGCGAACCAGGGCCTGAAGGCCACCGACGTGCCGGTCGTGGCGTTCTCGGTGGGCGAGGAAGAACTGCGCGGCATCGACACCAAGCCGTTGGTGGGCAACCTGGCGGCGTGGAACTACTTCGAATCCGTGGATAACCCGGCGAACAAGAAATTCGTCGATTCCTGGAAAGCCTACGCCAAGGCCAAGAACCTGCCGGGCGCCGACAAGGCGGTGACCAACGACCCGATGGAAGCCACTTACGTCGGCATCCACATGTGGGCCCAAGCGGTGGAAAAAGCCAAGTCCACCGACGTCGACAAAGTACGTGAAGCCCTGGCCGGCCAGACCTTCGCCGCCCCGTCGGGCTACACCCTGACCATGGACAAGACCAACCACCACCTGCACAAGCCAGTGATGATCGGCGAGATCCAGGCCGACGGTCAGTTCAACGTGGTATGGCAGACCGAAGGCCCGATCCGCGCCCAACCGTGGAGCCCGTTCATCCCCGGCAACGACAAGAAGCCCGACTATGCGGTGAAGAGTAACTGAGCCCATGGGTGTCGGCCCGAGCATGACGCTTGGGTCCGACACGAATCCCCTGTGGGAGCGGGCTTGCTCGCGAAGGCGGGCTCATGTTCAACATTTGAGTCGCCTGACACACCGCTTTCGCGAGCAAGCCCGCTCCCACAAAAAGAAGCCCTGCGCAAGGCGACTCTCTATGCCCACTGCCCTCTACCGCCTCATCCTCGCCCTGGTGCTGCTGTTGCCAGTGGCCGCCCACGCCGGCGACGCCGAAGACTTCGTCGCCGCCAACCCGACCCAGCAGGCCAGGCTCCTGGAAGACTGGGCCGCACAACCCGCGCCCGGACGCGTCGAGTTGATCAACGCCTTGGCGCAAGGCCAGTTGACGATCGACGGCCAGCCCAAGACCCTGCGCCTGAACAACCGCTTGCGCGGGCTGATCGAAACCGCCCTCGCCAGCCATCAACTGTTGGCCATCGATGCACGCCTGCGCCTGGGCGCCGCCCAACAACTGCAAAAAAGCGCGCGCCCGGCCCAACTGGCGTTTCTCGACCGGCAACTGGTCGGCGAGCAGGACGAAGCGGTGCACGCCGCCCTGAGCCTGGCCCTGGCGAACCTGCAACTGGTGGACACCAACCCGAACGTGCGTCTGGCCGCTGTCCGGCTGCTGGGCGAAACCGGCGACCCGCTGGCCCGCACGCGGCTCGAAGGGCTGCTGGAGCCCGGCGTCGAAACCGATGCCAGCGTGCGCACCGCCGCCGAAACCAGCCTGGCCCAGGTCAAGCGCAAACTGTTGGTGGGCGAGCTGCTGGGCCAGGCGTTCAGCGGCATGTCCCTGGGCTCGATCCTGCTGCTCGCCGCCCTCGGCCTGGCGATCACCTTCGGCCTGCTGGGGGTGATCAACATGGCCCACGGCGAGATGCTGATGCTCGGCGCCTATTCCACCTACGTGGTGCAGATCCTGTTCCAGCGCTTCGCCCCCAATGCCATCGAGTTCTACCCGCTGATCGCCCTGCCGGTGGCATTCTTCATCACCGCCGCCATCGGCATGGCCCTGGAGCGCACGGTGATCCGTCACCTCTACGGACGCCCACTGGAGACCCTGCTCGCCACTTGGGGCATCAGCCTGATGCTGATCCAACTGGTGCGCCTCGTGTTCGGCGCGCAGAACGTCGAAGTGGCCAACCCGGCCTGGCTGTCGGGCGGGATCCAGGTGTTGCCGAACCTGGTGCTGCCGTACAACCGCATCGTGATCATCGCCTTCGCGCTGTTCGTGGTGGCGCTGACCTGGCTGCTGTTGAACAAGACACGCCTGGGCCTGAACGTGCGCGCCGTGACCCAGAACCGCAACATGGCCGCTTGCTGCGGCGTGCCCACCGGCCGCGTGGACATGCTCGCCTTTGGCCTCGGCTCGGGCATCGCCGGGCTCGGCGGCGTGGCCCTGAGCCAGATCGGCAACGTCGGCCCGGACCTGGGCCAGGGCTACATCATCGACTCGTTCCTGGTGGTGGTGCTCGGCGGTGTCGGCCAGTTGGCCGGTAGCGTATTCGCCGCGTTCGGCCTGGGCATCGCCAACAAGATTCTCGAACCGCAGATCGGCGCCGTGCTCGGCAAGATCCTCATCCTGGCGTTGATCATTCTGTTCATCCAGAAGCGTCCGCAAGGCCTCTTCGCGCTCAAAGGACGGGTAATCGACTGATGAACCAGCCCCTGATGCTCACGGCCGCGCAAAAGGCCGGCCCCAAAGTCACCCTGGCCCTCGGCGCGTTGATCCTCGCGCTCCTGTTGAGCCTGCCGCTGTTGTCACTGCTGGCGGCGGACCACCCGTTGCACGTCTCGGCCTATACCCTGACGCTGGTGGGCAAGATCCTCTGCTACGCCATCGTCGCCCTGGCGCTGGACCTGGTCTGGGGCTACGCCGGCCTGCTGTCCCTGGGCCACGGCCTGTTCTTCGCCCTGGGCGGCTATGCCATGGGCATGTACCTGATGCGCCAGGCCGCCGGCGACGGCTTGCCGGCCTTCATGACGTTCCTGTCGTGGAACGAACTGCCCTGGTACTGGGCCGGCACCGACAGCTTCCTCTGGGCCCTGTGCCTGGTGGTGCTGGCGCCGGGCCTGCTGGCGTTGGTGTTCGGCTTCTTCGCCTTTCGTTCGCGGATCAAGGGCGTGTACTTCTCGATCATGACCCAGGCGCTGACGTTCGCCGGAATGCTGCTGTTTTTCCGCAACGAAACCGGTTTTGGCGGCAACAACGGCTTCACCAACTTTCGCACGATCCTGGGCTTTGGCATCACCGAACCGGGAACCCGGGCGGTGCTGTTCCTGGCCACCGTGCTGTTGCTGGTGGCCAGCCTGTTCGTCGGCTGGCGCCTGGCCCGCAGCAAGTTCGGCCGGGTGCTGACGGCCCTGCGGGATGCCGAGAACCGCCTGATGTTCTGTGGCTACGATCCGCGCGGCTTCAAGCTGTTCGTCTGGGTGCTGAGCGCGGTGCTGTGCGGCCTGGCCGGGGCGTTGTACGTGCCCCAGGTGGGCATCATCAACCCCAGCGAAATGTCCCCGACCAACTCCATCGAAGCCGCCGTGTGGGTCGCCCTCGGCGGACGCGGCACGCTGATCGGCCCGTTGCTGGGCGCCGGCGTGGTCAATGGCATGAAGAGCTGGTTCACGGTGGCGTTCCCCGAGTACTGGCTGTTCTTCCTCGGCGCGCTGTTCATCCTGGTGACCCTGTATCTGCCCAAGGGCGTGATCGGGTTGCTGAAGAAAAGGGGCCAATCATGAGAATCACACCCACGGCCGAGTTCATGCTCGAACCCGTCCTCGACCCCTCGCTCGATGCCAACCGGGACTCGGGCAGCAGCCGCGACGCCATCGGCCTCGGCCAGGCCGCCGGCAAGGGCCTGAACACCCGCCACGGGACGATCCTGACCCTGGAAGACATCAGCGTCAGCTTCGACGGCTTCAAGGCCCTGAACAACCTGAACCTGTACATCGGCGTCGGCGAGCTGCGCTGCATCATCGGTCCCAACGGCGCGGGCAAGACCACGCTGATGGACGTGATCACCGGTAAGACCCGGCCCAGCCACGGCAAGGCCTGGTTCGGCGAAACCCTCGACCTGACCCACATGAGCGAAGTGCAGATCGCCCAGGCCGGCATCGGCCGCAAGTTCCAGAAGCCGACGGTGTTCGAAGCCTTGAGTGTGTTCGAGAACCTGGAGCTGGCCCTCAAGGCCGACAAGTCGGTGTGGGCCAGCCTGCGAGCGACACTCAACGGCGAGCAGCACGACCGTATCCGCGAAGTGCTGGACACCGTCCGCCTTGCCCCGTCGCTGCATCGCGCGGCCGGGTTGCTGTCCCACGGGCAGAAGCAGTTCCTGGAGATCGGCATGTTGCTGGTCCAGGACCCGCAACTGTTGCTGCTGGACGAACCCGTGGCGGGCATGACCGACGCCGAGACCGACTTCACCGCCGAGCTGTTCAAGTCCTTGGCGGGCAAGCACTCGTTGATGGTGGTGGAACACGACATGGGCTTCGTCGGCAGCATCGCCGACCACGTGACGGTATTGCACCAGGGCAGCGTGCTGGCCGAAGGGTCGCTGGCGCAGGTGCAGGCCGATGAACGGGTCGTTGAAGTTTATTTGGGAAGATGAATCGGCAAGCTTCGAGCCGCAAGCTTCAAGCGGCAAGTGAAAGCAAGTCCTACACCGTCCCGCTCTTACTTGAAGCTTGAAGCTTGCCGCTTGAAGCCCTACGAACGGAGTTCAAATGTTACAGGTCCAACACCTTCACCAGTACTACGGCGGTAGCCACATCCTGCGGGGCCTGTCGTTCGACGTGAAGGTCGGCGAGGTGACGTGCCTGCTGGGACGCAATGGCGTGGGCAAGACCACCCTGCTCAAATGCCTGATGGGCCTGCTCCCGGCCAAGGAAGGCGCGGTGAATTGGGAAGGCAAAACCATCACCGCGTTCAAGCCGCGCCAGCGGGTCCATGCCGGCATTGCCTACGTGCCCCAGGGCCGGGAGATTTTCGGCCGGCTGACCGTGGAAGAAAACCTGCTCATGGGCCTGTCGCGCTTTCCCGGCGCCGAGGCCCGGGAAGTGCCGGCGTTCATCTATGAGCTGTTCCCGGTGCTGCTGCAAATGAAACACCGCCGTGGCGGCGACCTGTCGGGCGGCCAGCAACAGCAGCTCGCCATCGGCCGGGCCTTGGCCAGCCGGCCGCGCCTGTTGATCCTCGACGAGCCCACCGAAGGCATCCAGCCCTCGGTGATCAAGGAGATCGGCGCGGTCATCAAGAAACTGGCCGCCCGCGGCGACATGGCGATCTTGCTGGTGGAACAGTTCTACGACTTCGCCGCCGAGCTGGCCGATCAGTACCTGGTAATGTCCAGGGGCGAGATCGTGCAGCAAGGCCGCGGAGAAAACATGGAAGCCGAGGGTGTGCGCGGACTGGTTACGATCTAGTCTGTAGCGTCCTGACGATAATCAGAAATCATGAACCTACCCGTATCCGCGCCCGCCCTGTTCACCCCCCATTGGCACGCCGAGCTGGACCTGGGCTATGCCCGCTTCGGCGACAGCACACGCCCGGTGCAACGCCGCCATCACGGCCCGTTGCGGGTGCAGAAGCACCTGTACGCCGAAGGCCCCGAGGTGTGCCAGCACATCATCGTCCACCCGCCCGGCGGCATAGCCGGCGGCGACCGCCTGGACATCCGGGCCCACGTCGGCCCCGGCGCCTGGGCGCAACTGACCAGCCCCGGCGCGGCCAAGTGGTACCGCGCCGCGAGCCCGGCGTACCAGCACCTGGCGCTGAGTGTCGATGCCGGGGCGACGCTGGAATGGCTGCCCCAGGAAACCATCGTGTTCAGCGCGGCCCAGGCCGAGCTCAGCACCACCGTCGACCTGCAGGGCGACGGGCGCTTGTTCTACTGGGACATGGTTGCCCTCGGCCGACCGGCCAGCGGAGAGCGTTTTGACCTCGGGCATTTTCAATCGCACCTGGACATCCGTCGCGACGGCCGCTTGCTCTGGCACGAGCGCCAGCGCATCGTCGGCGGCGACGGCTTGCTCGACTCGCCCATCGGGCTCGGCGGCGATCCAGTGTTTGCCACGTTGTTGGTGACCGGTGAGATCGAGAGTGACTTGCTGGAACAGTGCCGCTCCCTGGGCCACGCCGTGCGTGGCGACCTGACGCAATTGCCTGGGCTGGTCGTGGCGCGGTGCCTGGCGAGCGAGGCGTTGCTGGCGCGGGGCTGGCTGGTTGAGTTGTGGCGGTTGCTGCGTCCGGCGTTGCTTGGTCGAGAAGCCGTACCCCCTCGGATCTGGAGTACCTGAACTTGCTTTTCCTGTGGGAGCGAGCTTGCTCGCGATAGCGGTGTATCAGCCAACAGTTATGTTGAATGTTCGATTGCTATCGCGAGCAAGCTCGCTCCCACAGGGGAACGGTGTCTAGCCGAATTATTTATCTGCCCTTATGGATTGCACATGGACCTGACCCCACGCGAAAAAGACAAGTTGCTGATCTTCACCGCCGGCCTCGTCGCCGAACGACGGCTGGCCCGTGGCTTGAAGCTCAACTACCCGGAGGCCATGGCCTACATTTCCGCCGCCCTGCTCGAAGGCGCCCGTGACGGCCAGACCGTGGCCGAACTGATGCATTACGGCACGACGTTGCTGAGCCGCGAGCAGGTGATGGACGGCATTGCAGAGATGATCCCGGAGATCCAGGTCGAAGCGACGTTTCCCGATGGCACCAAGTTGGTCACCGTCCACCAGCCCATCGCCTGAGGCCCGCCATGACTTGCCACGTTCGTGATGCCCAACCCACCGACCTGCCGGCGATCCGCGATATCTACAACGACGCCGTGCTCAACACCACCGCGATCTGGAACGATGCGCCCGTCGACCTGGACAATCGCCAGGCCTGGTTCGCCGCCCGGCACGCCCAGGGCTATCCGGTGCTGGTCGCCGTCGACGGCGAGGCCAATGTGCTCGGCTATGCTTCATTCGGCGACTGGCGGCCGTTCGACGGTTTCCGCCACACCGTGGAGCACTCGGTGTACGTGCGCAGCGACCAGCGCGGCCAAGGCCTGGGCCCGCTGCTGATGAGCGCACTGATCGAGCGCGCGAAGGCTTGCGGCAAGCACATCATGGTCGCCGCCATCGAAAGCGGTAATGGCGCCTCGATCCGCCTACATGAGCGGGCCGGTTTCGTCATCACCGGGCAAATGCCCCAGGTGGGCACCAAGTTCGGCCACTGGTTGGACCTGACCTTCATGCAGTTGAACCTCAATCCCGGAGCGCCCGCGCCGGGTGCCAACAAGGAGTGAACCCCGATGAACGCCGCCCAGTTGCGTCGAGTCCACGCTGAAAGCTTTGCGCATTATCGTCAGGGCCTGATCGATCTGTTGCTCGACGCCGTCGGCCATGGCGCCAGCGTGGGGTTCATGGCGGACCTGGATGCCGCCCAGGCCCGTGCCTATTTCGATGAGGTCCAGGCCAGCCTCAACCAGGGCAGCCTGCTGCTGTGGGTGGTGGTCAAGGACGAGCAGGTGCAGGCCAGTGTCCAATTGGCCCTGTGCCAGAAACCCAACGGGCTGAACCGCGCCGAGGTGCAGAAGCTGCTCGTGCGCGGCGAGGCCCGTCGCCGCGGCCTCGGCCAGCAGTTGATCAATGCCCTGGAGCTCGGCGCGCGCCAGTGCAAGCGCGGTTTGCTGTACCTCGACACCGCGGCTGGCTCAGAGGCTGAAGCCTTCTACCGCGCCATGGGCTACACCCGCGTCGGCGAGCTGCCCGATTACTGCCAGACCCCGGACGGCACCTATTCGCCGACCGCCATTTACTTCAAGACGTTGGGACAACCGCAATGATTCCAGGCCAATACCAAATCCAGCTCGGCGACATCGAACTCAACGTCGGCCGCCGCACGCTGACGCTGACCGTCGCCAACAGCGGTGACCGGCCGATCCAGGTCGGCTCGCACTACCATTTTTTCGAAACCAACGACGCCCTGGCCTTCGACCGCGCCGCCAGTCGCGGCATGCGCCTGAACATCCCGGCCGGCACCGCCGTGCGCTTCGAGCCGGGGCAAAGTCGCGAGGTGGAACTCGTGGACCTGGCGGGGCTGCGCCGGGTGTTCGGGTTTGCCGGGCGGGTCATGGGCGAGCTGTAAGTCATAGGGTGTCTGCACTGGCCCTTTCGCGAGCAAGCCCGCTCCCACAGGTGTCCGCATTCCAATGTGGGAGCGGGCTTGCTCGCGAACTGTGAGCGACAGCGAACAGCCTCAAACTCAATTGAATTCCAAGGCAAGCACATGAAGATTTCGAGACAAGCCTATGCCGACATGTTCGGCCCCACCGTCGGGGACAAGGTCCGCCTGGCCGACACCGAGCTGTGGATCGAAGTGGAAAAAGACTTCACCACCTACGGCGAAGAAGTGAAATTCGGCGGCGGCAAAGTGATTCGTGATGGCATGGGCCAGGGCCAGTTGTTGGCCGCCGATGTCGTGGACACGCTGATCACCAACGCGTTGATCATCGACCACTGGGGCATCGTCAAGGCCGATGTCGGCCTCAAGGACGGGCGCATCGCGGCCATCGGCAAGGCCGGCAACCCGGACATCCAGCCCGACGTGACCATCGCCATCGGCGCCAGCACCGAAGTGATCGCCGGCGAAGGGATGATCCTCACGGCCGGCGGCATCGACACCCATATCCACTTCATCTGCCCGCAGCAGATCGAAGAAGCGCTGATGAGCGGCGTCACCACCATGATTGGTGGCGGCACCGGCCCGGCCACCGGGACCAACGCCACCACCTGCACGTCCGGGCCGTGGCATTTGGCGCGCATGCTCCAGGCTGCCGATGCCTTCCCCATGAACATCGGTTTGACCGGCAAGGGCAACGCCAGTCTGCCGGAGCCGCTGGTGGAGCAGGTCAAGGCTGGCGCCATCGGCCTGAAGCTGCACGAAGACTGGGGCACCACGCCGGCGTCCATCGACAACTGCCTGAGCGTGGCTGACCAGTACGACGTACAAGTGGCGATCCACACCGACACCCTGAACGAATCGGGCTTCGTCGAAACCACCCTCGGTGCTTTCAAAGGCAGGACCATCCACACCTACCACACCGAAGGCGCTGGCGGCGGCCATGCGCCAGACATCATCAAGGCTTGTGGCTTCGCCAACGTACTGCCCAGCTCCACCAACCCGACCCGACCGTTCACCCGCAACACCATCGACGAACACCTGGACATGCTGATGGTCTGCCATCACCTGGACCCGAGCATCGCCGAAGACGTGGCGTTCGCCGAGAGCCGCATTCGCCGCGAGACCATCGCCGCCGAAGACATCCTCCACGACCTCGGCGCGTTCTCGATGATCAGCTCCGACAGCCAGGCCATGGGCCGCGTCGGTGAGGTCATCACCCGCACCTGGCAGACCGCCGACAAGATGAAGCGCCAACGCGGGGCCCTGCCCGGCGACGGTGAAGGCAACGACAACTTCCGTATCAAGCGCTACATCGCCAAGTACACCATCAACCCGGCGATCACCCATGGCATCAGCCACGAAGTGGGCTCCATCGAAGTGGGCAAGTGGGCCGACCTGGTGCTGTGGCGCCCGGCGTTCTTCGGGGTCAAACCGACGCTGATCCTCAAGGGCGGGGCGATCGCCGCCAGCCTGATGGGCGACGCCAACGCCTCGATCCCGACGCCGCAACCGGTGCACTACCGACCGATGTTCGCAAGCTTTGGCGGCTCGCGTCATGCCACCAGCCTGACCTTCCTCAGCCAGGCCGCCGTCGAGGCCGGGTTGCCGGAACAGCTCGGGCTGAAGAAGAAAATCGCCGTGGTCAAAGGCTGCCGCGACGTGCAGAAGACCGATCTGATCCACAACGACTACCTACCGAACATCGACGTCGACCCGCAGACCTACCAGGTCAAGGCCGACGGCGTGCTGCTGTGGTGCGAGCCGGCGGACGTCCTGCCGATGGCGCAACGGTATTTTCTGTTTTGACCTGAAGCAGACAGGGTATTTGGCCGAACACCCGTGGCGAGGGAGCTTGCTCCCGCTGGACTGCGCAGCAGGCCCATTTTTTCAGGGCCGCTGCGCGCCCCAGCGGGAGCAAGCTCCCTCGCCACAAGGTTTACGACTGACGAATGAGTGTGCATCACTCCACCAACCGCCCCAACCGCTGCTTGAGCATGCGGTTTTCATTGCGCAGCAGTTGCACTTCTTCCAGCAGGTCCAGCGCCAGGGCGACGCCTTCCCATTCCAGTTCCAACTCGCGCCGCAGCTTGGCCGCGCGCCGCGCCAGGACCAGTTCGTAGTCGGTGAAACGCCAGTCGGTCGGTGCCGCGCCGTGAGGTTCGAGAATGCCATGGGCGACGATTTCGATCACATGCACATCCGCCAACGCCGCGGCCTCGCAGAATTCCTTCAGGTTCAGTTCAATGATCGGGTTGTTCATGGTCTGCTTCTCCCAATGCTTCAACTGTCGAGTCTAGCCAGGCTTGTGACAAATCTGACTGTGGCGAGGGCGTTTGCTCCCTCGCCACAGGTTTTATATTGAGCCGGTCAGAAATTCTCTCGCGGATCGAACGCGGCCTTTTTCGCCAGCTCCGCCCACAAGGCCTTGACCGCCTCGTCGCTGGCCTTGGGCATCACCGCCTTGAGCTGCACGAACAGGTAGCCGCGCTCGCCGGCCTTGTTGCGCAGGCCATGGCCCTTGGCGCGCATGCGCTGGCCGTTCTGGCTGCCGGCCGGGACCTTGAGGTTGATCTTGCCGGTGAGGGTCGGGACCGCCACTTCGGTGCCCAGCGCCAGTTCCCACGGGGCCAGGGGCAAGGTGATGATCAAGTCCTGGCCCTCGACGTCGAACTTGGGGTGCGGGGCGAAGCGGATGGTCAGGTACAAATCGCCGTTGGCACCGCCGCCGATGCCCGGCGCGCCCTGGCCCTTGAGGCGGATGCGCTCGCCGTCGGTCACCCCCAGCGGAATCTTCACGTTCAGGCTCTTGCTGGTGTTGCTCACGTGCTGGCCCGCCGCGTTGTATTGCGGCACCTGGTAGCTGACTTTCTTCGACTCGGTCGAGAGGGTTTCTTCCAGGAAGATCGGTAATTCCAATTCCACGTCTTGTCCCCGACGGCCGGCGCTGCGACCTGATTGTCCGCCACCGAAACCTGATCCGCGATTACCGAAGATCGAACTGAAGAAATCCGAGAAATCGCCGGTGTCCTGGCCACCGAAGCCGCCACGGCTCTGCCAGCCCGGCGGGCCCTGGAACGGCTGGCCGTGCTGGCCATAGCGGCGCAGGTCGTCGTATTCCGCGCGCTTGTCGGCGCTTTTCAGCGCTTCATAGGCTTCGGAAACGTCCTTGAACTTGGTCTCGGCGTCCTTTTCCTTGCTCACATCCGGGTGGTACTTGCGCGCCAGCTTGCGGTAGGCGGCTTTGATCGTGGCATCGTCCGCCGTCGGCTCCACACCCAGGATCTTGTAATAGTCTTTGAAGTCCATCTAAGCATCACCATCCGTTATCGATGTCGCACCGCCACGCACAGCCTGCCTGAATGACCAGGCAGCGGATTGACCGATCTCAAGATTGGGACCGGGCGGCGCATCAGAAGTTTATCGGCAGCCGGTGGCGGTTCTTGTACTCGCCCTGTGGCTGCCAGGCCCATGCCAGCAAGTTTGGGGGGATTGCGCGGTCTTTCAAGGCCAGCGTTTGCAAATTAGCGGATAACCGGCCTTCGAATCCGGGCCGCACTGGCATACACTGCGCGGCCGTTTTTTTAGCTGGAACCGCAAAGACATGAAAAACGCATCCCCGGCCCGTGCCTGCGGTATCGACTTCGGCACGTCCAACTCCACCGTCGGCTGGCTGCGCCCCGGCATGGAAACGTTGATCGCGCTGGAGGACGGCAAGATCACCCTGCCGTCGGTGGTCTTTTTCAATCTTGAGGAACGTCGGCCCGTGTATGGCCGCCTGGCCCTGCACGAGTACCTGGAAGGCTACGAAGGCCGGCTGATGCGCTCGCTCAAGAGCCTGCTGGGCTCCAAGCTGATCAAGCACGACACCAGCGTGCTGGGCACGGCCATGCCATTCAAGGACCTGCTGGGGCTGTTCATCGGCCAACTGAAGCAACGCGCCGAAGCCGCCGCGGGTCGGGAATTCGAAGAAGTGGTGCTGGGCCGTCCGGTGTTTTTCGTCGATGACGATGAACTGGCCGACCAGGAAGCCGAGAACACCCTGGCGAACGTCGCCCGGGCGATCGGTTTCAAGGAGGTGTCGTTCCAGTACGAACCCATCGCGGCCGCCTTCGACTATGAATCGACCATCGAGAAAGAAGAACTGGTGCTGATCGTCGACATCGGCGGCGGTACCTCGGACTTCTCCCTGGTGCGCCTGTCACCGCAGCGGCGTAACCACGACAACCGTCATGCCGACATCCTCGCCACCGGCGGCGTGCACATCGGCGGGACCGATTTCGACAAGCAGTTGAGCTTGCAGGGCCTGATGCCGCTGTTCGGCTACGGCAGCCGGATGAAAAGCGGTGCCTACATGCCCACCAGCCACCACATGAACCTGGCGACCTGGCACACCATCAACGCGGTGTACGCGCAGAAATCCACCCTCGCCCTGAACAGCATGCGCTACGACATCGAGGACACCGGCGGCATCGACCGGCTGTTCAAGCTGATCGAACAGCGCGCTGGGCACTGGCTGGCCATGGAAGTCGAGGAAACCAAGATTCAGCTGACCCACACCGACCAGCGCCATGTGGCCCTGGACCGGATCGAACCGGGCCTGAGCGTGGACCTGAGCCGGGCACTGTTCGAATCGGCCATCGACGGGCTGTTGGAGCGGGTGCGCGCCAGCGTCACGCAGCTGCTGGGCGATGCCAACGTCGGCGTCGAGCAGGTCGACACGGTGTTCTTTACCGGCGGCTCCAGCGGCATCCCGGCGCTGCGCAACAGCGTCTCGGCGATGCTGCCCCGAGCCAAGCATGTCGAAGGCAACATCTTCGGCAGCATTGGCAGCGGATTGGCGATCGAGGCGATGAAGCGTTACGGCTAAAGCCAGTTGCAAGCTTCGAGCTTCAAGCGCCAAGTAACGGCAGTAAAGCGGCACGACTGGCTTTTACTTGCAGCTTGAAGCTTGCAGCTCGCAACGGCTGTCCTAGACCATCCCGATCTGCTTCAACTCGCTCTTGAGGTACGCATAGTAGATCGGCCCCGCCACCACCCCCGGCAGGCCGAATGCGGCTTCGAACACCAGCATTGCCATGAGCAATTCCCAGGACTTGGCGCTGATCTGCCCGCCCACGATCCGGGCGTTGAGGAAGTATTCGAGCTTGTGGATCACGATCAGGTAACCCAGCGCCGCCACGGCGACCCAGATCGACAGCGACAGGCCGACGATGGTGATCAGGGTGTTGGACATCAGGTTACCGATGACCGGCAACAGCCCCAGCAGGAAGGTCATCACGATCAGGGTCTTGGTCAGCGGCAGCTTGATGCCGAACAGCGGCAGCACCACCGCCAGGAAGATCCCGGTGAAGAAGGTGTTGAGCAGGGAAATCTTGATCTGGGCGAAAACGATGTTGCGAAACGCCTTGACCAGCAGGTTCAGGCGATCGAACAACGCCGCCGCCAGGGGTTTGCGCTTGGTCAGGTCGGGGATGCGCTGCAAGGCGACGATGGCCCCCAGCACCATGCCGATCAGCAACGTCACGAACATGTGGGCCGCGTCCTTGCCCACCAGCTGCAGCTCGCTCAGGTGCTTGCTCATCCACGCGCCGATCGCCACTCGGAACTCGGCGGCGCTGGCCGGCAGGTAGGCGTCGATGAACGGCGGCAACTGCCCGCGGGCGCGGTCGACCACCGCCATGAACTTGTCCAGGGAGGCGCCCGGGTTTTCCGCTTCATGGAGCAGGAAACTGATGGCCCCGGCGAAAATCAACGTCAGCACGCTGACCACCAGCGTGCCCAGCAACGCCACCGCCAGCCAGCGGGCACGCCGACCCTCGATCAGTCGTTGCAACTGCGGGGTGAGCATGTTGACCAACTCGAACACCAGCAACCCGGCCAGCAGGCTCGGCAACAGGCGCAGCGGCAGCACCAGCAACAACCCACCGAAGATGATCACCCAACTGATCACCAACAACACATGACGCTGAGAAAACGTTGGCATACAGCCTCAAAGCAAACGGCGTGAAAGGATTGGCAGTCTGCCAGCCTTCCGCCGACAGCACTAGGCATTGTATCGGCCGATTCGGGTCGAGGTTCAGGGGATTTTTTGCTGCGTCTTCGATGGCCCATCGCGAGCAGGCTCGCTCCCCACAATGGGCCACACAACGCAAACCTGCCGGGGAGCGAACCTGCTCGCGAAGAGGCCCCCGCAGGCCCCGCGCCTATTTTTTCTTCAGGCAGTCGCTCATGAACGCCTTGCGGGCATCGCCCTTCAGGGCCTGGGTGGTGGCCGTGGCGTTGCAGGTTTTCATGCGCTCCTGCGGGGTGCTCGAGTCGGCCTTCAGGCAGGTGCTCATGAACGCCTTGCGCTCGTCACCCTTGAGCGCCTTGGCGCTGGCGTCGGCGTTGCAGGTGGTCATCTTGTTCTGCTGCGCCGTCGCGGCGAAGCCCTGGGAGCACAGCAGCAAACCGATCATCAACAAAGGAACACGCAGCATTTTCATGACGTCTTCTCCTGAGTGCCGCACAAGCGTGACGGCGATGCATCCAGTGTAGACAACCCGGGCCACTAGACACCGGCCGCTTTCAAGCGCTCGGCATGCTCGACGAACAGGCGGATCGGCTCGGCGCCCTTGCCGACCAGCCCCAGCGACTGGTTGACGATGTCGAAGTGGTCCAGCGGATAGTCATCGCGGATCACCGTGCCCAGGTGCGAACTGTAGCGCCCGACCATGCCGTCGCACTGGCCGGCCTCGCGCACGAAGGTGCGGGCGAACAGGCGACAACTGCGGTGGGTGCCATCGAACAGGTTGCGCCCCTTGTCGGTCTTGCCCGGTTGCAAGGTGCCGGACCAGGAGTAATAACGCACCCCGTTGACCTCTTCAGGGCCGTGCCCACCCCAGGTTGGCGGCAGCCCTTGTGGATAACGCTGGTTGAACAGGGCCACGCCCGCCGTCGTGAGGGAGGCATGGGACGCGTCAATGTCAACCGGCAGCCTGGGTCCGTGGTAGGCGGTTTCCAGCAGGCTCATCAGGGCGTTGACCAGCCGCAGCAGCGCACTGAGCACCCGCCCCCTAGCGCTGTCGGCGGGATAATGCCGTTGCAGGTAATCGGCCAGTTCCGAGCCATGGTTGGCGCCGGCCACCGACGTGACCGAGGCCACCAGGTCCGGGCGCTTGGCGGCAGCGTAGCGGGCCGTGAGGCTGCCCTGGCTGTGGCCGATCAGATTGACCTTCTGCGCACCGGTCTGGCGCAGGATTTCATCGATTAGCGCCAGCAGTTGCTCGCCACGCACCTCGGACGAATGCAGCGGCGACACCTTCACCGCGACAACCACCGCCCCTTCGCGGCGCAACGCCGAGACAATCCCGTACCAGTACGGGTACAGCACCAGCCGAATGAACCCGAGCATGCCTGGGACCAGTACCAACGGGTAACGAGTGGCGCAGCGTTGCGACATGGGCGGACATCCTTGTGCTCAGCGATGGAGGGGAAGGTCAGTCTATGCGTGCTTCATGACGCATCACCGTGATTGTAGGCGTTGGCACATTTCATAAAACTTTTTGCCCCGCTCATCACTCCCAAGCCTGTAAGCGATCACGCCCCGAGAGCGTGACGCTCCCAACCGGATCAGCCTCCAGGAGAACGAGATGAGCGACATGCACTTATCCGATGTAACCACCCTGCGCGAACGTGCACGGCAGAACGTAGAGAACGGCGCGGTGACCGAGGGCTACAGCGCCGATCGCCAGCAAGTCATCCGCCTGCTCAACGAAGCGCTGGCCACGGAACTGGTGTGCGTGCTGCGTTACAAACGCCACTACTACATGGCCACCGGCCTCAAGGCGAGCCTGGCGGCCAGCGAATTCCTCGAACACGCCAACCAGGAAGCCGAACACGCCGACAAGCTGGCCGAACGCATCGTGCAATTGGGCGGCGAGCCGGAGTTCAACCCCGACCTGCTGAGCCGCAATTCCCACGCCCAGTACGTGGCGGGCAACACCCTCAAGGAGATGGTGTACGAGGACCTGGTGGCCGAGCGCATCGCCATCGACAGCTATCGCGAGATCATCCAGTACATCGGTGAAAAAGACCCCACCACCCGGCGCATCTTCGAAGACATCCTGGCCCAGGAAGAAGAGCACGCCGACGACATGGCCGATATCCTGGCCGATCTGTAAGCCTTACCGGCCCCTTCGCGGGCAAGCCCGCTCCCACAATTGACCGAGTTCATTCAGAAAGAATGCGCTCGAATGTGGGAGCGGGCTTGCCCGCGAAGAGGCCCTAGGCCCCACCACAAAGCCACGGATTAGCGCGTTGGCTTCACCGTCACCGGCGCCTTGCCCGCCTTCATCTGCTCCAGCAACGGCGCACACTGGTTCGGCTCACCACCGCTGGGAGCCACCAGCGCCAGCAGGCCGGCGGCCGGAGCCGCGATCACGCCCAACGCCACCATCCCGGCACCGCGCAACATCAGTGGCACCGCCTTGACGCCGGCCGAAGGCTTGGCGAAAGGGCCGCGCACATACAACGGCGAGCGCAGGGAAATCAGCCGCCAGCCCTTGGACTCCGGCGAAATGGTCAGGTCCAGTTGCTCGGTGGCCATGTTCGCCGTGCCGTCGATGTAGATGATCGCGTTCTCGGTGTCGAACACGAACAGGCGGGTGGTCGCCAGGCCGGTCTTGATGTCGAAGTCCGCCGCCGCGCAGTTGATCTTCACTTCCTTGTCGCCAAAGATTTTCCCCACCACGTAGTTGCCGACGTTCAACCCCGCCAGCTCCATCAGTTCCCGGCTGATGGCGCCATCGTTGATGAGCATTTTCAGCGTGCCGTTGGAGGTGCCCAGCAACGCCGCCACCGAATTGCCGCGACCGCTGATATCGGCGTCGCCGTTGAGCTCGCCGAAGCTGGTTTTCATCGGTTCGAAACCGGGGAACAACTGCTTGAGCTTGAAGCCTCGCGCGGTCAACTTCGCCTGGCCCTCAAGGGGACGGGTGTGGCCATTGAGACGGACCTGGGCATCGAGCCGGCCGCCGGCCACGCCGAAGCGCAGCGGTTCCAGGCTCAGTTGCCCGTCGTTGAGCACCAGGTGGGTGTAGAGGTCGGTGAACGGCAACTGCGCGCTGTGGACAATGCGTTTACCGGTGAACTCCACGTCGGCGTCCATCGCGCTCCAGCGCTCGGTGCGGAATTCTTCCACCGGCAAGACCTTGTCGGCCGGCTGTTTGCTGGCGCCTCCCCGGGCCTTTTGCTCGGCGTTGGAGTCGGCACCGATCAGCGGCGCCAGGTCGCTGAACAGCAGCTGGTTGGACACCAGCGCGCCGCTGAGCTTGGGTCGCGGCTGGCCGGCGACGTAGGCGAGGTTGCCGTGGATGTCGCTGTCGCCGATCTTGCCGTTGAAGTCTTCGTAGCGGAACAGCGCCCCGCCCGGCTCGTGGAGCTTGGCAATCAGGCGACCGTCGGTGGCGTAGGGCGGTGAATCCGGCAGGGTCACGCCGGTCAGTGGATAGAGTTGGGCAAGGCTTTTACCGGCCAGTTTCAATTGCAGATCGAGTGCCCCCAGGCTCATCGGGTCAGTCAGCGTGCCCGCCAGCTCGACGCGGGTGTCGGCGATCCTGGCCTGGGCCTGCAACGGGAAAGGTCGCGCGGCATCCTGCAACGCCAGCAGGCCGCCGACCTTGCCTGAGCCACTGAGCGCCTGCCCGTGATAGTGCCCGTCGACCTTGAAGGCAAACGCGTAGTCCTGCGGCACCGCCCCCAGGTCCTGGGCTTTCCTGGCGGCCTTGTCGCCGACGATCTCGCTGAATGGGATGGGCTTGCCCAACGGATCGATCAACACGTCGAGGCGGGTCTTGAGCGTCTGGTCGTCGAGGGTGACGTGGCCCTTGTCGAAGCCGATGGCGCCGATGTCCACCGTCCAGCTGGACGGCTCGGCGTCCGGGTCCTTCGGGTCGAATTGGAACGTCCAGTTGGCGCGCCCATCGGCCAGGCGCTGCAGGCTGGCATTGGGCTCCGTCAGGTCGATACGCGGAATCACCACCCGCCGGCCCAGCAGCGCCAAGGGTGAAATACGCAATTCGACGCGCTTGAGCGTGGCCATCTCCGGGGTTTTCGACCAATCAGGGTTACCCAGGCTCAAATCCTCGGCCACCACATGGGGCCACGGCAGCCAGGCGCGCCAGCCCCCTTCCTCCAGCTCGCGCTGCCAGACCACCGCCAGGTTGCCGTTGATGGCGAACGGGCGATGCAGTTCCTCGGACACCTTGGCGTTGAGCGTGGGTTTGATCCGGTTCCAGTCGAAGAACGCGATCACCAACACCAACACGGCCAGCAAGATCACAAGGCAGGCAAAGCTCCAGGCAAGGATTTTCGAGGTGCGCGTCATGCACGAGGCTCCTGATACAAGTCGGCGTCCGAACGGCGGCGCCTGAAAAAAAGACGAACCTTAGCCTGTTCGTAATAAAAGGTCAGACTGGCAAAACGGCCAACAGGTTTAACGCCGTGGCCATCGTGGGCCAAAAAAGTCTCGAATTGCTGACCGATCCGTCAGCAAACTGTTACCGCACCCGCCCATTCGTGACGCAGCGATGGGTACAAAATACCCACTGCGGTGCAAAACCGCACCCTGGAAACGCCCGTCCTAGAGCCCTCGCCCAGAACAATCAATTCCGTTGATTATTACCATTGCGTTTATGAACTTTTATATCGACTTATCGAGAGTAGCATTGCCCTCGTACCCACTTTATCGCCCTCCCAAGGAGCACTGATCATGAAACGCCAATTACTGATGAGCTTGTCCCTTTCACTGCTGGCCTCGACTGCCTTCGCACTGCCAGCCTCCGAACAGGCCACTCCGCAAGTCAAGGACAGCCATTCGGTCTACAGCCAGACCGTCGCTGAAGGTGGCCGGGATCGACTGGAAGAAAAAGGTCTGGTCCAGGACGGTGGCGACCGCACTCCACAAGGTCAGTCCCTGGCAGCCGATGGTTCCGATCGCACCCCACTGGGTGAAAGCCTCGCAGCCGATGGTTCCGACCGCACCCCACTGGGTGAAAGCCTCGCAGCCGACGGTTCCGACCGCACTCCACTGGGTGAAAGCCTCGCAGCCGATGGCTCCGACCGCACTCCACTGGGTGAAAGCCTGGCAGCCGACGGTTCCGACCGCACTCCACTGGGTGAAGCCCTCGCTTCCGACGGCGGTGACCGTGTGATCGAACGCAACGGCTCCGTGAGCTAAGCCCATGGCGGCCTTGAAAAAAGCCCGATTCCTGCAATCGGGCTTTTGATTTTCAAAGCCCTCGTTTCCCCGCGTTAACCCCTTCTATCGTTCGACGTCGGCAAACCCGATTTGCTAGAGTGCGTCGCTCCCATGACTCGGAAGTCAGTCCTGCGATGCTGCCCCGCGCCGAACAGAAACAACAGACCCGAATTGCCCTGATGGACGCTGCCCGTCACCTGATGGAGTGCGGCCGGGGATTTGGCAGCCTGAGCCTGCGGGAAGTCGCCAGGACGGCAGGCATCGTGCCCACCGGCTTCTACCGGCACTTCGACGACATGGACCAACTGGGCCTGGCACTGGTCTGCGAAGTCGGCCAGACCTTCCGCGAAACCATTCGCCTGGTGCGCCACAACGAGTTCGTCATGGGCGGCATCATCGACGCGTCGGTGCGAATCTTCCTCGACGTGGTACAAGCCAACCGCTCGCAGTTCCTGTTCCTCGCCCGCGAGCAATATGGCGGCTCCCTGCCCGTGCGCCAGGCCATCGCACGGCTGCGCGAGGACATCAGTTCCGACCTTGCCGCCGACCTGGTCCTCATGCCCAAGCTGCAACACCTGAACACCGCCGCGCTGAGCGTGATGGCCGACCTCATCGTCAAGAGCGTGTTCGCCACCCTGCCGGACATCATCGACCCACCC
The DNA here is from genome assembly GCF_001269745.1 of Pseudomonas sp. P97.38. Lineage (NCBI taxonomy): Bacteria > Pseudomonadati > Pseudomonadota > Gammaproteobacteria > Pseudomonadales > Pseudomonadaceae > Pseudomonas > Pseudomonas sp. P97.38. Next base: position 107,475 of record NZ_LHVJ01000020.1, read on the forward strand.
GTCGAAGCACCACCCGAACACCTCACGCCCCAGGCCAAGATCACCCAGCAATTGCGGTTCATCTTCATCGGCCTCAAGCACTGGCAAGGCTTGGGCAGCACCGAGTAATCCCCATTGTGAGAGCGGGCTTGCTCGCGAAGGCGGTGGTTCAGCTACATGGACGTCGACTGACACGCCGCCTTCGCGAGCAAGCCCGCTCCCACAGGTTTGCCGCTCGCCACAAAATAGTGCGCCCCACTCATGACGCGCACCAATCCGGAACAAAACATCGCCCACGGTAAAGCGTTGGCCCAACGCCCCCGGCTATTTCCTACACCCTCTTCGATTGGCAAGCCCCTTGCTCTAAACACCACATCGCTCATTGCTGGAAGCACGCCGATGCTGGTGATTCATCGCAGAATCGACCCTCAACCCCACTGGGACGCCGAGCTGCACCTGACCTATGACGCCCGCAGCAAAAGCCGCCTGCGCTGTTTCAGTGCCGAGGGCGAAGACGTGGGGTTGTTTCTGGAGCGCGGCCAGCCGCCGTTGTACGACGGTGAATGCCTGCAGGCCGAAGACGGGCGCATCGTGCGCGTCTGCGCCCGCCCCGAACAATTGCTGCACGTGACCTGCGCCAACGCCTTTGAACTGACCCGCGCCGCCTATCACCTGGGCAATCGCCATGTCGCCCTGCAAGTGGGCGACGGCTGGTTGCGCCTGCTGGACGACTACGTACTCAAGGCGATGCTCGAACAACTGGGCGCCAGCGCCGAAGCCATCGAAGCGCCATTCCAGCCGGAACATGGCGCCTATGGCGGCGGCCATCACCATTCCCGGCATGGCGACGAAGCGTTCAACTATGCGCCGCGCCTGCATCAGTTCGGCGTGCGCACATGAACCCGGCCTGGGCGCTGCTGCGCCTGGCCAGCCCGCAGTTGCCCATCGGTGGCTACAGCTATTCCCAGGGTCTGGAGATGGCGGTGGATAACGGCCAGGTCGACACGCCCGACGCCGCGCGGCGCTGGATCAGCGACCAATTGCTGCTCAACCTGGCCCGCTTCGAAGCGCCGTTGCTGCTGGCCCACTGCACCGCGGCGGCCGCCGACGACTGGGAGGCCTTGCAGCACCACAGCGACCGACACCGCGCCAGCCGGGAAACCCGTGAGCTGTATCAAGAGAGCCGGCAGATGGGCTACTCGCTGCAGCAGTTGCTCAACGGCTTGCCGGAACTCGATGACGCCGCGCGGCACTTTCTCGACGCCCACAGCGAACCGCACCTGGCCCTGTGCTGGGCGCTGGCGGCCCGCGCCTGGCATATCGCGCCCCAGGATGCGCTCGCCGCGTGGCTGTGGAGCTGGCTGGAGAACCAACTGGCGGTGCTGATGAAAACCCTGCCGCTGGGCCAGCAAGCCGCCCAGCGCCTGACCAGCGAACTGCTGCCGCTGCTGCAACAGGCCCAGCACACCGCTTCAAGCATCGACCCCGATCACCACGGCGGCGCCGCGTTTGGCCTGTCCCTGGCGTGCATGGCCCATGAGCGCCAGTACAGCCGTCTGTTCCGTTCCTAGGAGACACACATGAATACACAACCTTTGCGCGTCGGCATCGGCGGCCCGGTGGGCTCCGGCAAGACCGCCCTGACCCTGGCCCTGTGCCTGGCATTGCGCGAGCGCTACAACCTGGCGGTGGTCACCAACGACATCTACACCCGCGAAGACGCCGACTTCCTGGTACGCAACGAGGCCCTGGCGCCGGAGCGGATCATCGGCGTGGAAACCGGCGGCTGCCCGCACACGGCAATTCGCGAAGACGCCTCGATCAACCTGGAGGCGGTGGACCAGTTGAACCGGCGTTTTCCGGGCCTGGACCTGATCCTGGTGGAATCGGGCGGTGACAACCTCTCGGCGACCTTCAGCCCGGAGCTGTCGGACCTGACCATCTACGTGATCGACGTCTCGGCCGGCGACAAGCTGCCGCGCAAGGGCGGGCCGGGCATCTGCAAATCCGACCTGCTGGTGATCAACAAGATCGACCTGGCGCCGCTGGTGGGCGCATCCCTGGAGATGATGGACAGCGACACCCGGCGGATGCGCAACGGTAACCCCTTCGTGTTCAGCAATCAGAAAACCGGCCAGGGCCTGGACGAAATCATCGCCTTCATCGAACGCCAAGGCCTGCTGACCGCCGCCTGATTCTTAGACTTTTCAACAAGGAAGCCGCTTCATGACATTCAAACGCATCCTCGCCACCCTTGCCCTGCTGCTGGCGCCAGCGCTGGCCTTCGCCCACCCCGGCCATGGCGACAATGGCCTGATCGCCGGCCTCGGCCACCCCATTGGCGGGCTCGACCATCTGCTGGCCATGCTGGCGGTCGGTTTGTGGGCGGCCCAACAACAGGGCGCGGCACGCTGGGCACTGCCGTGCACGTTCGTCGGCACGATGTTAGTCGGCGGCCTGCTGGGTTTTGAAGGGCTGGAGCTGCCGGCCATGGAAAGTGGAATCGCCGCCTCGGTACTGGCCTTGGGCCTGGCAGTGGCACTGGCGGTGCGTCCACCGTTGAGCCTGGCGGTCGGCGCCACGGCTGTATTCGCGTTGTTCCATGGCGTCGCTCACGGCCTGGAGCTGCCAGACATGTCGAGCCCTTGGGCCTACGCGGCAGGGTTCGTCGCAGCCACGGCGGTACTGCATGGCGCTGGTTTCGCGGTGGTACGTGTATTGCCGCGGGCAGCAGCGCCACTGGTGCGACTGGCCGGAGCCGCTTCGGCGGGGGCTGGGGTCTGGCTACTGGCAGGTTGACTGGCTGGGCCTTCACGGCCGCTTTCGCGGGCAAGCCCGCTCCCACAGGTCCGCGTACGCCGGTCGAATCGTGGGAGCGGGCTTGTCCGCGAAGGGGCCTTGAAGGCACTGCATCGCTCGCCCCTGCCACTCTGCTACCATGTCGCGCAATCGCCCCCTGCCGTGACGACGCTCGCCAATGCCTGATGCTTCCCGCCCCGCCCTGCCGCCTGAATTGATCACCCTGTTCGCCACGGTGCGCCGGCATTTTCACGAGGTGATCGTGCCCATGTGGCAAGGCCCGGGCTGGAACAGCGAACTGGCGTTGCCTTATGAATCCCTGGACGCCCACCATGTGCCACTGCCGCCCCAGCGCTACCGCGCCATGGCCTGTGCACGCCAGTTGTACGTGTTTGCCAGCCTGATTGGCGAAGTCCCCCAGGCCGAGGAACGGGCCAGCGCGCTGTTTCGTTCGCTGCAGCGGCACTTCCACGATGCCGAGCACGGCGGCTGGTTCTACAGCATCGACCCGCAAGGGGCGCCGCTGGACACCGGCAAGGACCTCTACACCCACGCCTTCATCCTGTTCGCCTGCGCCCACTACTGGGACAAGGTGCGCGAGCCGCTGGTGGAATCGGTGCTCAATGCCGCCCTGGAAGTCATCGCCCGACGCTTTGCCACCGGCGACGGCCTCTACGAAGCCAGCCTCAGGCGTGACTGGTCAACCCTGGAATCGGGCCCGCTGCAAAACCCATTGATGCATTTGGCCGAAGCGTTTCTTGCCACCCTTTCGGTTCGCGAAGACGCCCATGTGCAACAAGCGTTGTCGAGCCTGTGCGACGGGATGCTCAAGCGCTTCATCGAACCGACGCTGGGCGTGATGATGGAGAAACCGCTCAAGTCTGTGGATAACTGGTTCGAGCCAGGGCACCAGTTCGAATGGTATTTCCTGCTGGCATCGTCGCCCTTGTTGCGTGACGGCAAGCTGCGCAAGGCCCTTGAGCGAAGCTTCGAATACAGCGAGCAACGTGGCGTAGACCGAAAGTCCGGCGCGGTTTGCGCGATGCTGAGCCTAGAGCCGCATGCCGCCCCGCGGGACGCGACCCAGCGCATCTGGGCCCAGGCCGAATACCTGCGCTCACTGACCTTACGTGCGGACGGTCAGCAGGCTTTGCTGCCGCAGCTAAAGGCCCTGCAGCAACACTTCCTGCATGCCAAGGGCTGGAACGAATGCCTGGATGCCGATGGCATCGTCAGCCGGCGGGACATGCCGTCCACCACGCCCTATCACCTCATGACCTGCTATCTCGGGTTGGCCGACTGCCTGGCGTAATGCGTTTGTGGCGAGGGAGCTTGCTCCCGCTCGGCTGCGAAGCAGTCGCAAAATCCTGGGCCTGCTTCGCAGTCCAGCGGGAGCAAGCTCCCTCGCCACAGGCTTCCATCAACCGCCTCCCCAACTCAGCGGTCAGGCCTTGTTGCGCTCGATGGCAAACCCGGCCCAGGTCTGGCTTACCGGCATCAACTCCAGGCTGTTGATGTTGATGTGCGCCGGCGTGTTGAGCACCCAGTAGATCGTTTCGGCGATATCCTGCGGCTGGATCGGATCGGCCCCGGCGTAGGTGGCGTTATAGCGGTCCTGGTCACCACCGAAGCGCACCAGCGAGAACTCGCTTTCGCACAGGCCCGGCTCGATATTGCTCACCCGCACGCCCGTGCCTTGCAAGTCGCAACGCAGGTTCAGGGAAAACTGTTTGACGAACGCCTTGCTCGCGCCATACACGTGGCTGCCCGGGTACGGGTAGTTACCGGCGATGGAGCCCAGGTTGATGATTCCGGCGCCACGGCCATGGGCGATCAGGCGCGGCAGCAGCAAGCGAGTGCTGTAGAGCAGCCCTTTGACGTTGGTGTCGACCATGGTGTCCCAGTCATCGAGGTCGCACTTGGGGGCCGGGTCGACGCCCAGGGCCAGGCCGGCGTTGTTGATCAGCCCGCGCAGCGTGGCGAACGACGGCGGCAGGTTGGCGATGGCTTCCTCCATAGCCTTGCGGTCTCGTACGTCGAGCACCAGGCCGTGGACCTCGGTCTGCTTCGACAACTCGGCGCAGAGGGCATTGAGGCGTTCTTCACGACGACCGGTCAGCACCAGTTTCCAACCGGCCTCGGCAAAACGACGGGCGCAGGCTTCACCAAAACCGGACGTCGCGCCGGTGATAAACAGGGTGTTGGACATCGTGTTCTCCTTGCTTGGGCTTGAACCGCTCATTGAAATGGAAATCGGCCCACAGCATGCCCGCCCCGACATGGCAGGGGCAAGGCTTGTGAAACCCCGTCGACCGCCCTCAACATTGATCATAAAACAACCAACTGGCGCCAAGCCTCGCGGAATAAGGGCTACAGCCGGTTGCCCGCACCTTATCCACAGGCACGTCCACAGTAACCGGGGGCAACTGCACAAGCGCCAGGCCGCTGTGCACAAGGCTTTGCGGGGTGTTTGGAAATTTTTTTCGCTTGACCCCGCAACAACGGTTGTGCAGTTCAGGATCTCTGCTATAAGCCAGCGGCCAACTAGGCGATGGCTCCAAGCCAGTAACTACGGCCCTTCGCGCGGTCTTTCCAGAGTTTAGTCACAGACTTATCCACAGGCTTGCCCAGCGTTTTGCGCAGCCTCGCCCAAGCGCATAAAAGTGTTGACAACTGCCACCGCCGCGCCATCAAAAACACCTGATCAGAAATTAACCATCGCCCTGTAGGCCGCGTAATCAAAGGCTTTCAGCCAGCTACTCCCACGTTACCCACAGCCAGTTCCACAGCAAACGGGGACAAGTCAAAAGTGTGACAAAACAACTGTTTGCGGCGACTTTATGTCGCGGTTTGGCAAGGGTTCAGAATGGTTTTCCACAATTGTGAAAAACATACAAAGCCTCCTGTGGGAGCGAGCTTGCTCGCGATAGCCTCGGTTCAATCAACATCGATGTCGGCTGACCTGCCGCCATCGCGAGCAAGCTCGCTCCCACAAGTTGGGTGGTGGTTTGGAGGGATAAAAAACCGGCGATCTCTCGCCGGTTTTTCCATTACAGCAGCCGCTTCAATGCCCGCCCAGGTACGCGTTGCGCACCTCTTCGTTGGCGAGCAGTTCCTTGCCGGTGCCGGTCAGGCGGATTTCACCGTTGACCATCACGTAGGCCCGGTCCGACAGCTTGAGGGCGTGATTGGCGTTCTGCTCCACCAGAAAGATGGTCATCCCCGTGGACGCCAGCTCCCGCAGGGTGGAGAAGATCTGCTTCACCACGATCGGCGCCAGCCCCAGGCTCGGCTCGTCGAGCAGCAACAACTTCGGCCGGCTCATCAGTGCCCGGGCGATGGCGAGCATCTGCTGCTCGCCGCCGGACATCGTCATGGCCCGCTGGTTGCGCCGCTCCTTGAGCCGCGGGAACAGCTCGAACATGCGCTGCATGTCTTCGCTGGCGTACTTGTCACCGATGGGAATGGTGCCCATCAGCAAGTTTTCCTCGACGGTCATGTCGGGGAACACCCGGCGCCCTTCCGGCGACTGCGCGATGCCGTTGGACGCGATGTAGTGGGACGACTTGTGGGTAATGTCCACGCCCTGATAGATGATCTGCCCGCCGGCCGCGCGCGGCTGGCCGAAGATCGACATCAACAGCGTGGACTTGCCGGCACCGTTGGAGCCGATCAGGCTCACGGTCTCGCCTTCGCCAATGTGCATCGAGACTTTCTTCAGGGCCTGGATCGGCCCGTAGAACACGTCCAGTTCCTTGAGTTCGAGGATCGGTGTACTCATACCAATTCCTCTTCATCGGCGCCCAGGTAGGCCGCGATCACCTTCGGATCGTTGCGAATCGCCTCCGGACCGCCCTCGGCGATGACGTTGCCGTGGTCCAGCACCACGATGTGGTCGGAAATGCTCATTACCATGCCCATGTCGTGTTCGATCAGCACCACGGTCAGATCATGCTCGTCGCGCAGCAGCCGGATCATCGCGCTCAGCGCTTCGGTTTCCTGAGGGTTGAGGCCGGCCGCCGGCTCGTCCAGGCAGATGATCTGCGGACGGGTGCACATGGCCCGGGCAATTTCCAGGCGCCGTTGCTGGCCGTAGGAAAGCTCGCCCGCCAGGCGGTTGGCGCAATCCACCAGGTCCACCACTTCCAACCAGTAGAAGGCGTGGTCCAGGGCATCGCTTTCAGCCTTGCGGTAGCCTTTGGTGTTGAGGATGCCGGCCAACAGGCTGCGGTTGACCCACATGTGCTGGGCCACCAGCAGGTTTTCCAGCACCGACATTTCCTTGAACAGGCGGATGTTCTGGAACGTCCGGGCCAGGCCGGCGCGGTTCACCAGGTGGGTCCCGCCGAACATCTTGTAGTACAGCCGGCTGGCGAAGGATTTCGGCGACACGAAGTCGGTCGGCCGGAAGGCCTCGCCCAACAGCTTGATGACGTTGGTCCGCTCGCCACGCACATTGAGCTCGATCCTGCCGCCCGAAGCCTTGTAGAACCCGGTCAGGCAGTTGAACACCGTGGTCTTGCCCGCGCCGTTGGGGCCGATCAGGGCGAAGATCGACTTGCGCTTGACCTGCAGGCTGACGTCGCTGAGGGCCTTGATCCCACCGAACTGCATCATCAGGTTTTCAACGGAAAGTACGACTTCGCTCATGGCGCTACCCCCTTGCGCGGCGTCACACCGGTACGGCTGATACGAATCAGGCCGCGAGGTCGCCAGATCATCATCAACACCATCAGCACGCCGAACAGCAGCACCCGGTACTCGGAGAAACTGCGCAGCAGCTCCGGCGCCACGGTGAGCACGAACGCCGCGATCACCACGCCCACGGTCGAGCCCATGCCACCGAGCACGACGATCGCCAGGATCAGCGCCGACTCGAAGAAGGTGAACGACGATGGATTGACGAACCCCTGGTAGCTTGCGAAGAACACCCCGGCCAGGCCAGCGGTGGATGCACCGATGGTGAAGGCCGAGAGCTTGACCAGCACGTGGTTCAGCCCCATGGAGCGGCAGGCGATTTCATCTTCGCGTAGGGCTTCCCAGGCACGCCCGACCGGCATGCGGGTCAGGCGATGCTTGATGTAGAGCACCAGCATCACGACGATGAACAGCACGATGTAGATGAACAGGAATTTCAGGTTCGGGTTGTAATCGATACCGAAGAATTCATGGAACGGCACCCCGCCGTCCTTCGCCCTTCGCCCGAACTCCAGGCCGAAGAACGTCGGCGACGGCACCGGCATGCCATTGGGCCCGCCCGTGAACGACAGCCAGTTGTTGAGCACCAGCCGGATGATCTCGCCGAAGCCCAGGGTCACGATCGCCAGGTAGTCACCGTGCATTCGCAATACCGGGAATCCCAATATGCAGCCGGCCATCGCCGCCGCAATCGCCGCCAGGGGCAGCACCGTCCAGAAGCCCAGGCCCAGGTATTGGTAACCCAGCGCCAGGCCATAGGCGCCGATGGCGTAGAACGCCACGTAGCCCAGGTCGAGCAGCCCCGCCAGGCCGACCACGATGTTCAGGCCCAGGCCCAGTAGCACGTAGATCAACCCGAGGATGACCACCGTGAGCACGTATTTGTTGGCGAAGAACGGAAACACGATGGCGATCACGATCAGTGCCGGGATGATCCAGCGCAGGCGCGACTTGTAGTCCGGTGGCAGGACGTGCACGCCGGAGCCGGAGCTTTCGAAACCCTGGAGCACCTTCAGGCCCCGAGGCGTTTGCAGGAACAGGCTCAAGGCAAAGCGCCCGATCATCACGATCGCCACCAGCCAGCCGACGCGGGCCGGTTGCAGGTTGAAGCTGTAGCCGTCGAGCACCACGCCGACAATCGGCCCGAACACGATCAGCGAGATCAGCCCGGCCAGGATCGCGTCGATGACGCTCTGTTTGATATCAATCGGTTTATTGGCAGCAGACATACTTATACCTTCGCCACGAGTGGGCGACCCAACAGGCCTTGGGGACGGAAAATCAGAATCAGCACCAGCAGCGAGAAACTGAACACGTCTTTGTAGTCAGAGTTGATCAGACCGGAGAACAGCGACTCGGAGATCCCGAGGATGATTCCGCCGAGCATCGCCCCAGGCAGGGAGCCAATGCCGCCGAGCACCGCCGCGGTGAACGCCTTGATGCCGATGATGAAGCCGGCATAGAAGTCGAACGTGCCGTAGTTCATGGTGATCAGCACGCCGGCCAGGGCCGCCATGGCGGCACCGATGATAAACACGTAGGAAATCACCCGGTCGGTGTTGATCCCGAGGATCGAGGCCATCTTGCGGTCTTGCTGGGTGGCGCGGCACATGCGCCCCAGCTTGGTGTACTTGATGATGTAGGTCAGCAGGGCCATCCCGGCAAACGCCGCCACCAGGATGAAGATCTTGGTGTAGGTCAGTTGCACGAAACCACTGCCGATGTCGACACGCATGGCGCCTTCGAGCAGTGTCGGCACGCCCTGCTGGCGGGCGCCCTGGCTGATCTGGGCGTAGTTCTGCAGGATCAGCGAGATACCGATGGCACTGATCAGCGGTGCCAGGCGGGTGGAGTTGCGCAGGGGTTTGTAGGCGACGCGTTCGATGACCCAGCCGTAGACCCCGGTGACCACGACTGTGAATACCAGGGTGCCGAGGATCATCAGCGGGAAGGATTCGATACCGAAGTAAGCCAGCAGAGCCAGACTGATTGCCGCGAGGTAAGCGGAAATCATGTAAACCTCGCCGTGGGCGAAGTTGATCATGCCGATGATGCCGTAGACCATTGTGTAGCCGATGGCGATCAGACCATAGACCGACCCGAGGGTCAGGCCGTTGATCAGTTGCTGCAGGAAAATACCATCCATAACGCGATCTCACGCATTTGAAAGGCTGCACGCACAACGCGGCGACGGACCGGGGTTCAGCCGCCGACGCGGCACGATGTGCGCGCAGCTTTCGAGAGAAAAGACAGGTGGGTCTTAGCCCGGGAAGGACGATCGTGGCGAGGGAGCCTGCTCCCGCTGGACTGTGCAGCAGTCCTGTTTTCAGGGCCGCTACGCGCCCCAGCGGGAGCAAGCTCCCTCGCCACAAGCCGTTATCCCTTCAATTATTTCTGTTTTTCCAACTGATGGTATTTGCCGTCCTTGTCCCACTGGTAGACCACGTAGTCGGAGACCTTCAGGTCACCCTTGGCATCCCACTCTTTCTTGCCCATGACGGTTTGCACCGGATTGGCCTTGAGCCATTTGGCCGCGTCCTCGCCCTTGTTGGACTTGGCACCGTTGAAACCGGCGGCCAGCGCCTGGACCGACGCGTAGGCGTACAGGGTGTAGCCTTCAGGCTCGACGCCCTGGGCCCGGAAAGCGTCCACCACGGCCTTGCTGTCGGGCAGCAGGCGCGGATCGGCGCCGAAGGTCATGTACACGCCATCGACGTATTGCGCGCCGCCGGCGGTGGTGACCAGTTCGTCGGTGACGATGCCGTCGTCGGACATGAACTTCACGTCCTTGAGGCCTTGTTCACGCAGTTGGCGAACCAGCGGGCCGGCTTCCGGGTGCAGGCCACCGAAGTAGACCACGTCGGCACCGGCCGCGCGGATCTTGGTGACCACGGCGCTGAAGTCTTTCTCGCCACGGGTCAGGCCTTCATACAGCACGGCTTTCACGCCACGCTTCTCCAACTGTGCCTTGGTGGCATCCGCCAGGCCCTGGCCGTAGGTGTCCTTGTCGTGCAGCACGACGACTTTCTTGCCCTTGAGCACGTCGACGATGTAGTCGCCGGCCACGATGCCTTGCTGGTCGTCACGCCCGCACATGCGGAACATCGCGCTCAGGCCGCGCTCGGTCACTGCCGGGTTGGTCGAGCCCGGGGTGATGGCGATGACACCCGCCTCGTCATAGACCTCGGAGGCCGGGATGGTGTTGGACGAGCAGAAGTGCCCGACCACGCCGATCACCTTGTCCTGGTCCACCAGGCGGTTGGCCACGGCCACGGCCTGCTTGGGTTCGCAGGCGTCGTCGCCGGCGACCAGGACGATTTTCTCACCGTTGACGCCACCGGCCTTGTTGATGACATCGGCGGCCGCCTGGGCACCTTTCATGTACTGCTCGCCGAAGGCCGCGTTGGCCCCCGTCATTGGACCCGCCACACCGAATTTCACATCAGCCTGCGCAAACGCGGACACACCCAGCGCAGCTGCCACTGCGAGGGCCAGGAAGCCTTTCTTGTAAAACGTCTGGGACATGAGGTGGTGCTCCAAGGTTTTTTTTAGTTGGCACTGCGACTTCATTTCACTGAGAAGCTCAGAGCAAGGGCCGTGCCATCGGTTTTTTATTCTGAAAAAAGTCGCTGCTTTATTGTTATTTCGACTGTTTCGGGCCCTTTTTCATAGGGCGTGCAACCGTCTAAACCGCACAAGGTGCAACCTTGCATTTATGTGGGTAAAACCCTCCATGAGCCATCATTGCAACCATCGCGCGAAACGACGTGCAACCATGCTGTAACATCCTGCGTCACCGAACTGCACACTGTCGGTGCGCAACTGCTACAACCCGCACCATAACAGGCTAGCCGCTGCGCCGGAAAACGCGGCGCGCGGTAACATTTTTCTACACTCAGATGACGATCCGCAGGCACTGGCCCGCGTGATACAGCGAAAAACCCGCCTCGTACAGGCAACTGCGCAGCCCCACGCCGGCCAGCGGCTGCATAGGCGCGAAGGGGATTGGCAGCGCCTTCGCGTCACCCTGGCATAGGTAGTCGGCGAAGGCCTTGCCGACCACCGTCCCGGTGGTCACCCCGCGCCCGTTGTAGCCCGTCACGGCCACCAGCCCGGGGGCCGGCTCGAACAGGCGCATCAGATGATCCGGGGTAAAGGCAATGCACCCGGTCCAGGTGCATTCCCACTCCACGGGTTTGAGATAGGGAAAATAGTGGCGCTGTACCCGGTCGGCCCACGCCTTGAGGAACCAGGTCGGCTTGCGGTTGCCATTGCCCAGGCTGCCGAGCAACAGGCGGCCGTCCTTGTCCCGGCGAATGCTGCTCAAGACCTGGCGGGTGTCCCACGAACCCTGTCCGCCCGGCAGGATGCGCCGGGCCGCGTCGTCGGTCAGCGGGACCGAGGCGACCTGGTAGTAATAGCCCGGGAAAAAGTTGCGCCGCAGCTCGGTCCAGTCGCCTTCGGTGTAGGCGTTGGACGCGATCACCACCTGCTCGGCCAGCACCGAGCCCTGGGCCGTTTGCACCGACCAGCGCTGGCCTTGGCGCTCCAGGCGGGTGACCGGGGAGTGATCGAACAACTGCCCGCCAAGGTCCCTGGCCGTCTTGGCCAAACCGCTGGCGTAAGCCATGGGGTTGAGCGTCCCGGCGCGTCGGTCGAGCAAGGCGGCGGCGATTTTCGAGGTGCCCGTGGCCTCGACGCAGGCGTGCCCGGTGAGCAACTCCACTGGGGCGCCACGGCGCTTCCATTGGGCTTCGCGACTGCGCAGGTCAGCCTCGCCCCGGGCGTTATGGGCCATGTGCAGAGTGCCTTCGCGGCGCAACTGGCAGTCGATGTTGTATTTGTCGACGAGGCTGAACACCAGGGCTGGCGCGGCCCCCAGCATGCGATTGAGCTGGCTGCCCACCGCTTCGCCGAACCCGGCCTCGATCTCGTCCGGCGGGATCCACAGGCCGGCGTTCACCAGCCCGACGTTGCGCCCCGAACCTCCGTGCCCGGCCCGATGGGCCTCCAGCAACGCAACGCGCTTGCCCTCCTCCAGCAAATGCACGGCCGCCGAGAGCCCGGTGAAGCCGGCCCCGATCACGCAGACATCGGCCGTGATCTCCCCGGTGAGCGAAGTGTTTTCAGGCCTTTGCGGCGTCAGTTTTTCCCACAGACATTCTTCGCGTAACGGCATTGCCAGACTCCGAAAAACCCAACCATCACACTATTCAGCGTGGGAGCGAGCTTGCTCGCGATAGCGGCGGCACATTCAACGACTATGTGACTGACACACCGCTATCGCGAGCAAGTTCGCTCCCACAAAGGATCTCCACGTATTGAAAATCCGCCCCTAACAACCTCAGTCGAAGGTAATCCCTTGGGCCAACGGCAGCTCCAGCGAGTAGTTCACGGTATTGGTCTGGCGGCGCATGTAGCCGCGCCAGGCGTCGGAACCGGATTCGCGACCGCCGCCGGTTTCTTTCTCGCCACCGAAGGCGCCGCCGATTTCCGCGCCGCTCGGGCCGATGTTGACGTTGGCAATGCCGCAGTCGCTGCCCACCGCCGACATGAACTGTTCGGCTTCACGCACGTCGGTGGTGAAGATGCAGGACGACAGGCCCTGGGGCACGGCGTTGTTCAGGTGCAGGGCCTCGGCGAAGTCCTTGTAGCCGACCACGTACAGGATCGGCGCGAAGGTTTCGTGGCGCACGACGTCGCTCTGCTCCGGCATCTCGACGATGGCGGGCGACACGTAATAGGCATTCGGATACTGGTCTTCGAGCTGGCGCTTGCCGCCGAACACCCGCCCGCCTTCGCTCAGGGCCTGCTCCAGCGCATCCTGCATGTTGTCGAAGCTGTGCTGGTCAATCAGCGGCCCGACAAGGTTGCCTTCCAGCGGATGGCCGATGCGCACTTTCGAATAGGCGGCCTTGAGGCGGGTGACGATTTCATCCTTCACCGACTCGTGGGCGATCAGCCGGCGCAACGTGGTGCAACGCTGGCCGGCAGTGCCGACGGCGCTGAACAGGATCGCGCGCACGGCCATGTCCAGGTCGGCGCTCGGCGCGAGGATCATGGCGTTGTTGCCACCCAGTTCGAGGATGCTGCGGGCAAAGCGCGCGGCGACTTTCGGCGCGACTTCGCGGCCCATGCGGGTGCTGCCGGTGGCACTGATCAAAGCCACGCGAGGATCGTCCACCAACGCTTCACCGGCGTCGCGGCCGCCTATGATCACCTGGCTCAGGTACGGCGGCGCATCGCTGAAGTTCTTCAACACGCGCTCGAACAGCGCCTGGCAGGCCAGGGCGGTGAGCGGGGTCTTTTCCGAGGGTTTCCAGATCACCGCGTTGCCGCACACCAGGGCCAGTGTGGTGTTCCAGGCCCAGACCGCCACCGGGAAGTTGAACGCGCTGATGACCCCGACCACGCCCAGCGGGTGCCAGGATTCACGCATGTGGTGGCCCGGGCGCTCGGAGGCGATGGTTAGGCCGTACAACTGGCGGGACAGGCCGACGGCGAAGTCGCAGATGTCGATCATCTCTTGCACTTCACCCAGGCCTTCCTGGGTGATCTTGCCGGCTTCCCACGACACCAGTTCGCCGAGGTCGGCCTTGTACTGGCGCAACAGGTCGCCGAATTGACGCACCAGTTCGCCACGGCGCGGCGCCGGCACCTGGCGCCACAGGTCGAAGGCATGCTCGGCACGGCTGACCTGCTGCTCGACTTCAGCGGCACCTTCCCAGTTCACGGCGCCGATGCGGCTGCCGTCGATAGGTGAATGCACCGGCTGGGTGCCGTTCTGGTACAGGGCCGAGTCGACACCGAGACGATCAAGCAATGCAGCAACCATGGAAAATTCCTCACGCAAAAGACAATAGGCGGCAACCGGACGAAGACGGCTGATCAGGACTGTAGTTGTAGCTGGCGCGAGACTTGGCAACAAACGACCATTAAGCGAGATATCATTCCGTTTATTCATGCTGCCCAGGCAGAGCGACCGGAAACAAGGCCTCACCATGCTCAACAAACGCTATTTGCCATCGATCACGGCGCTGCAATGCTTCGAAGCGGTGACGCGGCACTTGAGTTTCACCCGCGCCGCCGAAGAACTGCACCTGACCCAGAGCGCCGTCAGCAAGCAGGTCGCGCAACTGGAAGAACTGTTGCAACACTTGCTGTTCCGGCGCGTCCGCCGCCGCCTGCAACTGACGCCGGCCGGCGAGTTGTACCTGGCTGAAGTGCGAAAAATCCTCACGCAGGTGGAGATGTCCACCCATTACCTGCGTTCCTACGGCGGCGACACTGAAGTCCTGCGGGTTTCCACGCCTCCGACCTTCGGTGCTCGCTGGCTGGTCCCGCGCCTGAAGGGCTGGCGGCTGCGCCATCCGACGATTCATCTGGACCTGTGCAGCGAACAGGAAGCCGACGACCTGCTGCAAGGACGCAGCGACCTGGCCTTTTATTTCGGCCAGGGCTCACGACCCGGTTCCGAATCCCTGAAACTGTTCAGCGAAGAACTGGTACCAGTCTGCGCCCCCGGCAGCCTGCCCGAGCAGCCCTTCAGCGACCCGACCCAACTGGCCGACCTGGTCCTGCTGCAGAACGCCTCCCGCCCACAGGCCTGGCACGACTGGTTCGACAGCCAGGGCTACCACACCGAACACAGCTATCACGGGCCACGCTTCGAAACCTTCTACATGTGCATCCGCGCCGCCCAGGTCGGCTGCGGTGTGGCGCTGCTGCCACGCTTTCTGGTGGAAGAAGAACTGGCCGACGGCAAGCTGGTCATCCCCTGGCAACACGCGATGCCCAGCAGCAGCGCCTATTACCTGGCCTACCCCGAGCACTCGGCGGAGGTGCCCAAGGTGAAGCTTTTCGTGGAATGGATGCTGGAGCAGATCGGCAACCCGGATCTGCCACATTAACTGCATCCCACATAAACCCCGTGGCGAGGGAGCTTGCTCCCGCTCGGCTGCGAAGCAGCCGCAAGATGCGCAACCAAGACGCCGCTAGAGGGGCGCTTCGCACCCCAGCGGGAGCAAGCTCCCTCGCCACAAAGATCTGCGGGACTAAAAAACACTGGCAATACCCATCCAGGTTATGCGCCACTAACCTTTTCAACAAACCGCTGCACCGCGCTGCCCGACGCAGCGACCTGCCTGGAGACCCACCATGAGCGAGAGTGTATTTGCCGATCGTATCGTGCAGAACCTGCTCGACACCGACTTCTACAAACTGACGATGATGCAGGCGGTGCTGCACAACTACCCCAACGTTGAAGTCGAATGGGAGTTTCGTTGCCGCAACAGCGAAGACTTGCGCCCCTACCTGGCGGAGATCCGCTTCCAGATCGAGCGCCTGGCCGAGTTGAGTCTGAGCGCCGATCAATTGGGGTTCCTGGAACGCATCAGCTTTCTCAAGCCGGACTTCCTGCGCTTCCTGGGCCTGTTTCGCTTCAACCTGCGGTACGTGCACACCGGCATCGACAACGGCGAGCTGTTCATCCGCCTGCGGGGGCCGTGGCTGCACGTGATCCTGTTCGAAGTGCCGCTGCTGGCCATCGTCAGCGAAGTGCGCAACCGCTATCGCTACCGGGAAATAGTCCTGGAACAGGCGCGGGAGCAGCTGTATCGCAAGTTCGACTGGTTGACCGCCAATGCCAGCGCCGACGAGTTGTCCGAACTGCAGGTCGCGGACTTCGGCACCCGACGACGCTTTTCCTACCGCGTCCAGGAAGAAGTGGTGAACGTGCTCAAGCATGATTTCCCCGGGCGTTTCGTCGGCACCAGCAACGTGCACCTGTCCCGGGAACTGGACATGAAACCCCTGGGCACCATGGCCCACGAATGGATCATGGCGCACCAGCAACTGGGCCCGCGGCTGATCGACAGCCAGATCGCCGCCCTCGACTGCTGGGTGCGCGAGTACCGTGGCCTGCTGGGGATCGCGCTGACCGATTGCATCACCATGGACGCATTCCTGGCGGATTTCGACCTGTTCTTCGCCAAGCTGTTCGACGGCCTGCGCCATGACTCCGGCGACCCGGTGATCTGGGCCGAAAAGGCCATCGCCCACTACCACAAGCTGGGCATCGACCCGATGAGCAAGACCCTGGTGTTCTCCGACAGTCTGAACCTGCCCAAATGCCTGGAGATTTTCCGCGCATTGCGTGGTCGCATTAATGTCAGCTTCGGTATTGGCACCAATCTGACCTGCGACATTGCAGGTGTAGAGCCAATGAGCATCGTACTTAAAATGATCAGTTGTGACGGGCAACCCGTGGCCAAGATTTCCGACGAGCCCGGCAAGACCCACTGCAAGGACCCCAATTTCGTCGCCTACATGCGACATGTTTTCCAAGTACCTGCCGACCTTATCGACCCCTCTAGCAAGGAGTGAATTCATGCAAGCCGTACAGCGTGAGATTGCTGAACAACTCAACGTCCAGCCCCCGTTCGCCGATGACGCGGCCCTCAAGGCTGAGATCGCCCGGCGGGTGGGCTTCATCCAGGATTGCCTGGTCAACTCCGGGCTCAAGTCCCTCGTGCTTGGCATCAGTGGCGGGGTCGACTCGTTGACCGCCGGGTTGCTGGCCCAACGGGCGGTGCGTGAACTGCGGGAGAAAACCGGCAACCCGGCCTACAAGTTCATCGCCGTGCGCCTGCCCTACGAAACCCAGTTCGACGAGCACGAGGCGCAGGCCTGCGTGGACTTCATCGAACCGGACGAACGCCACACCGTCAACATCGGCCCGGCGGTCAAGGCGCTGGCCAAGGAGGTGCTGGCCTTCGAAGGCAAGGCACCGGGCTCGCGGGATTTCGTGCTGGGCAATACCAAGGCGCGGATGCGCATGGTGGCGCAGTACACCATCGCCGGTGCCGAACATGGCCTGGTGATCGGCACCGACCATGCGGCCGAGGCCGTGATGGGGTTCTTCACCAAGTTCGGTGACGGCGCCTGCGACCTGGCCCCATTGAGCGGCCTGGTGAAGAACCAGGTCCGGGCCATCGCCCGTGATTTCGGCGCGCCGGAATCGCTGGTGGAAAAAGTCCCCACGGCCGACCTCGAAGACCTGTCCCCCGGCAAACCCGACGAAGCCGCCCACGGTGTGACCTACGGCGAGATCGACGCCTTCCTGCATGGCAAGACCATCCGCGAAGAAGCCGCCCGGATCATCTGCGAAACCTACCGCAAGACCGAGCACAAGCGGGTCCTGCCGTACGCGCCATGATCCTGTGGGAGCGAGCCTGCTCGCGATGGCGGTTTGTCAGCCGGCATCATGATTGACTGATCCGACGCTATCGCGAGCAAGCTCGCTCCCACATGGAAGCTGCGGCGTGCACAGCATTTGTGTTCACTGCCAATCCCTTGTGGGAGCGGGCTTGCTCGCGAAGGCGGTGTATCTGTGACATCTATGTTGAATGTCCGGCCGCCTTCGCGAGCA
>NZ_LHVJ01000021.1:0-119225 GCF_001269745.1 Pseudomonas sp. P97.38
GCTTGCTCGCGAAAGCGGTGTGTCATCCGATACATGTGTTGAATGACACACCGCTTTCGCGAGCAAGCCCGCTCCCACAAGGGGGCAGTGGTGGGTTTGAGGTAATAAAAAGCCCCTGAATCGCACGATTCAGGGGCTTGGGTCAGGCAGTCTTGCCTTCAGGCCGCTTCGATTTTGCGGCGGTTGTGCTCGACCTTTTCTAGGTACTGCTGAAGCTTTTGCTGTTCGGCCGCAGTGGTGAACAGGCCCAGCTTGCTACGACGCCAAAGGATGTCCTGGGCGTCGACGGCCCACTCATCGCTGCATAGGTAGTCGACTTCGCGGGTATAGAGGCCGCCGCCGAGGTGTTCGCCCAGGTCGGCGAGCGTCTGCACGCCTTCCAGCATGCGCCAGGTGCGGCTGCCATAGGTGGTGGCCCAGCGCCGGGCGATGTCGGTGGGCAGCCAGTCGAACTTGTCGCGGATGGCCGAGCACAACGCTTGCGGGGTGGTCATGTTCTCGCCGCCAGGAAGCGTGGCGACGGCGGTCCAGCTCGGGCGCATCTGGGTGAAGTACGGCGCCAGTTGCGCCATGGCCGACTCGGCCAGCTTGCGGTAGGTGGTCAGCTTGCCGCCGAACACCGAGAGCAACGGGGCTTCTTCACCGCCGCCGGAGAGCGCCAGGGTATAGTCCCGGGTCACGGCCGAAGGGTTGTCGGATTCGTCGTTGCACAGCGGACGCACGCCGGAATAGCTGTGCAGGATGTCGTCGCGGCTGATCTGTTTCTTGAAGTGGGCGTTGACCACTTTCAGCAGGTAATCGGTTTCACCTTCAGTGATGGCCACTTTGGCCGGATCGCCGGTGTATTCGCGATCGGTGGTGCCGATCAGGGTGAACTGGTTCAGGTACGGAATGGTGAACACGATGCGTTGGTCTTCGTTTTGAAGAATATGCGCATGTTCGCCTTCATAGAGTTTCGGCACGATCAGGTGGCTGCCCTGGATCAGACGAATGCCGTAGGGCGATTCCATCTTCAGGTCATCGCGAATGAACTTGGCCACCCACGGGCCAGCGGCATTCACCAGTGCCTTGGCGCGAATCGAAAACAGGCTGCCGTCGGCACGTTCCAGGTGCAGGTGCCACAGGCCTTTGCTGCGACGGGCGTTCACACAACGGGTGCGGGTGTGGATATGGGCGCCTTTTTCCCGAGCAGCCATGGCGTTGAGCACTACCAATCGGGCGTCGTCGACCCAGCAGTCGGAGTACTCGAAGCCTTTGGTGATCTCGCTTTTCAGCGCGCTGTCGGCGCCGAATTTCAAGCTCTTGGAGCCGGCGAGCTGTTCACGCTTGCCGAGGTGATCGTAGAGGAACAGGCCGGCGCGAATCATCCAGGCCGGACGCAAGTGCGGGCGGTGGGGCAGCACGAAGCGCATCTGCTTGACGATGTGCGGCGCCTTGGCCAGCAGCACCTCGCGTTCGGCCAGCGCCTCGCGCACCAGGCGGAACTCGTAATGTTCGAGGTAGCGCAGGCCGCCATGAATCAATTTACTGCTGGCCGACGACGTGTGGCTGGCCAGATCGTCCTTTTCGCAAAGGAACACCGAGAGACCGCGACCGGCAGCGTCCGCGGCAATCCCCACGCCGTTGATACCGCCGCCAATGACGGCGACATCGTAAACTTCGGCGAGAGGGGGCGTAGGCAAGGTAGAAGTGGGCATCGGCTGGCCTCGGGCTTTTTTCGTAATTTTTGAATTCGAACATTAATGTTCATTTGCGAAAATACTAGCCCATAAGAGCAGCAACGGCCAGTCGATTTCGATTGAAAAAACTGATCAAGGGAAGCTGAAAGGAAAATTTTCGAACAAAAAGGAGTTAGGCGAAGTGCTTTTGTGGCGAGGGAGTGTGCTCTAGCTCGGCTGCGAAGCAGTCGTAAGACCGGCTGGCGCGGTGTGCCGGAAAGATCGCGTCAGCTCTTCTGGGGCGGCTTCGCCACCCAGCGGGAGCAAGCTCCCTCGCCACAGGTATTTGGGAAGGGGTTAAACCACTTCCAGCCGAATCTTGTGCTGGTTCAGCAGTTGCACCAGGGCTGGCACCGGTTGCTGGTCGGTCACCAGGCAGTCGATGAGGCTGATCGGGCCCAGGCGAACCATGGCATTGCGCCCGAACTTGCTGGAGTCGGCCGCCAGCAGCACTTGCCGGGCGTTGGCGATGATCGCCTGGGACACTCGCACTTCCTGGTAATCGAAATCCAGCAGGCTGCCATCCTCATCGATGCCGCTGATGCCCACCAAGGCGAAATCGACCTTGAACTGGTTGATGAAATCGACGCTGGCCTGGCCCACTACGCCACCGTCTCGTCGCACGTTGCCGCCGGCGACCAGGACTTCGAAATCGTCCTTGGCACTGAGGATCGATGCCACGTGCAGGTTGTTGGTGATGACCTTCAAGTGGTTGTGATTGAGCAGTGCCCGGGCGATGGATTCGGTGGTGGTGCCGATGTTGATGAACAGCGAGGCGTGATCGGGGATCTGGGCGGCAATGGCTTCGGCGATGCGCTGCTTCTCGTCGCGCATCTGGTCGGCGCGCATGGCGTAGGCGGTGTTTTCCACGCTGGAATCGTAGGCGGCGCCGCCGTGGTAGCGGCGCAACAGGTTGGCTTCCGCCAGTTGATTGATGTCACGGCGGATGGTTTGCGGGGTTACAACGAACAACTGCGCCATTTCCTCGATGCTGACGTAGCCGCGTTCGCGGACCAGCTCGAGGATTTGCTGCTGACGGGGAGGCAGATTCATGGGCGTCCTTTGGGCTGCCGAAATATGCCCATGATGCCGCAGGAATCTGCTCCCGACCAGTTCAGACCCAGGTGTTGCTCAGGGTCGGCTTATTCGGCGTCTTCGTGGGGTTCCCAGTCGCGGGTGCGGCTGACCGCTTTCTGCCAGCCAGCGTAGAGTTTTTCCTTCGCCGGTTCGTCCAGTTGCGGTTCGAACTCGCGCTCGATCACTGCCTTGCCGCGCAGCTCTTCCAGGCTGCCCCAGAAACCGCACGCCAGGCCGGCCAGGTAGGCCGCGCCCAAAGCGGTGGTTTCCCGCATCTTCGGACGCTCGACCCGCGTACCCAGAATGTCGGCCTGGAACTGCATCAGGAAGTTGTTCGCCACCGCGCCGCCGTCCACACGCAGGGCCTTGAGACGCTCGCCGGAGTCCTGTTGCATGGCGTCGAGCACATCGCGCGTCTGGTAGGCGATGGACTCCAGCGCCGCACGGATGATGTGATCGACCCGCACGCCCCGGGTCAGGCCAAACAGCGCGCCCCGGGCATAGGGGTCCCAGTACGGCGCGCCCAGGCCGGTGAAGGCTGGCACCAGGTACACGCCGTTGCTGTCCTTGACCTTGTTGGCGAAGTATTCGGTGTCCAGGGCGTCGTTGATGATTTTCAGCTCATCGCGCAACCACTGCACCGTGGAGCCGCCATTGAACACCGCGCCTTCGAGAGCGTAGGCGACCTCGCCGCGTGGGCCGCAACCGATGGTGGTGAGCATGCCGTGATTGGACTTGACCGCCTTGTTCCCGGTGTTCATCAGCAGGAAGCAGCCGGTGCCGTAGGTGTTTTTCGCCTGGCCCGGCTCCACGCACATCTGGCCGAAAAGGGCGGCCTGCTGGTCGCCGGCGATACCGCCGATGGCAATGCCACTCTTGGTGCGGCCATAGATCTCTGAGGACGACTTCACTTCCGGGAGCATTTCCCGGGGGATGTCGAGGATCTCGAGCATCTTCGCATCCCACTCCAGCGTATGGATGTTGAAGAGCATGGTGCGCGAGGCGTTGGTGTAGTCGGTGACGTGGACCTTGCCGCCGGTGAATTTCCAGATGAGCCAGCTGTCGACGGTGCCGAACAGCAATTCACCGTTGCGGGCACGCTCGCGGCTGCCTTCGACGTTGTCCAGGATCCACTTGAGCTTGGTGCCGGAGAAGTACGGGTCGGTCACCAGGCCGGTGGTGTCGCTGATGTATTGCTCGTGGCCGTCGCGCTTGAGCTGCTGGCAGATTTCAGTGCTGCGACGGCATTGCCAGACGACGGCGTTGTAGATCGGCCGGCCGGTGGTCTTGTCCCAGACTACTGTCGTCTCGCGCTGGTTGGTGATGCCGATGGCAGCCACCTGGTCATGGTGCAGGCCGGCCTGGGCCAGGGCTTCGACCATCACGCCGCTCTGGGTGGCGAAGATTTCCATCGGGTCGTGTTCGACCCAGCCGGCCTGGGGGTAATGCTGGGCGAATTCGCGCTGGGCGATGCAGACCACGTTGGCGTCACGGTCGAAAATGATCGCGCGCGAGCTGGTCGTACCCTGGTCGAGGGCAATGATGTAGTTCTTGTTCTGGAGGTCGGTCATGTCGATTGCCTTGGGACGAAAATAAGGGCTGAGGCCATGGCGCACGCTCGAACGGGCAGGAGCGTGCGCCGACTGTTTTCAGGATGTTCTGGGCTTGCCGTCAATGGCCGGTTCTGCATCCTTTATAGCTGTCGTGGTGCTGGGCAGATGGCGGGCAATCAGCCCGCGATAGGCCGCAGCACCCAGGCATGCACCCAACAGCGGTGCAAAAATCGGAACCAGGAAGTATGGGATGTCGCGCCCACCGGTGAGGGAAATTTCACCCCAGCCTGTGACGAAAGTCATCAGTTTAGGGCCGAAGTCCCGAGCCGGGTTCATCGCGAAGCCGGTCAACGGCCCCATCGAACTGCCGATCACCGCAATCAACAGGCCGATCAACAACGGCGCCAGCGGGCCGCGGGGCAAGCCATTGTTATCATCGGTGAGGGACATGATCACCCCCATCAGGATGGCAGTGATGATCATTTCCACCACGAAGGCCTGGCCAGTGGAGAGGGCCGGGTGTGGATAAGTGGAGAATACCGACGCCAGTTCGAGGCTTGCCTCGGTGCCACGGATCATGTGTCGCGACTGTTCGAAATCGAAGAACAGGTTGCTGTACAGCGTGTACACCAGCAACGCGCCGCAGAAGGCGCCGGCGACCTGGCAGATGATATAGAAGGGCAGCTTGCGCTTTTCGAAGTCAGTGAAGAGGCACAGGGCGACGCTGACGGCAGGGTTCAGGTGCGCGCCGGAGATGCCTGCGCTGAGGTAGATCGCCATGCTGACGCCGACGCCCCAGATGATGCTGATTTCCCACAAGCCGAAACTCGCACCCGCGACCTTGAGCGCTGCAACGCAACCGGTCCCGAAGAAGATCAATAGCGCTGTCCCCAGGAATTCGGCCAGGCATTGGCTGGAAAGGGACGGCTGTTGTGAAGCAATGGTCATTCGAACCTCGGTTTTTGTTTTTTTCCGGGCGCGTTCGAGCAAGCTCTACAGCGCGATTTCCGCCGAGGCAGGATGCAGTCCTTGGCCTCGGGTTGTTGCTTGAGACAGGCGTTATGGCTTTCAGTTTCGAAAAAATATAGACAAGAAACGCTGGTGTCAAAGGTCGAAAGTGAACCGTCGGTCACATTTCAACTATTCGTGGCGTGAATGTCTGCTTCTTTGCCAAGCCCTCATCGACAGCGACACTGCGGCCCACAGCCTTTTGGCCAGTGATGGCTTAGAATCCATCCACTCTTTTTGATTTCCCTTTCAGGAGCGGTCATGACCCCCGCGTTGGATCTGTTGAAGAAAGTGCGCGCCGAACATCGTATCCACAGTTATGAACACGACCCCAAGGCAGCGTCCTACGGCCTGGAAGCGGCGGAAAAACTCGGACTGGAGCCGGCCCAAGTGTTCAAGACATTGCTGGCCGCCAGTGAAAAAGGTGAGTTGCTGGTGGCGGTTGTGCCGGTGGCAGGCAGCCTGGACCTGAAAGGCCTGGCCCACGCGGCAGGCGTGAAGAAAGTGGAGATGGCCGACCCGGCGGCGGCACAGCGTTCGACCGGGTATTTGCTTGGCGGCATCAGCCCGCTGGGGCAGAAGAAGCGCTTGCGCACGTTCATCGATACCTCTGCTGAACACTTCGACAGCATCTTCGTCAGTGCCGGCAGGCGCGGGCTGGAAGTGGAGCTGGCGCCTTCGGTGCTGGCAGAACACACCGGGGCGAAGTTCGCCGAGATCGGCCGCGCCTGAATCCAGGATGGGCACAGCGTCCAAGCGGAGGCTAGCCTGCTTGTCAGGGTTGCATGCGGTGTAGGGTGAAAATACTGCTGATCTGTCACTGGATACCACCGTTGCCGCCCTTCATGCTGGCGCATCAATAAAAAGGAGAAGGGCCATGCAGCTTGCGTTTCATCAGGTCGATGCGTTCAGTGACCGCCCGTTTGGCGGCAATCCGGCGATGGTCTATCGGCTCGACGCCTGGCTCGCCGATGATTTGATGCAGAAGATCGCCGCCGAGCACAACCTGGCGGAAACCGCGTTTGTGGTGCGTGAAGGCCAGCAGTGGCATATCCGCTGGTTCACGCCCACCACGGAAGTCCCGCTGTGCGGCCACGCGACGCTGGCCAGTGCCCATGTGCTGTTCGAGGTCTACCACGAAACCGCAGAGCGCCTGGAGTTCACTTGCCGGTCCGGTCCATTGAGCGTCACCCGCGACCAGGGCCGCTTATGGCTGGACTTTCCGGCCATCGTGCCTACCGAGCTGGGCGTGTCCCTGGCGGTCCAGAGCGCGCTGAACGTCGAAGCGGTGGACGTGCTGAGCTCCAACGAGCTGTTCGTCGTGCTGGAGTCGGAGCAGGCGGTGCTCGATTGCAAGCCGGACATGGCCGCGCTGGCAAAATTGCCTTGGCCGGGTGCAATCGTGACTGCGCCGGGCAGCAAGCATGATTTCGTCTCGCGCTATTTCGCCCCGGCGATCGGCATCAACGAAGACCCGGTGACCGGTTCGACCCATTGCAGCCTGATTCCCTACTGGTCCAAGCGCCTGGGCAAGCGAGGGCTGACGGCCTACCAGTGTTCGGCCCGGGGCGGGGCCCTGTTCTGCCGGCTGGAAGGGGAGCGGGTGAGGATTGGCGGCGACGCGAGGTTGGTGGCCAGCGGGACCCTGACACTGGGCTGATCAGAGCGAAGGCGCTTGCGTGGCGAGGGAGCAAACTCCCTTGCCACAAAGCCATCCGGACAATCGATGATCAATGGGCTGCGCTGTACCGCCGCACGCCGCTTTCCACCGCAGGCAGATGCGCCGCCGTGCTGCCCGAGGCCTGGAACAGCACCAGGTGCTCTGCCGCCACGCGGATACCGACGCGGGCACCGACCTGATGGTCGGCATGGCTCGGGAAGATCGACTCCAGTTGGGCGCCCGTCGGCAATTGCAGGCGATACAAGGTCGATGCGCCCAGGAATGTCTTGTCGACGATCTGGGCGGTGAGCGGGCTGTCCGGGGCGTAGACGATGTCGTCCGGTCGCAGCAATGCGTCCACCGCGGCGCCAATCGGCCAGGTGTAGGCCCGGTTACCGCGCAGGATGCCCAGCTCGGTCTGCACCGACTCGGGGCTTTCGAGGCGGCCACGGATGAAGTAACCCTGTCCGATGAAGCTGGCCACGAAGGGCGTCAGGGGTTCGTGATAGAGGTTGTAGGGCGTGTCCCACTGTTCCAGTCGACCTTCCTTGAACACCCCGACATGGTCGCTCACGGCGAACGCTTCTTCCTGATCGTGGGTGACCAGGATCGCGCTGGTGCCGCGGGCCTTGAGGATGTCCCGGACCTCATGGCTGAGCTTGCGTCGCAACTCGCCGTCGAGGTTGGAGAACGGTTCGTCGAGCAACAGCAACTGCGGCTCGGGCGCCAGCGCTCGGGCCAGGGCGACGCGCTGTTGCTGGCCGCCGGAGAGCTCATGGGGAAAACGCCCGCCAAGGTTCTTCAGGTTCACCAGCTCCAGCAGTTCCTCCACTACCCGCGCCTTGTTCGGATGCTTGCGAATGCCAAAGGCAATGTTCTCGCTCACACTCAGATGAGGGAACAACGCATAGTCCTGGAACACCATGCCAATGCGGCGTTTTTCCGGGGCTAGGGTGAAACCGGCGCGGGAGAGGGTTTGCCCGGCCAGTTGGATCTCGCCTTCGTGCACCGGCTCGAAACCGGCAATGGCCCGCAACGTGGTGGTCTTGCCGCAGCCAGACGAACCGAGCAGGCAACCGATGTCACCGGCATTGAGGTGCAGGTTGAGGTTCTGCACAACCCGTTGGCCCTGGTAACCACACGCCAGGTTGTGCAGATTCAGCAGCAGGGGCTGGCTCATGCGTGGCGGTACGCCGGCTCGACCAGGAACTCAAGCAGGGCCTTCTGTGCATGAAGGCGGTTCTCTGCCTGGTCCCAGGCCACCGAGCGCGGGTCGTCCAGCAGGTCGACGCTGATTTCTTCGCCACGGTGGGCCGGCAGGCAATGCATGAACAGCACGTCGGCATCCGCCAGGTCGAGCAGGGCGCGGTTGACCTGCAGTGGCGCGAACAGCTCCAGGCGCTTGGCGGTTTCTTCTTCCTGGCCCATGGAGGTCCAGACGTCGGTGCTCACCAGGTGCGCGCCGGCCACGGCCAGTTTCGGATCACGGACAATTGTCACTCGGTCCCCGGCCTTGGCGACCAGCCTGGCGTCGGGGTCGTAGCCTTCGGGGCAGGCAATGCGCAGTTGGAAGTCGAATTGCATCGCCGCTTCTATATAGCTGTTGCACATGTTGTTGCCATCGCCGATCCAGGCCACTGTCTTGCCCTGGATCGAGCCACGGTGCTCGAGGAAGGTCTGCATGTCGGCCAGCAGTTGGCAGGGGTGCAGGTCATCGGACAGGCCGTTGATCACCGGCACGCGGGAATGGGCCGCGAACTCGGTCAGGGTGCTGTGGGCAAAGGTGCGGATCATCACCGCATCCAGCATGCTCGACATGACGATGGCGCAATCGCTGATGGGTTCGCCACGGCCCAGTTGGGTGTCGCGCGGCGACAGGAAGATCGCCTGGCCGCCGAGTTGGATCATGCCAGCTTCGAAAGAGATGCGGGTGCGGGTCGATGACTTCTCGAAGATCATCCCCAGCACACGGTTTTTCAAGGGCTCGAACAGTACGCCGCGGTTACGCAGGTCCTTGAGCTCCACGCCTCGACGGATCACGCCGAGCAACTCTTCGGGCGTGAAATCCATCAGGGAGAGAAAGTGCCTTGCGCTCATGATTGACTACCTTTTTTTTGTTACTGACCGCAGATGCTCAAAGCCTTGTTCAGGGACAACGGGCGAGACCTGCGGCAAAAGCCGCACGGGGCGACGAAAATAGGGGAAGGCGCGATATTGACATTAAATGTCGCGTCTTACCAATAGGGCTACGGTTTTTGGGGATTCAGCGATGCCATCGCCGAGGTTGCAATGGCGGGTTGGGGGCCGTTTTCCTGACAGCAGCGCCTCTTTGTACACTGCCGTCGCGTTGCTTGGCAATCAAGCGGGGCGGGGCTTGGGCGACCCGCAAGAGGGTTTCGCCGCCCCGGGCAGGTGCCCACCTGCCCACCGGTGGCTGTGAAACATTTCCTAATGCAAGGGCCTGGGTTATAAATGAACCCCGCGTGACACAGGAGCCCCGAAATGGATTCGAAAGAGCAGCAACTGATGGAATTGCTAGGGCTGACGGCACGCACGCTGACGCACCTGACCGCTTCGGTGACGTCCATGTCATTCGAGTTGCTGCGCAGCGAGGATGAGGTAACCAAGGCCGCGGCCCGTCGAATGATCGATCGCATGGCCACCATCAGCGGCGGCATCGATGAACACTGGCGGCTGATTGGCGAGTTGACCGGCGACCCGGTCACCCAGGAGCTGGTGGAAACCGTCGAGGAGATCCAGTTGCTGGCACCGCCGCCTGACCGGTCTTGACGGCACTTCATCGGCGGGCCTGATGCCCGCCAATTCACAGGACGAACGTCGCTGGCGCCGCCGGGGATCACGCGCCATAGTTTTGTTCCCGCGGCCGACAGTGCCCGCTACGAATAAAACAGAGGCTGGCCATGACCAAGACTCTTCACCACCGTGCGTGCCATCTGTGCGAAGCCATTTGTGGCTTGACCCTCGAAACCACCGAAACCGAAGGCCAGGGCCTGGCGATCACCTCGATCAAGGGGGATGCGCTGGACAGCTTCAGCCGGGGTCATATCTGCCCCAAGGCGGTGGCCCTGCAGGATATCCAGAATGATCCGGACCGCTTGCGCCAGCCCATGCAGCGGGTCGGCAACGAATGGCAGCCCATTGCCTGGGACGCGGCCTTCGCCCTGGTCGCCGAGCGCCTGGCGGACATCCAGGCACGTCATGGCCAGAACGCGGTGGCGGTCTACCAGGGCAACCCCAGCGTGCACAATTACGGGCTGATGACCCACAGCAACTATTTCCTCGGCCTGTTGAAGACCCGCAGCCGTTTCTCGGCGACGTCGGTAGACCAATTGCCCCATCACTTGACCAGCCACCTGATGTACGGCCATGGCTTGCTGATCCCGATCCCGGACATCGACCACACCGATTTCATGCTGATCCTGGGCGGCAACCCGCTGGCGTCCAACGGCAGCATCATGACCGTGCCGGACGTGGAAAAACGCCTCAAGGCCATCCAGGCCCGTGGCGGCAAGGTGGTGGTGGTCGATCCACGCCGCAGCGAGACGGCCGCCATTGCCGACCAACATGTCTTCGTACGCCCCGGTGGCGACGCTGCGTTACTGCTGGGCTTGCTCAATACCTTGTTCGATGAAGGCCTGACCCGCGACAGCCATCTGCCGGTGGACGACCTTCATCGGGTGCGTGAAGCCGTCGAGCGGTTCACGGCGCAAGCGATGAGCCCGCTCTGTGCGGTGCCGGCGGCGCAGATCCGGCAGTTGGCCCGGGACTTCGCCGCCGCGCCATCAGCGGTCTGCTATGGGCGGATGGGCGTTTCGACCCAGGCCTTCGGTACGCTGTGCCAGTGGCTGATCCAGGTGATCAACCTGGTCACCGGCAACCTTGACCGCGTGGGCGGGGCCTTGTGCACCGAGCCTGCGGTGGATCTGGTGGCGACCACGTCGGGCGGGCATTTCAATCGCTGGCAGAGCCGGGTGTCCGGGCGCCCCGAGTACGCCGGGGAGTTGCCGGTGTCAGCCCTGGCCGAAGAGATGCTCACCGAAGGAGAGGGCCAGGTGCGTGCGCTGGTCACCGTGGCCGGCAACCCGGTGTTGTCCACGCCGAACGGGCGTCAACTGGAGCAGGCGCTCGACGGCCTGGAGTTCATGGTCAGCGTCGACTTGTACATCAACGAAACCACGCGGTACGCGGACCTGATCCTGCCCTCGACGTCGGCGCTGGAAAACGACCATTACGACACCACGTTCAATGTGTTCGCGGTGCGCAACGTGACCCGTTTCAACCGGGCGATCCTGCCCAAGCCCGAAGGCGCGTTGCACGATTGGGAAATTTTCGTCGGCCTGGCCAAGGCCTTCGCCGCCAGGACCGGCAAGGAACTCAAGCCCACCCTGCCGCCGGCGCAAATGATCGATTTCGGCTTGCGGGCGGGGGCGTATGGCGATGCGTCGCCACACAAGCTGTCCCTGGCAACGCTGTTCGATCACCCCCATGGCATCGACCTGGGTGCGCTCAAGCCCAACCTGGCGGGACGGCTGAAGACCGAAAACCAGCGCGTGCAGGCCGCGCCGGCCGTGATCCT
This sequence comes from Pseudomonas sp. P97.38, assembly GCF_001269745.1. Lineage (NCBI taxonomy): Bacteria > Pseudomonadati > Pseudomonadota > Gammaproteobacteria > Pseudomonadales > Pseudomonadaceae > Pseudomonas > Pseudomonas sp. P97.38. The sequence goes on from NZ_LHVJ01000021.1 coordinate 11,614, forward strand.
GGCCGATATCGAGCGCTTTGCCGCCGTGCAGGCACCCGCACCGGACGAGTTGCTGATGATTGGCCGTCGTCATGTGCGCAGCAATAATTCGTGGATGCACAACTTCCATCGGCTGGTCAAAGGCAAGCCCCGTCATCAACTGCTGATGCACCCGGATGACCTGGCCAGCCGCAGCCTGGTCGATGGCCAGCGGGTGAAGGTCAGCTCCCGGGTGGGCACCATCGAAGTGGAAGTCCAGGGCAGCGCGGACATGATGAAAGGCGTGGTCAGCCTGCCACACGGTTGGGGTCATGCCCGGCCAGGCGTGCAGATGAGCATCGCCAGCGGCCAGCCGGGCTCCAGTGCCAACGACCTGACGGATGAGTGCCAGTTGGATGAGTTGTCCGGCAACGCGGCACTCAATGGCGTACCGGTGAAGGTCGCGGCTGCGTGAATTTGTCCCTGGGACAGCGTGCTCGGCTTTCCGTTACAATGCGTCACCGTGTCGACGACTTAAGTCGCAGAAGTTCAAGCCGAGGTGCTCCATGGATATCATCGAAACGATCAAAGACCAGATTGCCAACAACACCGTCCTGCTCTACATGAAAGGCGCGCCGAATGCTCCGCAATGCGGCTTCTCGGCCAAGGCTGCCCAGGCGGTGATGGCATGTGGCGAGAAGTTCGCCTACGTAGACATCCTGCAGAACCCGGAAATTCGTGCCAACCTGCCGAAGTACGCCAACTGGCCTACCTTCCCGCAACTGTGGGTGGGTGGCGAGTTGATTGGCGGCAGCGACATCATGATCGAGATGGCGGCTGACGGTTCGCTGCAGGATACGATCAAGGCCGCTGTGCGAGCCGCTGCGGAGAAGAAGAGCGAAGCCTGATTTACGATGGTCCATGTTTGCCGTACCTATTGTGGTTGGACAAGGACCATGTGGGAGCGGGCTTGCTCGCGAATGCGGAGGATCAGTCAGCGTTTGTTTATCTGATCTGGCGTTTTCGCGAGCAAGCCCGCTCCCACATTGGATTTGGCATGCCTGGGAATCCAGGCAATAAAAAGCCCCGCCTCTCAAAAGAGGGCGGGGCTTTTTAGTGGCTCATTGGCGGGGAACGTTATTCTTCGCCCATCTGCGATTGCAGGTAGTTCTCAAGACCCACTTTATCGATCAGGCCCAACTGGGTTTCCAGCCAGTCGATGTGCTCTTCCTCGGATTCGAGGATGTCTTCCAGCAGTTCGCGGCTACCGAAGTCGCCAACGCTTTCACAATGGGCGATGGCGGCTTTCAGGTCGGCGTGGCCGGTGCGCTCGATGCGCAGGTCGCACTCCAGCATTTCCTGGGTGTGTTCACCGATGTGCAGCTTGCCCAGGTCCTGGACGTTCGGCAGGCCTTCGAGAAACAGGATGCGCTTGATCAGCTTGTCCGCGTGCTTCATCTCGTCGATGGACTCGTGATACTCGTGCTTGCCCAGCTTGTTCAGGCCCCAATCTTCGTACATGCGCGCATGCAGGAAGTATTGGTTGATCGCGACCAGTTCATTGGCAAGGATCTTGTTGAGATGCTGGATGACTGTAATGTCGCCTTTCATGATGAGGCCTGCCCTGTAATAGCTGTGTATGGCGCAGAGTTTGAGCCGCGTATTGACCAGTGTCAAACCTAAGTTATTGAATAATAAATGAAAATTAATCGGAATAAGAATGTTTGTGTTCCGCGTCTTGACGCTAACCAATTGATTTACAGGCATAAAAAAACCGGACATGGTGTCCGGTTCCTTGAAGTGCTGTTTATTACGCGGCGGTAAATTCTACCGGGTAGGGAATGGCGGCTTGTGCCGTCTGCACCTTGGCGAGGGTTTCACGTACCACTTCCTTGGCCAGGCAGGCACATTTGCCGCATTGGCTGGCTACGCCGGTGGCCTGACGGACTTCGCGATAGCTGCAGCAACCTTCGTAGATTGCTTCGCGGATTTGTCCGTCGGTGACGCCAGTGCAGAGGCATACATACATAAGTGAGAACCGTCGCTGGTTGTGACTCAATTGAGACGGATCTTAATGTTAACGAGAATGATTGTCAAAGTGGTTTCTGAAACCCTCGGGCCAGAGCGGTGCCTGCCTGACGAACGGTTCTGCGCGAGGATCATTGCACGATCATGAGGCGAAACATTGATTTTTCAATGTCGCGGAAAAACCGTTGAAGACAGTCCAAATGCCCGGTGTATGATGGTCGGTCCTTGCAAAGCGGGTTCGTGTCACAGGGCTGTCGCCTGAGGGTGACAGGCTGGCCCGGACCTTGTTTTCACGTTACTACACCAGGAGATATCCAATGAGCGTACTCGTAGGCAAACAAGCCCCTGACTTCACCGTTCCAGCCGTCCTCGGCAACGGCGAAATCGTCGACAGCTTCACCCTGTCCTCGGCCATCAAAGGCAAATACGGCCTGGTGTTCTTCTACCCACTGGACTTCACCTTCGTCTGCCCGTCCGAGCTGATCGCGCTGGATCACCGCATGGACGACTTCAAGGCGCGCAACGTCGAAGTGATCGCTGTCTCGATCGACTCGCACTTCACCCACAACGCCTGGCGCAACACCCCGATCAACAATGGCGGTATCGGCCAGGTGAAATACACCATGGCTGCCGACATGAAGCACGAGATCGCCAAGGCCTATGACGTTGAGTCCGAAGGTGGCGTGGCTTTCCGTGGTGCGTTCCTGATCGACGACAAAGGCGTGGTTCGTTCGCAGATCATCAACGACCTGCCGCTGGGCCGTAACATGGAAGAGCTGATCCGTCTGGTCGACGCTCTGCAATTCCACGAAGAGCACGGCGAAGTCTGCCCGGCCAACTGGAAGAAAGGCGACAAGGGCATGACTGCATCGCCTGAAGGCGTTGCCGCTTACCTGGGCGAGCACAGCGACAAGCTGTAAGCGAACCCGGCATAAAAAAACCGGCCCTCGATGGGCCGGTTTTTTTTGGGTGTTCCAAAGCAGAACACGGGCTCCGTGGCGAGGGAGCTTGCTCCCGCTTGAGTGCGTAGCACTCACACAATCCTGGGGCGGCTGCTCCACCCAGCGGGAGCAAGCTCCCTCGCCACAAAGAGCCAGGCGGATAGTCAGTCGTCGAAATCCTGCCAGCCACCCATCTCCTTCCACCGATTGACGATGCCGCAGAACAGCTCGGCGGTCTTCTCGGTGTCGTAGCGGGCCGAGTGGGCCTCGCGGCCATCGAAGTCGATGTCGGCGGCTTGGCAGGCCTTTGCCAGGACGGTCTGGCCGTACGCCAGGCCGGCGAGGGTGGCCGTGTCGAAACTGGAGAACGGGTGGAACGGATTGCGCTTCATGTCCAGGCGCGCGACGGCGGCATTGAGGAAGCCCAGGTCGAAGCTGCTGTTATGCCCCACCAGGATCGCGCGCTTGCAACCGTTGGCCTTCAACGCCTTGCGTACGCCGCGGAAGATGTCGGTCAGGGCCGTTTCTTCGCTGACGGCCATGCGCAACGGGTGATCAAGCTTGATCCCGGTGAACTCCAGGGCCGCCGCTTCGATGTTGGCACCTTCGAACGGTTCGACGCGGAAGAAATAGGTGTGGTCCGGGAACACGAAGCCTTTTTCATCCATGCCGATGGTCGTCGCGGCGATTTCCAGCAGGGCATCGGTGGCGGAGTTGAAGCCGCCGGTCTCTACGTCGACGACAACCGGCAGGTAGCCGCGGAACCGGGCTGCCATCGGGTGGCGGGCACCGCCCGAACCACCATTGCCGTCCAGTTCGTCGTCGAAATGATCTTCACTCACGCGTTTTCCTCCAGCAGGCGCCAGCGCAGTTTTTCACCGGCGCGCAGCGGGATGACGGTCTGCTCGCCGAACGGCAGGCTGACGGGGGCGGTCCATTCGTCGCGGACCAGGGTAATGCGATCGGTGTTCGCCGGCAGGCCGTAGAAGCGCGGGCCGTGCAGGCTGGCGAAGCCTTCGAGCTTGTCCAGCGCATTGCGCTGCTCGAATGCCTCGGCATACATCTCGATGGCAGCGTACGCGGTGTAGCAGCCGGCGCAACCGCAGGCGGCTTCCTTGGCGTGGCGGGCGTGGGGCGCCGAGTCCGTGCCGAGGAAGAACTTGGCGCTGCCGCTGGTGGCGGCGTCGAGCAAGGCTTGCTGATGAGTGTTGCGCTTGAGGATCGGCAGGCAATAGAAGTGCGGCCGGATCCCGCCCACCAGCATGTGGTTGCGGTTGTACAGCAGGTGATGCGCGGTAATGGTCGCGCCCACGTTGGCCGGGGCTTCGTTGACGAACTGCACGGCGTCGCCGGTGGTGATGTGTTCGAACACCACCTTGAGGGTCGGGAAGCGTTCCACGACGCGGCGCATGTGCTCGTCGATGAAGATTTTCTCGCGGTCGAAGACGTCGATGTCGCCGCGGGTCACTTCACCGTGGATCAGCAGCGGCATGCCGACTTCGGCCATGGCCTCCAGCACCGGGAAGATCGTGTCGATGCGGGTGACGCCGGAGTCCGAGTTGGTGGTCGCGCCGGCCGGGTACAGTTTGGCGGCGTGGACAAAGCCACTGGCCTTGGCGTCACGGATCTCTTCGGGCTGGGTGCGGTCGGTGAGGTACAGCACCATCAGCGGTTCGAAGCGGCTGCCAGCCGGGCGCGCCGCGAGGATGCGCTGGCGATAGCCATCGGCCTCGGCGGCGTTGCGCACCGGCGGAACCAGGTTAGGCATGATGATTGCGCGCCCGAAGGTGCGCGCGACATCGGCGACGGTATGGGTCAACACAGCACCATCGCGAAGATGAATATGCCAGTCGTCGGGACGCAGCAGGGTCAGGCGGTCGGACATTGGGGGGCTTCCAGGCGGGTCAAACTCTGGGGAATGCTACCGGAAAAGACCGATTCAGGCACCCGCTATCAAGTTCTGGCGCCGGCGACCGATAGCCCCTACAGGTGTGCCACGAATCCGTGGGGTGCCTGGGACCTGCGTCAGACTCTCAGTAGGTGTCGAACTTTGTAATAAAGCCAGTGGAGCCTCCCGTGCGCCAGCGTTATCTAGCCTTGCTCAGTGTGTTTGCCAGCCTTCCCGCGATGGCGCTCACTTTCCAGACCCGTCTGGAGAGCATTGAGTGGACGGTCGAAGGCGACAAGTTCGAGTGCCGGCTGAGCCAGCCGATCACCGATTTCGGCAGCGGCGAATTCGTGCGCCGGGCGGGCGAACAGGCCACGTTCCGTCTCAAGGCCTACAACCCAATGCTGGGCGGCGGCTCCGCCACCTTGCTGGCGGCGGCCTCACCCTGGCAGCCGGGACGCGGCGACATCAACCTGGGTTCGGTGAGGATCGGCAGCGGCGACGTGCTGTTCAACAGTTCCCAGGTTCAGGCCGGGCGACTGATCAGCGGGCTGATGGAAGGTCGCAGCCCGGTGGTGCGCCGCAACAGCGAGGACGGGCGCGTCTCGGAAGTCCGCTTGCTGCCGGTGCGCTTCAACAAGGCCTTCAATGACTATCAAGGCTGCGTGGCCAAACTGTTGCCAAAGAACTTCGAACAGATCAAGCAGACCCAGATCGCGTTTCCCGGCGAGTCCATCGAGCTCGATGCCCGTGCCAAGGCGCAACTGCAGGTGATGCTCGACTTCATCAAGGCCGATCCGAGCGTCAATCATGTCGAGCTTGACGGTCACTCCGACAACAGCGGCAACCGCCTGACCAACCGTGAACTGTCGCGTCGCCGGGCCCTGGCGGTGCAGGAGTTCTTCAAGGCCAACGGTTTCCAGGAGTCGCAGATCACCGTGCGCTTCCATGGTGAGCGTTATCCTCTGGCGCCCAACACCACCGCCGCCAACCGGGCCAAGAACCGTCGCGTGGTCGTGCAACTGGCGCGTGTAGAGCCTGCCCAGGCACCGACACCAGCACCGGCGCCGGCTGTGCAACCGGCACCTGCGCCACCCGCACCGGCCGCCGCGCCGGCCAAGGTTCCGGCTCCCGCCGCCGCGCCAGCCAAGGCGCCTGCCGGGGCCACTGCGCGCACGTCCTGATCCCTCGTGGTCGTCGCGCGTTCGACATAATCTGTCGCTTCGTCGTCATAAGCTGTCGCGCCCCTGTAAATTATTCGCGCTGGACGTTAGACTTCACGGCTTTCCGTAGAACTCGTGGAGTGATGGCATGGCGGACGTAAACAAGGTCGTTCTGGCGTATTCCGGCGGCCTGGACACTTCGGTGATCCTCAAGTGGCTGCAGGACACTTATAACTGCGAAGTGGTGACCTTCACCGCTGACCTGGGGCAGGGCGAAGAAGTCGAGCCTGCACGCGCCAAGGCTCAGGCCATGGGCGTCAAAGAGATCTACATCGATGACCTGCGCGAAGAGTTCGTCCGCGACTTCGTGTTCCCGATGTTCCGCGCCAACACCGTCTACGAAGGTGAGTACCTGCTGGGTACCTCCATCGCCCGTCCGCTGATCGCCAAGCGCCTGATCGAAATCGCCAACGAAACCGGCGCCGACGCCATTTCCCACGGCGCCACCGGCAAAGGCAACGACCAGGTTCGTTTCGAACTGGGCGCCTACGCCCTCAAGCCAGGCGTTAAAGTCATCGCCCCGTGGCGCGAATGGGACCTGCTGTCCCGTGAAAAGCTGATGGACTACGCCGAGAAGCACGCGATCCCGATCGAGCGTCACGGCAAGAAAAAGTCGCCGTACTCGATGGACGCCAACCTGCTGCACATCTCCTATGAAGGTGGCGTGCTGGAAGACACTTGGACCGAGCACGAAGAAGACATGTGGCGCTGGACCGTCTCCCCGGAGAAGGCCCCGGATACCCCGCAATACCTGGAACTGACCTACCGCAATGGCGATATCGTCGCCTTGGACGGCGTGGAAATGAGCCCGGCCACCGTGCTGGCGACCCTCAACCGCATCGGTGGCGAGCACGGCATCGGCCGTCTGGACATCGTCGAGAACCGCTACGTCGGCATGAAGTCCCGTGGTTGCTACGAAACCCCGGGCGGCACCATCATGCTGCGTGCCCACCGCGCCATCGAATCGATCACCCTGGACCGTGAAGTCGCTCACCTCAAGGATGAGCTGATGCCCAAGTACGCCAGCCTGATCTACACCGGCTACTGGTGGAGCCCTGAGCGTCTGATGCTGCAACAGATGATCGATGCTTCCCAGGTCAACGTGAACGGTGTCGTGCGCCTGAAGCTGTACAAGGGCAATGTGATCGTGACCGGGCGCAAGTCCGACGACTCGCTGTTCGATGCCAACATCGCGACCTTCGAAGAAGACGGCGGTGCCTACAACCAGGCCGACGCGGCCGGCTTCATCAAGCTCAACGCCCTGCGCATGCGCATTGCGGCGAACAAGGGTCGCAAGCTGTTCTGACCCTGCCTGTTTAAAAAAACGGCCTGCCCTGCGCAGGCCGTTTTTTTGTGGGCTCCTTTTTTTGTGCAGGGATTATCCATCCTGCCCGGCCGTGGCCTCGCCTGCGCCCCGGTAAATGACGTAGACGATGATGCGGGTGGCTTGCCTGTCGTGTTTGGACCGTGTGCGTTGCGATTGCCCGCACACCACGCACCCGGGGCGCTGCTGCTTGCGTCTGGGGCGATGACATTGTTTCGGCAACGCCTGGTGTTTGTTTGTCCGGCGCAACATCCGTTTACGCCGGCCGGGTGAATCATCCAGGGTCTTGAGGAAATGTTTGCCCTTGGGAAAGTCGGAAGGTGAATACAACGAGCGGTAGTTGAAGTTCAGCGTGGTGAAAAACAGCAATAACAGATAAAACGGAAAACTGATCAGAAACCAAAGATAGTATTCGCGATCGTCATCATCCAGAAACGGCAGGGAGATAGCCGCAGAGGTTTCCGACAGCGTGGCGAATACAGCGATGAGGGTCATGGGGTTGGTAATGGTCTTCAAGGGTTTGTTCATGTGGTTTGCTCATACAATATGCTCGGTGAGTCAGTTGACGGATAGGGTTATTAATAACTAGTCCAATACCGCGGCGCTGGCAAGGTGTGAATGGACGCTGCCTTTATTTCTGTTTTTTTATATTGAACGCGCCTGGCACTTCGATGCGAGGCTATTTAATCAAGACTTTATCGATCCTATTAGCCACATGCCTCGCACCACCGGCCTGAGGGTGAAAGCGTGGCGTAATACGATTTGTCCACAGGTTAGCGGGAGGTTAAGAAAGGTCGCTTGCGGGCCGTCGAAAAATTCATGACACATTTTTTTTGGGTGAATTTGTAGGATTTTTCTGTATAGCTTGTAGGTTTCGTCTTTCGCTGCGAGCGGCCAGGGGGGGGCGGCATGCCAAGGTAGAAATGACTAGGCTATTGTGCGTGCTCTAAAAATTCGAACAGCGAAGTTGGATTTGCCCATGAATAAAGTGCTGATCGTGGATGATCACCCCGTCATTCGTCTTGCTGTACGTCTGCTGATGGAGCGTCATGGTTATGAAGTTGTGGCCGAAACGGATAACGGCGTCGATGCGTTGCAACTTGCGCGAGAACTTATGCCCGATATCGTCATTCTCGATATCGGTATTCCGAAGTTGGATGGCCTGGAGGTTATTGCCCGCCTGAGCGCCATTCCCTCAGCGATGAAAGTCTTGGTGCTGACGTCCCAGTCGCCTGGGCACTTCTCCATGCGCTGCATGCAGACGGGAGCGGCCGGGTATGTGTGCAAGCAACAGGACCTGACCGAGTTGCTGAGTGCGATCAAGGCCGTATTGTCCGGCTACAGTTATTTTCCCAACCAGGCGCTGCATACCGTGCGCTCCAGCCTGGGTAACGCCAGCGAATCGGACATGGTCGATCGTTTGTCCGGACGGGAAATGATGGTCCTGCAACAACTGGCGCGCGGAAAAACCAATAAGGAAATTGCCGATGGGATGTTTCTGAGCAACAAGACGGTCAGTACCTACAAGACGCGTTTATTGTTGAAGCTCAATGCGCGTTCGCTGGTCGATCTGATCGAGCTGGCGCAACGCAATGGGTTGGTGTGAGTCTGGCGGTCACCCATAGCCAATAAAAAAGCCTCCATCGGGGAGGCTTTTAGGTGTTTGGGAGCAAGCGGTCAAAGGTCAAAGTCGTAATCGGCCAACTGCTTCTGCAAGCGGCGTTCTTCCAGCAGATTATCAATGGTGCGGCGTTTGCTCAGGTTGGTTTTCGCCACTTCCACGACCACGGGTTCCGCGTCGTCGGACTCAACGGCGATGAATTCGTCTTCTACATCCAGTTGTTCTTTGCCAGTACTCATGGGTTCGACTCCAGGCTAAGACTGCCATTGGCGCTCCTTATATCGATAAACCACGGGCGGGTAAAAAAGATTTTTTCAATCGACAGATCAATAAAACCAATAGCGCCTCAATCGTCGGAGGTCTTGTGCTTGTATTCGCATAAATCTTCGATCCGACAGCTACCGCAGCGGGGCTTGCGTGCCAGACACACGTAGCGCCCATGAAGAATGAGCCAGTGGTGGGAATCCAAGAGGAACGCCTTGGGCACGAACTTCATCAGCTTGTTCTCCACTTCCACCACGTTCTTGCCGGGCGCCAACCCGGTGCGGTTGCTGACGCGGAAGATGTGCGTGTCGACCGCCATGGTCAGTTGCCGGAACGCGGTATTGAGCACCACGTTGGCGGTCTTGCGGCCGACGCCCGGAAGCGCTTCCAGGGCTTCGCGGGTCTGCGGGACCTCGCTGCCATGGCGCTCGATCAGCAGGCGACAGGTTTCGATGACGTTCTTGGCCTTGCTGTTGTACAGCCCGATGGTCTTGATGTACTCGGACAGCCCTTCGACGCCCAGGGCGTAGATCGCCTCCGGCGTATTGGCCACCGGAAACAGCTTGGCCGTGGCCTTGTTGACGCCGACATCGGTGGACTGGGCCGACAGAATCACCGCGATCAACAACTCGAACGGCGAGGAGTAGGCCAGTTCGGTTTTCGGTTCCGGGTTGTCTTCGTGAAGGCGACGAAATATTTCCAGGCGTTTGGCGGCGTTCATGGGCGCGGCGTGTCCTTGGTAGGTGAATGGGGTCTGGCGGCCGTCCAGGCCTGGCGGGCCGCCAGCAGCAAGCCGAGCAGGATGAACCCGCCCGGAGCCAGCGCGGCCAGGGGCAGGGCGCTGGCGATCAGCTCGCGCAGGGCGCCCAGGCCGAGCATCCAGAGGCCGAATAGGCCGGCAAGCCTGAGGCGAGCGGACAGACACCGCTCAACGAGGGCGTCTTGTTGTTCCAGCACCACGCCGCTCAAGGCGATCCAGCCCAGGTAAAGGCTCGACACCCGGTACGGTTCCGGCGCCCAGGCCTGGAGCACGAAGCCTGTACAAGCGGCCAGGGTAGCCGCCAGCACGGCACAGGCGAGCACGCGTTCATACGCGCTCAGGCGATGTCGGACACTTCCCATCACCGCACCTTGCGCAACGACGATCAAGGCCCAGGCCAGCCATACCCCCAGCGCACCGGCCAGCGAGTCGCTCGCGCCGATCAACGGGACGAGCAACAGCCCGCGCGTCAGGGCCCATGGCTTATTCATCCACGACCACTCCGGTCAGTTGAGCCTGGTGCTCGTCGAAGTAACGCAGCGTATCGTGAACCGCCTCCAGCACGGCTCGGGAGGTCACGGTCGCGCCGGCCAATTGGTCGAATTGTCCGCCGTCCTTTTTCAGTGCCCAGGCGCTGTCGTCAGTCTGCTGGCGTGATTGGCCGGTGAAGGTTCGCAGCCAGGCATTTGGCCAACCGGCAATGGCCGCGCCCAGTCCGGTTGTTTCGGACTGATGCAGAGTTTTCACCCCCAGCAGGCGGCCTTGCACGTCGATTGCGATCAGCAGTTCGATGCTGCCTTCATACCCCGTTGTCTGGCTGCGTAGCAGCACCGCGCTGGGTTGGCCGGCGCGGGTGGCCCGGTAGGCCTGTAGCAACGAGCTATGGGCCAGGAGCACGGCGGTCGTCATCACCGGCTGCGCCAATGGCTGATTGTCGTAGCGCTCGACTGGCAATACGTCGAGCAGGGCGCGGGTCTGCTGTGCTTGTCGCTGCGCCTCGATGCGCCCGGCCGTGCTCAGGTGCGTGAGGTAAGTGGCGCCGCTGCCGAGGGCAACCAGTGCGATCAGGAGGGCCACGCCGCCGGGGTTGTTCATGCCGGTTGCCGCCGTTGCCGTGCAGCGGCCAGACGCTCCAGCGCGGGGACGCCAAGGTTCATCAGCAACACCGCAAACGCCACGCCGTCGGGGTAGCCGCCCCAGGTGCGTATGGTGTAAGTCAGCAGTCCCACGCCGACCCCGAACAGCAAGCGAGCGAATGGCGCCTTGGCGCCCGAGACCGGTTCGGTCACGATGAAGAACGCCCCGAGCATGGTTGCGCCGGTGAGCAGATGAAACAGCGGCGAGCCATGGGAATCGGAGCCTGAGCCGTTCCAGCCGATCAGGCTGATGAGGAACAGGCTGGCCAGCATGCCCACCGGTGCGTGCCAACTGAACACCCGTTGTTGCAGCAGAAACAGGCCACCGGCCAGGAACGCCAGGTTGACCCATTCAGCGCCCCGGCCACCGAAATGGCCAAACGCCGGGTTGTGGGCGAACAGCTCGTCGATGGTCAGGCTCCGGTTGATTCGCAGGCTGTCCAGCGCGGTCGCCCCGGCCCAGGCGTCGGCTGCGGGCGGTGTGCCGAACACGTGTTGCAGGCCTTCCAGCAAGCCCACGGCGTGAGGCGCAGGCCATTGACTCATGTGGGCAGGAAACGCCACCAAGGCCAGGGCATAACCGAGCATGGCCGGGTTGAACGGGTTGCTGCCGACGCCCCCCCACAGGTGTTTGCCGAAAAGCAGGGCGCAGGCCACCGCCGTGACGGTCAGCCACCAGGGACCGTACGCCGGCAAGGCCAGGGCCAGCAGGGTGGCGCTGACCAGCGCGCTGCCATCGAACAGCTCGGGGGCGAGTGGCCGGCGGCGCAGACGCAGTACTGCGGCTTCGATCGCCAGTGCGGTGAGCCCCGCCAGCGCCAGGTTCAGCAAAATGCCCCAGCCCTGGAACCACAGCAGCGCCAGCGTCCCCGGCAGCGTCGCCAGCAGCACACGCTGCATGGCCTGGCGCAGTCGTTCGTCCATGGGCTCAGGGCTCGACATGGGCGTCCACCTGGCGCTCGGCGTCCTTCACCGCTTGCTCCAGTGCCGACACCTGGTCGTCCGAGGCCGCCGCCGCGCGGGCCTTGCTGAGCTCGGCGCGGCGCATGGCCAATTGGATCTTGGCCCGTTTCAGGTCGGCGTTCGGCGCGGGTGCCGGGGTTGGCGCTGGTGCTGGCGTGGTTTGCGGCGCGGCGCTTTCCAGTTGCATCAGGGCCTGCTCGGCCGCTTCGAACTGGCGCTGCAGCACGATCAGTTGCGATTGTTGCTCGAAGGTCGGCGGGTGGCCGAAGGCCTTCAAGGATTTATTCAATTGCGCCCGACTCATGGCCAGGTCGACCTTGGCCTTCTTCAAGGCGGCATCGGCGTTGGCGGCTTTCTGTGCGCGCACCCGTTCCAGCGCGGCTTGAACCGGGTCGAGCGCCTGGGGTTGAGCCGGGGCCTGGGCGGCGCGTTGGGTGCGGGCCAGGCGTTCGGCCTGGCGCTGCTCTTCTTCACGCCGCAAACGGGCATTGCGTTGCTCGAAGCGCCGCCGGGCATGGTTGCGCTTGGCCGCGCGGGCCTGGTGCTCCTCAAGGCTTGAGGCCAGGCCACCGACAATCGGCAGCACGTTTGCCGTCGGCAGGGGCCGCATCTCGATGCAATCGACCGGGCATGGCGCCACGCACAGGTCGCAGCCGGTGCATTCGTCGATGAGGACGGTGTGCATCAGCTTTGCCGCGCCGACTATCGCGTCCACCGGGCAGGCCTGGATGCACTTGGTGCAGCCGATGCATTCGGCTTCACGGATAAAGGCGATTTGCGCCGGGGCCGCGCCGCGGCTGGTGTCCAATTCCAGCACGGGTACTTTCATCAGCTCGGCCAGGGCCGCGATGGTTTCCTGGCCGCCGGGCGGGCACTTGTTGATCGGCTCGCCCTGGGCAATGCCCTCGGCGTAAGGCTTGCACCCCGGGTGCCCACATTTGCCGCATTGGGTTTGCGGCAGCAGCGCGTCGATACGTTGAATCAGGCTCATGTCTTGACCAGCCCGCGCAATCCAAGAAAGGCCACCGCCATCAGTCCGGCGCTGATCAACTGAATCGGCAACCCGCGAAAGGGCAGGGCAATAGCGTGAGTGAAGGTGCGCTGGCGCAGGTCCTCGAACAGGCCCAGCACCAGCCAGAAGCCCAGCCCGGCGCCCAGGCTCAGGGCGACGGCGTGGCCCAGGCCCTGGTCGTCCTCGCCATTGAGCAGCGTCACGCCGAGGACGCCGGCATTGCCCAGCAGCAATGGCCACAAGCCGTCGAACGGCCATGTCGGCCGCCAACGTGCCAGCCCGCGCAGCAGGGGGGCGATGAGCAATATGCTCAAGGGCAGCCAGACCAGCAGGCGCAACGCCGTCAGTTGGGCCGGCGCCAGCAGCCAGTGATCGAGCAGATAGCCCAGGGTGCCGACCACCAGCATCAGGCACGTCGTCGCCAACCCCAGGGCGTGGACCTGCCGCCTGCCATCGGTCGCCAGCAGTGGATCGACGCCCAGCGGCCAATGCAACACCAGGTTGTTGATCAGGGCCGCGCTGAACAATGTGAGAAGGAGGTCGGTCATGGGCGTATGGGTGAAGGGCCTGTTACACGATGAGGCATTATCCGCCACGCAGGCAGGGTGGGCCAGATATGAAAATCCCACAGCCGCCAGCAAGGCGACTGTGGGATCGGTGCAGCGTGCGGTTGCGTTACTTGATCCGCTGGCCTGGCTTGGCGCCGCTGTCAGGGCTCAGCAGGTAGATTTCCTCGCCGCCGGGGCCCGCCGCCATCACCATGCCTTCGGATACGCCGAAGCGCATTTTGCGCGGCTTGAGGTTGGCGATCATCATCGTCAGCCGGCCTTCGAGCTTGGCTGGGTCCGGATAGGCACTCTTGATGCCGGAGAACACGTTGCGCTGCTCATCGCCGATGTCCAGGGTCAGGCGCAGCAGCTTGTCAGCACCCTCGACGGCTTCGGCCTTGACGATCAGTGCCACGCGCAGGTCCACGGCGGCAAAGGCGTCGAACTCGATTTCCGGCGACAGCGGATCCTTGGCCAGTTCGCCGTTGCCGGTCGGGGCGCCGGTGTCGGTCTGGCTGGCGGCCAGGTCTTCCTTGGAGGCGTCGGTCATGGCTTGCACCTTGGCGGCGTCGATGCGGGTCATCAACGGCTTGAACTCGTTCAGTTGATGGTTGCTCAGCAGGGTCTGGTGATCGTTCCAGGTCAGCGGCGCGACATTGAGGAACGCCTCGGCGTCGGCGGCCAGCAGCGGCAGCACCGGCTTGAGGAAAATCACCAGCTGGCGGAACAGGTTCACGCCCAGGGCGCAGATCGCCTGGACTTCTTCCTGCTTGCCTTCCTGTTTGTTCAGCGACCACGGCGCCTTGTCGGCGATCCAGGCGTTGGCGCGGTCGGCCAGGGCCATGATCTCGCGCATGGCCCGGGCGAAATCGCGGGCCTCATAGGCTTCGGCGATGCTCGGCGCGGCGGCCAGGAACGCTTCGGTCAGCTCCGGTGCCGCATTGCCTGCCACCAGCACGCCGGCATTGCCCTTGTGGATGAAACCGGCGCAGCGGCTGGCGATGTTGACGACTTTGCCCACCAGGTCGGAATTGACCTTCTGCACGAAGTCGTCGAGGTTCAGGTCCAGGTCATCGACGCCACGGCCCAGCTTGGCCGCGTAGTAGTAGCGCAGGTATTCCGGGGACAGGTGGTCCAGGTATGTCCGGGCCTTGATGAAGGTGCCGCGGGACTTGGACATTTTCTGGCCGTTGACGGTCAGGTAGCCATGGACGTTGATGCCGGTCGGCTTGCGGAAACCCGCGCCTTCGAGCATTGCGGGCCAGAACAGGGCGTGGAAGTTGACGATGTCCTTGCCGATGAAGTGGTACAGCTCGGCGGTGGAGTCCTTGCCCCAGAACGCGTCGAAGTCTAGCTCCGGCGTGCGGTTGCACAGGTTCTTGAAGCTGGCCATGTAGCCGATTGGCGCATCCAGCCAGACGTAGAAGTACTTGCCGGGCTCATCCGGGATCTCGAAGCCGAAATACGGCGCATCGCGAGAGATGTCCCACTGTTGCAGGCCGGCGTCGAGCCATTCGGCGATCTTGTTGGCGACGGCGTCCTGCAGGGTGCCGCTGCGGGTCCAGGTTTGCAGCATCTGCTGGAAATCCGGCAGCTTGAAGAAGAAATGCTGGGAGTCCTTGAGCACCGGCGTGGCCCCGGAAATCGCCGACTTCGGGTCTTTCAGGTCAGTGGGTGCATAGGTGGCGCCGCACTTTTCGCAGTTGTCGCCGTACTGGTCCTCGGTGCCGCATTTCGGGCAGGTGCCCTTGATGAAGCGGTCGGCCAGGAACATTTTCTTTTCCGGGTCGAAATACTGGGTGATCGAGCGGGTCGCGATGTGCCCGGCATCACGCAGCTTGAGGTAGACCTGGCTCGACAGCTCGCGGTTTTCCTCGGCGTGCGTGGAGTGGAAGTTGTCGAAGTCCACCAGGAACTCGGCAAAGTCGGCGCTGTGTTCGGCCTGGACGTTGGCGATCAGTTGTTCCGGGGTGATGCCTTCCTTTTCCGCGCGCAGCATGATGGCCGAGCCGTGGGCGTCGTCGGCGCAAACATAGATGCATTGGTTGCCGCGATGCTTCTGGAAGCGCACCCACATATCGGTCTGGATGTACTCCAGCATATGGCCGAGGTGAATCGAACCATTGGCATAGGGCAGGGCGCTGGTGACGAGGATCTTGCGTGGCTCGGACATGGGGCTCGGCTACTTGATGAAACGGAGGTCGGCCACTATAAAGCGCCGGCGGCTTTTTTTCACCCTATGAGCCTGTTTCCGGATGCTGGTAGGGCCTGTGTGGCGAGGGAGCTTGCTCCCGCTGGGTGGCGAAGCCGCCCTTAAAGACGCTGTGTACCCTGACACCGTCAGCCTTGGTGCGACTGCTGCGCAGCCGAGCGGGAGCGAGCTCCCTCGCCACAAGGACATTCACACAGCAGTGTTTGGGTCGCCACAAAAGAATGGGCGGCGTAGGATAGCCGCCTGTTTTTCCAGTCTTGCTATCGGAGTTGCCCATGAGCGCCGTCAATCGCGCAGCGGTGGAAGCCGTCCTTCGCCAGTACACCGACCCCTACCTGAACCAGGACCCGGTCAGCGCCGGATGCGTGCGTGCCATCGATGTCCAGGGCGATCGCGTCCACGTCCAGTTGGAAATCGGCTACGCCGCCGACCTGTTCAAGAAAGGCTGGGCGCAAATGCTGCAGATGGCGATCGAAGGCCTGGATGGCGTGGCGGCCGCCCAAGTCGACATCACCAGCGTGATCGCCGCCCACAAGGCCCAGGCCCAGGTGCCGGGGCTGGCGAACGTCAAGAACGTGATTGCCGTGGCCTCGGGCAAGGGCGGCGTCGGCAAATCCACCACCGCCGCCAACCTGGCCTTGGCGCTGGCCCGTGAAGGGGCCAGGGTCGGGATCCTCGACGCCGATATCTATGGCCCGAGCCAGGGCATCATGTTCGGTATCGCCGAAGGCACCCGACCGCAGGTCAAGGACCAGAAATGGTTCGTGCCGCTCAAGTCCCATGGCGTGGAAGTCATGTCCATGGCGTTCCTGACCGATGACAACACGCCAATGGTCTGGCGCGGGCCGATGGTGTCCGGCGCCTTGCTGCAACTGGTGACGCAGACCGCCTGGGGCGACCTGGATTACCTGGTGATCGACATGCCGCCGGGCACCGGCGATATCCAGCTGACCCTGGCGCAGAAAGTCCCGGTGGCCGGCGCGGTGATCGTCACAACGCCCCAGGACCTGGCCCTGCTGGATGCGCGCAAGGGTGTGGAGATGTTCCGCAAGGTCAACATCCCGGTGCTGGGCGTGGTGGAGAACATGGCCGTGCACATCTGCTCGAACTGTGGGCACGCCGAGCATCTGTTCGGCGAAGGCGGCGGGGAAAAACTGGCGACTCAGTACGGCGTCGAACTGCTGGCCTCGCTGCCGCTGTCGATGCTGATCCGCGAGCAGGCCGACGGCGGCAAGCCCACCGTGAGCGCCGAGCCGGACAGCCAGATCGCCATGGTCTACCAGGAACTGGCTCGCCACGTAGGCGCGCGGATCGTGTTGCAGGAAGCCGCCATGCCGGCGATGCCGAACATCACCGTCAGCGACGACTGATCGCCTGAAAGGCAGAACCCTGTGGGAGCGGGCTTGCTCGCGAATGCGGTATGTCAGTGACACAAAAGTTGACTGATACACCGCATTCGCGAGCGAGCCCGCTCCCACAGGGGGGATGCGTTGCTGTCAGATCCGCAACCCGCCATCCATTTCCAGGATCCGGCCGGTGTAGTAGTCGTTCTCGAAGATGTACGCCGCCGAATGGGCGATTTCCTCGGGCTTGCCCATGCGTTTGAGCGGGATGCCCGAGGTCATTTTTTCCAGGGCCTCGGGTTTCATGCCCAGGGTCATTTCAGTCTCGATGAAACCCGGCGCGATGCCGGCGACACGAATGCCGTAGCGCGCCAGTTCCTTGGCCCAGGTCACGGTGGCGGCGGCCACGCCGGCCTTGGCGGCGGAGTAGTTGGTCTGGCCGACGTTGCCGGCGCGGGAAATCGAGGAAATGTTGATGATCGCGCCGCTGTTCTTCAGCTCGACCATTTTCGCCGCCACTTCGCGGGTGCACAGGAATACGCCGGTGAGGTTGACGTCGATCACGGCTTGCCATTGGGCCAGGCTCATCTTGCTCATTTCGCCGTCCTTGACCTTGAGCAGCAGGCCGTCGCGCAGGATCCCGGCATTGTTGATCAGGCCGTGGATCGCGCCGAAATCCTCGGCCACTCGGGCGACCATGTCGCTTACCTGTTCTTCATTGGCCACGTTGCACAGGTACGCCCGGGCCTCGACGCCTTTGGCCACGCACGCGGCCACGGCCTGGTCGAGTTTCTCCTGATTGAGGTCGACCAGGGCAAGCTTCGCGCCCCTGCCCGCCAGGTACTCGGCCATGGAGCGCCCCAGGCCCTGGCAACCGCCAGTGATAATGATTACTTTGTCAGTGAGTTGCATGTGCGTGTCCCGGGATGGCGGAGGGTTGAGGGAGTTCGGTTGCGGGCCTCTCTTCTGTAGCGGCTGGAGCGCGGCGTAGAGTTGCCCGATGGCACCTGGAAACATAGTCCAGCTGCCTGATCGTATTCAAGACGAATTTAGTCGAAGGAGTCATAAATTGAGCGTTGAAGCTGCCAAGCTTGCCCGAGAGCTGCTGCTCAAGGAATACCGTGGAGTGTTATCCACCCATTCCAAATCCATGCCCGGGTTCCCGTTCGGCTCCGTCGTGCCGTATTGCCTGGATGCGCAGGGCCAGCCGCTGATCCTGATCAGCCGCATTGCCCAGCACACCCACAATCTGCAGAAAGACCCCAAGTGTTCGATGCTGGTGGGCGAGCGGGGGGCGCAAGACGTGCAGGCCGTGGGGCGCCTGACATGCGTGGCACAGGCACGCAAACTTCAGGACAGCGCCGCCATCGAGGCCGCTGCCGAGCGCTATTACCGTTATTTCCCCGAATCGCAGAACTACCACAAGGCCCACGATTTCGACTTCTGGGTGCTCGACCCGGTGCGTCATCGCTACATCGGCGGCTTCGGTGCGATTCATTGGATCGACCAGGTCACCCTGGCCAATCCCTTTGCCGGCCAGGCCGAGGCGAGCATGATCGAACACATGAACGCCGATCACGCCAAGGCCATCGCCCATTACGTGACACTGGCCGGACTGCCGGACTGCGAGCCGGCACAGATGGTCGGCATCGACAGCGAAGGCATGCACCTGCGCATTGGCCAGGGGCTGTACTGGCTGGCGTTTCCCAGTCCTTGCAACACGCCGACACAAGTGCGCGAAGCCTTGGTTTACCTGGCTCACGCCGAGCAATGGCCGAAAAATGCAGAGGCGAACGCTTGAATTCACGAAAGGACGACGTCATTTAGGGTTTGATAGCAAGGCATTCTTGCGTTGAGGAACCTTTTGATGCGCCCTTTTTTGTTGCTCTTTCTGCTGTTCCCGGTGTTGGAGCTGTTCGTATTCGTCAAGGTCAGCGGTGCGGTCGGGTTTTTCCCGGCGCTGCTGCTGGTCATTCTCGGCTCGATGCTCGGCGTGTTCGTGCTGCGCATCGCCGGCCTCGCCACGGCATTGCGTGCCCGTGAAAGCCTGAACCGCGGCGAACTGCCGGCCCAGACCATGCTCGAAGGCCTGATGCTGGCCCTGGGTGGCGGCCTGTTGATCCTGCCAGGCTTCATCAGCGACGTGCTGGGCCTGGTCCTGCTGTTGCCGTTCACCCGGCGCATGCTCGCCAACAAGATGCGCCGGCGTGCCGAGGAGCAGGCGATGCGCCAGCGCGCGTTCGCCGATGACCTCCAGCCCCGTGGCGGTCCGGCCCCACGAGAGCCGGTGGGCCGCGAGCCGACGGTGATCGAAGGTGAATTCGAACACCGCGACTCCAAGTAAACCCTTCAACACGGCGCCTTCGGGCGCCGTGTTCGTTCAGGCGTGGACGTAAAAATTTTTCCACCCGGCCCTTGTAATCGCCTTGCGCGCCCCTATGTATGGGTCACCGCAAGGTTTCCGGTGGCAACACCGGACAGACTTCCGCGGTTCGACTGACGAACCGCAACCGGCTTCGCCGGCTTTGTTAAACCCGCCGGGACTACACCGGCCGATGAAAACCAAAAATTAGGAGAGATCGACAATGAAGCTTCGTCCTCTGCATGACCGCGTCGTCATCCGTCGCAGCGAAGAAGAGAAGAAAACCGCTGGCGGTATCGTCCTGCCAGGTTCGGCTGCTGAAAAAGCCAACCACGGTGAAGTTCTCGCTGTAGGTACCGGCCGCGTGCTGGACAGCGGTGAAGTGCGTGCGCTGGCCGTGAAAGTGGGTGACAAGGTTGTGTTCGGCCCTTACTCCGGCAGCAACACCGTGAAAGTCGACGGCGAAGACCTGTTGGTAATGAGCGAGAACGAGATCCTCGCTGTTATCGAAGGCTGATTTCCCCGCTCATTTTCCCGCTACTACACAGTATTTAAGGAATATCGATCATGGCTGCTAAAGAAGTTAAATTCGGCGATTCCGCCCGCAAGAAAATGCTCACCGGTGTCAACGTCCTGGCTGACGCAGTAAAAGCGACCCTGGGCCCGAAAGGCCGCAACGTGATCATCGAGAAGAGCTTCGGCGCTCCGACCATCACCAAGGACGGCGTTTCCGTAGCCAAGGAAATCGAACTGGAAGACCGTTTCGAGAACATGGGCGCGCAGCTGGTCAAAGACGTTGCCTCCCGTGCCAACGATGACGCCGGCGACGGCACCACCACCGCCACCGTCCTGGCCCAGTCGATCGTCAACGAAGGCCTGAAAGCCGTCGCTGCCGGCATGAACCCGATGGACCTCAAGCGCGGCATCGACAAGGCGACCATCGCCATCGTCAAGGAGCTCAAGGGCCTGTCCAAGCCTTGCGCTGACTTCAAGGCCATCGCTCAGGTAGGCACCATCTCCGCCAACTCCGACAACTCCATCGGCGACATCATTGCCGAAGCCATGGAAAAAGTCGGTAAAGAAGGCGTGATCACCGTTGAAGAAGGCTCGGGCCTGGAAAACGAACTGTCGGTCGTCGAAGGCATGCAGTTCGACCGCGGCTACCTGTCGCCGTACTTCGTCAACAAGCCGGACACCATGGTGGCCGAGCTGGACGGCCCGCTGATCCTGCTGGTCGACAAGAAGATCTCCAACATCCGCGAAATGCTGCCGGTGCTGGAAGCCGTTGCCAAGGCTGGCCGTCCTCTGCTGATCGTGGCCGAAGACGTTGAAGGCGAAGCCCTGGCGACCCTGGTCGTGAACAACATGCGTGGCATCGTCAAGGTTGCTGCGGTCAAGGCCCCTGGCTTCGGCGACCGCCGCAAGGCCATGCTGCAGGACATCGCCGTCCTGACCGGCGGTACCGTGATCTCCGAAGAGATCGGCCTGAGCCTGGAAAGCACCACCCTGGAGCACCTGGGTAACGCCAAGCGCGTCACCCTGTCCAAGGAAAACACCATCATCGTCGACGGTGCTGGCGTTCAAGGCGACATCGAAGCGCGCATCAGCCAGATCCGTGCCCAGGTTGCCGAAACCTCCTCGGACTACGACCGTGAAAAACTGCAAGAGCGCCTGGCCAAGCTGTCCGGCGGTGTTGCGGTGATCAAGGTTGGCGCCGGTTCCGAAGTTGAAATGAAAGAGAAGAAAGCCCGCGTTGAAGACGCCCTGCACGCTACCCGTGCAGCCGTTGAAGAAGGCGTGGTACCTGGCGGTGGTGTTGCGCTGATCCGCGCACTGGAAGCCCTGACCGAACTCAAGGGCGACAACGCCGACCAGAACGTGGGTATCGCTGTTCTGCGTCGCGCTGTTGAAGCGCCGCTGCGTCAGATCGTTGCCAACTCCGGCGACGAGCCAAGCGTCGTGGTCGACAAGGTCAAGAACGGCCAAGGCAGCTTCGGCTACAACGCTGCGTCGGGCGAGTACGGCGACATGATCGAAATGGGTATCCTGGACCCAACCAAGGTCACCCGTTCGGCCCTGCAGGCAGCAGCTTCCATCGGCGGTCTGATCCTGACCACCGAAGCGGCCGTGGCTGACGCACCGAAGAAAGAAGGTGCAGCTGCCGGCGGTATGCCAGACATGGGTGGCATGGGTGGCATGGGCGGCATGATGTAAGCCAGCCTTACCCTGTAGCGAAAAACCCCGCCTGCGAAAGCAGGCGGGGTTTTTTATTGCCGCTTATTGGGGGGCGAGCGTTACGCCGCTTTCGCGAGCAAGCCCGCTCCCACAGGTGATCTTGGGCGATCACCGGATTTGCGCCCACCCTGGTTCCCTGTGGGAGCGGGGCTTGCTCGCGAAGGGCCATCAGCCCCAGCATCGTTATCGCAGGCTCGCCCCTCTGAAAGATCCTCAGCCCCGGGCGGGGGCGGGCAGGGCTACGCGATCCGTCATGGCGGCGGGTCGGTAAAGAATGAAGTAGTAGCAGCCCAGGCAAATCAGCCAGCAGAACACCGCGGTCCAGACGTTGTGGGAAAAGAAGTGCGCCCCCTGCATCATCCTGCCGAGGGAAAACACCGTGCCCAGGCCGAGGGCCAGGACGAACGCGCGCCGGGCCAGGCGTGGCCGGCGGTCGCGCAGGACGAAGAACAGGGCAAACAGAGTAAAGCCGGTCGCGGCATGGCCGCCGGGCCAGCATCGGCCAGGCTTGTCGGTGGCCGGTCGCGGGCTCAGCAATTCGCTGTAGGTTTCCTTGCCGCCGAACTCCTTGAGGCTCCAGGGGCATTGCACGGCCGTCACGGCCTTCATCGGTGTGACGAACGACGTGGCCAGCGCCAGGGACAGGACCAGGCAGCCGAGTTCGCGTTTGAGTGGCTTGAGCCGGTCGACGAAAAAAGCGCTCAGGAAGCCGATAATGGCCAACACCGAAAAGGCGATGACCGCCTGCTTGGCGCGGTCGTGAAGGATGTTCTCCAGGAAGTAACTGTGGCGACCGATGAAGTTACCTGCGCTCGGATCGTAGAACATATGGGCCAGGTCCATGTCCAGATCGGTCCATTCCAGCAAAATCAGAATAACCGCTGTAACAGCGGGAATCCCCAGGTACAGCCAAAGGTTCAGTGGACGAGGAGCAAAGCGTGGAACGCTTGATGACATGACAGATCCTGCACAAAGAAAAGCGCCCCGGAACTTCAGTCCAGGGCAGTTCGGTTAACGTTCGCTGACTTGCTCGCCACCCTCCCTGGGTGCTTTCCAGCCAAGCAGCTGTTGCTTGAAGCCATAACTGGCGGTTTGGTAATAGGTCATCGCACGGCTGATCAACGGGTCGTCACCGGTCACCCGGGATTCGCGACTTTCGGCCAGGGCGTCGTCATGTCGGCGCAGGCCTTGGCGCGGACTGAGGATCGCCAGGTCCTTGCCGTCGAACAGGCCCAGATGCTGGTAATTGCCCAGGACGACGCGCGGTGGTAGCGGATTCTCCTGGAGCAGGTTACGCCCGAAGAACGTCGATTGGTAATCCAGGTTCAGCAACCCGAGCAGGGTTGGCGCAAGATCGATCTGACTGGCGAGCTGGTTGCTTTCCCGTGGTTCGATCAGCTTGGGTGCGTAGATGAACAACGGGATCTGGTAGTTGCGGATCGGCAGGTCTTCCTTGCCGGCACTGCCGGCCGTGTGATCAGCCACGAACACGAAGATCGTGTTATCGAACCACGGCTTTTGCCGGGCCTGCTCCAGAAACTGACCGATGGCGTAATCGGTGTACTTGACCGCCCCATCACGACCGTTGCCGGACTTGATGTCGATGCGGTTGTCCGGATAGGTATAGGGACGGTGATTGGAGGTGGTCATCAACTGCAACAGAAAGGGCTGGTGCCGGGCGTAATTGGCATCTGCCAGTTTCAAGGTTTGTGTGTACAGATCCTCATCGGCCATGCCCCAGGCATTCTTGAAGTGGATCTCGGACTCATCGACGCTGGTTTGATCGACGACACGATAGCCGTTGCCGCTGAAAAAGGCATTCATGTTATCGAAGTAGCCACGCCCACCGTAGACGAAGACGCTGTCGTAGCCGACCGCGCTCAGTTGCTGGCCCAGGCTGGCAAAGCCGCTTTCCCGGCCGATGCGCTTGACGATCGAACGCCCTGGGGTGGGTGGAATCGCCAGGGTGATGGCCTCCAGGCCGCGGTCGGTGCGGGTGCCGGTGGCGTAGAAGTTGTTGAAGTACAGGCTGTGCTTGCGCAGGGCATCCAGATTGGGTGTGAGGTTGCGGTTATCGCCATTGCTGCCCAGGTATTTGGCGCTGAGGCTTTCGATGGTCACCAGCACGATGTTCGGTGTGCGGGGCTGGCCGGGGTTGTCGATGATTCGCCGGATATCCAGAGGGTCTTGTGCGATGAACTGTGAACCGGGTTCGTTCAGTTCCGCGCGAATCTGCTGGGCCGCAGTCGCCGCAGGCAAGTGGCTGTAGAACTGTTCGTAGTCCAGTTCGTTGTTGCGGAACGCCGCGAAGAACTGATAGGGGCCGTTGCTCGCCAGTTCGTTCTGATAGGCATTGCCGCCCTGGGCGCGTGGTGCGTCCTGGCTGAGCCCTTGCAGGCTCAAGCCGGCGATCACCAGCAGGGCCGATGCGTTGAACAATCGCCCGCGCAAGGGCGGCAAAGGGGCGTCCAACGCGGCCTTGAGCGATTTGCGCAAGACCAGGCTCAAGCCCAGGGCGAGCACGGCGAGTACCGACAGCAACGTGCCGATCGGGTACGACTCCAGCACGTTGTTGAGCACCTCATCGGAATAGACCAGGTAGTCCACGGCGATAAAGTTGAAGCGCACGCCGAACTCATCCCAGAACAGCCATTCGGCCACCGAGGTGAACAACATGACGAATATGCTGACCGTCAGCAGCCCCTGAAGAAACCAGTGATGAGCGCGGCGGCGCCACAGGGAGGGCGGGCAGAGCAAAAGGTACAATCCCATCGGCAGGATCGCATAGGCGAGAAAACCCAGGTCATACAGCAGGCCAACGCCGAATATGGAAAACGCACCGCCTCCGGCCTCATCCAGGTGGGTCAGCAACAAAACGATTCGGGTCAGGAGAAACACCACCAGCCATGTACTGGCGATCAGCAGCAAATAGCGCATGGGCGCCATTTTAATAAAGTCCATTTACTACATTCCTTATATATCAATCCGATAGCGCGAGAGTCTTGCTCCTTCACTGTAGTCAGGTTGTGAATCGATAGTGAAAAACTCATTATTAATTTCATTGCGCCAAGAGCGTTGACTTACACCGCGTCCAGCCCTAGCCCTGAGTGGCTATTGGCCGTAAGCTGCGCGGGCCAAGACGGCCGTTCCCCGTATACGCAGAGGTGCCCATGCGAATTCTATTGGTCGAAGACAACCGCGACATCCTGGCCAACCTGGCCGACTACCTGGGGCTCAAGGGCTACACCGTCGATTGTGCCCAGGACGGTCTGTCGGGGTTGCACCTGGCGGCGACCGAGCACTACGACCTGATCGTGCTCGACATCATGCTGCCGGGCATCGACGGCTACACCTTGTGCAAGCGCCTGCGTGAAGACGCGCGCCGCGACACGCCGGTGATCATGCTCACCGCCCGGGACCAGTTGGACGATCGCCTGCAAGGCTTCAAGTCCGGAGCCGACGATTATCTGATCAAGCCTTTTGCCCTGTCGGAACTGGCGGCGCGGATCGAGGCGGTCATGCGCCGGGCCCAGGGCGGTGGACGGCGGGCGTTGCAGGTCGGTGACCTGAGCTATGACCTCGATACCCTGGAAGTGACCCGCGAAGGCAAGCTGCTCAAGCTCAACCCGGTCGGCCTGAAGCTGCTGGCGGTGCTGATGCAGAAAAGCCCCCATGTGTTGCGCCGGGAAATCCTCGAAGAAGCGCTCTGGGGAGATGATTGCCCGGACAGCGACAGCCTGCGCAGCCATGTCCATCAACTGCGCCAGGTGATCGACAAACCGTTCGAAAAACCCTTGCTGCACACTGTGCACGGCGTCGGTTATCGCTTGGCCGAGGGCCGCGATGGAGTTTAAGCAAAGCCTTGCCCAGCGGATCATCATCGCCTTTGCGTTGATGAGCGCACTGGTGGCGGGGGCGTTCGCCATGGGGATCGTGGCGACGGTCCACCTGGTTGAAGAAAAACTGATTTCCGCCGGGCTCGGTGGCGACCTGCAACGCCTGTTGCTGATGGACAGCGTCTCGGACTGGAACCATCGGCCGGAACCCGACCAGTTGTTCTATTTCAGCGGCGGTCCGGGGGATTTCGAGCTGCCCAAGGACCTGCGCCATCTGGAGCGCGGGTTCCACGAAGTGTTTCGCGAACAGTTGTCCTATCACGCCATGGTCGAGATCGTGGATGGCCGCCACTACGTCCTGCTCCAGGACCAGAGCGACTTCGAAGAGCGCGAACGGGTGCTGTTCGCCGTGGTGCTGGTGGGCTTTGTGCTCAGCCTGGCGCTGGCGGTGTTCCTGGGGTGGGTCCTGGCCCGTCGGGTGATGGCGCCCGTGGTGCGTCTGGCCCGGCAAGTGCGGCACCGCGACCAGTTGCTTGGGCTGGCCCCACCGCTGGCGCCGGATTACGCGGCCGATGAAGTGGGCGAACTGGCCGTGGCGTTCGACGCCACGCTGGGCCAACTGCGCCAGGCCTTGACTCGCGAGCGTTTGTTCACCAGTGATGTGAGCCACGAGTTGCGTACCCCGTTGATGGTCCTGGCGACCTCGTGCGAACTGTTGCTGGAAAACCCGGCGCTGGATCAGCGCGGTCGCACCCAGGTCGAGCGGATCAACCGCGCCAGTGAGGAAATGCGTGAGTTGGTCCAGACCTTCCTGATGCTCGCCAGGGCTCGGCGCGAAGACAACGGCATGTCCCCTCGGGCGACCCTCGCGCAGGTGGCCGAGAACCTTCTCGGGGTGTGGCGCGCGCCCATCGAATCCAAGGGCCTGACGCTGATCTTCGAACCGGGGCAGACCCTTGAGACGCTCTACAACGCCACCTTCCTGACCGCCGTGATGGGAAACCTGCTGCGCAACGCCCTGCACTACACCGACCAGGGGTTTATCCGTCTTTCGCTGACCGCCACCGGTTTCGTGGTGGAGGACAGCGGCGTGGGCATCCCCGAAGAGAAGCGCGAGGCGATGTTCGAGCCGTTCGTGCGCGGTAACGAGCAGCGCGGCGAGGGCTTGGGGCTGGGGCTGTCGTTGGTGCAGCGGATCTGCGAAAACCAGGGCTGGACCGTGAGCCTCAGCACGATGGAGCCTAACGGCTGCCGTTTTGAAGTGCAGTTGAACCCGACGGGATAAGGGGGCTTGTGGACAAATCTTGTAACTATTGGTGGCATCAACATGACTTTGTTTTCACAAAGAGATGACATGCCGATTCATAAGGTGGGGCCCATGTGTAATGGAGGCCCCCTCAATGTCCAAACCCATCAAGCTGGATTTTTCCGAGAAATACGACGAGCAGCATGCTCGCAAATACTTCCATAAGCATCGCAGCGGCATAAGCCGTCGCTTGTCCAACCAGCGGGATCAACAGCTGGCTCGCCGAGCGTTGGCGCTTGTCGGCGATCCGGGGCTGGTGTTGGACCTGCCTTGCGGTGCCGGGCGTTTCTGGTCTTTGCTGGCCGAAAAACCGAACCGGGTGATCATCGGCGCCGACAATTCCGAGGCCATGCTCAAGACGGCCATGACATCTCAACCGGCCGATGTGGTGAAACGGGTACAACCCTTGCACACATCTGCGTTCGACATTGCCTTGCCTGATAACGCCGTCGACAGCATTTTTTGCATGCGGCTGCTGCACCACATCGGTGAATCCGCGCATCGCCTGGCGATCCTCAAGGAATTCGAGCGGGTCAGCCGCGACAGCGTGATTGTTTCATTGTGGGTCGACGGTAATTTCAAGGCCTGGAAACGCAAGCGCCAGGAACGCACCCGTGGGCAGAAAGACTACCAGAATCGATTTGTGTTACCGGTTGCTACAGTAGAAGAGGAATTTCGCCAGGCCGGGTTCCGTATTCAGGAACGACTGGATTTCCTACCGCTCTATGCCATGTGGCGAGTTTATGTATTACGCAAGAGGTAAAAGCATGGTTGTGCAGGTAGCAGAGGCATCAGGTATCCCCCGCGACAGTTTCGATTATTTTTGGAGCTTGCAGGGTGAGTGGGTGGAGGAGCCCAACGTACGACGTGGCGGCGAGAGCGGCGTACAACGGATCACCAGCAAGGACGGCGACTTGCTGTATGCCAAGCGCCAGACCGGGCACATCTATCGCAGTTGGCTGCACCCGTTCGGGCGTCCGACGGTATTGCGCGAGCAGGACGCGCTCCTGGCGTTGCCTCGACTCAATGTCCGGGTGCCCGAGCTGGTGTTCTGTGGAGCCCAGCCGGACCCCGAGCATAAATGGCGGGCGTTATTGGTGACCCGTGCGCTCGAAGGTTTCGAGGAGATCGAACACTGGTATGCCGGTGGCGGTCGCGAGCGTCATGGCGAAGCGGTGCATGACCAGCTCCTCCAGGAACTGGCCGGGAACCTGGCCCGCATGCACAGGGGGCGTTGGCAACACAGCTGCATCTACATCAAGCACGTCTTCGTGCGCGTGACCGGGGAGGGCGAGGCGGCCAAACCTGAAGTGGCGCTGCTGGATCTGGAGAAGTGCCGCCGGCGCATGACGGCCCGGCAGGCGGCCTCCCATGACATGAAGCAGTTGCGTCGCCATTCGTCGTTCAGCGACGCCGACTGGAAAAAACTCGTCTACTTTTATGAGACGGCGTTTGGCAGCGCTATCAAAGGTTTATAGCGATGAAACTAGAAATTGCTAGAGGTGTGTTTTTAGTTGGAGCCCTGGCAGTTGCGTCGATGGCGGTGGCTGTGTGGGAGCAGCCACGTTCGCAGATCCTCAACGTTTCCAAGGCGGATGCGCAGTGCCCTTTGCCACGGGTGGCAAAGGTCAGCGAAGTGACCCGGCCAGACAATGATCTGCTGCTGTTCATGTTCAGTCTTTCCCAAGGGATGAGGCCGCAGAGTTGAGGATGATGACGTCTAGATAAAGGCCTCGCGTGTGCGAGGCCTTTTTTTTGGGGGCTTGGCCGAAGCTGCTGCCGTGGAAGACCGTCGGTCGGAGGGGACCGCTTCGCGCTCCAGCGGGAGCAAGCTCCCTCGCCACAAGAGCCAAAGCCAAAGCCAAAGCCAAAGCCTAGAGGCTCCAGCGCAAAAGATCAGAGACTGACGTGTTCTCGGTTCTTGTCCGGTTTGGCCAGCAGCGTGTAGACGCAGGGCAGCACGAACAGGGTGAACAAGGTGCCAATCGACATCCCGGTGGCGATGACCGTACCGATGTCGAAGCGGCTTACCGCCCCCGCGCCTGTCGCGAGGATGAGCGGTACCATGCCGAACACCATTGCCGCGGTGGTCATCAGCACCGGCCGTAGACGGATCGAGGCGGCCTGTTCCACCGCTTCCCTTGGGCTCAGGCCCTGTTCCTTGCGCAACTGGTTGGCAAACTCGACGATCAGGATGCCGTGCTTGCTGATCAGGCCGATCAGCGTCACCAGACCCACCTGGGTGTAGATGTTCATGCTCGACCAGCCCAGGAAGAGCGGAATCAAGGCGCCGCAAATCGACAGAGGCACCGTCACCAGGATCACCAGCGGGTCGCGGAAGCTTTCGAACTGGGCGGCCAGCACCAGAAAGATGATCGCCAGGGCCAGGCCAAAGGTGACCCACAGGGCGCTGCCTTCCTGTACGAACTGTCGTGAAGCCCCGGCGTAATCGAAGGCGAACCCTGCCGGCGCTTCTTCCCGGGCGATCTGGCGGACCGTCTCGATGGCTTCGCCCATGCTCACGACGGGAAAGCCCGAGATCGTGACCGCATTGAGCTGCTGGAACTGGTTCAACTGCCGTGGCCGTGCCCGATCGCTGACCTTGATCAGGGTCGACAGCGGCAGCAACTCGCCCTGGGTGTTCTTCACGTAGTAGTTGTTCAGCCAGTCGGGGTTGTCGCGAAATGGCCGTTCAACCTGGGCGATGACCTTGTAGCTGCGTCCTTCGAGGGTGAAGCGGTTGATCTCGGCTTCCCCCAGCAAGGTCGCGAGGGTGCCGCCCAGATCTTGCATCGAGACGCCCATCTGGGCCGCCTTGGCGCGGTCGATATCGACCACGACTTCAGGTTTGTCGAACGCCAGGTCGATGTCCATGAAGGCGAATTTGCCGGACGCCATCGCGCGGTTCTTCACCCGTTCGGCGATTTGCAGCAGGGTGGCGTAATCCTTCGGAGAGTTGATGACGAAGGCGAACGGCAGGCCTTCGCCGGTGCCCGGCAGCGATGGCAGGTTGAAGCCGAAGATCTGCAAGCCGGGGATGTTTTCGAGCTTGGCCTGGACGTCGGGCAGGATGTCCATCTGGGTGCGGCTGCGCTCGTTCCAGGGCTTGAGCAGGAAGCCGCCGATGCCGGACTGTACGCCGTTGTAGCCGTTGATCTGGAACGAGGAGTAGTACTCGGGGAACTCCTTGAAGATCGTGATGAAGTGATCGGTGTAGGCGTTCAGGTAGTCGAGGTTGGTCGTTTTCGGCGAGTTGGCCATCATGAAGATGATGCCCTGGTCCTCGTCGGGGGCCAGTTCGGACTTGGTGAACATGATCAGCACCGGGATCAGGAGCAGGATGATCACGGCGAACACCAGCACCACCGGGCGCGCATCGAGGGTGCCATGGAGCATGCGCTGGTAGCGACCCTTCAGGCGTTCGAAGACCATGTCCAGGCGGTGGGCCAACCCCGTGGGGTTTTCGTCGTGGCGCAGCAGCATGGCGCACATCATGGGCGACAGCGTCAGGGCGACGATCCCGGAAATCACCACCGCCCCGGCCAGGGTGAGGGCGAACTCCTTGAACAAGGCCCCCGTCAGCCCTTCGAGCAGGCCGATCGGCGCATACACCGCCGCCAGGGTGATGGTCATCGAGACCACCGGCATGGCGATTTCCCGTGCACCTTCCAGTGCGGCGTCGAAGGGGCTCTTGCCTTCCTCGATGTGCCGGTGGATGTTTTCCACCACCACAATGGCATCGTCCACCACCAGGCCGATGGCAAGCACCATGGCCAGCAGCGTCAGCAGGTTCATCGAGTAGCCCATCAACTGCATGAAGAACATCACGCCGATCATCGACAGCGGGATGGTCACCACCGGGATCAGCACCGAGCGCAGGGCGCCCAGGAACAGGAACACCACGACGATGACGATCAGCACCGCCTCGAACAGGGTCTTCACCACTTCGTCGATGGAGGCCTGGATGAACAGGGTGGCGTCGTAGGCGATCTCGGCCTTGAGGTTGGTCGGTAGCTGGGCCTCCAGCTCCGGCATGAGCTTGCGCACCTCCTTGATCACGTCCAGCGGGTTCGCGCCCGGCGTGGCCTTGATCCCGATGTACACCGAGGGGGTGCCGCCGAAGGAGCTGATGGTGTCGTAGTTCTCGGCGCCCATTTCCACCCGCGCCACATCCCGCAGCAATACGCGGCTGTCGCCCTGGGTCTTGAGCGGGATCGCGGCGAAGGCTTCGGCGGACTTGAGTTCGGTGTTGGCGTTGATGCTGGTGACCACGTACTCGCCTTTTACCTCGCCGGCGGCGGAGAGGAAGTTCTGCTGGCGCACGGCATTGGTCACGTCGGTGGCGGTCAGGCCGAAACCGGCGAGCTTGACGGGGTCGAGCCACAGGCGCATGGCGAAGACCTGGTTGCCGAGGATCTCGGCTTCGGCCATGCCCGGCAACGTCGCCAGCTTGGGCTGGATCACCCGTGACAGGTAGTCGGTGATCTGCGGGTTGTTCAGTTCCTTGCTGAAGAAGCTGATGTACATCAGCGCGGAGGCGTCGGCGGCCTCACGGCTGAGTACCGGGTCCTCAGCGTCCTGGGGTAACTGGTTCTTGACCTCGTTGGCCTTGGCCAGCAGTTCGGTGAAGAGCCGGTCGCTGTTGGAGCCGATGCGGGCGTAGACCGAGATCACCGAGAAGTTCTGGCGACTGACCGAGGTCATGTAGTCGATGCCTTCGGCACTGGCCAGGCTTTGCTGCATCGGCTGGGTGATGTAGCCCTGGATGGTCTCGGCGTTGGCTCCGGGGTAGGCGGTGGTCACCGTGATCAGGGCGTTTTCCATCTGCGGGTACTGGCGCAAGGGCAACTTGCTCCAGGCCTGGAAGCCCAGCAGCACGATCAACAGGCTGACCACGGTGGCGAGCACCGGGCGGCGGATGAACGGATCGGTAAAAGCCATGGGGATTCCTTGATCAGTCCGCGCGCGGCGGGCTGTTCTGTTCGGTCAGGGTCTTGTCGTCGCCGATGGCGATGGTCGTACCGTTGTCGAGCTTGATCTGGCCGGCGATCACGACCTGTTCACCGCTCTGCACGCCTTTGGAAACCAGGACCTTTCCATCACGGCGCTCACCGGTCTCGACGAAGCGCCGCTCGGCGATCAACACCGGCTGGTCCTTGTCATCCTTCTCGACGCTGCCGTCGGCGGCCTTCTTTTGCGTGACCACGTACATGGAGTTGCCATAGAGGGTGTAGGTCACGGCGCTTTCCGGCACGACGACAGCATTGGCCACCTCCGGCAGGATCACCTGCAGGTCGGCGAACATGCCCGGCAGCAGCTTGCCATCGGGGTTGGCCAGGGTCGCGCGCACCAGCACATTGCGGGTGCTGTCCTCGACCTTGGGGTTGATCGCGCTGATGGCGCCGACGAAGGTTTGCCCGGGATAGGCCGCTACGGTGACATTGACCGGCTGGGCAACGGCGAGCCTGGGCACCGTTTGCTCGGGCACGTAGAAATCCACATACAGGCTGCTGAGGTCTTGCAGGGTGGCGATGACCGTGCCGCTGGCCAGATAGTCGCCGACGTCCACCCGGCGAATGCCGATGGTGCCGTTGAAGGGCGCGAGGATCTGTTTCTTGGCCAGCGAGGCCTTGAGTTGATTGACCGTGGCCTGGTTCTTTTTCATTTGCGCCGAGAGTCGGTCGAACTCGCCCTTGGAGATCGCCTGGCTGCCGACCAGTTGTCGGCCGCGTCCGAAGTCCAGTTGAGACAGGCCAAGGTCGGCCTCGGCGGTTTGCAGCAAGGCACTTTCGACGTCGCTGTCGAGTTGCAGGAGCGGTTGGCCGACCTTGACCTTCTGCCCGGACTGGAACAGCACCTTCTGCACGGTCCCGGAATTTTCCAGGCTCAGGTCGACACCTTGCAGGGCCTTGAGGCTGCCGACGGCGGGCAGGCGGGCCTGCCAGGGCTGCTCGGTAGCCGTGGCCACGGCCACGCTGACCGGTGGTTTCGGCGCAGAAAACATCTGGATCTGCTGATAGACGGAGAAGGCCTTGTAGCCAGCCAGCAACAGCACCACCAGCAGGACAACACCCAAC
The DNA here is from genome assembly GCF_001269745.1 of Pseudomonas sp. P97.38. Classification (NCBI taxonomy): domain Bacteria; kingdom Pseudomonadati; phylum Pseudomonadota; class Gammaproteobacteria; order Pseudomonadales; family Pseudomonadaceae; genus Pseudomonas; species Pseudomonas sp. P97.38. Next base: position 44,651 of record NZ_LHVJ01000021.1, read on the forward strand.
ATGATCAGCATGCGGCGTCGCAGCATGTTCCACTTCCTTGGAGAAAACCGAGAGAAAAGACAATCAGGCGGGCACATTACTCCGAGTGCGGCAGGGTTTCCAGACGGACATGGGCGCTGTGTCGTGTGGGATTATTCCTGGATTTACGGGCGCTTGGCGCCCGTACGCTGCACATTGGCCTCAGACCAGATGCAAATGGTTGTCCCAGAGCCCCGCGGGCAGATCGAGCGGCTTTGCAACCAGTTGTGTCTGCCGGCAATCGTAGTAGCGGCAACGCCCCTGGCCCGACGTGACGACGAAACCGTCGGCCACGGCGCCCACGCCCGCGCAATCTGGCAGGGGGGCATCCAGGCGCGCTTCTCCGGTGTCCAGGTCCCAGATGAAGAAACGGTTGCCACGGGGCGCGGTCAGGGCTACCAGGCGCAGCTCGCTGTGCACGGCGACACTGGCGGTGTAGTGCCCCATCGCCTGCAATTGCTGCTCGGGCACCGGGAAGGCCTGGAACGGCTCGCCCGGTCGCTTGATCGCCACCAGTTGCGAAGACTCGTGGGCATCGCCCATGAACTGCTGGCCGGAAACGATGGTGCCGTCGCTGGCAACCCCCAGGTGGCGTACGCTGTTCATCGCCTGGGGCAGGGTTTCCTTGCTCAATAGCGTGCCGTCGCGCTGCATCAGCACCAGGCTCGGTTCCATGGCATCGAGGTTCATCTCGACCCGGCTCTCGGCTTCGGTCCGGATGCCACCGTTCGCCACCACCAGGGTCTCGCCGTCGGGCATCCAGGACACCTGGTGCGGGCCGATGCCGTGGGTGGGGATTTCGCCGCTGTGGACCAGCCGTTCGCCTTCGAATCGGTACACGCCCAGCAGGCCGCGCCCCGGATCGCGGGTGTCGTTCTCGGTGGCGTACAACCACTCGCCACCGCGGTGGATCACTGCGTGACCATAGAAATGCCGGTCGGGCAGCGAGGTGACGGTTTGCAGCAGCGTGCCGTCGCGCAGGTCGATCAGGTAGCTTTCGGTGCCTGGGCGACGGGCGACGAACAAAGCGATCGGCCGGGTGGGGTGGTTGATGATGTCGTGGCAGCGCTGGCCGACCTGGGTGGCGAACGCCCGAGTGCCGTCCAGTCGATAGCCCACGGCGTAATGCCGGCCATCACCATCGTCTCGTGCCGAAAGCAGCAGCGGTTGCTTGTCCTTTTGCTTGAACAGCGTCCAGCCACCCAGGGTAACGGCGCCGAGCAGCAAGCTGCCCAGGGCCAGGGCCTGACGTCGAAGCATGATCAGTCACCGTCGTTGGCGTTGAAGCCCAGTTGAACGCCCAACGCCTTGGCCAGTTCGCCTTCGTGCAGGCGGTGGACGACGTTGAGGCTGTCGTACAAATCGTTGAGTTGCTGGCGCCCGGCGTCGTCGTTGAGCATTTCGGTCAGCGAACGCTGGCTGCTGGCGAACAGTTTCAGTGAGGCATCGTAGGCGGCATCGATCTTGTCGGCCAGTGGCTTTTGCTCGCTGGGCAACAGGCCGCGCAGACCCTTGTTGTCCACGCCTGCCCAGACGGTCCGGGCCGCGCTCAGGCTGGCTTCCAGGCCCTGCAGCGACGACTGGCTGCGCCAGGCGTCGGCCTGGAACGGTTGCGGCACCCCTTTGCTCTGGCGGCCCATCGGCGTGCCGAGTTTTTTCTTCAGGGTGTCGAGGGCGGTGACCTGGACCCGCAGCAAGTCGGCGATGGCTTCATGGGAGTCGGCGTAACGCTGGTTCGGGAACTTGCTCATCTGGGCGAGCATGCCGTCGTTGGTGTTCCAGCGCGACAGGATCTCTTCGGCCAGTTGTTTCTGGCGTTCGCCGATGGCGATCAGCAACGGGCAATACTTGGCCTTTTGCGTGGCGTCGGCCATGTCGATCTTGGCGTCGAACAGCAGGTACTCGTAGGCCGACAGGCCTTGGACCACGACACTGGACTTGGCCAGGCCGGCGGCGTCGATCTGCGGTTCGCTGTTGATCAGTTGCTCGACCTGACGGCCCACCAGGTTTTTCTTGTCCGGCCAGAACTGCACTTGCCAGGCGCGATTGCCTTCAGCCAGTGGGCCGATGAGCAGCGGTTGCAGCTCGGCCCAGGCTTTTTGCGCCTTGAGGAAATCGGCGCGGGCGGTTTCCAGGGTTTCCTTGCCTTGGCAGAACGCCAGGGCGCTGCTCGCCAGTTGCCGGTCGGCGTCGACCCAGCGGCTGTAGGTCGGCAGGATCACTTGCTTGGCGATGGCTGCCGAAGTGACCGCTTGCGGGTCCTGGGGCGAGCAGGCGCCGAGGGCCAGGGCGGCGAGGCTGGTGAACAACAGCTTGGGACGGAACATGTCGGGCTCCCGTGGTCGGAGAATGCGTTTAAAGGGAATTCAGGAAGGCCAGCAACGCGGCGCGTTGCCCGGCATCGAACGATAGAACCTGGCGCTGCGCCGCTTGTGCTTCGCCGCCATGCCACAGCACGGCTTCGAGCAGGTTGCGGGCGCGCCCGTCATGCAGGAACTGGGTATGGCCGTTGACGGTTTCGGTCAGGCCGATCCCCCACAAGGGCGGCGTGCGCCAGTCGCGGCCACCGGCCTTGAATTCGCTACGGTTGTCAGCCAGCCCCTCACCCATGTCGTGCAACAGCAAGTCGGTGTAGGGGCGGATCACCTGGTTGGCCAGCTCCGGCTCGGCCGCATTGGCGGACGTGGTGTATTTGGGCGTGTGGCAGGATTGGCAGCCGGCCTGGAAAAACAGATTCTTGCCCGCCAGCACGTCGGGCGAGTTCACCTCGCGGCGGGCTGGCACGGCGAGGTTGCGGCTGTAGAACAGCACCAGCCGAAGGATGTTGTCGCTGGCCTCCGGTTCGCCGTCCGGGCCGTTGCCATTGGGCGCGCGCCGGCAATCGACCTGGGTTTCGGTGCAGTCGTCGAAGGGACGCAGGCGGGTGGTCAAGCCCATGTCGCCCGAGAAGGCGTGGACATTCTGCTGGTTGAGGTTGGGTTGCCCGGCCTTCCAGCCGAATCGCCCCAGGACGGTTTTCTGCTGGGCATCGTCCCAGACACGGTTGGGGCGGCCGGCGATGCCGTTCTTCGCCTGCGCCTGGGCCTGGGCGTTCGCCAGGATGGCTTGCTCGGGGATGGCCTCCAGCAACCCAAGGCCGATCATCGGCGGTGCGACGCGAGCGGAGAAACGCGTATCCGGGTGCATCGGCCCGTAGCCGAGCTGGGTGATCTGCAGGGTGGGTTTGCGAAGTTCCACCAGGGTGCCGTCCTTGAAGCGTACCGGGACGGGGCTGTAGTCGACCCGCACCTTGCCTTCGGGCACCACGCCGGGCACGGACATGTCCTGCAGCTGGCCGCCATAGACCGGTTCGGGCACCACCCCCAACTGTTCGATGACCTTGGCGTAGGGCGGCGCGTCGGGAATCGACAGGCGCACCAGCATGGACACCGCCGTGGTGGCGTCCGGCGCGGGTGGATGACCGCGACCGTCCTTGATGTGGCAGTTCTGGCAGGCGTTGGTGTTGAACAACGGCCCGAGGCCATCGCGGGCGGTAGTGGTCGACGGGGCGATCACCCAGGGGCTTCGGAAGAAGCTGTTGCCGACGCTGAAATCCACGCGCCTCGACGGCGGCAGGTTGGCCGAGGGCAGGGAGAAGGCGTTCTGGTCGGTCTTGCGGACCGTCGCTGCGCCACCGGACCGCGCTTCACCGGGCTCGGCCTGGGTAAAACGCGGGGCATCGTCGCAGGCACTCAGGCCCAGGGCCATGAACAGTGCGCATAGACGAAGAGGCAACGACGGCATCGGGCAACCTGGGAGATGAATGAAACGAGGGCGCAGAGTCTAACAGGGCGGGGCAGTTTGAATAAGAGGGATTATCGTTTGGTTCAGTGTGACGGACACGGTTTCATGTGGGCTTGCTCGCGAAATCGGTGGCTCAGGTTGCGTGGATGACGGTTGTGCCGGCGTCTTCGCGAGCGAGCCCGCTCCCACAGGGCGCCGCGTTCGCCGCAGGCCCGGTGTGGAGCAGCGTAGCCAATCGCTTAAGGCTGAACGACCGCGCCGGGCACCAACGGCAGCTCCAGGCTGGCGATGAAGCCGCCCCCAGGATGATTGTCCAGCACCAGCGCGCCACCGTGACGCTCGGCGGCGCGGCGGGCGATGGCCAGGCCCAGGCCGTGACCGGCGGCGGTCTGTCCGGGCGCGCGGTAGAACGGTTCGCCCAACTGGCCCAGGTGTTCGGCTTCCACCCCCGGGCCGTGGTCACGCACGCTGATGATGATCCGCTCCCCCTGGCGCAGCGCGCGCATTTCGATCGGCTGGCCGACGGGGTTGAAGCGCTGGGCGTTGCGCAGCAGGTTGTCCACGGCCCGTTCGATCATGGTCGGCCAGCCCTTGAGGTTCAGGTTCGGCTCAGCGTTCAACTGCACGCTTTGTTCTGTCGACGCCAACTGCGCATCTTTTTGCAGGTTGACCAACAGGCTGTTCAGCTCGATGTCCTCGGCGCTGGCGTTGTCGGCATCGACCCGGGCCAGGACCAGGATCTCACTGATCAGCGCTTCCAGGCGATCGCATTCGCGGGTCAGGCGCGGCCAGAGTTTTTCGCGCTCCTCGGGGCTTGCCCGTTCCGCCAGCGCCAGGGCAATGCGCAGCCGGGCCAGGGGCGAACGCAGCTCGTGGGATACGTCGCGCAACAGTTGCCGCTGGCTGCCGATCAGGCTTTGCAAGCGGGCCCCCATGCGGTTGAAGTCGGTGGCCAGCACGCCGAACTCGTCTCGCCGGGCGGCCAGCTTGGCCAGGCTATTCTGCTGGTAGGTGGCCTGGCCGAGGTCGTGCACTGCGCCCCGCAGGCGGCTCAATGGGCGAGTGATGGAGAGCGTCACCAGCAGGCTGAACAAGGTCAGCACCACCAGCGCGATCCCCAGGGCACTGAGGGGCCAGAGCAGGCTGCCACGGTGCCAGGCGTCCAGTTCGGGGTGGGGAATGCGATAGATGAACAGGTACGTGTCGCCGCTCTTGGCGCTGGTGAATTCGTCGGTCAGCCGTCGCCAGGGCAGGCGCCGGTCGTCGTTGTTCTGCCGAGCCTCGAACGCCGCGGCGCGGCGCGGGAAGGTGCCGCGCACCACCGGGTCGCCGCTTTCGTTGAGCACCTGGACGTCGATGTGGTACTGGCGCTTGCGCTGTTGCAGGATCTCCTGCGCGGCGTCCTCGCCCTGGCTCTCATAGGTTTGCGTCCATTCTTCGGCCAGGGTGTTGAGTCCCGGGTGGCGACTGAGGATCCACGCGTCCTGGTTCAGCATGTGGCCCATGAGAATCGACAGCCCGGCAACCAGGGCGATGGCCAGCCAGAAACTGGCCAGGATGCGCCAGAACAATGAACGCACGGTAAATCCTCGAAAACAAAGAAAGCCCAACGGCGGTTTGCCGTTGGGCTGGATGACTTCAACGCATTATTGCGCTTTTTGCGGCTGTTGCGCTTTCCAGGCCTTGAATTCGGCCCATTCGGCGCGACGCTCGGCCTGTTTCTTCTGGATCGCGTCGAACTCTTTCTGCTGTTCAGGCTTGAGCAGCCCGCGGATCTGGGCATCGACTTTTTCATGCCGGGCTGCCATTTCGTCCTGCATGGCTTTCTGGTCGGCTGGCGACAATTTGGCCAGGTACTTTTCTACCAGCTCGCGGCGTTCGTGGCGTTGTTCGGCCATGATCTTGCGGATCTGCTGGCGCTGTTCGCGGCTCAGGTCCAGTTGGCTGTAGGGGCCTTTGTCGTGCATCTGGCCACCGTGACGCGGGCCGTCCATCGGGCCCATCGGGCCGGGGCCTTCAGGCATGGCCATGGCAACGGTGGGCAGGGCGGCTGCAAACATCAGAGCGATAAGGGTCTTGCGCATGGTGTTTCTCCTTGTCTCGTTCCCGGTCAGTTCCGGATGTGTGCAGATTACGCAGAGCAAGGTCAGCGGCGGTCAGGGCTGGGTAAAGCTTGGGTAAAGACGGTTTGGGATGATCCTGACAAAACGATCGGTACAAACCCCGTGGCGAGGGAGCTTGCTCCCGCTGGAGGGCGAAGCCCTCCCCGTGCAATGACAGTGTTTGGCCTGGTGGGCCACAGGGTGAGATTTTGGGGCTACTTCGTAGTCCGGCGGGAGCAAGCTCCCTCGCCACAAGGGATCGGGGATTTTCTAGAGGCTGTAGTAGTAACCCCGGCTGCGCAGCGCCACGATGCGCGGGCGGCCGTCGGGGTGGGGGCCGATTTTCTTGCGCAGGTTGCTGACATGCATGTCGAGGCTGCGATCGTAGAGGGTCAGCTTGCGGCCCAGGGCGATCTGCGCCAGTTCCTGCTTGTCCAGCGGCTCGCCCGGTTGCTTGAGCAAGGCTTCGAGCAGGCGGCTTTCGGAAACGGTGAGGGTCTGTTCCTGTTCGTCGATGCTGACCACTCCGCGTACCGGGCTGAAGGTCAGGTCGCCCAGTTCGATCTGGCTGGACACTGCCGTCGGATGGCTGCGGCGCAACACGGCGCGCAGGCGGGCGGTGAGTTCACGTGGGTCGCAGGGCTTGGCCAGGTAATCGTCGGCGCCCAGCTCCAGGCCCAGGATGCGGTCCAGCGGTTCGCCCCGGGCCGAGAGCATCACCACCGGCAATTCCGGGTGGTCGTTGCGCAATTGCTTGAGCAATTCCAGGCCGCTGCCATCGGGCAGCATCACATCGAGCACGACTGCCGCGGGGGAGGCTTCGGCCAGCGCCTTACGGGCACTCTGGCCATCGTGGCAGGCCCGGACCTGAAAACCTTCCTGGCCCAGCCAGCTCACCAGGAGCTCACACAGCTCCTGGTCATCATCTATCAGTAACAGCTCGCTCATGACTCACTCAATTTAGCCATTGCCGACGTCGTCTGCGTCCACCGCTGGCAAAGATACCGCAGAGCAGGGCCAATAGCGCTACCCCGGCACCAATCACGAACCATTGTTGCTGATCGGTCAGCAGGCGCGGCAGCGGGCTCGCCTGGGCTTCCTTGAGTTGCAGTTTCAGGCGCTGGTTTTCCTGGCGCAACCGGCCCAGCAAGGCACTTTCGCGCTCGCCGTCGGCGTTTTGCAGTTGTTTGCTCAGTTCTTCACGCTGGCGCTCGCTGTCTTTCAAGCGCTGCTGCAGCTCGGCGATCTGGCTACCGGCGCTCAGGGACAAGGGCGCCGAATGACTGCCCTCGGTGCTTTCCTCGCCATGGGCGGGTGCCCCGATCGCCAACGTGACCAACAACAGGCACAACGGACCTTTGCGCATTGCAACTCCTGGATTCCAATCGAGATTAGACAGGTTGTCGGCAGGCAAACGAGAACAATGAGCAGTTGAGCGCGATGAGCCGTGCAGGCTCATTGCACCTGGGGGGATTTACGGCAGGACTTGCTTGAACGGCTTGACCACGACGCTGGCGTAGACGCCGGCCTTCACGAACGGGTCGGCCTCGGCCCAGGCTTGTGCGTCGGCGAGGGAGTCGAACTCGGCCACGGTCAGGCTGCCGGTGAAGCCGGCGGCGCCTGGGTCATTGCTGTCTACGGCCGGATGCGGGCCGGCCAGCACGACGCGGCCTTCGGCCGTGAGCTGTTGCAGGCGCTCAAGGTGCGCGGGGCGAGTGGCCAGGCGTTTTTCCAGGGAGTTGGCGACGTCGGTGGCAATGATTGCGTAGAGCATGTCAGTCCTCGGTGTTTGGCGTGGTGGTGTCGGTATCGTGCAGGTGACGGGACAGGTAGATGCCCTGGCCAATCAGGAACAACAGCGTCATGCCCAGGCTGCCGAAGACCTTGAAGTCGACCCAGTAGTCCTGGAACGTGAACGCCACGAACAGGTTTGCCGCCCCGCAGAACAGGAAGAAGGCGATCCAGGCGATGTTCAGCCGGGTCCAGATCACGTCCGGCAGGCTCAGGGCGTGGCCCATGATGCGCTTGATCAGCAGGCGGTCGCCGATGAAGTGGCTGCCGATGAAGGCCAGGGCGAACAGCCAGTTGACCACCGGGGCTTTCCATTTGAGGAAGGTTTCGCTGTGGAAGGCCAGGGTCAGGCTGCCGAACACCAGGCAGGCGATCAGGGTCAGCCACTGGCTCTTTTCCAGCTTGCGTTGGGAGATGAACAGCGCGCCGTAGACCACCAGGGAGCTGATGATCAGCACCGCGGTGGCGCTGTAGATACCGCCTACGGTCAAGGATTGACCGGCGATGTCGACGCTGCGCGGATCAAGTTTGTAGACGACGAAAAACAGCAGCAGCGGGATGAAATCGATGAATTGTTTCACAGTGGCAGCCAGGAGCGGGATGTGGCGGCATAATAACAAACATCCTTGGCCGCGATAGGGCCAGCTGATTTGAGGTAACAAACTCTCGTGAATGTTGATTTGCACTGCCATAGCACGGCCTCCGATGGCGCCCTGGCGCCTGCGGTTCTGGTGGCGCGGGCGTTCGAGCACGGCGTGCGAGTCCTGGCCCTGACCGACCACGACACCCTCGAAGGCCTCGAAGAGGCCCGCGACGCCGCCACGGCGTTGGGCATGCAACTGGTCAACGGGGTCGAGCTGTCCTGTACCTGGGGCGGGGCGACCATTCACGTGCTGGGCTATGGTTTTGATGTGAATGCGCCGGCGCTGGTCGAGGCCCTTGCGCAACTGCGCGACGGCCGCTGGCTGCGGGCGCAGGAGATCAGCCGCAAGCTCGAGCTCAAGGGCATGCCCGGTGCGCTGGAGGGCGCCCGGCAGATCCAGCAGGAACTGGGCGACAGCGGTAACGCGCCGGCCCGGCCGCACTTTGCCGACTGGATGGTGCGCGAGGGGTTCGTCAAGGATCGCGCCGAGGCGTTTCGCAAATGGCTGGGGGCCGGCAAGCTGGGGGACGTCAAGCAGCATTGGCCGACCCTGGAAGAGACCGTCCAGACCCTGCGAGCGGCGGGTGCCTGGGTCAGCCTGGCGCATCCGTGGCACTATGATTTCACCCGTAGCAAGCGTCGCCGCCTGGTTGCCGACTATATTCAAGCAGGGGGCCATGCCATCGAGGTGGTCAATGGCCACCAACCGGCCGAGCAGGTCGGCAGCCTGGCGATCCTGGCCCGTGAATTCGGTTTGCTGGTGAGCGCCGGAAGTGATTTCCATGGCCCTGGGGGCTGGTCCGAGATCGGCGAATATCGCCCGTTGCCGGAAGATCTGCCACCACTATGGTGTAGATTCAAACATGATCCCGTTACCGCCGCCGTCTGAACAGGTAGAACACGTGAGTCAATTTTTCCAGATTCATCCGGAAAACCCGCAACCGCGCCTGATCAAACAGGCCGTCGAGATCATCCGTAGCGGTGGCGTGGTGGTCTATCCCACCGACTCGGCCTACGCCATCGGTTGCCAGATCGGTGACAAGAACGCCGTCGAACGGGTCCGGCGCCTGCGCCAGCTCGACGACAAGCACAACTTTGCGTTGATCTGCAGCGACCTGTCCCAGTTGGGGCTGTTCGCCAAGATCGACACCGGCACCTTCCGCCTGCTCAAGGCCCACCTGCCGGGGCCGTATACCTTCATTCTCAACGCCACGCGGGAAGTGCCGCGGCTGTTGCTGCACCCGAAGAAACGCACCATCGGCCTGCGGGTGCCGAGCCACCCCATTGCCCTGGCGCTGTTGGCCGAGCTGGGCGAGCCGCTGATGAGCGTGACGCTGATCATGCCCGGTGACACCGAGCCGATGACCGATCCCTACGAGATTCGCCAGTTGCTCGAGCACCAGGTCGAGCTGATCATCGACGGTGGCTTCGGCGGCATGAAGGCGTCCACCGTGATCAACCTGGCCGACGGCGAGCCGCAGGTGGTGCGGGTCGGCTGCGGCGATCCGGCCCCGTTCATGGCCGAGGCCTGAATGTCGGCTGTGCAAACCCCTGTGGACAGCGCGGACAGCCAGGCCGGTGCGCAACAGGAGCTGCCGTTCGCCATGGTCTACGGCCAGGCGGTCCTGGAGATGCCCCTGGACCTGTACATTCCGCCGGACGCGCTGGAAGTGTTCCTCGAAGCCTTCGAGGGCCCGCTCGACCTGCTGCTGTACCTGATCCGCAAGCAGAACATCAACATCCTCGACATCCCGGTGGCGGAAATCACCCGCCAGTACATGGGGTATGTCGAGCTGATGCAGTCGGTGCGCCTGGAGCTGGCGGCCGAGTACCTGGTGATGGCGGCCATGCTCGCCGAGATCAAGTCGCGGATGCTGTTGCCGCGTTCGGCCGAGGTCGAGGAAGAAGAGGACGACCCGCGCGCCGAACTGATCCGCCGCTTGCAGGAGTACGAGCGCTTCAAGGTGGCGGCGGAAGGCATCGACGGCTTGAGCCGTGTCGGCCGCGATGTGCTGGTGCCCAAGCTGGATGCCCCTGAGGCCCGGGCGCGCAAGTTGTTGCCGGATGTCAGCCTGGAAGAGCTGCTGATGTCCATGGCCGAGGTCCTGCGCCGAGGCGATATGTTTGAAAGTCATCAGGTCAGCCGCGAAGCGCTGTCCACCCGCGAGCGCATGAGTGACGTGCTGGAGCGGCTCAAGGGCGGCGGCTTCGTGCCGTTCGTCGAGTTGTTCACCGCCGAGGAAGGGCGGCTGGGCGTGGTGGTGACGTTCATGGCGGTGTTGGAATTGGTCAAGGAATCCTTGGTCGAGCTGGTGCAGAATGAGCCGTTCGCAGCGATCCATGTGCGGGCACGAGCCGAATAACGAGCAAATCAATGAATCTGACTGAACCCCGCGAGCTGGCCCCCTTGCTTGAAGCTTTCCTGTTGGCTTCGGGAAAGCCGCAATCGATGGAGCGCCTGTTCGAGCTTTTCGAGGAAGGCGAGCGGCCAGAGCCGGCCGTGTTCAAGAAAGCCCTGGCGCTGCTGGGTAAATCCTGCGAGGGACGGGCCTTCGAGCTCAAGGAAGTGGCGTCCGGCTATCGCCTGCAGATCCGCGAGAAGTTCGCCCCCTGGGTCGGGCGCCTGTGGGAAGAGCGGCCGCAGCGCTATTCCCGGGCCATGCTCGAAACCATGGCGCTGATTGCCTATCGCCAGCCCATCACCCGCGGCGAGATCGAGGATGTGCGGGGGGTGGCGGTCAACAGCCACATCGTCAAGACGCTGCTGGAGCGAGAGTGGATCCGCGTGGTCGGCTATCGCGACGTGCCGGGCAAACCGGCGATGTTCGCCACCACCAAGGCCTTCCTCGATCATTTCAACCTGAAGAACCTGGATGACTTGCCGCCCTTGGCCGAGCTTCGGGAAATCGAGCCTGAACCGGTGCTGGAGTTCGACGATGCACCGGTGCCCCAGGGCTTGCAGGACCTTGCCGACGCCAGCGCCGAGCCGGAGGAGCCCAAGGAGGAGACCAGTTTCCACTCATTGCTGCTGGAACTGGACACCATGGAGGAAGGCCTGAAAACCGATTTCGACGACCTGCTGCGCGAGGGCCCGGTGCCCGCCGGCGAGACGCCCGAGGCTGATGTTGAACCGATAGCCGAGGTTGAACCCAACCCCGAAGAAGACATCCTCGGCGTGGCCCAAGCCCGGGAAAAACTGCTGGCCGCCGTCGCCGCCCTCGAGCCGCCCAAGCCCGAGCCTGAACTCAGCGAAGAAGAAGCCGAAGCCCGGGCATTGGCCGAAGCGATCGAAAACGAACGGCGCGAGTTTGACGAGTGAGCCCATCGGTATGATTCACCGCAGTCCCTGTGGGAGCGGGCTTGCTCGCGAAAGCGGTGAGTCAGTCAATGAAGAGGGTGATGTGAATGACGCCTTCGCGAGCAAGCCCGCTCCCACATTGGAGGGTGCGGCGTGTTGCCGATCGGCGGAAAACGCGCCGGGCCTGCATTGATCAGCTAGTCTCTGATGCGCAAACGCTTCAACGGGCGTATGATTCGCGACCCTTTGGCGATCCCTTCGCCATGGACTGTTTTCAACGCGTCAGGCCACGCCTGGCCGACCACACCGGGAGGTGCCCAGAATGAAAGACCAAGACCAGAACGACAGCCAGGAAATCCGTCCAGCCGGCGAGAAACTGCAGAAAGTCCTCGCCCGTATCGGCGTCGGTTCGCGCCGTGACGTGGAAACCTGGATCACTCAGGGCCGCATCAAGGTCAACGGCAAAGACGCCACCTTGGGCCTGCGTGTCGACATGCATGACGCCATCACCATCGATGGCAAGGTGATCAAGCGCGAAGAGGCCGCCGAAACGGTGCGCCGCGTGATCATGTACAACAAGCCCGACGGTGAGATCTGCACCCGTGACGACCCGGAAGGCCGTCCGACCGTGTTCGACAAGATGCCGCGTCCCAAGGAAGGCCGCTGGATCAACATCGGTCGCCTCGACATCAACACCACCGGCTTGCTGATGTTCACCACCGACGGCGAGCTGGCCAACCGCTTGATGCACCCGTCCTACGAAATGGACCGCGAATACGCCGTGCGTGTACGGGGCGAAGTCGATGACGAGATGATCGAGCGCCTGAAGGCCGGCGTCGTGCTGGAAGACGGCCCGGCGCGTTTCACCGACATCAAGCAGGCACCCGGCGGTGAAGGTTTCAACCATTGGTACCACTGCGTGGTGATGGAAGGCCGTAACCGTGAAGTGCGCCGCTTGTGGGAATCCCAGGGGCTGGTGGTCAGTCGCCTGAAGCGCGTGCGTTTCGGTCCGGTGTTCCTCAACTCCGACCTGCCGATGGGCCGCTGGCGCGAAATGAGCCAGTACGAAGTCGACATCCTGGCTGCCGAAGTGGGCCTCACGCCCGTGGCAATGCCGCAGATGACCGCCAAGAGCAAGGACAAGCTGGAGCGGATGCAGCGCAAGTCCTCGCGGCCGATGGCCAAGACCGAACGCGTGCGCACCCTGCGTCCGCCAGTCGAAGGTGCGGCGCCTGGCCCGCGTCCGGCGCGGGAGCCGCAACTCGAAGGCGAGCGTCCGGCCCGCAAGCCGGCGCCTCGCCAGGACGGCGAACGTGGCCCACGTAGCCCGCGTCCGGCCAACGGTCGGGCCGAGCGCGGCGAAGGCCGCGGTGCTCCGGCAGGTCGTGGCACCCCAGTCGCCGATCGTCCGGCCGACACCAAGCGTCCGGCCAAGCCGGCGCCGAAGAAGCGCCCTGGCATTGCGCTGGTGGACCGTGACGCGCCTTCGGGCAAGCGCCGTGGGGCACCGGCCGGTTCGGGGCAGCGTCCAGGCTTCGGGCGCCGCAAGCCGGAGTGAGGCCGCGTTGAGGTTCTAGCTTCAAGCTGCAAGAAAAAACGCCAACCGTTGGGTTGGCGTTTTTTTTGGGTTCGGCTTAAGGGGTGGGGTGCTGATGAGACCGCTTTCGCGGGCAAGCCCGCTCCCACATTGGGGCGGCGGCGTTCATCAACCTTCCATCCACTGGCATCAACTGTGGGAGCGGGCTTGCCCGCGAAGGGGCCAGCCGCCTCAACCACTCTTTGCCAGACCTCCCTCGCTTGCCGCCTGAAGCTGCCCTTAAAGTGGCTTCTAAAGCACAAACCGCCCATCGAACATCGCTTCATTGTCCAGCGCCAGCACACCACTTTCGAAAATCAGGTCCAGGTGATGGCTGCCCTTGGCCCCGCCGCCTAGCCCCAGGTGCAGGCCGCAATGACGTTCCTCGAAGCCGGCGTTGCGCGCGTACAGGCTCTTGATCCCTTCATTGGTGCCGATTCCCAGTTCCTCGATGCGACGGTTGGACGGATTGGCGTCCAGGTATTTGTTGAAGTCGTGTTCCAGGCCCGGCACGTCGGTGGCAATTTTCTGGATGGTGGAGTCTTCGATCCACAGCTCCAGCGGCGATTGCAGCACACCGTACTTGCGCGCAAACGGGATGGTGCTGAGGAACGTGCCGACGAATTTGACCCGGCCGTTGATGGTGTCGCTGTGAGTGGCGATTTCACCGGGGGCCAGGTCGTAGTTGCCCACGCCGTTGATGTCGGTCCACTTCTTCACGCTGTCCAGGGCCGTGTCGAAATACGAGCCGTGCTCATCCTGGAAGCTCAACGTCGTGGCTTGGGACATGCGCCGGATCAGGTGACTGTTGAGCCCGGCGATCCGCTGGGGGATGACGCTGAAGGTGTCGTAGAAATAATCGCCGTAGTCCTTGAACAGCAGCGATTTCCTCCAGTTGTCCGCCATCACGCCTTGCAGCGCGCGAACAAAGTCCGGGCCGTCCGGGCGGGGGTTGGGCAGGGTGGAGGAGTCGTAGAAGAAAATGTACAGATCGCTGTCGGCAATGGCCTTGGACAGGCGCTCCGTGGATTCGAGGTCCAGGCGCATGGCACTGAACTGCAAAGGTGAACCGCTGCCCCCCTGTTCGACGATGGCGCCGGTCAGTGCCTCGTAGTCGGCGGTGTGGCCGAGCAAGACCTTGGCGGGCTGGATGCCGGCCAGGGCTGGATGGTGATCGAGGTAGTAAAGGAAATGTGAGATGGCTCGTTGTGTGTCCATGCTTGTTCTTCCCTGACGAATCTATTTGGCTTCCCTGACAACGGCAAAAAGTGGCGGAGTCGACCGGCCGGACCGCCTCCGCCGGGCTGTGCCTACAGAGGCCACATCGCCGTGCCGAACGGAACGACCGCGTCGGCTTGCATCATTTCAACAGCGGCTTCATGGGTTGGCGCTTCAAACCATTCGTCCAGTTGCAGTTCGGTTTCCAAGTCTTTGTCCAGTGTTTGCATAGTGAATCTCCTAGAGGACTTTTACGGAAATGAGCGGGCCGATCGGCGAGTGGAAACTGGCCGCAGGCGGCACCGCAAAACTTGTCGGCACGATGCCTTGGCAAGTCGGTGAAAACCTAGTCGAGGGTTTTTTGTAATGCAAAAAATAATTTTTATTTTTTCAGATGAACTTTTTGTTCCATTTTCGGCGGGATTTTTTGCTGAGTTAAAACAATTGGCTGTGGGGTTTATTCATTAGCTAGCTTCCTACCGTCAATTTCCAGACGGATGACAGAAATTTCCTACATGGAAAAAATGCGTTACGCCTTGTAAAGAAAAGCTGACGAAAAGCCATTGCCGCGTCGATCCCAAACACCTGTACCGACGAATGTAAGAAAAAGCTTCCATCAAGCCCTTCAAACGGGGTTTTCCAGGGAATGAGGCGCCTTGTTTCCGCTCCTGGGGCAGGGTCAGATGCGAGCCATGCCTTGTGAGGGTGTCTGGCGGCAAAAGGTCGGCGGTGTACAATGCGCCGCGTTTTACTGTGACCCTTCGCGTACCCACGCACCTTCAAGGTTATCCGCCTTGCTCATTCCGCCACGTCACAAGCGTGTCGGGTTCGATTTCGTCACAGATAAAAACAAACAGGTGACGCATGACCGTTGTAAATACGCTGAATTCCTGGTGCCTGCGCTGGGGTTTGATGGGCGCTGCTTGAAATCCATTTGAGCGGCAACGTCCTACGAACATCATCAAACCTTGCGTGAGACCCTTTTCATGAGTGGACAAAACTCGCATTCAGGCGAGCTGAAACGCGGCCTGAAAAATCGCCATATCCAATTGATCGCCCTCGGCGGCGCCATCGGTACCGGTCTGTTCCTGGGTTCGGCCGGGGTGCTGAAGTCGGCCGGTCCGTCGATGATCCTCGGCTATGCCATCTGCGGCTTCATCGCCTTCATGATCATGCGCCAGTTGGGCGAGATGATCGTCGAAGAGCCGGTGGCCGGGTCCTTCAGTCATTTTGCCCACAAGTATTGGGGCGGTTTCGCCGGCTTCCTGTCGGGTTGGAACTGCTGGATCCTCTACATCCTGGTGGGCATGTCCGAGCTGACCGCGGTGGGCAAGTACATCCACTACTGGGCGCCGGACATTCCGACCTGGGCTTCGGCGGCCGCGTTCTTCATCCTGATCAACGCCATCAACCTGGCCAACGTCAAGGTGTTCGGCGAGGCCGAGTTCTGGTTCGCCATCATCAAGGTGGTGGCGATTGTCGGCATGATTGCCCTGGGCAGCTATCTGCTGGTCAGCGGCCATGGCGGGCCGCAAGCGTCGGTGACCAACCTGTGGTCGCACGGTGGGTTCTTCCCCAATGGCGTCAGCGGCCTGGTGATGGCCATGGCGATCATCATGTTCTCCTTCGGTGGCCTGGAAATGCTCGGCTTCACCGCCGCCGAGGCCGACAAGCCGAAAACCGTGATCCCCAAGGCCATCAACCAGGTGATCTACCGGATCCTGATTTTCTACATCGGCGCCCTGGTGGTGCTGTTGTCCCTGACGCCTTGGGACAGCCTGCTGAGCACCCTCAACGCTTCCGGCGACGCCTACAGCGGCAGCCCGTTCGTGCAGGTGTTCTCGATGCTGGGCAGCAACACGGCGGCGCACATCCTCAACTTCGTGGTCCTGACCGCTGCGCTGTCGGTGTACAACAGCGGCACCTACTGCAACAGCCGCATGCTGCTGGGCATGGCCGAGCAGGGCGATGCTCCACGGGCCCTGGCCAAGATCGACAAGCGCGGCGTGCCAGTGCGCTCGATCCTGGCGTCGGCGGCGATCACGCTGGTGGCGGTGCTGTTGAACTACCTGATCCCGCAACACGCGCTGGAGCTGCTGATGTCGCTGGTGGTTGCGACCCTGGTGATCAACTGGGCGATGATCAGCTACTCGCACTTCAAGTTCCGCCAGCACATGAACCAGACCGGCCAGGTGCCGCTGTTCAAGGCGCTGTGGTATCCCTACGGCAACTACATCTGCCTGGCGTTCGTGGTGTTCATCCTTGGCGTGATGTTGCTGATCCCCGGCATCCAGGTCTCGGTGTACGCGATTCCGGTGTGGCTGGCGTTCATGGGGGTGTGCTACGTGATCAAGAACAAGCGCAGTGCCCGCCAGGAACTGGCCGTGGCGGCGGCCAAGTAAGCGCTCTGAAAAAACACCAGACCCGGCCGCGTGCCGGGTCTGGTGTTTCTGGCTCACGCGATCCTTTGTGGGAGCGGGCTTGCTCGCGAAAGCGTCGTTACATTCAATGCGTCATTGACTGACACAGCGCTTTCGCGAGCAAGCCCGCTGCCACAGCAGGATAGGTGTTGCGCTGGCGATTCGGGGTATTCTTGGGGGCCTGAATACCGGACCTTTTCCCAATGCTGGCGATTTCCAACACCGTGCACATTCCCGACGCCGAGATCGAGCTGACGGCCATCCGCGCCCAGGGCGCCGGGGGGCAGAACGTCAACAAGGTGTCCAGCGCCGTGCACCTGCGCTTCGACATCCCGGCTTCGTCCTTGCCCGAGTTCTACAAGGAACGGTTGCTGGCCCTGCGCGACAGCCGCATCACCAGTGACGGTGTGTTGATCATCAAGGCCCAGCAATACCGCACCCAGGAACAGAACCGGGCCGATGCGCTGGAGCGCCTGGTCGAGCTGATCCTCGGGGCCACCAAGGTCGAGAAGAAGCGACGTCCCACCAAACCGACGCTGGGCTCGAAGAAACGTCGGCTGGAATCCAAGAGCAAGCGCGGCTCGATCAAGGCCGGACGCGGCAAGGTGGATTTCTAGTTGTGCGTCCGAGCCTCGCGCTGCCTTGGCGCTTGCCGGTACAAGTACACGCTCAGGGCCAACCCGCCCAAGGCGGCCAGCGCCGCGAACAGGAAGATCGACGCGAAGCCAAAGCCTGCGGCAATGGCACCGGCCAAGGGACCGGTGATCCCCAGTGACAGGTCGATGAACAACGAATAGGCACCCACCGCCGCGCCGCGACTGGACGCCGGCACCAGGTTGACCGCCTCCACCCCCAGCGCCGGGAACACCAGGGAAAAACCGAAACCGCTCAACGCCGCCCCCGCCAACGCCCAGTGGGCATCGGGCGCCAGCCATAGCAGCAACAGCCCCAGGACCTCCACCGACAGGCAGGCAATCGCCACGCGAAAGCCACCCAGGCGGTTGATCAGGTTGCCGAACAACAGCCGCGCACCAATGAAGCTGGCGCCGAACAGGCTCAGGCAGAGCACGGCGTTTTCCCAATGCTGGGTGGCGTAGTACAGGGTGATGAAGGTGGCGATGGTGCCAAACCCGATGGAGCCCAGGGCCAGGCCGCAGCCATGGGGCAGGACGCGACCCAGCACGTGCATGAAGGGCAGGCGTTCACCGGCGACGATGGGCGCGGCCAGTTTCGGCCAGGCCAGTGCCAGGCCCAACGAGGCCAGCAGGATAATGCTGACGCCCATGCTCCACAGTCCCAGCGTATTGACCAGCCACACCCCCAGCGGCGCGCCGATCGCCAGCGCACCGTAGCTGGCAATGCCGTTCCAGGAGATGACCTTGGCGGTATTCGCCGCGCCGACCCGGCCAATACCCCAGCCGATGGAGCCCGAGCCCACCAGGCTTTCGGCGCTGCCCAGCACCAGGCGGCCGATGAACAGGCTGGCCAGGCTGAGCATCGGCAGGCTCGGCGTCCAGGCCGACACCAGCATGAACACCCCGCTCAGACCGCAACCGGCCAGGCCGATCATGACTGCGCGCTTGCTTCCCAGGTTATCGATGATCCGGCCGGCGTAAGGGCGGCTGAGCAGGGTGGCGAGGTACTGGACGCTGATCACCAGCCCGGCAATGACCGCACCGAAACCCAGCTCGCCATGGACGTACCCGGGCAGCACGGCGAGCGGGATACCGACGTTCAGGTAACCAATGAAGGTGAACAGGACGATGGAAACAACTTGCAGCGTGACCGCCAGGGGGCGCTGGGAATCTGACATGGGGAAAGGGTCCACGGAGCAGCAACAATAGATAGGCTGCTTATGATAACGGCGACCGTGGGGGCAGGGTGCGGAAAAGTAAAACTATTTGCCCGGCGGCTTGTTCAGTCAGTGCCTTGTCCGCTGACCAGGTGACTGGTGACCAGGGCGGCCAGGGCGTTTTCCTCGGTGCCGAAACGGGCCAGCAGCGCGGCTTGTTTTTCAGGCGACAAGCGCGTCCAGATCTCGACCATTTTTTCGGCGGTGCCGATCAGTACGCTGGCCTGGGCTTCGCTGAAGGGGGAGGTGTCATCGGTCATCGCAGGGCTCGGATTCAGGCAGTGTGGAAAGCGCATCTTAGCGCTTTCCACACGGTCTGGTTACGCGGTGGATCAGTCTTGGCTGTCGGCCTGGCGGCGTTCAGTGGCTTCTTTGGGGTCGGGTTGCTGGGCGTCTGCTGGCCCCCCGGCTTGTAGCGTGGTCGTCTGCTCAGTGTCGTGCAGGCTTGGGAAGGGGAGATTAGGGATCTCGTGCATATCGCGCTCCTCGCAAAGTCTGTGGATAGATCTGGTAGATCCGCGCTTTTAAAAAAGCCTGGGCAGGATACAGCAGGAGAAATGACAAAAAGACTTTTAAATCCTGTTGCACCGACAGATGGGATTGTCTGGACAGGTCAAGGCGAGCTTGTCGAAGGACCTACGAAGACCGCCGCCAATCGGACGGGCGGCGTGTGCGAAGGCTCAAGATCGGGGCTGTCAGGCCGATGGCCAAGACAGCTATCCGCGCATGCATGCCATGACGCCGTTTGCGCGAGACAGGGACGGTCTAGACGTACCAGGCCGTGGGCCTGGCTTTATCATTCCCGGAGATTGCGTTCCATGCTCCTGCAAAAATCCTTGAGAGCCCAGATCCTTGCCTTGCTGGGTGGCAGCCTGCTGGCGATGCTGCTGATCGCCCTGGCGTCCTTTCATTTTCTTTCCAATGGCCTTCAGGACTATCGGCGCCTGATCGACGGGCCTTTGCATGCCTCGCAGTTGATCGACGAAGCCAACCTGCAGTTCAAGGTCCAGGTCCAGGAGTGGAAGAACGTCCTGCTGCGCGGCAAGCAACCGGCGGACCTGGAGAAGTACTGGAAGCAATTCGAGGAACGCCAGCGTGACGTCCAGGGCATCCTGGATCAATTGATCGCGCGCGAACAAGGCGTGCCGGCGAACATCAAGACGCGCATCGAGCAGTTGCGCAAAGAACACCTCCAACTGGGGGCCGCCTACCAGAAAGGACGTGATGCATTCGTGGCCGCGGGCGGCGATGCCGCGGCGGGCGATGCGGCCGTCAAGGGCGTGGACCGTGCGGCCAGCGAGCAAATGAGTGAGCTGGTGATCGAGTTGCACACGCTGGGCAACGAGCAATCGCTGCTGATCAGTGCCGGTGCCGATCGCACGATCTTGTCCGGCATTGCGGTCATGCTGGTGTCGGGCCTGTTGATCGGTCTGTTCAGCCTGTGGTTGGTCAATCGCAATCTGGTGCAGCCGATCCGCAGCCTGATCGCGTACGTGACCCAACTGAGTCACGGGCGTTTCACCGACCGTGTGGTGAGCCACCGTCGCGACGAATTGGGTGACCTGGCCCTCGCGGCCAATACCCTGCGTGACTTCCTCGCCGAGACGTTCACTCGCCTGCAACGCAGTGCCACGGAACTGGACAGCGCCAGCGGTGAGCTCAATGCTATCGCCAGCCTGATGAGCCAAGGCACCCATGAACAATTCGAACGGACCGACCAGGTGGCGACGGCAATGAACGAAATGTCCGCCACGGCCCAGGAAGTCGCTCGCCATGCCGCCGACGCGGCGCGGGCGGCCGATGATGCCGACCACTCGGCCCAACAAGGCGAGAAGGTCATGCAGGGGACCATCCACACCATCACCCGGATGCGAGGTGAGATCGCCAACACGGCCACGGTGATTCGTCGTCTGGAAACCGACAGCGGTCGCATTGGCAAGGTGCTGGAAGTGATCCGCGGCATCGCCGAGCAGACCAACCTGCTGGCCCTCAACGCTGCTATTGAAGCGGCCCGTGCTGGTGAGGCCGGGCGCGGTTTCGCGGTGGTGGCCGATGAAGTCCGCAGCCTGGCCCAGCGCACGGCCTCGTCGATCATCGAGATCAACCAGATCATCCAGACCGTGCAAACCGGTGCGGTGGACGCGGCCCAGGCCATCGAGAGCGGGCAGTCGCGCAGTGAAGAAAGCGTGGAGCAGGTGACCCAGGCGGGCGCCATGCTCGAACGCATCACCGAGGCCGTCGAAGCGATCCGGGACATGAACCGCCAGATCGCCACCGCGGCGGAAGAACAGACGTCGGTGGCCGAAGACATTTCACGCAACCTGACCGAAATCACCTGCATTGCCAGCACCAACCAGGACAACGTGCAACGCACCGAAGCGGCCAGCCGCGACCTGCATGGCCTGTCGGGGCAGTTGAATGAAGTGACGGCGCGGTTGAGTGCCTGATGCTCCGTGGCGCGGGCGTTTGCTCCGGCAGGGCTAGGCAGCGGCCCTGTTTGTGAGCGCTTCGCGCTCAAGCGCGAACCAGCGCCCTCGCCACCGGCTCAATAGTCGCGTCGCTTGCGAAATGCCCAGCGACCGGCGATCAGGGTGAAGGTCGCCACCAGTGCCACGAGGATCCAGAAACCTTCGGGATCGGTGGCCAACGGCACGCCGCCGACGTTCATGCCGAAGAAACCGGCAATGATGTTGATGGGCAAGGCCAGCACCGTGACCACCGTCAGGGTGAACAGGGTACGGTTGCTCTGTTCATTGAGGTTGGCGGCGATCTCTTCCTGCAACAGCTTGATCCGCTCGCCCAGCGCGGTCAGGTCGTTGATGATCAGGGCGAATTCCTCGGTGGATTTGCGCAGCTCCTTGACATCTTCTTTCTGCAACCACTGCGGCGGGCGGTTGAGCAGGCGCAGCAACGAACCCGGCTCCAGCGCCAGCAGGCGTTGCAGGCGCACCAGCACCCGGCGCTGGCTGCCCAGCTCGGCGCGGTTGGTGGACAGGCGCGAAGACAGCAACTGATCTTCGATCTGGTCGACGCCTAGGCTGGTCTTGCGCACGATCTGGGTCAGTACTTCACCCTGGTCGCGCAGCAGGTGCACGAGCAACTCCAGTGGTGAGCGAAAGCATTCGCCAGCCTTGACCGAGGAGCGCAGCTTGTCGACCGAGTGCAGGGGTTGCAGACGGGCGCTGACGATCAAACGGCTGTGAACGCACACCCACAACGTGGAGACGTCCGAAGACACCAGGTTGCTGAGGTTGAACACCACGTCGTTCACCACCGCCAGCAGCGCTGAATCCACGTGTTCGATGCGGGTCGAGCGCGAGCCTTCGTGCAGGGCTTCGAAGAATTCCTGTGGCAAGGCCAGGTGACTTTTCATCCAGCGCTCGCACGCGGCATGGGCCAGGTTCAGGTGCAGCCAGAGGAACTCATCGGCGTCCTGGGGGTGTTGCAGGCTTCGCAGGGCCTGGGCCGAGTCGATTTCCTGTCCACGCTGGCCGGGACGGAAACGAAACCCGTAGAGCAGGCCGAACAGGTCCGGATCGCGGTGGCTTTGATCGATGCTGTGATTCATGAAGGCTCGCTGGCGGGAAGTGCCTGTCGCGGCTACAGGTTCACTTGAGTGGCATCATCGCAAGCTTTCTTGATGGTTTTGTGACAGTTGTGAGGGGCCTGACAGGTTGGATCCAGGCAAAAAAAAGAGCCGCGCAACGGGAAGTTGCGCGGCTCTTTTTGCAGGTCAATCAAGTGTCTTGTTTGTTGCTCAGGACTTTGCCGGTGGTGGCGTCGAAGTCGACGTCGAACTCTTTGCCGTCGGCGGTCTTCAGTTCAACTTCATATTCATAACCGTTGAAGTGATTGTCCAGGTCGGTGTCGGTGATGGTCGCGCCCGGGTGCAACTTCAGGGCTTCTGCGTTCATCGACTCAAGGGACTTGATTTTGCCTTCCTTGACCAATTGGGGAATCTGGTCGATCCGGACGTCGGCTTGGGCCAGGCCGGCGGTGAGGGTCAGGGCAGCGGCGGTAAAGAGGGCAGTCAACGTTTTCATAAGTGCTTTCCTTGTGTCATTAAAGGGGTGATTCGTTTAAGTGGGTTCAGGCTAACGCTGGCAACTTAATTCACCCTTAATTTGCAATAACTTGGAATGCACCCAGAGGCCTGTGGTTCCCCGCAGGCCTCTTCGGTTTCAATATCCGTTCTTGTTCAGCAGTTGTGCCACGCTGCCAGTCTCGGGACGCTTGAAGTACTTGAGCAGTTCACTGGCGCGGTTGGTAAAGATGCCATCGACGCCGGCATCCAGCACTTTCTTGAAGTCCACTGCCTCATCCACGGTGTAGACGTGCACCAGCAGGCCCTGGTCATGGGTGTACTGGTTCATCCAGGGTTTGACCAGGTCCGCGTAACTCTGGCTACCGCCATGGGTCAGTGCGGCGGACGGCCCGGTGCCGATGGCGCCCTGGGCCTTGGCGTACTGGACCCATTTCTCGAACTCGGCCTTGTCCTTGGGCTCCTGTTTGGCGTAGTAGGTCGCTTTGTCGGTTTCCCCGGACTCGGCAAACGACACCTTGGACTTGGGTTCGATGTTGCCTTCGCCGACCCACAGCAAGAGGATCTTCGGCACCTTCGGCATCTCTTTTTGCAACAGTTCGAGGCTGCTCTTCTCGAAGGTTTGCAAGACCACCTTGCCCTTGCCTTGGCCGACGCCGGTGGCGCTCTTGGCGAGCTTGGACCCGGACGGACTCAGCCAGCCACGGTCCTGCAACTTGTCCTTGAGGTCACGCTCGATGCCGGGGAACAGCTTCGGCTCCTTGGTTTCGATGTACAGCCCCGGTTTGTGCTGCGGGTTGCCTTCGGCAATGTCGATCACTTCATCGAGGGTCAGGATCTTCAGGCCGGCGAACGAGGGGCGCGCGCGGTCCGGGTAGGCCGTGTTGAACCAGCTGCCGGCGTCCAGGGTCTTGAGCTCTGCCATGGTGAAGGCGTTGGCGGTGCTGTCCTTGCGCTCGGGAAATTTGCTCGCGACGTCCGTGGTGCGCAGCAGGCTGTCGTCATGCAGCACGAACAACACGCCATCCTTGCTGCGTTGCAGGTCCAGTTCCAGGTAGTCCGCCCCCAGGTCGCGAGCCAGCGTGTAGGAAGCCGCGGTGGATTCCGGCGCGTCGAACGAGGCGCCACGGTGGGCGATGACCGCTGGATGAGGGATGCCCTGGCGAGCTGCCAGGGCCTTGGGGCTCGACGCTTCGGTGGCGTGGGCCTGGCCGAAGCCGAGCACCAGGCTCAGCATCAAGGCGCTGCGGGTGAAGGTGACGGGCATGCTCGAGTTCCTTTCGTGGGTGTGCAAAAACCTATCTTTTAACAACTGAACGCCGTCGGCGCTATCGCCATACCGACATAAATGTATGCGAAGCGATTTTTCCCACGCATTGGCGCACCGCTTTGCAGTACCCTTGGCCGCACCAGTTTCCCCGACAGAGGGAGACCTTGAAACAGCATTCGCCGCCCTGCGTGTAAACCATCGATCAGCCGTCCCCAGGGGACGCATCCATGAGGTTTACCATGCGCACCACTTCGACACTCATCTGCCAGGCCGCCGACCAGCTCAAGGGTTTTGTCGGCCTGAACCGCAAGACCGGCCAGTACATCGTGCGTTTCAGCGAAGACGCCTTCGGCATGGACGTGGCCGACGACGGCATCATCCCCACCTGTGAATTTGTCTGGGAGCCGGTGGCAGACGGCACCATGGCCCTCAAGCGCGAGCGGATCCAGCTGCTGCTGGACCAGCATATCGACGACCGGATCAACCTCACTGATCCGCTGCGGGTCTACATGACCCGCACCGACCTGCCTGAAATCGTAGCGGTGCGGCAGTTGGTCGTAGAGGGCTGATCCCCGCAGATCCAGTTGATCGATACCCGGTGACACTCAGGCGCGGGTCTTGGCGCATGCCTCGACAAATGCCTTCGCCAGCGGCGGCGTGCGGCCTTCCAGCGCGGCTCGTTCGGGCTGAAACAATGTCGCGACAAAGAACGGATGATCGCGCAGCTCCACCGCGCGCAAGTCACCGGTCGAGTCCCGGGCGACGGCGTGCAGGCGCTGGCCGAGCAGGTCTTTTTCGAAAGCCGGGTTGAGCCCGAAGCGGCAGCGATAGCTTTCGAACGCTGTCTGGCGTCCGTAGGCCCGGGCAATCAGTGACCCCGCGTCGAACTGAAGGCTGTCGAGGGTTTCGACCAAGGCGCAGCTCAGCGGCGTCACCACGAGCCGTTCAGCCTCGGGGGAGTTCTCGCCGTGGGCCGCATCGGTCCACCCCAGCACGTTGCGAGCGTATTCCAACACCGCATGCTGGAAACCGCCGCAGGTGCCGAGGAACGGACGACGCTGTTCACGGGCAAACCGAATGGCATGCAAAGCGCCGTCTTCGTTTCGGTAAGGGCTGCCCGGTACGCACCAGATGCCGTCGAAGTCGTTCATCAGCGTACTGTGGTCGATCAGGTCGGTGGCCAGCCACTGGAAACGAAGCCCGTGGCCTGTTTGCTGGCTGGCCTGCTCAAGGGCCAGGGGGATCGCCCGGTGGGCCGTGATTTGTGGGTCATGATCGCCGATCAGGGCGATGTGCAAAGGACGCTGGTTCACCATGGAAATCTCGCCGCTTGTTGATTGCTGGCGGCCACTATAGATTGGCGTTCACGCAATCAATATTGGCGTTTGCCCAAGTGTTCAATGCATCCACGCACTATCGACTGGACTATCCCGACCTCTCCCTGATCCTGGCGTTGGTGCGCGGTGGCTCGCTGGCTCGGGCGGCGCGGTTGCTGGGCGTGGACGTGTCCACCGTGTTTCGTTCGGTGCGTCGGCTCGAGGCGGCCCTGGGCCAACCCCTGTTCGAAAAAAGCCGTGCCGGGTATCTGCCCACGAGCCTGGCCCAGACGCTGTCCGAGCAGGCCGAGCGCGCCGAACAGGCCCTGGAGGCGGCACGTATTGGTGTGGAGCAGGGCGGCGAGGTCGTCAGCGGCACGGTGCGCCTGACGTGCTCCGACTCGGTCCTGCACGCGCTGTTGTTGCCGGCGCTGGCGCGGTTCATGCCCGCATATCCGGCGCTGAACCTGGAGCTGAGTACGTCGAATGACTTCGCCAACCTGAGCCGTCGCGATGCCGACATCGCTTTGCGCCTGACCCGCACGCCGCCGGAACATCTGGTGGGGCGGCACCTTGGCGGTGTCGTCTACCGAGTCTGCGGGAGTCCGGTCTACCTGTCCGGCGCGAATCTGGATGACTTGGCGTCCCTGACCTGGATCGCGCCGGACGACTTCCTCCCCGATCACCCCACCGTGGCCTGGCGTCGACAACACCTGCCCGCCGTGATGCCCGCCTATCGCTGCAACAGCATGCTCTCGGTCGCCGAGTTGGCGCGGGCCGGTCTGGGTGTCGCCGCGTTGCCGGATTTTCTGATCGGTGAAGGCCAGGGCCTGATCCCCTTCGGCGAACCGCTGGCGGGGTATGACACGTCGCTCTGGCTGCTGACACGACCCGACTGCCGCGCCTTGCGTTCGGTGGTGACACTGTTCGACGAGTTGGGGCGTAATTTGCGGCAGCGCTGATGTTTCATGAGCCAAGCGTGCCGGGATAGATGATGATCGCCCAGCGGTTATAGTGCCCTTAGCACCAGCCCCAGGCGGAGAACATCATGGCGACCCCTTACTCATCCACCCCCGCAGCCCCTGTTGATCACTTGCGTTTTCATCGGCCTCACGCGCACCTGGGACCCACCTTCGGGAATGATCGCTTTGCGTTGCGAGCGGAGGCGTTCGCGCGTTTTTTCGGCACGCCGATGTTTCTCGGCGCACAAACCCTGATCGTGCTGATCTGGGTAGGTTTGAACCTGTCGGGCATCGTGCATTTCGACGCTTATCCGTTCATCTTGCTCAATCTGGCGTTCAGTCTGCAGTCGGCCTACGCCGCACCGCTGATCCTGCTGGCGCAAACTCGCCAGGCCGCTCGCGACAAAGCCCAGGCGGAAGCCGATGCGCAACATCGCGAAGCCCTGGCCATTGCCAACACTGAGCGCCAAGCCCAGGCCGCGCACAATACGGCGCAGTTGCTCGAATTGTTGGAGCAGAACACCCGCCTGACGGAAATGACCAAGGCACTGACCGAGCGCATCGACAGCCTGACCACCGAAATGCACCAGAAATTCGTGAACACCCCCTCGGGGCAATGAACCTCGTAACGCGACTCCTGGTGGAGGGCACTCAAGCCTGATAGCGAACCAGGAACATGTCGAGGGCGGACTCGATCACCTGCACTTGCTCCTCATGGGTCAGGCTTGGTTGCCCCATGGAAATCTGTGGCCAGAAGGCGAAGGTCTTGATCAAACCGTGCATTTGCTGGGCGGCGAATTCCGGCTCCACCGGCTTTAGCCGGCCATCGACCTGGGCTTGGCGAATCCAGGTGGTGAGGCCTTCTTCACGCTGGCCCATGCGCGACACCATGTCTTGGGCTCGTTCGGGAGAGTGAATGGTTGCGGCAATGGCGATACGCGCCAGATCGAGGAAATTCTCCTCCGACAACAGTTGCAGCTTGGCTTGCAGCAACCGACGCAGTTGGTCACGCAAAGGCTCCAACGGGTCGTAGGCCATCTCCTGTTCAGCGGTGATGCTCTCCCATAGCCGGCTCAGGATTTCGGCAAACAGCTCTTCCTTGCTCGGAAAGTGGTTGTACACCGTGCGTTTCGACACGCCTGCCGTCGCTGCGATCCTGTCCATGCTGGTGATCTCGAAACCGTTGATGCGGAATTCGGCAATCGCGGCCTGGAGGATGGCTTCGCGTTTTCGTTCGGTGAGGCGCTGCGGTACGGTCATGGGCATTCGTCGGTTGAGAAGGGCAAATTACACTCGGAAGTTTACTTGCTCCCTGGATTCATGCAATCTAGAAACTACACCGAGTGGTGTAGTTTTGTCGCGAACGGCTGAGCGTGCACGTCGCAGCCATCAAACGTCCCACAAAGACGAAGCGTAATTCGACGACGTTCCTGGAGTTATCGCACCATGAGTATTCCTTCTTCCACGACCGATAACGCGGCTGCCAATCCGGCCTCCCGACACGAACAAGGGAAGTATCACAATCACGCCCATACACCGCGAGAAGGGTTTGGCCAGATGCTGCGCATCATCTGGAACATGCTCCTCCACAAGCCGCGTACTACCCGTCCGGCGGGGGCCATCACGGTCCAGCCGCTGACCCGCGCCGAGCTGCTGGCAGCACCGAACCAGAGTGTGTTCCGTCTCGGCCATTCCACGGTTCTGCTCAAACTGCGCGACAAGTTCTGGATCACCGACCCGGTGTTCTCCGACCGTGCATCGCCCGTGCAATGGGCCGGCCCCAAGCGTTTCCATCAGCCGCCCATCAGCTTGGAGGATCTGCCGCCGATCGAGGCGGTGATCCTTTCCCATGACCATTACGACCACCTCGACCATCAGGCCATCCTCAAGCTTGCCGCCAAGACCCGGCACTTCCTCACGCCCCTTGGCGTGGGTGACATCCTGGTCAAATGGGGTATCGAGGCCAGCAAGGTGCGTCAGCTGGATTGGTGGCAAAGTACCGAAGTGGACGGTATCGAGTTCATCCCTACGCCATCGCAGCATTTTTCCGGTCGCGGGCTGTTCAACGGCAACAGCACGCTGTGGGCTTCCTGGGTGATGATCGATGGCGGCACGCGGATTTTCTTTAGCGGCGACACCGGTTACTTCGACGGTTTCAAACGCATCGGCGAGCGATACGGCCCCTTTGACCTGACCCTGATGGAAACCGGCGCCTATAACGTCGACTGGCCTCACGTGCACATGCAGCCCGAGCAGACATTGCAGGCTCATATCGACCTGCGTGGGCGTTGGCTGCTGCCGATCCATAACGGCACATTCGACCTGGCGATGCATGCCTGGTTTGAACCCTTCGACCGCATCCTGGCGCTGGCC
Organism: Pseudomonas sp. P97.38; assembly: GCF_001269745.1. Taxonomy (NCBI): domain Bacteria; kingdom Pseudomonadati; phylum Pseudomonadota; class Gammaproteobacteria; order Pseudomonadales; family Pseudomonadaceae; genus Pseudomonas; species Pseudomonas sp. P97.38. Next base: position 73,315 of record NZ_LHVJ01000021.1, read on the forward strand.
TGGGAGCGCAACGTGCTCATTACCACGCCACAGATGGGCGAAGCCTTCACCCTGACCCATCCGCACCGTGGCCAGGCCTGGTGGTTGGAGGTGGAGGCTTCGGCCTATCAGAACCAGACTGGCGCGGCCTGACGCCCGCCGCAGCGGCCCGGCTATTCGATCATCGCGTAGTCGGCCCGTCCCATCGGGTCGGGTGTAGCACCCTTGATGTTCATGCCACGCCCCGGTGCAAACCCAGGGAAGAACACCAGGCCTTCGGCTTCAAGGCGAAACGCCAGCGCCAGTCGGGTTACATCGAGCAGTTCACCCCCGGCTTCGAAGCGTTGGATGGCGAGTACCGAGACGCCCGACTGCCGGGACAACTCCTCGACACTCCACCCCAGCATGGCGCGGGCTTGTGCGCTGTGGGCAGGGGTGAATTGATAGACAGCGATGCGTTCCAGGGTGGTTTTGAGTGCGAGAGAGGCCATGGGGTGCTCCAAAGCAGTGGATTCAAAATACTGTGTTTTTGTACAGTTGTTTTGAAGCCGGATCAATCTCATTTTTTTGATGGGTGACCAGTGGTCGGCTTCAGCCAAGCGCTCGGTGTTTCTGAGCGAGCGTTCAGAAAGCCCGTGAACGACGGATGGAAGTGAAGCGGGAGATGTGTGCGTTTGAGCGGCAGCTTGCCCAAGATGGACTATGAACTAGAACACCGGCGCGTGTAGGGTTGCTGTCAGCCCAAGAGACTAGTTGTCGGCCAACCCTGGCGCCTCACGGATAATGAAGTGGTCCAGATTCTCAATCTGGGCACTGAACACCCCGAACGTCTGTTCGGGGTTTTTCTTGCTCGCCACCTGTTTTAGCTCTGGCGTCACGCCATAGAAGAAGCAATACAGATCCCGCTCGCTCTCGGCGGCATGCTTGATCTCTTGCAGAAACGCCTTGCGCTTGCGGTAGCTGTCGATCAGCTTCTTACTCAGGTAAACGTTGACCGAATAAGGCTTTTTCTTCGCCTCGCCCGGTAGCTGGGTCCAGACCTTTTGCTCGAAGTCCACGCGAAAACTGGCGCTGTGATAATCCTCGATCTTCTTGATCTTTCCCCAGTAGATCAGCCCCTTGTTATCCAGTAAGTATTCGATCTTCTTGAAGAACGATGCATAGGGCGCCGTGTGCTCGCCAATCTTCAACGGCATGCGCTTGAGCAGGTCCTTGTCGGCAAAGTTCGAGACAAAACATTCCACTGGATGGGCGAATACATGGGTCTTGTCCGGCGCTGAATCACGGTTCGGGTGCTCGACTTTATTGCCGGCTGAAGGCACTCGCTCCTCGCGCATGACGTCTGCCGCCACTGCCGGGCTGGACGGCTTACGCAGATACTCACGCCGAGTCAGCAACAACTCCGAAGGGAAGTGTTCCTCCCGACCGTCATCCAATTGCGCAGCATCTGCCTCCAGGCCAGTAGTCGGAGTTTTCAGACTGGCATAAGGACAACCCTCGATATGCCGCGTGCTGGGAATGTTCTTGAAGTGCGGCGTGCGCACGTAGTTCACATTCTTGGCATTGAACGTCCCCAATACATTCGCTGCATCGAACGCCGCCCGACAGGTGTCGTTTGGGCACTGGAACTGTTCCTTCGCGGAATCGAAATTCACCGTCTCGTCAAAATTCAGATCGCGCACGTCATAGATCGACAGCTTGTCGTCGAGGCTGCGGCAGTAGGCGAGGTCGAATTTCATGAGGGGCTCGGGTCCTTGAGTGGGGGGAGGGTATTAATAGCGGGTGGTGGGGTGGGTTGCACTGAATGTTTTTAATGCAGCGCAAAAACGTCAGGCGGTCAGCCCGAGCGTGCCTATCGAAAATATTCTGCTCAGGTTAACTTGGCTAATCCGATGGAGGTGTTAGATGAGTGAGCGGGTGCAAGTGAACATGCACGAGGCAAAGTCCATCCTCTCCCAACTGGCTGAGCGTGCATGGTGTGGCGACAAGGTGATGATCACCAAGGGCGGCAGGCCTTATTTGGACCTGCTGCTCATGTCGATTCATCTCGGGTGCGCAAACCTGGGCGGTTGAAGGGGAAGATTTGGATATCTACTGATTTTGACCACCCTACCGAAGATATATGGTAGTCGGCATTATAATGCCGGACATGAGTGCGAATGTTCAGGTAACCGGAATTATATTGCTGGGAATGGGTGACTGTTGCTTATGGTTGAACGAGAATTTCGATGAATGAGAACCCTGGCGAACGGCGCAAGATGCTCCTTGAAGACATTGCGACTCAGCATGCAATGGGCAACGAAACCCTGGGAACCGCTGTTCGCCGGCTACGGCTTGAGGTAACCGGTCTGGATCAGGACACCTTTGCGCTGATGTGCAAGATGTCGACCAAAGCCCTGTATCAGATCGAGAAGGACAAGGGTAATCCGACCCTAAGCACCATCGAATCCATCTTGCGGAAATTCGGTCTTCGCCTGGGACTGACCGCAGCGCTCCAAACCATTTATGCGCCGCCTAAACCGCACAAGCCCGCCGCTAACGCGCCGATTCGTGGGGCTAAGCCTCGGCGCAAGTAGGCGGGTTGAGCTCCGCAGAGTGGCTGCTCTGCGAGCCAATTGAGCGGCCAAGGATGGCGACAAGGGCCAATAGGTGAGTAAAGGCCCCTTCCTCATCTACTAGCCAGCTTTACTCAATCTGAGCAGGCGGGATTTCAACAGGCTCCTCACCAATGCAGGCTTCGTCGAACTCGCCCATGGTGACCTCGTCGATAGCGCCGATCTTCAGCAGCGCTTCAGCCGAGCTGTGAATCGACTCGAAGGCCGCACTTTTAAACTCGTTAGCCATTAAATATCTCCAGTAGAAGTTGGACTGGAGCCTTGCTCCATCCCCGTGGCGAGGGAGCTTGCTCCCGCTGGGCTGCGAAGCAGACCCGTTTAACTAAATGTCGTCACTCAACAACCAGCCGCCCAACCCTCTCATACAACGACAAGGTGAACGCCTCTCGATCACTGGCAAGGTGACACCGCCGATGGCAGTTCGGACACAACGCAACGGCATTAGTAATACTGTCCGACCCTTGCTGCGCCAAATGCTTCACATGATGCACCTCAAGGAACGGCAACCCATCCACCTCGAACGGTGCCTTCTGGCCGCAACCTTCGCAAACACCTTTTGCCAACTCTGCAACCCACGCCCGAACTTTCGGATCCCGAACGTAAGCCGTCGTAGTCGTGCTGACTTGCGCCGGATTGGGATTCCCTGATGGTTCGACCTTGAGTCCGTTCTTTTGCAACTTCGAGGCTCGGCTGATCAAGGTTCGCTGATCAGATGTCGGAGCAACTTCATCAGCGCTGGGTATCACCTTGTTGGCAAGCACCTTACGAATTCGCTGAGCTACACCCGCGCCAATGTTCTTAGCGGGCATGTAGCCGCTGATGCGCCGCAAACCCATCTGTTCCAACACCGCCGAGATATTTTGCATGCGGTATTCCACCGATGAGGCACTGCGCTTGTTCAGCGGTCCATCACGCAAAAGCTGGTTCTCAACCGACTTCTTGAATGTCTGACCGCTTAGCTCGCGGGCGAGCATCATCAAGTACGCATCGACCGACGCCTCAAGCTCGTCATCGCTCCAGCCACTTTTTTCAGTTGGTGTGTCCATACAGCCGCCGAGGGTTGAAAACCCTCGGACGATACTGACTGGCCATTACCCCTGTCTACGAAAATTCCTACAGAAAAGGCAGAGTCTTCTCTCGGAATGCTCCTAGGAAACCGAATGCCCAGACACATGAAATACCTCAAGCAATCTACGCCACCACGGCTTGATCGATCTCGCCCGGCCTCGCGTCCGATTGAGCAATAGACATGGCATGTCCCGAAGTCGAATCCAGCCGTCGTTTTGCCAATGCAGCAGACTCATGGACATCTCCGGCCAATCCAAAACACTCAGCATGGGCCGGTCGGTATCGCTTGGTGCCTGCGCGTCTCGCATTGCCGGTACCACTTGATGCGTCAGCCACTCGCGTAACAAGCGATTCCCTGGTGCGTAGTGGTAAACCAATAATGCATAGACACCGGACTCGCTGAGCATCAGCCGTTTTTCAGGCTGGCCGTGGTAGCGGATTAACAGAACTGTGTCGTTGGTCCTCGTCCAGTTTGCTGACCATGCGGTCGTTCAGATGCACGCCCATCAACCGCCCAAGGTCGCGAGCGCAGAACCAAGGTTGGTTTTCTAGGAGGAGTGCGTGAAGGTGGCGGTTGTGGCGGGTGAAAACTGCCGGAATGTAGGCTTCATGCATGATCTCCGAGGTATGCGGAGAACAGGAAGGCTTCTTTGTGAGCATAACGACCTCTACGTATGAAGTTAGCGGCGGGAGCCCGACGTAGAGGATGTAAGAAAATCCCAACAAGCTGTTGCTCTGCACAGAATGCATAGGTCTTTAGACCGTACGCGGTTCTCTGTTCGGCGATCAGCTACTACGTTGGGCGTTTCTTAGGCACCTGCGACTAAGATAGGTAACGAGGCGATACGGCGTCAATACGGAACTATTCTGGGTTTTTCGTAGGGTAAAGGTGGTGTGCCTGCTCCAGAGTTAAACGCGGTTGTGGTTCTGCTGAATGCAAAAAACCCCGCTTTCACGGGGTTTTTAGTCGAGCGTCAAATGACAGGTTCAACTTAGGATTTATCAATCCCAGCTCAACGCCCCACCCGTCTGATACTCGATCACGCGCGTCTCAAAGAAATTCTTCTCTTTCTTCAAGTCCATGATCTCGCTCATCCAAGGGAACGGATTAGTCGTGCCTGGATACTCTTCTTTCAGACCAATCTGCGACAGGCGACGGTTAGCGATGAACTTCAGATAGTCCTCCATCATCGCCGCGTTCATGCCCAACACCCCACGAGGCATGGTGTCACGGGCGTATTCGATTTCCAGTTGAGTGCCTTGCAGGATCATCTGGGTCGCTTCTTCCTTCATTTCAGCATCCCACAGGTGTGGGTTTTCGATCTTGATCTGGTTGATCACGTCGATGCCGAAGTTCAGGTGCATGGATTCGTCGCGCAGGATGTATTGGAACTGCTCGGCGACGCCGGTCATTTTGTTGCGGCGGCCCATGGAGAGGATCTGGGTGAAGCCGCAGTAGAAGAAGATGCCTTCCAGGACGCAGTAGTAGGCGATCAGGTTGCGCAGCAGCTCTTTGTCGGTTTCCGGGGTGCCGGTTTCGAACTTCGGATCGGAGATCGAGCGGGTGTACTTCAGGCCCCAGGCGGCTTTTTTCGCGACCGATGGGATCTCGTGGTACATGTTGAAGATCTCGCCTTCATCCATGGCCAGCGATTCGATGCAGTACTGGTAGGCGTGGGTGTGGATCGCCTCTTCGAACGCCTGGCGCAGGATGTACTGGCGGCATTCCGGGTTGGTGATCAGGCGGTACACGGCCAGGACCAGGTTGTTGGCCACCAGGGAGTCGGCGGTGGAGAAGAAGCCCAGGTTGCGCATCACGATGCGGCGTTCGTCGTCGGTCAGGCCTTCCGGGTTTTTCCAGAGGGCGATGTCGGCGGTCATGTTGACTTCTTGCGGCATCCAATGGTTTGCGCAGCCGTCCAGGTACTTCTGCCAGGCCCAGTCGTATTTGAAGGGCACCAGCTGGTTGAGGTCGGCGCGGCAGTTGATCATGCGCTTTTCATCGACGGCGACACGGGCGGAGGCGCCTTCGAGTTCGGCGAGGCCTTCGGCGATGTCGAGTTTGTCGAGGGCGGCCTTGGCGCGAATGATCGCGGCCGAGTCGCTGGCCGTCACGGCGCGGGCTTCGAGCGCGGCGGCACCGCCGGCGCTGTCGAGGCGGTCCATGTTGGCTTCAGAAGCGTGGCCGGCATTGGCGCTTTTTACAGCGACTTCGCCGTCTTCTTTGTCGAATTCGTCCCAGCTCAGCATGACGTGTCGTCTCCTGCGTGAGGGCCAGCAACCCGGGGGAGGTCGGCTGGCGGCGGTGGATCTTGGAAAAATCGTTTGTTGCAGCTGACGCAGGCAATAAACAGAAAAATGTACGGGTCGTGCTGAAGCGGCGGTGAACGCGAAGAGGTCGTGGGTCTTGGCGTGGGCTTCAGGCTGGCTTGATCCCCTGTAAGGGAATATTGCAGGCCCGTTTAAGGCGGCATTATAAGGACTTTTTTGCCTACGTGGTGCGGCGAAATCGCCCACGGAGGCGCTGACGGACGGTACATCCGCGTTGGAGCGAGGGTTTACAAGGCTTTGGCCGGATCCGGCTGCCGAAGATTTTTTTTGCCTGGATCGGATGGCAGGCTTTTTTGCTCAAAAAATGAGCTGTTTTTACCTTTTTACACTATATGTTGTGTTTGATAAGGGTTTTCGGCGGCTCCAGACACAACCAGGCCCGATCGAAATCGGGCCCTGGAAAATACCGGTAGTGATCAGCCGTTGGAGCAACCGTTGCCCATCACGCTGTAGCGCAGGATGTGGCGCTGGCCCTTGGAGTCGTCATAGACCATCTTCGCCGGGACCACTTCGCAGACATTCGGGATCTCGCTCATGGAAATGACTTTGGCGATGTCCAGGTGGGTGGAGTAGGTGTACTCCTCAACGGCGGGTTTTTGCTGGGCGACATCGCTCGGGGCCTCGTCTGCCATCGCGCTGGCGCACAGGCTGCCGAGGACCAGAACCCATAAAGCTTTCATCTGATTTCACCTTTTTTGAGGTCGAGTGGGGTCACGCAACCTTTTTGGGGTTGCGTGTGGAGCAAGTATTGGAAGTTTGATCAACGGCCTTCGTGGGGGCTGTGTTGCGTCAATCGTGTTTGCCGGTTGGCGGGGTTGATTCTAGAGGGGAGGGGTGGCTGCAAACAGACTGGGTTTTGATAAAGACTTTTGGTCGATTTGGTAATAATCGACTGGCGTTGGAGGTTGGCTGTTGGATCTGTTCTGGCTGTGCTGTTGTCTTCGCGAGCAAGCCCGCTCCCACAGGGAATGGGCTGTGAAAGTGGTCTTGCACGTTAGTACCGACATTTTGTAGGGACTTGTTACTACCATCGTCGAATGGTTCTATAGGCCCGCCCCAGGCTACAACGGGACCATACAAAAACAACTATGTCACCGAGGTAAGAAACATGAGTGCGGCTTCTCTGTATCCCGTTCGCCCCGAGGTTGCGGCCAGTACGTTGACTGACGAGGCGACCTACAAGGCGATGTACCAGCAGTCAGTCGTCAACCCGGATGGCTTCTGGCGCGAGCAGGCCAAGCGCCTGGACTGGATCAAGCCCTTCACCACGGTGAAGCAGACGTCCTTTGACGATCACCATGTCGACATCAAGTGGTTTGCCGATGGCACCTTGAACGTTTCCTACAACTGCCTCGACCGGCACCTGGCCGAGCGTGGCGACCAGGTCGCGATCATCTGGGAGGGCGATGACCCGTCCGAGAGTCGCAACATCACCTATCGCGAGCTGCATGAAGAAGTCTGCAAGTTCGCCAACGCCCTGCGTGGCCAGGACGTGCACCGCGGCGACGTGGTGACCATCTACATGCCGATGATCCCGGAAGCCGTGGTCGCCATGCTGGCCTGTGCCCGGATCGGCGCGATCCACTCGGTGGTGTTCGGTGGCTTCTCCCCCGAGGCCCTGGCCGGCCGGATCATCGACTGTAAATCCAAAGTGGTGATCACCGCCGACGAAGGCATTCGCGCCGGTAAGAAGATCCCGCTCAAGGCCAACGTCGACGACGCGCTGACCAACCCGGAAACCAGCAGCATCCAGAAAGTCATCGTGTGCAAGCGCACGGCGGGCAACATCAAGTGGAACCAGCACCGGGACATCTGGTACGAAGACCTGATGAAAGTCGCCGGCACCGTGTGCGCGCCGAAGGAAATGGGCGCCGAAGAAGCGCTGTTCATCCTCTACACCTCCGGCTCCACCGGCAAGCCCAAGGGCGTGCAACACACCACGGCCGGCTACCTGCTCTACGCGGCCCTGACCCACGAACGCGTGTTCGACTACAAGCCGGGCGAAGTCTACTGGTGCACCGCCGACGTCGGTTGGGTCACCGGCCACAGCTACATCGTCTATGGTCCGCTGGCCAATGGCGCGACCACGGTGCTGTTCGAAGGCGTACCGAACTACCCGGACATCACTCGGGTGGCCAAGGTCATCGACAAGCACAAGGTCAGTATCCTCTACACCGCGCCGACCGCGATCCGCGCGATGATGGCGTCGGGCACCGCCGCCGTCGAAGGCGCCGATGGCAGCAGCCTGCGCCTGTTGGGGTCGGTGGGTGAGCCGATCAACCCGGAAGCGTGGGACTGGTACTACAAGAATGTCGGCAAGGAACGTTGCCCGATCGTCGACACCTGGTGGCAAACCGAGACCGGTGGCGTGCTGATCAGTCCGTTGCCGGGCGCCACGGCGTTGAAACCGGGCTCGGCCACTCGTCCATTCTTCGGCGTGGTGCCGGCGCTGGTGGACAACCTCGGCAACCTGATCGAAGGCGCCGCCGAAGGCAACCTGGTGATCCTCGATTCGTGGCCAGGCCAGGCGCGCACGCTGTACGGCGACCACGACCGCTTCGTTGACACCTACTTCAAGACCTTCAGTGGCATGTACTTCACCGGTGACGGTGCGCGTCGCGACGAGGACGGCTACTACTGGATCACCGGTCGCGTGGACGACGTGCTCAACGTGTCCGGCCACCGCATGGGCACCGCCGAGATCGAAAGCGCCATGGTCGCCCACCCGAAAGTCGCCGAAGCGGCGGTGGTGGGTGTGCCGCACGACATCAAGGGGCAGGGCATCTACGTCTACGTGACCCTCAATGCGGGCGAGGAAAGCAGCGAGGCCCTGCGCCTGGAGTTGAAGAACTGGGTGCGCAAGGAAATCGGTCCGATCGCCTCGCCAGATGTCATCCAGTGGGCACCGGGCCTGCCGAAAACCCGCTCCGGCAAGATCATGCGCCGCATCCTGCGCAAGATCGCCACGGCGGAATACGACGCGCTGGGTGACATTTCCACCCTGGCCGACCCAGGCGTGGTGGCGCACCTGATCGAGACGCACAAGACCATGAACGTCGCCTGACGGCGGATTGTGACCTCAAGAAGCCCCGCCTGGCATTTGCCTGGCGGGGCTTTTTTGTGCGCGTCGCATGGCCTTTGTGGCGAGGGATTTATCCCCGCTGGGCTGCGAAGCAGCCCCAAGATCCCTGACTCATTCTTCCTGATACACCAAGTTGCCTGGTTTTAGGGCTGCTTCGCAGCCCAACGGGGATAAATCCCCTCGCCACAGGTTGGGTGTTCGAAAGGCCGCGGTGCCTGGCTTTGGGGCTGCTTCGCAACCCAGCGGGAGCAAGCTCCCTCGCCACGGGGTCGGCGAATGAATAAATATCGGCGTTTGAAGTAGGAGATGTCTGAACGTTACCGATGTTTCGAAATGTGTAACCAAAGGCGCCAAGCCGAGGCAATGGGAAACGCCGAGCCCTGTTCCAGGGCATTTTCAGCCCATGTATAAAATTAGCCGACACGCTGTGCTTGCCGGATTAGAAGGGTTTGCGAATAATGGGCCCGCAATTTGCAGCATAGATCGGTTTCCCTTCTTTTGCTCTTGCATGAATTTGCGGGGCTGTCAATGTCCTTGAAAGGCTTTCTCGGTGCTTCTGTAATTTGTTGTCGCATTGAAGAAATATCGGCCTCGGGCCTGTCGTTAGAATGCCGATCACTCGCTCGTCGTGGCGTGCGTTGAATAAAACGCTCGCTTCCTAGGACGCAGCACCGGAATTCGTTTCACTCATTCGCATATTGGGCTGTTGCTCACTCTGCCGTTTTTTGCCCTTTACCGATGGAGTTCCAAGATGAAGAAACTCGTGCTGCTTGGCGCCCTGGCACTGTCCGTGCTGTCCCTGCCGACATTCGCTGATGAAAAGCCCCTGAAGATCGGTATCGAGGCGGCGTACCCTCCGTTTGCCTCCAAAGCCCCGGACGGCAGCATCGTCGGTTTCGACTATGACATCGGCAATGCGCTGTGCGAAGAAATGAAGGTCAAGTGCCAGTGGGTCGAGCAAGAGTTCGACGGCCTGATCCCGGCGCTCAAGGTCCGCAAGATCGACGCGATCCTGTCGTCCATGTCGATCACCGAAGACCGCAAGAAATCCGTTGATTTCACCAACAAGTACTACAACACCCCGGCCCGCCTGGTCATGAAGGCCGGCACCCAGGTCAGCGAAGGCCTGACCGAGCTCAAGGGCAAGAACATCGGTGTGCAGCGCGGTTCGATCCACGAGCGTTTCGCCCGTGAAGTCCTGGCCCCGCTGGGTGCCGAGATCAAGCCGTACGGCTCGCAGAACGAAATCTACCTGGATGTCGCTGCCGGTCGTCTCGACGGCACCGTGGCCGACGCTACGCTGCTGGATGACGGCTTCCTGAAGACCGACGCCGGCAAGGGCTTCGCGTTCGTCGGTCCGGCCTTCACCGATGAGAAGTATTTCGGTGACGGCATCGGTATCGCGGTGCGCAAGGGCGACGCCCTGAAAGACAAGATCAACAGTGCGATTGCCGCCATTCGCGAGAACGGCAAGTACAAGCAGATCCAGGACAAGTACTTCACCTTCGATATCTACGGCAAGTAACACCGTCCCGCCACTCGTGAGAAATGGCGCAAGCACCAGGATCCCTGCGGTTTGCGCCATTTTTTCATCCCATTTTCGAGGACCTGAATCATGTTGAAAGGCTACGGGGCTGTCATCCTCGATGGCGCATGGTTGACGCTTCAGCTCGCCTTGTCGTCCATGGCCCTGGCCATCGTCCTGGGGCTGATCGGTGTCGCGTTGCGTCTTTCGCCGGTGCGCTGGCTGGCGTGGCTGGGCGACCTGTATTCCACGGTCATTCGCGGCATTCCCGACCTGGTGCTGATCCTGCTGATTTTCTACGGCGGCCAGGACCTGCTCAATCGCGTGGCGCCGATGCTCGGTTATGACGATTACATCGACCTCAACCCGCTGGCGGCCGGCATCGGCACCCTGGGGTTCATCTTCGGTGCGTACCTGTCGGAAACCTTTCGCGGCGCGTTCATGGCCATCCCCAAGGGGCAGGCCGAGGCGGGCATGGCGTATGGCATGAGCGGCTTGCAGGTGTTCTTCCGGGTGATGGTGCCGCAGATGATTCGCCTGGCCATTCCCGGCTTCACCAACAACTGGCTGGTGTTGACCAAGGCGACCGCGCTGATTTCGGTGGTGGGCCTGCAAGACATGATGTTCAAGGCCAAGCAAGCGGCGGATGCCACTCGCGAGCCTTTCACCTTCTTCCTGGCGGTGGCGGCGATGTACCTGGTGATCACCAGCGTCTCGTTGCTGGCACTGCGTCACCTTGAGAAGCGCTACTCGGTAGGCGTAAGGGCGGCTGATCTATGATCTTCGACTACAACGTCATCTATGAAGCCTTGCCGCTGTATTTCAGTGGCTTGCTGACCACCCTCAAGCTGCTGGCGCTGTCGTTGTTCTTCGGCCTGCTGGCGGCGCTGCCCCTGGGGCTGATGCGGGTGTCCAAGCAGCCGGTCGTGAACATGAGTGCCTGGCTCTACACCTACGTGATTCGCGGCACACCGATGCTGGTGCAACTGTTCCTGATCTACTACGGCCTGGCGCAGTTCGAGTTCGTGCGCGAGAGCTTCCTCTGGCCTTGGCTGTCCAGTGCGACCTTCTGTGCGTGCCTGGCGTTCGCCATCAACACCAGTGCCTACACCGCCGAGATCATCGCCGGCAGCCTGCGGGCCACGCCCAACGGTGAAATCGAAGCGGCCAAGGCCATGGGCATGTCGCGCTTCACGCTGTATCGCCGGATCCTGCTGCCGTCGGCCCTGCGCCGGGCGCTGCCGCAATACAGCAACGAAGTGATCATGATGCTGCAGACCACCAGCCTGGCGTCCATCGTGACCCTGATCGACATCACGGGCGCCGCGCGCACGGTCAATGCGCAGTATTACCTGCCGTTCGAGGCCTACATCACGGCCGGCGTCTTCTACCTGTGCCTGACCTTCATCCTGGTGCGCCTGTTCAAACTGGCCGAACGCCGCTGGCTGGTTTACCTGGCCCCGCGCAAGCACTGATAACGCATCGATCCGATCGACTGCTCAACGACTGACGTTTTGTGAGAACCGACCGCATGTACAAGCTTGAAGTCCAAGACCTGCATAAACGCTATGGCAGTCACGAAGTGCTCAAGGGCGTGTCCTTGAAGGCTGCCGCTGGCGATGTGATCAGCATCATCGGCTCCAGTGGCTCCGGCAAGAGCACGTTCCTGCGTTGCATCAACCTGCTTGAGCAACCCCATGCCGGCAAGATCCTGCTCAACAACGAAGAGTTGAAGCTGGTGGCGGGCAAGGATGGCGCGATGAAGGCCGCGGACCCCAAGCAACTGCAACGCATGCGTTCGCGGCTGTCGATGGTGTTCCAGCATTTCAACCTGTGGTCGCACATGACCGCCCTGGAAAACATCATGGAAGCGCCGGTGCATGTGCTGGGCGTTGCCAAGGCTGAGGCCCGCGAGAAGGCCGAGCACTACCTGAACAAAGTGGGCGTGGCCCATCGCAAGGACGCCTACCCGGGCCACATGTCCGGCGGCGAACAACAGCGCGTGGCGATTGCCCGGGCGCTGGCGATGGAGCCTGAAGTGATGCTGTTCGATGAGCCGACATCGGCCCTCGACCCGGAGCTGGTGGGCGATGTGCTCAAGGTGATGCAGGCCCTGGCCCAGGAAGGGCGGACCATGGTGGTGGTGACCCACGAAATGGGCTTTGCCCGCGAAGTGTCGAACCAGTTGGTGTTCCTGCACAAGGGTATCGTCGAAGAGCGCGGTAACCCGCGTGAAGTGCTGGTCAATCCGCAATCGGAGCGCCTGCAGCAATTTCTTTCGGGCAGCCTCAAGTAATCGCTCCCGTTTCGCACCCGATTTAGGTCATGCTGCGCACCGCGCGCCAGATGGTCTAACTTGGTTGCAGCCGCTTCTGGCTTTAACACTGTTTTCGCTTTGGATTGCCCGCCATGACCGCCCATCGAATTGGTTTCCTGATTTGGCCCAGCACGAAAGCCTTGACGCTGGCGCTGGCCGAGGAGGCCTTGCGTGTTGCCCAGCGGGTGCATCCAGAGGTGGTCTACGAGCTCTCGTTCCTGCAGGCCGAGCCGGCGGTCGAAGGCGCCTGGCAATTGCCCGGCGAACCCTGGGCCGGCAAGCTCGAAGGCTTCCAGAAGCTGTTCCTGTTGGCCGATGAGCCGCCGACGGTGCTCGCCTCTTCCCTGGGCAGCGCCCTCAAGCAATTGGTGCGGGCCGGGTGCGTGATCGGTGGCTTGTCCGCCGGTGTCTATCCCCTGGCCCAGTTGGGGCTGCTCGACGGTTACCGCGCTGCCGTGCACTGGCGCTGGCAGGATGATTTCTCCGAACGTTTTCCCAAGGTCATTGCCACCAGCCATCTGTTCGACTGGGACCGCGATCGCCTGACCGCCTGCGGCGGCATGTCGGTGCTCGACCTGCTGTTGGCGGTGCTGGCCCGGGACCACGGCGCGGAACTGGCCGGTGCGGTGTCGGAAGAGCTGGTGGTCGAGCGCATCCGCGAGGGTGGCGAGCGCCAGCGCATCCCGTTGCAGAACCGCCTCGGTTCCAGTCACCCGAAGCTCACCCAGGCGGTGTTGCTGATGGAGGCGAACATCGAAGAGCCGCTGACCACCGACGAAATCGCCCAGCATGTGTGCGTGTCCCGCCGGCAACTGGAGCGGATCTTCAAGCAGTACCTCAACCGCGTACCCAGCCAGTACTACCTGGAGCTGCGCCTGAACAAGGCCCGGCAGATGCTGATGCAAACCAGCAAATCCATCATCCAGATCGGCTTGTCCTGCGGGTTCTCCTCGGGCCCGCATTTCTCCAGCGCCTACCGCAACTTCTTCGGCGCGACCCCCCGCGAAGACCGCAACCAGCGACGCAGCAGCAGCCCGTTCGAACTCTCCTCGGTGCCGTCCGAACGGGGCTAGGGCAGATGAGGCTCCTGTGGTAAGGCAACTTACCTGTGGCGAGGGAGCTTGCTCCCGCTGGGCCGCGAAGCGGACCCAAACGGTAACTTCGGTGCGTCAGATTGAACGGCTGGCTTTTCTGGGGGACGCTGCGCGCCCCAGCGGGAGCAAGCTCCCTCGCCACGGATAACTCTTCTCGAGTTCCAGTTGTGTCTGGCAGCGGAAATGTGGAAGCGAGTGCCTCAAACCCCCTGGCAACGTTTAAACTGCGCCTTTGCGACGCAATTTGTCGCATTGCCGTAAACCCGCTGAAAACGTGGGTTGGCGCTATAAGAAGTTGTCGCTTGGCGACAAGGCCGGGCTGAAAACTGTCCTTACAATCCCTTCATCGCTCGCCATTCCAGGCGAGTGTTTCTCTTCAGGAGACTCCGATGTCCGTTGAGCAAGCCGCGGTACAACGCGCCGATTTTGACCAGGTCATGGTGCCCAACTATGCCCCAGCTGCCTTCATACCTGTGCGTGGCGCCGGTTCGCGCGTGTGGGACCAGTCTGGTCGCGAGCTGATCGACTTTGCCGGCGGTATCGCAGTCAACGTGCTGGGGCATGCCCACCCGGCGCTGGTCGGTGCACTGACCGAGCAGGCCAACAAGCTGTGGCACGTGTCCAACGTATTCACCAATGAGCCGGCCCTGCGCCTGGCCCACAAGCTGATCGACGCGACCTTCGCCGAGCGCGCGTTTTTCTGCAACTCCGGCGCCGAAGCCAACGAGGCCGCCTTCAAGCTGGCCCGTCGCGTGGCGTTCGATCGCTATGGCAGCGAGAAGTACGAAATCATCGCCGCACTCAACAGCTTCCATGGCCGCACGCTGTTTACCGTCAACGTCGGCGGGCAGTCGAAGTACTCCGACGGTTTCGGGCCTAAAATCACCGGCATCACCCACGTTCCCTATAACGACCTGGCCGCATTGAAAGCGGCTGTTTCGGACAAGACCTGCGCCGTGGTGCTGGAGCCGATCCAGGGCGAGGGCGGTGTGCTGCCGGCCGAGCTGGCCTACCTGCAAGGCGCCCGCGAGCTGTGCGATGCGCACAATGCACTGCTGGTGTTCGACGAAGTGCAGACCGGCATGGGCCGCAGCGGCGAGCTGTTCGCCTACATGCACTACGGCGTGATCCCGGACATCCTCACCAGCGCCAAGAGCCTGGGCGGTGGTTTCCCGATCGCGGCGATGCTCACCACCGAGGCGCTGGCCAAGCACCTGGTGGTTGGCACCCACGGCACCACCTACGGTGGCAACCCGTTGGCGTGCGCGGTGGCCGAAGCGGTGATCGACGTGGTCAACACCCCGCAGGTGCTCGGCGGCGTCAAGGCCAAGCATGACAAGTTCAAGACCCGCCTGGAGCAGATCGGCCAGAAGTACGGCCTGTTCACCCAGGTGCGCGGTCTGGGCCTGTTGATCGGCTGCGTGCTGAACGATGCCTGGAAAGGCAAGGCCAAGGACATCTTCAACGCCGCCGAACAGGAAGGCCTGATGATCCTGCAAGCCGGCCCGGACGTGATTCGTTTCGCCCCGAGCCTGGTGGTGGAAGACGCCGACATCGACGCCGGCCTGGACCGTTTCGAGAAGGCTGCGGCGAAGCTGACCCAGGCTTGATCCATTTCAGCTGAACCGGGTCCACTGTGGGAGCGAGCTTGCTCGCGAAAGCGGTGGTCCTGCTTGCATCAATGTTGAATGTGCCACCGCCATCGCGAGCAAGCTCGCTCCCACAGAGGGCGGTGGTCACAGACGGGCAGTAAACCCGGTATTTTTTCTTGTGTATCGATCCTTTCGGTCGAACCCTTTATTTCAAGTTAAGGAGTGACACCATGCTGGTGATGCGCCCCGCGCAAATGGCTGATCTGGGCGAGGTACAGCGTCTGGCTGCGGACAGTCCGATCGGTGTCACCTCCTTGCCGGATGACGTGGAACGCTTGAGCGACAAGATCGCCGCGAGCGAAGCCTCGTTTGCCGCCGAAGTCAGTTTCAACGGCGAGGAGAGCTATTTCTTTGTCCTTGAAGACACCGCCACCGGCAAGTTGGCGGGTTGTTCGGCGATCGTCGCGTCGGCGGGCTATTCCGAACCGTTCTACAGCTTTCGCAACGAAACCTTCGTCCACGCCTCCCGTGAGCTGAAGATCCACAACAAGATCCACGTGCTCTCCCAGTGCCACGACCTGACCGGCAACAGCCTGCTGACCAGCTTCTACGTGGTCCCGGAACTGGTCGGCTCGCCGTGGTCGGAACTCAACTCCCGTGGCCGCCTGCTGTTCGTCGCCAGCCACCCGGAGCGCTTCGCCGATTCGGTGGTGACCGAGATCGTCGGCTACAGCGACGAGAACGGTGATTCGCCGTTCTGGGACGCCATCGGGCGCAATTTCTTCGACCTCAACTACGCCGCCGCCGAGCGTCTGTGCGGGCTGAAAAGCCGCACCTTCCTCGCCGAGCTGATGCCCCATTACCCGATCTACGTGCCGCTGTTGCCGGACGCCGCCCAGGAAGCCATGGGCCAGGTCCACCCGCGCGCGCAGATCACCTTCGACATCCTGATGCGCGAGGGTTTCGAGACCGATCACTACATCGACATCTTCGATGGCGGCCCGACCCTGCACGCCCGTGTCTCGGGGATCCGCTCGATTGCCCAGAGCCGCGTGGTGCCGGTCAAGATCGGCGAACCGGTCAAGGGCGCCGGCCGGCAATACCTGGTGGCCAATGCCCTGTTGCAGGATTACCGCGCCGTGCTGCTGGAGCTGGATTACGCGCCGGGCAAGCCTGTGACGCTGGACATGGAAGCGGCCGAGGCCCTGGGTGTCGGCGAAGGTGCCAGCGTACGCCTGGTGGCGGTTTAATGAGTTTCGCGGGTGGCGTGAGCGGCCCGTCTGAGGAGATAGCATGATCGTTCGTCCCGTACGCAGCAGCGATTTACCCGCTCTGATCGCCCTGGCCCGTAGCACCGGCACCGGCCTGACCACCTTGCCGGCCAACGAAGAGCGCCTGGCCCATCGGGTCGGCTGGGCCGAGAAGACCTTTCGCGGTGAGGCCGGGCGCGGTGACGCGGACTATCTGTTCGTGCTCGAGGACGACGACGGCCGGGTGGTGGGGATTTCCGCCATCGCCGGGGCCGTGGGGCTGCGTGAGCCCTGGTACAACTTCCGGGTCGGCCTGACGGTCAGCGCTTCCCAGGAGTTGAACATCTACCGGGAGATCCCGACGCTGTTCCTGGCCAACGACCTGACCGGCAATTCCGAACTGTGCTCGCTGTTCCTGCACGCCGACTATCGCACGGGCCTCAACGGCCGCCTGCTGGCCAAGGCGCGGCTGCTGTTCATTGCCGAATTCGCGCATCTGTTCGGCAGCAAGATCATCGCCGAAATGCGTGGCATGTCCGACGACCACGGCCGCTCGCCGTTCTGGGAAAGCCTGGGCCGGCACTTCTTCAAGATGGAATTCAGCCAGGCCGACTACCTGACCGGGGTGGGCAACAAGGCGTTCATCGCCGAACTGATGCCCAAGTTCCCGCTCTACACCTGCTTCCTGTCCGAAGACGCTCGGGCCGTGATTGGCCAGGTGCATCCGGACACGGAGCCGGCGCTGTCGATGCTCAAGAGCGAAGGCTTCAGTTACCAGGGCTACGTCGACATTTTCGACGCCGGCCCGGCCGTGGAATGCGAGACCGGCAAGATCCGCGCGATTCGCGACAGCCAGGCGCTGGTGCTCGCCATCGGCACCCCGGGCGATGACGCCACGCCGTTCCTCATCCATAACCGCAAGCGCGAAGACTGCCGCATCACGGCAGCCCCGGCGCGCTTCGCCGCGGGCACCCTGGTGGTCGATCCGCTGACCGCCAAACGCCTTCAACTCAACGCCGGCGACCAGGTACGTGCCGTTGCGTTGTCCGCTGCTCGGGAGTCGAAATAATGAATTCGCTGTACATCGCAGGCAGTTGGCTGGAAGGCCAGGGTGACGTCTTCGAGTCGTTGAACCCGGTGACCCAGCAGGTGTTGTGGGCAGGCAAGGGCGCCACGGCGGCGCAAGTGGAGTCAGCCGTGCAGGCGGCGCGCCAGGCGTTCCCGGAGTGGGCCCGGCGTTCGCTGGATGAGCGCATCCAGGTGTTGGAAGTCTTTGCCGCGACCCTGAAAAATCGCGCCGACGAACTGGCCCGCTGCATCGGTGAAGAAACGGGCAAGCCGTTGTGGGAAGCGGCCACCGAAGTCACCAGCATGGTCAACAAGGTGGCGATCTCGATCCAGAGCTACCGTGAGCGCACCGGGGAAAAGAGCGCCCCCCTGGGCGATGCCACGGCCGTGCTGCGGCACAAGCCTCACGGCGTGGTGGCGGTGTTCGGCCCGTACAATTTCCCCGGTCACCTGCCGAACGGGCACATCGTGCCGGCACTGCTGGCGGGCAACAGCGTGCTGTTCAAGCCCAGTGAGCTGACGCCGAAAGTCGCCGAGCTGACGGTCCAGTGCTGGGTCGAGGCCGGCCTGCCGGCGGGCGTGCTGAACCTGCTGCAAGGTGCGCGGGAAACCGGCATCGCCCTGGCGGCGAACCCGGGCATCGACGGGTTGTTTTTCACCGGTTCGAGCCGCACTGGCAATCTGCTGCATCAACAATTCTCCGGGCGCCCGGACAAGATCCTGGCGCTGGAAATGGGCGGTAACAACCCGCTGGTGGTGGACGAGGTGGCGGACGTCGAGGCGGCGGTCTACACCATCATCCAGTCGGCCTTCATTTCTGCCGGGCAGCGCTGCACCTGCGCGCGCCGCCTGCTGGTGCCGGAAGGCGCCTGGGGCGATGCGTTGCTGGCGCGCCTGGTGGCGGTCAGCGCGGCCCTGCAGGTGGGGGCCTTCGACCAGCAACCGGCGCCGTTCATGGGCTCGGTGATTTCCCTCGGCGCCGCGAAAGCGCTGATGGATGCGCAGAACCACCTGCTGGGCAAGGGCGCCGTGCCGCTGCTGGCCATGACCCAGCCCCAGGCCCAGGCGGCCTTGCTGACCCCAGGCATCCTCGACGTGACGGCCGTGGCCGAGCGTCCGGACGAAGAGCTGTTCGGGCCGTTGCTGCAAGTGATTCGCTACGCGGATTTCCCCGCGGCGATCGCCGAGGCCAACAACACGCAATATGGCCTGGCCGCCGGGTTGCTGTCGGACTCGGAGGCACGTTACCAGCAGTTCTGGCTGCAAAGCCGTGCCGGTATCGTCAACTGGAACAAACAACTGACCGGCGCCGCCAGCAGCGCGCCGTTCGGCGGTGTGGGTGCTTCGGGCAACCATCGCGCCAGTGCTTACTACGCGGCCGATTATTGCGCATACCCGGTGGCATCCCTGGAAACGCCGAGCCTCGTCATGCCGGCTGCCCTGACCCCCGGCGTGAGAATGGTGTGAACCCCGATCGCGAGCAAGCTCGCTCCCACAAGGACAGTGCAAGGCCCTGTGGGAGCGAGCTTGCTCGCGATAGCCGCGCCGCGGTTGTTATTTGATGCCTATAAAAACAGATTCTCGTGGAGCCTCGCTGATGAAATCCTATGAAGTCAACTTTGACGGTCTAGTGGGGCCGACCCATAACTACGGCGGGCTCTCGTACGGCAACGTCGCGTCCCAGAGCAACAGCCAGCAGTCCTCCAACCCCAAGGAAGCGGCGTTGCAGGGCCTTTCGAAGATGAAGGCGCTGATGGACATGGGCTTTACGCAAGGCGTGCTGGCGCCGCAAGAACGTCCAGACGTGGCTGCTCTGCGTCGGTTGGGCTTTGCTGGCAGCGATGCCCAGGTCATCCAGCAGGCGGCGAAGGAAGCGATGCCCCTGTTGGTCGCCAGTTGCTCGGCTTCCAGCATGTGGGTGGCCAACGCCGCCACCGTCAGCCCGAGTGCCGACACTGCTGACGGGCGCGTGCATTTCACCGCCGCCAACCTGAACTGCAAGTACCACCGCAGCATCGAGCACCCCACCACCAGTCGCGTGCTGGGCGCGATGTTCGCCGACCAGAAACACTTCGCCCATCACGCCGCCTTACCGGCGGTGGCGCAGTTCGGCGATGAAGGCGCCGCCAACCACACGCGTTTCTGCCGCGCCTACGGCGAAGCCGGCGTGGAGTTCTTCGTGTTCGGCCGCAGCGCCTTCGACATGCGTTACCCGGCCCCGCAGAAGTACCCGGCGCGCCAGACACTCGAAGCGTCCCGCGCCGTCGCGCGCCTGCACGGGCTGAGCGAGGACGGTGTGGTGTATGCACAACAGAACCCGTCGGTGATCGACCAGGGCGTGTTTCACAACGACGTGATCGCGGTCGGCAACGGCGAAGTGCTGTTCTACCACGAGGATGCCTTCCTTGAGACTGACAAGCTGCTGGCCGAGCTGGGCGACAAGCTCGCCAAGGTCGGCGGGAAGTTCCAGGCCGTGTGCGTGCCGCGTTCGGCGGTGACGGTCGATGATGCGGTCCGTTCCTACTTGTTCAACAGCCAACTGCTGTCGCGTGCCGATGGCTCGATGCTGTTGATCGTGCCGGAAGAATGCCGCAGCAACGAGCGCGTCTGGCAGTACCTGCAAGGCTTGCTGGCCTCGGGCGGGGTGATCCGCGAAGTGAAGGTCTTCGACCTTAAGCAAAGCATGCAGAACGGCGGTGGCCCAGCGTGCCTGAGGTTGCGCGTGGCGCTCAATGAAACCGAGCTGGCGGCCGTCAACCCAGGGGTTATCATGACCGCGCCGCTGTACGAGTCACTGACTCAATGGGTCGAGCGGCACTACCGCGACCGCATGACCGAAAACGACCTGGCAGACCCGCAGTTGCTGCTCGAATGCCGTGCGGCACTGGATGAACTGACACAAATCCTTAAACTTGGCGCGGTTTATCCTTTCCAGATCAATTGAAAGCGCGCGCGACCTGACTACAGTCAAAGCAGGGCGCGTTGCCTTATCCCCAGACGAGAACGTAAAAACATGAGCGATGGCCTGCAGCTGATTCTTGAAGACACCGATGGCACCCAACTGGAAACCTCCTGCACCCGCGTCGCGGTGATGTGGCAAGGCAAGGAGCTGTGGATCCAGCAGGACGGCCGCGGCCAGTTGCTGATCGGCGTGGACGTCGAGGAAGGGGACGAGGAATACGCCAACCTGTTGTTGCGTCCATTGGCGACCAACCTGGTCAGCCTGCAACTGGAAATGGAACCGGCGGACGTCGGCGACGATGACCATGTCCATGGCCCGGATTGCGGCCACGACCATTAAGGAAACCGCGCTATGCTCGCCCTCGGCAAACTGCTTGAACTGACCCTCGCCGGCCGTGAACCGGCGGAGAAGACTCAACTGACAGTCGAAGGCGTACGGATGCGCTGGTTGAGCGAAGGCGCGCTGGAGGTCAAGCCGCCCGAAGCCCGGGATAACGGCCTGGACCTGCTGCTGTCGGCCGGTATCCATGGCAACGAGACCGCGCCGATCGAGTTGCTCGATCGCTTGCTGCATGACATCGCCCGTGGAGTCCTCAAGCCCCGGGCACGCATTCTGTTCCTGTTCGGCAACCCCGAGGCCATTCGGCGGGGCGAGCGTTTCGTCGAGCAGGACGTCAACCGGCTGTTCAACGGGCGTCACGAACTGAGCGGCGGCCCCGAGGCGTTGCGCGCCTGCGAACTGGAGCGACTGGCCGCCAGTTTCTTCAATCGCCCGGAACGCAGTCGCTTGCACTATGACCTGCACACCGCCATCCGCGGCTCGAAAATCGAGCAGTTTGCCCTGTACCCGTGGAAGGAGGGTCGCCCGCACTCACGCCGTGAACTGGCGCGCCTGCGGGCGGCGGGGATGGAGGCGGTGCTGTTGCAGAACAAACCTTCCATCGTCTTCAGCGCCTACACCTACGAACAGCTGGGTGCCGAGTCTTTCACCCTGGAGCTGGGCAAGGCGCGGCCATTCGGGCAGAACGACGGTGTCAACGTCAGCCAGCTGGAAACCCGCTTGCAACAGATCATCGAAGGCAACGAGCCGGAGCTGGATGACGGGCTCGACGGCTTGCAACTGTTCAATGTGGCGCGGGAAATCATCAAGCACAGCGACAATTTCCGCCTGAATCTGCCGGCGGACATCGAGAACTTCTCGGAACTGGAAAAAGGCTATGTGCTGGCCGAAGACATCGCCCAGACCCGCTGGGTGATCGAGGAGGAGGGCGCCCGCATCATCTTCCCCAACCCCAAGGTCAAGAACGGCTTGCGGGCCGGGATCCTGATCGTGCCGGCGACTGACGAGAACCTGGCCTGACCTGGTTCTCGGGCCCGACACAAACCCCCTGTGGGAGCGAGCTTGCTCGCGAAAGCGGTATGACAGCAACATTTTAGTTGGCTGACACAACGCCTTCGCGGGCAAGCCCGCTCCCACAGTTGTTTTTGTGGTGACTGCGATATCTGCGGCAAGCAGAAACCCTGTGGGAGCGGGCTTGCCCGCGAAGGCGTCAGGTCAGCCACCTGTGCAGCGGCTGACACACCGTTTTCGCGAGCAAGCTCGCTCCCACAGGAAGGGGTCGTCAGATCGCTACCGCACGCGGCTCGGTGCGACGCAATGCCCGGGTCTTGTGCAGGGTGTCGGCGCAGGTCTTCGCGGCTTCCTGGCCCTTGTGCACGAAATGTTCGAAGAAGAACTTCTGGTGCTCTTCCCCGGCGTGGAAGTGATGCGGCGTCAGCACCACCGAGAACACCGGCACTTCGGTTTCCAGTTGAACCTGCATCAGGCCGCTGATCACCGATTGGGCAACGAACTCATGGCGATAGATACCGCCATCCACCACCAGGCCGGCGGCGACGATGCCGGCGTAGCGGCCCGACTTGGCCAGCAGCTTGGCGTGCAGCGGGATTTCAAAGGCGCCGCCGACTTCGAAGAAGTCGATATCGCTTTCCTGATAGCCCTGGTTGATCATTTCAGCGACGAAGCCGTTGCGGCTCTGGTCGACGATTTCCTTGTGCCAGCAGGCCTGGATGAACGCGACGCGCTCGCCCGAGTGTTTGGTTTTGCTATCGATTGCAGTGGGTTGCATGTTCTGGTTCCTGTTTGTGTGAAAAACAGGGCGTCATGAATCGAAGGGGATTCGAGGGTACGCCGCGAACAGACGGTCGCAAGCGGCCCTTGGGTGTCAATCCCGTTCTCTCTTCATCCGGACTATGACCGTCGGCCCCGGAATCACACCGGGTCTGCTGACCTTGCCGTCACACCGCAGAAGCCGTGTATCGCCAAGCGCTCGCGGGCTATGCACCTTGCGTGCAATTACCGCCGGTGGGGAGTTACACCCCGCCCTGAGAACGTTTGTGCCGCCACGCTGTGTGGCGGCGAACGATTTTTAACACATATCCTCTTGTGGGGGCGAGCGGTGGGAGCAAAGTTTGCTCGCGGTGGCGTCGGGTCAGTCACACCAATACTGCCTGGCACGACGTCTCTGTGGCGAGGGAGCTTGCTCCCGCTGGACTGCGAAGCAGGCCCATTCCTGGCAGTTGCTGCGCACTGGAGCGCCAGCCCGGCCGAGCGGGAGCAAACGCCCTCACCACGGAATTTCCTGCGCCCAGCCTTGATTATTTCCCACCATGACCGCAGTAATTGCCCTTCGAAAGGGAATTCCCGCCACCAGAACCCGAGGCCAGATTCATGAGTGTTATCGATCTTCGCAGTGACACGGTCACCCAACCTTCCGCCGGCATGCTCGATGCCATGGCCAGCGCACCGACCGGCGACGATGTGTATGGCGAAGACCCGACCGTCAACCGCCTCGAAGCCGAACTTGCCGGGCGCCTGGGCTTTGCGGCGGCACTGTTCGTACCCAGCGGCACCATGAGCAACCTGCTGGGATTGATGGCCCACTGCGAACGCGGCGATGAGTACATCGTCGGCCAACAGGCCCACACTTATAAATACGAAGGCGGCGGGGCGGCGGTGCTCGGGTCGATCCAGCCGCAGCCGCTTGAAGTGCAAGCCGATGGCTCCCTGGACCTGGCCCAGGTGGCTGCGGCCATCAAGCCCGACGACTTCCACTTCGCCCGGACCCGCCTGCTGGCCCTGGAAAACACCATGCAGGGCAAAGTGCTGCCGCTGGACTACCTGGCCCAGGCCCGGCGCTTCACCCGCGAGCACGGCCTGGCGCTGCACCTGGACGGCGCACGGTTGTACAACGCGGCGGTCAAGCTTGAGGTCGATGCGCGGGACATCACCCAGTATTTCGATTCGGTCTCGGTGTGCCTCTCCAAGGGCCTGGGCGCGCCCGTTGGCTCGGTCCTGTGCGGCAGTGTCGAGTTGATCGGCAAGGCGCGCCGGTTGCGCAAGATGGTTGGCGGCGCCATGCGCCAAGCCGGGATCCTGGCAGCGGCGGGGCTGTATGCCCTGGACCATCAGGTCCAGCGCCTGGCCGATGACCACGCCAACGCCCTGCGACTCGCCGAGGGCTTGCGCGCGGCGGGCTATGAGGTCGAGCCGGTACAGACCAACATGGTCTACGTGCAAATGGGCGAGCGCGCCGAGGCGCTCAAGGCGTTTACCGCCGAGCGGGGCATCAAGCTCAGTGCTGCGCCACGTTTGCGGATGGTGACTCACCTGGACGTCAGCGGTGCGCAAATCGACCAGGTGATCGCCACTTTCGTCGAATTTTCCGGCAACTGATCGCCCAAGCGAGCCAATTGACAGTTTCTATCGCATAACACGCTGTACCCCAGGCGAAGGGCCGATATAATGCGGCCCTTTGCCGTTGCTTCGTCTGTCGACGTTTTGCACAGGCCTTTGGCCGCAGCCTCCGTGGAAGAACCTAATGAAAAGCGCAGAAATCCGTGAAGCCTTCCTTCGCTTCTTCGAAGAGCAAGGCCATACCCGAGTAGCCTCCAGCTCTTTGATTCCGGGCAATGACCCGACCCTGCTGTTCACCAACGCGGGGATGAACCAGTTCAAGGACTGCTTCCTGGGCCAGGAAAAACGTGCCTACACCCGTGCGGTAAGCAGCCAGAAATGCGTGCGCGCCGGCGGCAAGCACAACGACCTGGAAAACGTCGGCTATACCGCCCGTCACCACACGTTCTTCGAAATGCTGGGTAACTTCAGCTTCGGTGACTACTTCAAGCGCGACGCCATCACGTTCGCCTGGACCTTCCTGACCTCCGACAAGTGGCTGAACCTGCCCAAGGACAAGCTGTGGGTCACGGTCTACGCCACCGATGACGAAGCCTATGACATCTGGACCAAAGAGGTCGGTGTCCCGGCCGAGCGCATGGTGCGCATCGGCGACAACAAAGGCGCGCCTTGCGCCTCCGACAACTTCTGGACCATGGGCGACACCGGCCCGTGCGGCCCTTGCACCGAGATCTTCTACGATCACGGCGCCGACATCTGGGGCGGCCCACCCGGCTCGCCGGAAGAAGACGGCGACCGCTACATCGAGATCTGGAACAACGTGTTCATGCAGTTCAACCGCACCGCCGACGGTGTGTTGCATCCGCTGCCTGCACCGTCGGTCGACACCGGCATGGGCCTGGAGCGGATCAGTGCGGTGTTGCAGCACGTTCACTCCAACTATGAAATCGACCTGTTCCAGAGCCTGCTGGACGCTTCGGCCAAGGCCATTGGTTGCACCAATGACAACCAGGCTTCGCTGAAAGTGGTCGCCGACCACATCCGCTCCTGCGGCTTCCTGATTGCCGACGGCGTGCTGCCGTCCAACGAAGGTCGTGGCTACGTGCTGCGCCGGATCATCCGTCGTGCCTGCCGTCACGGCAACAAGCTGGGTGCCAAGGGCAGCTTCTTCTACCAGATCGTGGCGGCCCTGGCTGCCGAGATGGGCGATGCCTTCCCGGAACTCAAATCCCAGCAGGCGCACATCGAACGCGTGCTCAAGGCCGAGGAAGAGCAGTTCGCCAAGACCCTGGAACAGGGCCTGAAGATCCTCGAACAAGACCTGGCCGAGCTCAAGGGTTCCGTGGTGCCGGGCGATGTCGTGTTCAAGCTGTACGACACCTACGGTTTCCCGATGGACCTGACGGGCGACATCGCCCGCGAGCGCAACCTGACCCTCGACGAGGAAGGTTTCGAGCGCGAGATGGAAGCCCAGCGGGTACGTGCGCGTTCGGCCAGCGCCTTCGGCATGGACTACAACAGCCTGGTCAAGGTCGACGTGGCCACCGAATTCACCGGTTATGCCGGCACCACCGGTTCGGCCAAGATCGTGGCCATCTACAAGGACGGGCAATCGGTCGACATCCTGAGCGAAGGCCAGGAAGGCGTGATAGTGCTGGACAAGACACCGTTCTACGCTGAGTCCGGCGGTCAGATCGGCGACAGCGGCTACCTGCAGGCCGGCAATTCGCGCTTCGACGTGCGTGACACCACCAAGACCGGCGGCGCGTTCCTGCACCACGGCGTGCTGGCTTCCGGCAGCCTGATGGTCGCCGCTCCAGTGGCAGCCCATGTCGACGCCGAGGTTCGCCATGCCACATCGCTGAACCACTCCGCCACGCACTTGCTGCACGCGGCGCTGCGCCAGGTACTGGGCGAGCACGTCCAGCAGAAAGGCTCGCTGGTGGACAGCCAGCGCCTGCGCTTTGACTTCAGCCACTTCGAAGCCATCAAACCGGAGCAGCTCAAGGCGCTGGAAGACATCGTCAACGCCGAGATCCGCAAGAACTCCCCGGTAGAGACCGAAGAAACCGACATCGAAACCGCCAAGCAGAAGGGCGCGATGGCGCTGTTCGGCGAGAAGTACGGCGAGAGCGTGCGCGTGCTGAGCATGGGGGATTTCTCCGTGGAACTGTGCGGTGGCATCCACGCCAACCGGACCGGCGACATCGGCCTGCTGAAGATCGTCAGCGAAGGCGGCGTGGCCTCCGGCGTGCGCCGTATCGAGGCGGTCACCGGCGCTGCGGCCCTGGCGTACCTCAACGCGGCCGAAGAACAACTCAAGGAAGCGGCAAGCCTGATCAAGGGCAGCCGCGACAACCTGATCGACAAGCTGTCGGCTGTGCTGGAACGCAACCGCTTGCTGGAAAAGCAACTGGAACAGTTGCAGGCCAAGGCCGCCAGCGCGGCGGGCGACGATCTGTCGGCCCAGGCCGTGGACGTCAAGGGCGTGAAAGTGCTGGCCGTGCGTCTCGACGGCCAGGACGGCAAGGGCCTGCTGGCGCTGGTCGATCAACTGAAAAACAAACTCGGCCGCGCAGTGATCCTGCTCGGCAGTGTCCATGAGGAAAAGGTCGTTCTCGTCGCAGGCGTGACCAAGGACCTGACTGGCCAACTCAAGGCCGGTGATTTGATGAAGCAGGCCGCTGCGGCAGTGGGCGGTAAGGGCGGTGGTCGTCCGGACATGGCGCAAGGCGGCGGTACCGACGTCGGCGCACTGGACGCGGCACTGGCCCAGACCGTTGCATTTGTAGAGCAGGGTATTTAAGGCAGCGTCCCGGGTTCGCAGTCTAGTGGCGGGCCCGGTCGTTGTTGTGATTATTGGGCGCCCTTCATGGGCAGAGGCGGCTTTGAAATGGCTTTGATCGTACAGAAATTTGGCGGCACTTCGGTCGGCACTGTCGAACGGATCGAACAGGTCGCCGACAAGGTTAAGAAATTCCGTGATGCGGGCGATGACCTGGTGGTTGTGCTGTCGGCAATGAGCGGCGAGACCAACCGTCTGATCGATCTGGCCAAGCAAATCAGCGGCGACCAGCAACCGGTTCCCCGCGAGCTGGACGTGATCGTTTCCACCGGCGAGCAGGTGACCATCGCCTTGCTGGCCATGGCGCTGATCAAGCGTGGCGTGCCGGCGGTGTCCTACACCGGCAACCAGGTTCGTATCCTGACGGACAGCGCGCACAACAAGGCGCGTATCCTGCAGATCGACGACCAGAAGATTCGCGGTGACCTGAAGGCGGGCCGCGTGGTCGTGGTCGCCGGATTCCAGGGCGTGGACGAGCACGGCAACATCACCACCCTCGGCCGTGGCGGTTCGGACACGACCGGCGTGGCGCTGGCAGCGGCCCTCAAGGCTGACGAATGCCAGATCTACACCGATGTGGATGGCGTCTACACGACCGACCCACGCGTGGTGCCTGTGGCCCAGCGCCTGGACAAGATCACCTTCGAAGAGATGCTGGAAATGGCCAGCCTCGGCTCGAAAGTGTTGCAGATTCGGGCGGTCGAATTCGCCGGCAAGTACAACGTTCCGCTGCGCGTCCTGCACAGCTTCAAAGAGGGTCCGGGCACCCTCATTACTATCGATGAAGAGGAATCCATGGAACAGCCGATCATTTCCGGCATCGCCTTCAACCGCGATGAAGCCAAGCTGACCATCCGTGGCGTGCCAGACACCCCCGGCGTGGCGTTCAAGATTCTCGGCCCGATCAGTGCCGCGAACATCGAAGTCGACATGATCGTGCAGAACGTCTCGCACGATAACACCACCGACTTCACCTTCACCGTGCACCGCAACGACTACCCGGCTGCTGAAGCGGTCCTGAAGAAAACCGCAGGCGAGATCGGTGCCCGGGAAGTGGTCGGCGATACCAAGATCGCCAAGGTCTCGATCGTCGGTGTCGGCATGCGCTCGCACGCGGGCGTGGCCAGCCGTATGTTCGAAGCCCTGGCCAAGGAAACCATCAACATCCAGATGATCTCCACCTCGGAAATCAAGGTGTCCGTGGTGATCGAAGAGAAGTACCTGGAACTGGCCGTGCGCGCCCTGCACACGGCTTTCGAACTCGACGCCGCTGCCCGACAGGGCGAGTAAGCGTTGTCCTTGAGGGCGCGGCTGGGCCGCGCCCTTTGTTTTTTTGAATGGCGCGTCCCAAAACTGTTCTTTTGCCCGCGCTGGTCAATACTAGGCTTGGAGGCTTCGACCGTTTCGGTTGCAGGTCCAATGCCTTTTTTTGCCGACTGTTGTCCCTGAACTGAATTGCGTGAGGAGAAAGGTATGCTGATTCTGACTCGTCGGTGTGCAGAAAGCCTGATTATTGGCGATGGCGAAATCACCGTGACCGTGCTCGGCGTCAAAGGAAACCAAGTGCGTATCGGCGTCAACGCCCCGAAAGAGGTCGCTGTACACCGGGAGGAAATTTACCTGCGTATCAAGAAAGAGAAGGACGACGAACCAAGCCATTAATTTTTATCGATTTTTATGTTTGCAAACGGGGAGGAAGGTGGTTAATATACGCCCCGTGTTGCGGAGAGCTGGCCGAGTGGCCGAAGGCGCTCCCCTGCTAAGGGAGTACACCTCAAAAGGGTGTCGGGGGTTCGAATCCCCCGTTCTCCGCCATTATTCGTTTAGTGCGTCAAACCTGGCTTGTTCAGTAAGTGCTTGAAATTACTGAAAAAAGCGCTTTACAAAAGGATTTGACGACCTATAATGCGCGGCAACAAATGCACTCGTAGCTCAGCTGGATAGAGTACTCGGCTACGAACCGAGCGGTCACAGGTTCGAATCCTGTCGAGTGCACCATTTAAGAGTTTTTTGCAGCGATGCAAATAACTTGGCTTCAACCAGTTGTGATCTGGTATAAAACCACAACTTGCACTCGTAGCTCAGCTGGATAGAGTACTCGGCTACGAACCGAGCGGTCACAGGTTCGAATCCTGTCGAGTGC
The DNA here is from genome assembly GCF_001269745.1 of Pseudomonas sp. P97.38. Classification (NCBI taxonomy): domain Bacteria; kingdom Pseudomonadati; phylum Pseudomonadota; class Gammaproteobacteria; order Pseudomonadales; family Pseudomonadaceae; genus Pseudomonas; species Pseudomonas sp. P97.38. The sequence goes on from NZ_LHVJ01000021.1 coordinate 102,882, forward strand.
ACCAAACACCAAAAAGCCCGCGTTTGACGCGGGCTTTTTGCTGTCTACGATTTGCCTTTCACGCATCCTTTCTCATCGAACACGATCTCGGCGCTGCGACCTTTCTTCGTTGCGTAGGTGTACCGTGTGCTCGAATTCCTGACCTTGATCGAGTGCGGCTTGCCCAAGGCGCTCTCCACATCCTGCTGGCTCATGCCGGCGAGAATCCTTCGGCCTATGATTGCTTCGCGACGTTGCCGGGCGGTGATGAGGTTGGCGCAGCGGTCTTCGAACTGGCCGACCACGGTCGGTTCCTTGCGCGGCGTTTTGTTGCCGGATAGTTGCCGGTGCTCGGCTTCCGGCAGCATCGATTCGGTCGTCGGCGAGACCGTGCCGGGGTGATACGGATTGATCCGTTGCAGCGAAAGGTTTTCTCCCGGCCCGCAGCTCAGGGTCGTGTACGTCACCTGCCCGGCGCTGTTCTCGCAGCGATGCACCGTTTGCCCGGCCGCCCACAGGGGCAGGCAGGGCAGGCTGGCGAGCAGAAGCAGGTAGTGGCGGACAGGCATCCGGGCGGCCTCCTTGGCGCTGAAAAAAACAAGGGTAGCCGCTACATTTACCGCAGGGCGTGTGTTTTCTTTTCAGGATAAGTCGTCGTAACGGGACAGGTTCAGCCAGGGTTCAGGTTTGTGTCGCAAGCGCTTGTTCTTGCCATGATTTTTTAACGTTTTAAAGCGTCAAGCGGTGTATGATTGCGCCCGTCAGCCCCGCCGGGGCTTTGGAATATCTCCATGGACTTACCCAGTAGTTACTCAATATCCCGTTTTGCCAATCATGAATTGACTGATTGATCCTTCCGGCGTGCTCCACTGCTGGGAGTGGAGTTCGCCTATGACCCAAGTAGAAGTAAAGAAAACACAAGAAAGCCTTCAGGACCGCCTCGCTCAAGTCGTCGAGCTGCTGCAGCGCCAGCGGGTCGTCGAAGACCTGACGCATCGCCAGGAAGGTCCGCACCATGACCGGGTCGAGAACCTGGTCCACCGGCAGAACCTCGTCGAGCTGCAGCGCAAGCTCGATGACCTGCACTCCGCCGACGTCGCCTACATCCTTGAAGCCTTGCCGCTGGAAGAGCGCCTGACGGTCTGGCAACTGGTCAAGGCCGACCGCGACGGTGACATCCTGCTCGAAGTGTCCGACTCGGTCCGGGAAACCCTGATCGCCGACATGGATGATCACGAGTTGCTCGCGGCGGCCAAGGAGATGGACGCCGACGAACTCGCCGACCTGGCGCCCGAGCTGCCTCGGGACGTTATCCACGAACTGATGGAAACCCTCGACGGCCAGCAACGCGAGCGTGTGCGCTCGGCGCTGTCCTATGACGAGGAGCAGGTCGGGGCGCTGATGGACTTCGAGATGGTGACGATCCGCGAGGACGTCAGCCTTGAAGTGGTCTTGCGTTATCTGCGTCGCCTCAAGGAACTGCCAGGGCACACCGACAAACTCTTCGTGGTCGATTACGACGGCGTGTTGAAGGGCGTGCTGCCCATCAAGCGCCTGCTCGTCAACGATCCGGAAAAACAGGTGGCCGAGGTCATGGCCAGCGATCCGGTGAGTTTTCACCCGGACGAAGACGCCTATGACGCCGCCCAGGCGTTCGAGCGTTATGACTTGATTTCTGCGCCGGTGGTCGACAAGAACGGCAAGCTGATCGGCCGTCTGACCATCGATGAAATGGTTGACCTGATTCGTGAGGAGAGCGAAAGCGAAGTCCTCAGCATGGCCGGTCTGCGCGAAGAAGAAGACATCTTTGCCTCGGTCTGGAAATCCCTGCGTAACCGTTGGGCCTGGCTGGCAATCAATCTGATCACGGCGTTTGTCGCCTCCCGGGTCATCGGCCTGTTCGAAGGTTCCATCGAGAAGCTGGTGGCGCTTGCGGCGTTGATGCCCATCGTTGCCGGGATTGGCGGCAACTCCGGCAACCAGACCATTACCATGATCGTCCGCGCCATGGCGCTGGACCAGGTCAGCACCGGCAACACGTCGCGCTTGATGCGCAAGGAGTTGGCGGTGGCCTTGATCAATGGCGTGATCTGGGGCGGCGTGATCGGTGTGGTGGCTTATCTGCTCTATGGCAGTTGGTCGCTGGGGGTGGTGATGACCGCCGCGATGACGCTTAACCTGTTGTTGGCAGCCTTGATGGGGGTCTTGATTCCCATGACCCTGGCGCGGATGGGACGCGACCCGGCCATGGGGGCCAGCGTGATGATTACCGCCATGACCGACAGTGGCGGGTTCTTCATCTTCCTGGGGTTGGCGACGATCTTCCTGCTCTGACATTCGCCTGATTCACGGTGGCGAGGGCGTTCGCTCTCTCGCTACCGTTCACCCATCCCTTGTATGTGCCGGGGCAAATTCCGGGCAAAAAAAAGCCAGCGCAAGGCTGGCTTTTGATTCATGCGTTCGATCAGGACGCGTCTGCGGCCATCTCTGCGTCATGGGCAATCAGCGAAACGAGGGCGTTTTGCTGGCGGTGAGAGAGTTGTCGGAAGCGTTGAAGCAACTCGCGCTCATGCAACGACAGCTCCGGGCTGTCCAGGCGCATGCTCAACTCTTCACCCAACGCGCCTTCCTGGATCAGGCTTTGCTCAAGGCGCGCGATGATTTCAGAGTTCATGCTGCGATGATGATTGCGAGCCACCTCGGCAATGCGTTCCCGCATTCCGTCTGGCAGACGTACGACGAACTTGTCAGCCGTACGGCTGGAATAAATTGCCTGTTTCAATGGGCGCATATATTTAACCGGTTAGTTCAGGGGAGCGGTTCTCGGGATTGGCCGCAGGATGTCGATAGGACAAGCTCCAAAGCCAAATGTTCAACCTGAATCGTTAAGAGGCCCGCATCATGCCTCAAAATTGCCAGATCATTGGCGCCAATTCTGTGACAAATTCTGATCCGCGTAAAGGCGTTATGCCAGTACCCTTCATCAAAAAATGCGGACTGGTTGGAAAAATCAACAGGTCAGAATCTGTGACCGTCGTATCGTGTCGTTGTGCCATACCGTCTGGCGGATAAACCCGTCTGGCACAAAAAACACGCAGCGTCCTTGTTCTGCATAGGATAGTGGCAAATGGCCGATTTACTAGCTCGACCCGCTCAAGGACGGATGAATGGCGACTTTGCTCAACGCCCGCGATCAGCGAAGTGGGCCCGCTGCAGCCTTTGCCTACACTTAAAAAACAGTGACGACATGACAAACGCAGGGCAGGTCGTTAACATGCACGCCGTTCCGCGCACCGCGTTTCTCGCGGTCGACTCGTGTCTCAGTAGCTCAATTGGATAGAGCATCCCCCTCCTAAGGGGAAGGTTGGCAGTTCGAACCTGCCCTGGGACACCATTACTCTCAGCCTGCCTCCTGCCGCATACCCTTCCTTATTATTCACATGATCGATTGGCGTGACGTCGCCCCAGCACGGCCTTCCTGCGGCCCGGAGCTGTGAACCAGTGCCCATTTTTTCGACTGTGTAACAAACGTGTGTGCCTGGTGCGAAACTTTCTCACCTGATGGCAATCTGACCGTCTCGGTACGTTGTAGGAAACTTCCTAATTACGCGCCTTTTTGAGGGGCATCAGTGCCGATGCTCACCGTATTTCCTGATTCAAGCCACAAGGATGTGTCATGCGCGCAGCCGCACCCTGCCGAACGCGTCAATCACGCACTGCTCGTCGCCCTGTCGATGGCGCTCGTTCTTCTTCACCAAACGCCCAGCGGCTTGCGCTGCTGTTGCTGGCCGCCTGGACGGTGGGGGCGGGGAGCCTTGCGCAGGCGGCTGGGCCGGAAGAAGAGTTACTGCGCCAGCGTGAGCGTGAGCGGGTGCTGCGTGATCAGTTGGAGTCCCGGCCGGACGTGCGCCTGCAAGCGGCACCCGTCGCGGAAGGTGCCGATCGCCTGCCCGCCAAGGAAAGCCCCTGCTTCGCCATCGATGACATCCGCCTGATTGGCGAGGCGTCGGAAAAATTCCAATGGGCCTTGCGCGCCGCCAACCCCAAGCATGACCCGGCCATCGGGCGTTGCCTGGGGGGCGCCGGGATCAACCTGACGATGAAGCGCATGCAGAATGCGATCATCGAGGCTGGCTATGTCACCACTCGGGTGCTTGCCGAAGCCCAGGACTTGAACAGTGGCGTCCTGGTGTTGACCTTGGTGCCGGGGCGCATCCGCGAGATTCGCTTCCAGGAGGGCACCAGTTCCCGGGCCAATGCCTGGAATGCGATGCCGGCCAGTCCCGGCGACTTGCTCAACCTGCGGGACATCGAGCAGGCGCTGGAAAACTTCAAGCGCGTGCCGACCGCCGAAGCCGATATCCAGATCGCACCGGCCCGTGCCGCCGACGCCAAGCCCGGTGAGAGCGACGTGGTGATTGCCTGGACCCAGCGGTTCCCGGCCCGCGTCAGCCTGTCGGTGGACAATTCGGGCAGCAAGACCACCGGCAAGTACCAGGGCAATGTGTCGCTGTCCCTGGACAACCTGCTGTCGCTCAACGACCTGTTCTACGCCAGCGTCAACCACGACCTGGGCGGCGGCGAGTCCGGCCATCGCGGTTCCGATGGCAACACCCTGCATTATTCGCTGCCGTTCGGTTACTGGCAGTTGGGTTTCACCACCAGTGAATACAACTACGAACAGTCCGTCGCCGGCGCCAACCAGACCTATCAGTACCGCGGCGAGAGTCGTAACAACGAACTGCGCCTGTCACGCCTGCTGTACCGCGACGCCGTTCGCAAGACCACCGCGTGGGGCAGCCTGTGGACGCGCTCTTCGGAGAACTTCATCGATGACACCGAGATCGGCAACCAGAAACGGCGCATGGCCGGCTGGCAACTGGGGCTGAACCATCGCGAGTTCATCGGCGCCTCGATTCTCGACCTGGGCGCCGCCTACCGCCGCGGCACCGGGGCCCATGACGCGCTCAGGGCTCCCGAAGAAGATTTCGACGCAGGCACTTCACGCTCGCAGATCATCACTGCCGATGCCCAATTGCAGGTGCCTTTCCAGGTCAGTGACCAGCGCCTGCGCTACATCGGCGGCTGGCGTGCGCAATGGAACCGGACGCCGCTGGTGCCCCAGGACCGCTTCTCGATTGGCGGGCGCTACAGCGTGCGGGGCTTCGACGGGGAAAACATTCTGTCCGCCGACCGTGGCTGGACCCTGCGCAACGAAGTCGGCCTGTTTTTGGGACAGACCGGCCAGGAACTCTACACCGGCATCGACTATGGCGAAGTCAGTGGTCCTTCCAGCGAGTTCCTGATCGGCAAGCGCCTGGCGGGGGCTGTGGTAGGTCTGCGGGGCGGCTACAAGGGCCTGTCCTATGACTGGTCGTTTGGTACGCCATTGAAGAAGCCCGATGGTTTCGAGACGGCCAACGTGACCAGCGCGTTCACCGTCATCTGGTCATTCTGAGGTGATCCCATGCAGTTCGAGACGCTAGACATCATTGCCCCCGGCTTGATCGATGAGCCTTGGAACGAGGCTGCCGTGTTCGGCTCGGCCACCTGGCTGTGGATGCATTCCAAGGCTCACCGCGATGCGCCGTTGCACAGCTTGCCGACGTTGTTGTTGCCGGCCCTCAAGCATCGCCAGTTCGTGCTCGCCAGCGAACAGGGAAAACCGGTGTTCTACCTGTCCTGGCTCAACCTCGACGCGGCCACCGAGCAACGCTACCTGAGGCAATCGCCACTGACCTTGACAGAAGCCGACTGGAACAGCGGCGAGCGCCTCTGGCTCAACGACTGGGTGGCGCCGTTCGGCCACACCGGCGTGGTCACCCGCCTGCTGCATCGACAGTTGTTCGCCAACCGGTGTGGGCGAGCGCTCTATCACCGAGGCGAGGAACGCGGCCTGCGGGTCAAGACATTCCAAGGGATCGGTGTCATCCCTGAACAGGCCAAGGCCTGGTTTGCCGCTCACCCGCTGGCAGTCGCACCGTAACGCTAACCCCGAGTTAATTGCGGGCCAGAACCGCAAATGGAATTGCCATGAACAAGCATCTGTACCGAATCGTTTTCAACAAGGCTCGCGGACTGCTGATGGTGGTGGCCGAGAATGTCACCAGTCAGGTCAAGGCTCCGGGGACCCGTTGCGGCCCGACGCCGGGACCGGTGGCCTGCACGGCGACGCTCGGGCCGTTGCGCTTTGCCGTGATGGCGGCGATCGGATTGGTGTCCTTGAGCGTGGCGCCTGCCTGGGCCGCTACCATCGTGGCGGATCCCGGCGCGCCGGCCGGCCAGCGTCCCGGTGTGATCGAAAGCGCCAACGGTACGCCCCAGGTGAATATCCAGGCCCCCAGCGCGGGGGGCGTTTCGCGCAATACCTACAGCCAGTTCGACGTCGACAACCGTGGCGTGATCCTCAACAACGCCACGACCAACAGCCAGACCAAACTGGGCGGCTGGATCGAAGGTAACCCGATGCTGGGCAATGGCAGCGCGCGGGTCATCCTCAACGAAGTCAATTCCGCCAACCCCAGCCAACTGCGCGGCTATGTCGAAGTCGCGGGCCAGCGCGCCGAAGTGGTGATTGCCAACCCATCAGGCATTACTTGCAACGGTTGCGGCTTCATCAATGCCGACCGGGCGACTCTCAGCACCGGTCGGGCGCAGCTGGAGAACGGACGCATCAGCGGCTACACCGTACAGGGCGGGACGATCAATATCGAAGGCAAGGGCCTGGATGCCCGCGAGACTGACTACACGGACCTGATCGCCCGTAGCGTGCAGGTCAACGCCGGGGTCTGGGCCAACGACCTGAAGGTCACGACCGGACGCAACCAGGTCAACGCCGATAACACCCAGGCCACGCCACTGCCCGGTGACGACGGGGAAAAGCCCAGCGTGGCCATCGACGTCGCCAAGCTGGGTGGCATGTACGCCGGCAAAATCATGCTGGTGGGCACCGAGTCCGGCGTGGGTGTGCGCAACGCCGGGCAGATTGGCGCCATGGCCGGTGAAGTGGTGGTCAGCGCCGACGGCAAGTTACAGAACCAGGGCGCGATCAGCAGCGCCACCGCGACCCGTATCAAGGCCATCGAGGTCGACAACAGTGGCACGCTCTACGCCAAGGGCGACTTGACGCTCGACAGCACCGGCGACATCGACAACAGCGGCACCGTTGCCAGCCAGAACCACACAACGCTGACCGCCCGCAACATCCGCAGCACCCAGGCGTCCAGCGTGGCGGCGGGTGTCGGCGCGGACGGCAAGCTGGCCGGCGCGGGCAACCTCGCGCTGCGGGCCGGCACGGTCAAGGCGCAAGGGCAGAACCTGGCGTCCGGGGACGTCAGCGTCGCCGCCGCGGACCTGGACCTGAGCGACAGCCAGACCCAGGGGCGCAATGTCACCCTGATCGCCAGCACGGGCGACGCCAATCTCGCCGGCAGCCAGGTCGATGCCACCCAGGCGCTGAGCGCAACGGCGGCCAAGACCCTGCGCACCGACGCGGCCAAGGTCAACGCCGGCAACCTGCAATTGAGCGCCCGGGACATTTCCAACACCGACGGTGAGCTGATCCAGACCGGCACCGCAGGCACCTCGATCAAGGCCAGCGCGACCCTCGACAACCGCGACGGACGCATCGCCTCCAATGCCGACAACCTGAAACTGGGGGCCAGTCGCCTGGACAATGGCAAGGGCAAGGTCGAGCACGCCGGCAAAGGCACCCTGGATATCCAGGCCAACCAGTTGGCTGGCGGCAAAGGCAGCGTGGCCAGCAACGGCAAGGTGACGATCAAGGCTACTGACGTGGTGGTGGACGATGGCCTGACCCAAGGCCAGCAGATCACGTTCGACACCCAGACCCTGTCCAACCAGCGCGGGCAGATTCTGCAGACCGGCGCGCAGCCCTTGCAGGCGACCGCCCGTGAGCGTTTCGACAACCAGGACGGGCGCGTCAACAGCCCCGGCGCGGTGAACCTTGATGTTGGCACGCTGAACAACCAGGGCGGCAAAGTCGTCGCCACCGACGGCGGGGCGCTGACGGTGACCGCCGGCCAACGGATCGACAACAGCTCAGGCACCCTGGCCGCCAGCGGCAACGCTCAGGTGAAGGGGGCCCGCCTGGACAATAGCCAGGGCACCGTGAGTGCCGGGGGTGAGTTGCGGGCGACGTTCGATCAGTTGAACAACATCGGCGGCACGATGGCCGCCACCCAGCGCATGGAGATCATCGCCGGGCAATTCAATAACACCAATGGCGTGCTGGGCTCGGTGCAGTCCGGGCTGCGGGTCAGCGTCTCCGGCGATGGGCTGAACAACAGCGGCGGGCGTCTTGAAGCGCTGGGTGACATCACGCTGTCGGCCCTGGGCCTGAACAACCAAAGTGGCGTGATCAGCGGCGGCGCCCTGGACCTGGACAGCCACGGCAACCGAGTGGACAACAGCCAGGGTACGCTCAACGCCACCGCGACCCTCGACCTGCGCAGCGGCCAATTGCATAACGCCGCCGGCTTGATCCAGGCCAAGGGCAAGCTGCTCATCGACACCGGCAACCAGGCGCTGAACAACCTGCAGTCGGGCACCACCCAAGGGATCAGCGGCCAGGACAGCGTCGAAATCCGCACGGCCAGCCTCGACAACAGTGCGGGTTTCCTGGGGGCCAAAGGCACCCTGTTGCTCAAGGCCACCGACCTGGGCAATGGCAGCGGCGGCCAGATCATCGGCGAGAAAACCGTACGGGTCGAAAGCGCCCGGGTGGACAATCGCGGCGGTCAGTTGCAAGGCCTCGGCGATGTCCAGATGGTGCTGGGAGAGACGCTCAATAACCAGGGTGGGTTGGTCCGCAGTGCAGGAACGCTGGACGTGAGCGCCGACGTGCTCGACAACGGCGCCACCCGAGGCACCCAGCAAGGCCTCGAAGGCCGCGCCATGAGCCTGGCGGTCAATACGCTTTCCAACCAGTCCGGTGCGATCCGCGCCGACCAGGGGCTGAGCTTGGGGATCAGCCAGGCGTTGAACAACGAAGGCGGGCTGATTTCCTCCGGCGCCGGCTTGAGCATCAGCGACCGTGACCCGGCGCAACGGCGTCAGGCCGTGCACAACCAGGGCGGCACCTTGCTCGCGGGCAGCCTGTTGTCGCTCAATGCGGCCTACTACGGTGGCACCGGCAGGGCCCTGAGCCTGGGTGACCTGACATTCAGGCTGCAAGGCGGCCTGGACCTGAGCGGCCAGATCCAGGCCAACGGTCAGGTCGACCTGAGCACCGAGGGTGCCTTCAACAACAGCGGGCAATTGCTGGCCGGCGACCTGCTGACGGTCCGCGCGCAGACGCTGGACAATGCCGGCACCGGCGAGATCAGCGCCGGCCAGGTTCGCCTGACCGTCAACGACAGCCTGACCAACCGTGGCCTGATCGACGGCCAGCAAGTGCGGGTGCAGGCCCTCTCGCTCAACAACCTGGGCACGGGCCGGCTCTACGGCGACCGTCTGGCGATCAGCGCTTCGACGCTGAACAACCGGGACGAAAACGGCATCGGCGCGACCATCGCCGCCCGCGAGTCGCTGGACATTGGCGCAGGTAGCCTGGACAACCGCGAGCAGGCCCTGATCTTCAGCGCTGGCGACCTCGCCATCGGCGGCGCGTTGAGCGCGGCTGACAAGGCCCAGGACCGCGCCCAGTTGCTGACCAACGCCAGCGCGACCATCGAGGCCCTCGGCAACCTGTCGCTGAACGTGCAAAGCGTGCGCAACACCAACGAGCATTTCAGCACCCGGCAGGTGGAAGTCAGTCGTACCGCCTTGCAGGAATTCCAACTCACCGGTTCGACGAACCGCTACCAGGGCAATCAGGTTTCGGTCAGCAGCGACGAAGTGCTCTACCTGGCCACCCCCGAGGGCCGAGAGGACAACTGGAACCGCTACGACTACACCCGGGTGGTGGAGGAAACCCAGATCGCCACCTCGGCACCGGCGCAGATACTTTCCGGCGGGACGATGCAAATCAGCGCCGGCGACGTGCTCAACGACAAGAGCCGGATCATTGCCGGCGGACTGTTGCAGGCCGACATCGGCAGCCTGACCAATACTGAGCTGACGGGCCAGCGCACCACCACCGACAGCGGCACCGCCACCCACTTCTATCGCATCCAGCGCAAGGGTCGCGACCGCCAGGGCACGGCTGTCACAGACTACACGCCGGCACCGATGATCCAGGACATCACCCTGCAACCGACCGTGTTCGCCGAGAACACCGCGGGCAACGGCACCGGCACCCAGATCGCCGCGCGCGCCACCCAGGGCGTCACCGAGCAGGTCGCCGCCACAGGCGCGGTCAACGCCACGGGCAGCCGTACCCACCAGGTCGCGCCGATCGTCCAGGTCGCCGCCCAGACCACCCTGAACAGCAAAGGCGTGGCTGAGCAGATCCGCAGCGGCGGGCCGTCCCTGGAGTTGCCGAACAACAGCCTGTTCAACACCAACCCGCAAAACACCGGCGGCTATCTGATCGAAACCGACCCGCGCTTTGCCAGCTACCGCACCTGGTTGTCCTCGGACTACATGCTGCAACGCCTGCAAGTCGACCCGGCCCTGACCCAACAGCGCCTGGGCGACGGTTTCTACGAACAGAAGCTGATTCGCGAGCAAGTGGCGCAACTCACCGGCCGACGTTTCCTCGATGGCTACGCCAATGATGAACTGCAATACCGTGCCCTGATCGACAACGCCGTCACCGTCGCCAACCAATGGCAATTGGTGCCCGGCGTGGCGCTGACGTCCGAGCAGATGGCCCAGCTGACCAGTGACATCGTCTGGCTGGTGCAAAAGCAAGTGACCCTCCCTAACGGCGACACCCGCAACGTGCTGGTGCCGCAGGTCTACGTGCGGGTCCAGGAAGGCGACCTCAATGGTTCCGGTGCGCTGATCGCCGGGCAGCGCCTGAACCTGAACATCGCCGGCGACCTGGTCAACAGCGGCAGCCTGGCCGGGCGCAGTGTCATGGCGATCACCGCGCAGAACATCGAGAACCTGGGTGGGCGTATCCAGGCCGACAACGCCTCGGTCACCGCCAGGGACAACCTCAACAACCTCGGTGGCCTGATCGGCGCCGTGGACAACCTGTCGGTCAAGGCCGGGCAGGACATCAACGTCATTTCCAGCAGTCGCGACAGCAGCAGCGCCCAAGGTACCCGGACGCAGTTGTCACGGGTGGCCGGGCTGTTCGTCAGCGGTGCCCAGGGCACGATGAATGTCAGCGCCGGCAAGGACTTGAATCTCACCGGGGCCCAGGTCGTCAATGCAGGCCAGGGCGGCAGCACGTCGCTGGAGGCCGGCAATAATCTCAACCTCGGCACCGTGGGCGAGGCGCATCAGCAAGCGTTGACCTGGAACAGCAGCAACTGGCGCAACGACGCCAGCCAGACCGAAGTCGGCTCGCTGATCCAGGGCCAGGGCGATGTCCGCCTGAGCGCGGGCCAGGACCTCAACGCCCGCGCCGCCCACGTGACCAGCGAGCAGGGCGCGGTATTTGCCGAGGCCAAGCGTGACGTCAACCTCACCACGGCCCAGAACTACCAGTTCGCCGATGAAGCGCACAAGGTCAAAGGCAAGAGTGGGTGGTTCTCCAGCAAGACCACCACCACCCGCGACACCGTCAGCCAGACCCAGGCCGAAGGCTCCACCCTGAGTGGCGAGCAGACTTATGTGCAGGCCGGTCGCGACATCAACCTGAGTGGCAGCAACGTGGTTTCCACCACCAAGACCATCCTGGTGGCGGACAACAACGTCAACATCGAAGCGGCCACCGCCAGCAGCAGCGAACGCCACGACAAAACCGTCAAGAAAAGCGGCCTGTTCAGCGGCGGCGGCATCGCCGTGACCCTCGGTACCCAGAAACAGAGCGTCAAGGACCTCGCCACGGAGCACACGGCCGTGGCGAGCACCGTGGGCTCGACCACCGGCGATGTGCTGATCGAAGCGGGCAAGGGTTACCGTCAGGTGGGCAGCCAGGTGTCGGCGCCCCAAGGCAACATCGACGTCACGGCGCAGACCATTGATGTCGTCGAAGCCCGTAACACCCGTGAACGCGAGCGCGAAACCCTGTTCAAGCAAACCGGGTTCACCCTCACCGTGACCAACCCGGTGATCAGCGCGATTCAAACCAACCAGCAGATGAAACGGGCCTCGGAGAAAACCGACGACGGACGCATGAAGGCCCTGGCCGCCGCGACCGCCGTGCTGGCGACCAACAACGCCGCCACCGCCGTGGCGATGGACCCAGGCTCGGCCGGCGGGATCAACATCAGCCTGTCGCTGGGCACCAAGAAAAACGAAAGCACCACCACCTACACCAGCGACAGCGCGGCCGGCTCGACCATGACCGCCGGCAACGACATCCGCCTGCGTGCCACTGGCGCGGGGGCGGCCAGCGACATCACCGTGCAAGGCAGCGATATCAAGGCCGGACGCAACGCCAGCCTGCTGGCGGACGGCGACATCAACCTGCTCGCCGCCCGCAATGTCGACAAGCAGGAGACCGACAGCAAAGGCAGCAGCGCGAGCATCGGCATCGGCTTCTCCCTCGGTGCCCGCAACGGTTTCACCCTGGACCTGGGAGCGTCCGGCAGCCGTGGCCAGGCAGACGGCGATGGCCTCACCCACACCAATACCCATGTCCAGGCGGGTAACCAGTTGCTGCTGTCCTCGGGCGGCGACACAAACCTCAAAGGCGCGGTGGCCAGCGGCAAGCAGGTACTGGCCGATGTCGGCGGCGACCTGAACATCGAAAGCCTGCAAGACACCAACACCTACGTCGTCGATGAAAAGAGCCTGGGCGTTGGCATCAGCCTGTGCATCCCGCCGTTCTGCTACGGCATGAGTTCGGTCAACGGCGTGAGTGGCAGCTTCGGGGCCACGGACATCGACTCCAACTACGCCAGCGTGATCGAGCAATCCGGGATCAAGGCCGGCGACGAGGGCTTCGACATTCGCGTGGGCGGCAACACCGACCTGGTCGGCGGAGTGATCGCCAGCAGCGACAAGGCCGTGCAGGACGGCAAGAATCGCCTGGTCACCGCCAGCCTCACCAGCCGCGACATCAAGAACAAGGCCGAGTACGACGCCAGCTCCGTCAGCGTCGGGGGCGGCTATCGCGAAGTCGGCAAGGACCAGCAGGGCAATGCCACCAGCGGCGGCACGCAAACCCCGGGCACCGGGCTGCCGCAGAACGGCAATGAGCTCAGCGCCACCATGCCGATTGCCATCAGTGCCAGCGACGACGCCAGCAGCGTCACCCGCAGCGGCATCAGTGGCGGCACGGTCGTCATCACCGACGATGCCGAGCAGCAGAAGCGCACCGGCAAGAATGGCGAGCAAACCGTCGCCAGCCTCAATCGCGACGTCTCCAGCGACCGCGATACCAGCAACACGCTCAAGCCGATCTTCGACGAAGATGAGATCCGGGCCGGTTTCGAGATTGTCGGCGCGTTCGCCAACGAAGCCAGCACTTTGCTCGCCAACAAGGCCAAGGAGGTCGATGCCAAGCGCAACCAGGCCGAGGAAGACAGGGCCAAGGCCCTCGATCCGAATGCGAACCTGACCGATGCCGAGCGGTTGGCGTTGCTCAACAACTCCCAGCGACTGACTGTCGAAGCCCGCGGTATCGCCGACAAGTGGGGCGCGGGCGGCACCTACCGCCAGATCACCACCGCCCTGGTGGGCGCGGCCAGCGGCAACATCAGCGGCAGCAACGGCGCATTCGTCCAGAGCCTGGTGGTCAACTACGTGCAACAGCAAGGCGCGGGCTACATCGGCGACCTGGTGGCGGACGGCAAACTCACCGAAGGCTCGCCGCTGCATGCCGCGCTGCATGGCATCGTCGCCTGTGCGGGTGCCGCGGCCAGCAGCCAGAGCTGCGGCAGTGGCGCAGCCGGCGCGGCGGCGTCGAGCCTGCTCACCGGCCTGTTCTCCGAAGCCAGCCCCAACGAAAGCGAAGCCCAGCGCGAAGCCAAGCGAAACCTGATCGTCAGCCTGGTCACCGGGCTGGCCGCCAGCAGCGCCTCGCTCGACCCGGCCACCGCCAACAGCGCGGCCGGCGCGGCGGTGGACAACAACTGGCTGGCGACCCAGCAACTGGTCCAGGCCGAGAAGGAATACAGCGCAGCCGATGGGCTGGCGGCCAAGGCGCAGGTGATCGCCAAATGGGCGTACATCAACCAGAAACAAGACGTACTGACCCGCTTCGGCGTGGGCAAAGGCCTGGTGCAGGCGGGATGGAGCGACGTCGAAGGCCTGGCGCAGTTCCTTCTTCATCCGATTGACGGAATCAACGGCCTCAAGGCCCTGATCAACGACCCCGAGGCCCGCAAGCAGTTCGGCGATGGCGTGGTCAATGAGCTCAACGCCAAACTCGATCGCGTCAAGGATGCCCTGGAAAATGGCGGCGACGACCGCGCCGTGCAGTTGGGCCAGGACCTTGGCGAACTGGTTTGGCAGGTGGGTAGTATTGCGACGGGGGTTGGCGGCGCCGCCAAAGGTGGCGTGGCGCTGGCGAAGGCCGGGATCAGGGTCGGGGCCGAAGGGCTTGAGGCGATGGCTGGCCTGGCCAAGTTCGACAAGCTGGTCGCCCGTGGCGGGCAGTTCAACCCCAATGGCACGCCGCTGATGGATTTCCGGGCGTTGACCAACGCGCAGAAGAGCATCATCGGTGATGTCATGGGCGGCGAGCGGATCAAATCCCTGGTGCCGGGTGCCGAGAAAATCGGCCGGGCGCCGGACATCGGGCAGACCGGTATTGATGACCTGTACAAGGTCAACAAGCCGGGTGTGGATTACCTTGTCGTGGAGTACAAGTTTGGTTCGTCTGCGTTGAAACCGACCAAGGATGGTTTGCAGATGAGCGATAGCTGGTTGCAGGGGACTGCCACAAATTATGATCGTATTCTGGAGTCGGTCAGTGGTAACGGTGGAATGGCGCAAAGTATTGAAAACGCCTTGCAGGCTGGGCGGGTGGAAAAATGGTTAGTACATACCGACCCTTTTGGTAATGTCACAGTGGGTGTACTGGATGCCCGCGGAAAGTTTTTCGCTGACCCAGTTGCAGCGTCCAAGCTTCTAGGAAACAAGTAGATGATCCGTGCTCCTCTTGGCAATGTCAGTTATTGGAATCAGGTCGTCGAGGACAACGACGGCTATCTCCTGGAATCTCAAAGAATCATGAGGGAACCGGCGGGTAACCCGGATTACGCGCCGCAATACGCCTTCAACATTGCAAAGAAACATTGGCACCAGATACTGCGTCGCTACAGCGCTGGCAATCCTATAGCTGATTTGTCGCGCTACTTTCCGGGCTTGCTTGATGCCTGGGAAGAGGCCGAACGCCTGGGGGCAACGGTCTGGACACCTGAGCAGCAATTCACCCGCCACAGCTGGCGCGTCAACTATGACCATTACATCGTCTGCTTCTGGCTGGTGGGCCTGGGGTTGGCGCTGGAGATTCCCGATGATCAATGGCGAAGGCTGCTGGCCCTTATCGGCAACGAAGGCGAGGACGTGTTGCTCGACCGGGTCATCGCGAGTCGCAGTCCCGAGCGCAAAGTGGGGGCCGTTCTCCTTTATCCCAAACCCTATGGACGACTGCTGGCGGCAGTGGATGCGCCGGTGGAGACGCAGGCTTCCAAGTTGGAAGCGTTCGTCAGTCATTGGTATCAGGAAGTCCGAACAGGGGCGAAATCCGGCTCCGATCCCCAGGCAGTCAGTTACAAGCATCCCTACTGGTACACCTATGGCGACGAGAATTTTGAAGGTGGCGCATATTTCGGTCGCTGGTGCGTGGAAGCCGTGGCGGCGGTGAAGGCTTTTGGGCTGGATGATTCACAGTGCCTGGGGCTTGAGCATTATCCAGGGGATCTACTCCGACCCGACGGCCCGAGTACACACCCGCTCAGGCAGGACGCTGAAGCGCCTATTGCGGTGGTTGTTGAGAATAAGGTTGGTTTTTGGTCGAAGTTGTTGGGGCGTCGTTAGCGGTTTCGAGCAGGTTTACAGGCCCCTTTTTCAGTTAAGCAACGACATGCGATGAGCTGAAATGAAGTATTACTTGTTGCGGGAAGATGTGCAGTTTCCTGAACGCTGGTATTTGGGAGTGAACGAGCCCCTTGAAAGACAGGACACCGTTTCCCCCTTAGGATAAGGGATAGGCAAACGGGTATGTTTATGACTAACAGCAACGACAAGGGTGGCGGCGAACTGCTTGGCCAGGAGCGCCGTCGGCGCTGGAGTCCCGAGCAAAAGCTGGCCATGGTGCGCGAAAGCCTGGAGCCCGGGCAAAGCGTCTCGGTGGTCGCCAGGCGCAACGGCATAAATGCCAACCAGCTTTTCCTT
>NZ_LHVJ01000022.1:0-118684 GCF_001269745.1 Pseudomonas sp. P97.38
CAAGCTGCCTTCCTGATAAAGCTTGCGCCAAAGGAAAAGCTGGTTGGCATTTATGCCGTTGCGCCTGGCGACCACCGAGACGCTTTGCCCGGGCTCCAGGCTTTCGCGCACCATGGCCAGCTTTTGCTCGGGACTCCAGCGCCGACGGCGCTCCTGGCCAAGCAGTTCGCCGCCACCCTTGTCGTTGCTGTTAGTCATAAACATACCCGTTTGCCTATCCCTTATCCTAAGGGGGAAACGGTGTCCTGTCTTTCAAGGGGCTCGTTCAGACTAGTCCTCCACGTGTCGAAGGATAAGGATGGCTGAACAGAGGAAGGGTCGCTAACCGGCCAGAAGCGGGCAGTCCTTCCGATTAATAAATCCGTCCCCTTTTGTCCGTCCCCTTTTGTCCTGCCTTTTGTCCTTTTGTCCGCTCAACATAGATGCAAGCAGACTCACCGCTATCGCGAGCAAGCTCGCTCCCACAGTTTTTCCAGGCTGTTTACAGGCATTGCATCCGTCATAAATCCCTGTGTGCGAGCTTGCTCGCGATAGCGCCCTAACAGCCGCCACATAACTAACTGACTTCACCTCACGCCATCTCCCTTCCTAAAGCTCGGTCCCCGGCTGTCGATAACCCGATGTATCCGCCAATCATGGACCGATGAAATGGAACTCACCCTTAGCGCCGCCTCTATTGCACCCGCCAACACCCACCTCACCCGCTCCGATCAGACGTTGGTCACTCATCCTCCAACAGGCTCTGTAAAGGAGCTGGCAAGCGCTGGCCCAGCAGCCATCTACCACCCCAGTGAAGAAACCCAGACCGTGGAGCAACCCCTAGTGGCCATTACCACCTGGGTCGGTCGATCCCAATCGCCAGATTTTCCTCGCTATGCCGCGATCGCCGAGAGCGCGAAAAACACGTTGAAAACCTCCTTCGAGGCATTCCAGTCAACGCTGTCGGCAACCCACCCGGATTTGGCCAGCAAGAAATTCGGATTCACCGTCGAGGCCGATGGCAAGCTGAAAGTGCTCAATACCGCCGGGCAGCTCAGCACCTCGGAAACCCAGCGCCTCACCGATCTGCTCAATGAATCCACTGATTTGAAAGCCACTGCCAGCGCCTTGCGCGACGCCTCCATCGACATGGTGGATGCCGACTCGCCTTGGTCTGGCAGCTACCTGGGCCGCTACAATCTGACCAAGGAAAATTTCGCCAGCACTATCGACCTGGCACCGCTGCTCAAGCGTGCCGGTTCGGTGCCGCCGCAGGAATTTTCGGACGGGCTGTTTTTCAACCAACTGGCGCACAAAGGCGAACTGGCGACCCAAGAGACGGAAGCCGCGATGCTTGAACGGCGTGCCGCGCAGCGATTCAGCGCGCAGGCCTGAAAGCCGGCTCTATCGAATCGTGAGGTGAGGTAGCTTGCTCCCGCCGGGCTGCGCAGCGGCCATTCCCATGATCAGCTATGAGCTGGCGGTGCGGTCGGCTTCCTGAAGGTTGTTTGATCACGAGGAGGCGCAAAGCCTCAATCGTGTCCATGATTAAGGGCCTGCGATATCGGCGACGTTGGGACGGAAAAGCCATCTCTAAATCCGTCGGACTACCGTTCAGTCAGAAATATCGCACTTCCTCTGGTTCATTAATCAAGGAGTTCCCCCTCATGAACATCGATTTCACCGGACGTCAGGTCCTGGTCACTGGGTCCACCAGCGGTATCGGTTTTGCGACCGCCAAAGGTTTTCTCGACGCCGGCGCTCATGTAGTCATCAACGGTCGCAGCCAGAGCAGCGTGGATGACGCATTGCAGCGCCTGGGTGGCCTCGCCGCCAAAGCCGAAGGCTTCGTTGGCGACCTCAGCAACGAGGCAGGCTGCCGGGTATTGGTTGCCAAGTACCCGCGCTTCGATGTGGTGATCAACAACCTGGGCATTTTCAAGCTGGAAGACTTTTTCGAAACGCCGGACAGCGAATGGCAGCGTTTCTTCGAAACCAACGTGATGTCGGGCGTGCGGGTTTCCAGGGCCTATGCGCTGGGGATGGTCGAGCGTGGCTGGGGGCGGATTGTGTTTGTGTCGTCGGAGTCGGGCGTGAATATTCCCGCCGACATGATCCACTACGGCTTCACCAAGACCGGCCAGCTTTCAATTGCCCGCGGCTTGGCCAAGCGCCTCGCCGGCACGGGCGTCACGGTGAACTCGGTGTTGCCTGGGCCGACGCTTTCCGAAGGCGTTGCCCAGATGCTCCAGGCCGACGTCGAGCGCACCGGGGACAGCCTGGAAAAGGTCGGCGCGGATTTCGTCAAACAGCATCGGAGTACCTCGATCATCCAGCGGGCGGCGCGTGTCGAGGAAGTTGCCAACATGATCATCTATGTCAGCTCGGAGCAGGCTTCGGCGACCACCGGGGCGGCGCTGCGCGTGGATGGCGGCGTGGTGGACAGCATTGTCTAGCGGGGTGCAGCGGTAGACCTGTGGATAACTGCCGGTTTACGACGGCTGCGCCACCGCCACTTGGTTACGCCCCAGCGCCTTCGCCTGGTACAGCGCCTTGTCCGCGTTGTTCATCAGGCCATTAAGGTCTTTATGCCCCGCCGCCGTGGAGGCAACGCCAAGGCTGGCGGTGATGCGTTGGACGGGGTCGACCTTCAACCCGGCAATCGTCGATACGAGCGTCTGCGCAATGTCGATGGCCACTGCCAGGGAGGTGTTGGGCAGCAAAATGGCGAATTCTTCGCCGCCGAGCCGGCCGTGGATATCCGTGGCACGAAACGACGAGCTGATGACCACGCCCATCTGCCGCAAGACCTGATCCCCCACTTGATGACCGTAGGTGTCGTTGATGTGCTTGAAATGGTCCATGTCCAGCATCACCACGCACAGTTCCAGGTGATGGATCTTGCAGTCGTGGTAGAGCCGCTGGGCGTGTTCGAAGAACGCTCGCCGGCTCTTCAGGCCGGTCAGTTCGTCGGTTTGGGCGGCACGGGTCGAGATGCTGTTGGCCTGCTCCATTTCCCGGGTCAGGCGGAAGGCGGTTTCCAGGGCCTTGGACATTTTCCGGGTGGCGCGGGCGGCGAAGGCGGCGAACACCAGGATCGAAAGGGCCAGGCCCATTTGCATCGTGGACGGCTGGACCAGCAGCCAGGCGGTGCACGGCAACAGCACCAGGCCGATGGAAACGAGGGTCATGTCGCGGTAGGCCGAGTAACAGGCCACTGCGCTGACGGACATGCCGACCGAAAAGAGCATGACCAGCGCCTGGGACAACAGATCGTCCGCCGGCATGATCACGAAGGCCCCGCCCCCCCAGACGCTGGCGGACAGCACCAGCGTGGCCCAATACCGGCGCTCCCAGCGTTGCGGTGTGCGCTCACTTTGGGTGCTGCGGAAATAGGCCACGAACATCGACAGGCGCAGCAGCGTCGTACCGGTCAGGATGCCCAGCCACCAGAGGATGACGCTGTGTTCAAGGCGGTCCCAGCACAACCAGCTGAGCATGATGGCCGCCAGGTAGCTGCCCAATACCGCTGAAACCGATTGGCGGAAGAGTTGCTGTAATCGATCGGTTCGCACCTGCTCGGCGATGAAGAAATCCTGGTCACTCCGAGATCCTAGGCAATCCATGTGATTCACCTGAGCCTGACGCAAAAAAAGAACGATTGTGGCACCTCGCCAGCAACGCAAACAACCGAATTACGCACGTAGCCTGCGCAAAGTCGCGCGGCTGGGAAACCACCTGGGCAAAGGGCGCCGACAGTCAGGCTGGAATCAATCCCGCTTCCTGGTAACTGGCTATCAGGTCATCGAACAGGTCGACGTCCATTCGCGTTCGCGCAATCAACTGCGCGCCCGCGACGGCGGTGTAGATGGCCAAGGCTCGACGCTCGCAGGCTTGCGGGGTGCCGGCGCCGGCATCGACCAGCACTTGGGTCAGCCACGCCACGTTGACGTCCGCATATGCCTTGACCTCTCGCATCACTTCTTCGGGCAGGTCTTCGGATTCGGCCGCCATGAAGCTGGACAGGCACAGCCTGTTGCCGTTCTTCAGCGAGCTGCGAAAAATGGAAGGGTAGCGCCGCAGGCACTCAGCCGGATCGGGGTGGGCGGCGCGTATCTGCTCCAAAGCCTGGCGCGTGTCTTGCCAATAGCGTTCGGCGACCGCGGCACCCAGACCGGCCTTGCTCGGGAAGTGGTAGTAGATGCTCGCATTCTTGATGCCGACTTCTTCGGCAATGCTACGGAAATTGATCCCGCTGTAACCGTGCAGTTGGGCGGCTGATCGGGCCGCCGCCAAAATGGCCTCTCGAGCATTTTCGTTCACGTTTGCCACCTCGCTTCGAGATTCAAATGGATCAGAGGCAGGGATTCTACGCCCATCACCGCTTACCTGCCAATTGTCAGGTAGGGGCTTGACGAGGTAGAAAATAGGGCCCAGTCTTTGCCTACCAACTGACAGGCAGGGACACAATCATGACCGCTCCGCAGCAACGCCGTGACGCTTCTTCAACGCCCGCTACGCTGAAAATCTACGACTGGTTCAACGGCCCCTACCCCGCCCGCGTGCGCATCGCGCTGACGGAAAAGGGCTTGCTGTCGAACGTTGAGTTCGTACCGATCAATCTCTGGACCGGCGAGCACAAGGCACCTGAATTCCTGGCCATCAACTACTCCGGGACATTGCCCGTGCTGGAGCTGGATGACGTGACGCGAATCGCCGAGTGCACGGCCATTACCCAGTACCTGGATGGCCTGGACGGTGAGCCGACGCTGACGGGCAGGACGCCGCTCGAGCAAGGCATCATCCATATGATGACCAAGCGCGCCGAAATCGAATTCCTCGATGCCGTCAGCGCCTACTTCCACCACGCTACGCCGGGCCTGGGCCCGCAGGTCGAGCTGTACCAGAACGCTGAGTGGGGCCGCCGGATGGGCGATAAGGCTGTTCGTGGCATGCGTTATTTCGACAACCTGCTCAAAGACCAACCTTACGTGGCGGGCGACGCGTTTTCGATGGCCGACATTGCCGTGCTGGGCGGCATGATCTTCGCCTCGCTGGTGCAACTCCCCGTGCCCGAGGACTGCGCCGCGCTGCGCGCCTGGCACGCCAGGATGCAACAGCGCCCCAGCGTCCAGGCATGGCGTGCGATGGTCGAGCGCGGTGCCGCGTAGCAATGAAAATGCCTCGTCAGCGGCCACGGGCGAGTTGAGTGCCTGGCTGGCGAGTCGGGTGTTGGATCGCGGGTGAACCCGCCAAAGAAAAACCCGACGCTTACGTCGGGTTTCTCTTTGCGGCTTTTCGCTTGTCCCGCGAATGAGTCACGGGTGCGAAAGGGATGCAGCGCACCGTTGAATGAGCGAGAGCAAGCCCCGCATGCTCATTGTTTTACGGCTTACTCGACTTGCGACAGCTTGGCGTCGTCGCAACCAGCGGCACGGCACTCGCGCTCGACAGCCTTGAGTATGACGATACGCGCCTCGGTCTTCTCATTGGCACAGTCCAGGTAGAGCAGACCATCGTTGGAGCAAGCGCTGTCACGATTTTTGATCCACTGGATTTGCGCGGCTTTCACCTTTTTCTTCTGATCCGGGTTCAGCGCACTCATCGTCTTCTTGTACTGTTCATTGATCTCCTGATCCGACTGAACCATTTTCAGCGACGCGCAATAGGTTCTGTCGTAGGCGTTTCTAGGGTTATCGCAGCTCATCGCGAATGCAGATGCCGATGCCATTGCCAGCAACGCCCCAACCAACAAAGACTTGATCACTCACTTCTCTCCCTGAATGCCCTCTATTGATTAGAGGTCGCGGCGGGGAATCTATCATGAGGGTTGGAGAACAATGAAGTACAACTGCAACGCCCTCGCCGCCGCGCTGCCTGTCGTTACAGCTTTGACGCTCTCGACCAAAGATCGAGGTCGCTGCTGCACGCCGCGACGATGTAGTTCCCACACCAGGAGAATCCGAACGCCCTCACGTGGTCTTTGTAGATCACCGTGCAATCCTTTTGATGACCCTCCATCAGGGCATCCTTGAAGGGTTTGCTTAGAATAAGGCGGTTTTCAGGCCAATCCGGAGAAACCAACTCCAGCCCTTCCCCGGCCATGTTGCCGGTGGGCAAGCCACCGCCCTGTAGGCCACACAGCGGTACGACTTCATCGGCGATCACGCCAATGCCCTGGCAATGCAACCCGAGCTCACTCAAGCCCGCATATTCTTCATAGTCGCGCTCAATTTTTTCTCCTGTGTCGCCGTGCACAACACTCCGACCCGAGCTTGAGACAACCAGCAAATAAGGACCTTTCTGCGAGAAACCTACCGATAGCAGCCCGCCGACGGCTATCGAGGTGACATGAGTCCAACCCTCGGGGTTCGCGTTAACCGGGATCTGGTCGATGAGTCGTATCAAGCGCTTTCGATTGTCTTCGTGTAGTGAATTCATGCGGGCACTCGGGTTAAAAAGGAGCAAGTTCATTCGCGACTGCAATTTGCCCTTTGCCCCTCTTTAGAGCAACGCTACGTATCGGCGCGTCGGATTCGTTCTGGCTGTCGTGTAGCCTTATGGCTTGGCTTTGCCCAGTTGCTTGCCGGTCTCGGCGACGATGGTTTTGAGGCCCTGCTCGTTGATCTTTTTCCAGTCACCGTCGGTGGCCATCTGCATGCTATCGCGCGCAGTGGTAATCACCTCAAGCGGCGCTGCGCCAGGGGTTTCGATTTTCAAGTGGGCCTTGTTGTTCACCGCCACGGTGAATGCACCGGGAGAGAACCACGTCCAGTACTCGATAATGTGCACATTCACCGCTGTGGCGCTCGGCGTTGGCGTTGTCACAACCTGATAGCCGGCCTGCTGATAGGCCGTCGCCACTGCATTGCCCACCAGTTGCGAAACGGTACGACCCGAGGGCAGCACCACATCGCCCAGCCCTTTGCCGAAGCCGTTGCGCTTTCGGCCAATAGCACGATGAGTGACGCTGGTATCGTTCACTTCTTCATCGTTTTTCAGCGAAGGGATATCGGCGCTGGGTGGGTCAATCTGGAAGACCCGTTCGTCCAAGGCGTTGATGTACACCTGCTGACCTTGGGCCGACGTGCCCGCTTGCGGCGCGGGGCCGGTTACGTCGACCTCGGATCGGTTTGTCGCGCATCCCACCAGCGAAGCAAAGGCAATAACGACGGCGGTTGCTTTGAAATAAGACATGGTTGCTCCTGAGTTGTGCTTGTCCTGAATGCCAGGCTTCTACATTGGCCGGGCGAATCTTGGTGAACCACAGCCATTCTGGCACCGTGCCATCATCACAAACAACCGAATGACCGCTGCCGGTGACAGCCAATCCAATGAGATCAACCGTGGCGAGGAGATTTATCCCCGGCGGCAGCATTGCAGCCCCAATCCTCTGAACAACTCACACCCCGTGGCGAGGGAGCTTGCTCCCGCTGGGCTGCAAAGCAGCCCCAACCCTCTGAACAACTCACACCCCGTGGCGAGGGAGCTTGCTCCCGCTGGGCTGCAAAGCAGCCCCAACCACCCTGAAAAACTCCTACAGACAAAACCGCAAAGCCAATTCAAACCCCAAGCGCAAACCCACCTAGTCCCAATTTTCAGGCCAAACCCAAGCCCTGTTTATCCTCCCGCCGCTAACCGACCGCCAGGCTACCCAACCTTGCGTCATTGCCTACAACTACGCCAGAATCCGCCCGCTTGTGCACCTTGCCTCTGGGCTCTATCGTTTTCCTGCCACTGCCCATCAGTGGTCGGGTTTAGTAGCCCGCGGTTGTGTCAGTAAAATGCATGAGCTCTCCATCCAGGCAGGTTCTCACTTTGCCCTTGATGGTGGCTGTGCGCAGGGCGCTTCGGCGCGCCGGCAATGCTGATCTCCCCGGTCTACTAACCTGCGTACAGCCGCCACCCTTCTTTTAGTAGGGAAGAGGTTGCGGCTTAACCATGGAGTAATCAGCACATGTTCAAACCTACACCGAATCCGCCAGAGGCGGACCAAGCTTCCTCGCGAACCAAACCCAAAGCCAAGAAACACGACGAAGCCACCAATCGCGTCTTGGATTATTACCTGCTACCAAAATCAGAAGATGCGTCCCAACCGGGCCAGCTCTTCACCGTCGCAAAAAACGCCGACAACGAATGCCTGCTCGCCAACCTCAGCGAAACCTTGGCGGCAGCCGACGCGATGGTCAGTAACCTGGCCTTCGACCTGGAAGGCTCACGCCGCCACATCGCTCTCGGTATCCAGCAATTGATTGAGTTGAGTTCGTTGCTGGCAAACCGGGTGTTAGATAACGTTGAGCCGCGGTAGCAGGTAAAATCCTACCAAAAAGCAAACCCGGCATCTTGTGTCGGGCTTGCTTCGTTTCATTTGAGTATCTATGTTCTCAACCATAGGGTGGGTCGCATGAAGGAGTAATGACTGTGAAAGCCGCACATTGCGAAAGGTAGATTGCGTCTTAAATTGGTACTAATCTCTACAGGTTGCTTCGGTTACGAAATCACGTTCGGGAATAGGCTATTCAGTAGCCATTTCTTAAACGCAGGTAACTGATAATTTGGCTCCTATCAGGTACCCCTTTGACGGAGTAAATTCCTCGGTTTTAGAGTTTTGCGGGATTTTGGCTACAGCTTGTGTTGATGCAATAGGTATAAATTCTGTTATATTGATTGGACAAGCGAATCATCCTTCAACCACCTAGTCTGCGAGAAAAAATGATATCTATAACACCATACCTTGACGGACTTAAGCTAGGAGATTATCAAGATAAGCTTGTGCATTTATATCAAACTGACTCACACCTAAATCAAAGTGTGCCTGCCTCTATTAGGGAATCCGTGGAGTGGCTCCTGCGGCAGGTAAACTGCTATTACAGCAATCGTATCGAAGGAAATCCTACGCATCCCAAAGAGTTATTGAAAATTCAGGCCCCACAAACACAGCCAATCAATAACCTTCCAGCCACTAGGTCTAAAGCCTTGCAAGAGCTTCTTGCTCATCTAGAAGTTCAGCTCAGGCTTAAGAAAAGACAAACGTCTGCAGACGAAATCACCACGCAGGATTTTATTAAAGAGTTGCACAGATCGTTTTATCAAGGATTGCCTGAAGATCAGTTAGTTGTCAGGAATCAGGATGGCGAAATAGCTTTAGATGAGCAAGGTAGCCCATTATTGGTCGTTCCTGGTGAGTACCGGAAGCATCTTGTGATAGTTGGAGGTCACGAACCACCGCCCGCCAGAGAGCTAACCTCTTATATGGATTGGTTGCAGAGGAGTTTCACTCTTTCGAAAATTCATGGAACAAATCGTGTTATAGCTGCAGCTTCATTGCATCACCGGCTAGCTTGGATTCATCCATTTCTTGACGGAAATGGTCGAGTAATTAGGTTGCTGACAGATTGCTACATGAGACACTCTGGCTTCGGCGGCTACGGCTTATGGTCTATAACTCGAGGTTTCGCCAGAGATACAAAAGCCTATTATAATGCATTGGCACAAGCAGACAAAGTCCGTCAAGGAATGACAGATGGGCGAGGAACACTATCTGACGGTGGGCTGGCTTATTTCATAAAATATTTTATTGATACTGCGCTAGATCAAATATCATATTTCTCTGAGCTGCTTGAGCCAAGGAAACTTAATTTACGAATCGATATATATTTTGAAATGCGTGCAAAGGGAGCTCTGCCGGCCGCGCCTGATGAAGAGCTCCCTCTTCTAAAGTTAGCAGCTCGGGATATATATAAATATCTACTGGACAGAGGCCCGCAGACAAAATCAGATATATGTGCCTATTTGGGAAAAAGCGAGCAGTCTCTTCGTGCAACGTTTAAACAAATGGAGTCTGAACGCCTTATCAATATTAGCAAAGATAAATATTATAAGGCTTCTTTGTCGACGCATGTGATTGAGTACCTATTCCCTCAGCTTTGGTAGTGCTGAGTTCCCGCACAGAAAAGTATGAGCGAGTTTTCTCGAGGACAGAAGAAAATCAGTCCCTTTCCAACATGATTATCCTGAAACTGGGCGCAGATCCTTGGTGAGAACTACGTCATCACCATAGCTTGGCGCGGATGCGACTTGTAACTATTTGGATGACTCCGGGACAAACGTCTCTAAAAATCTGCCCGTCGCCGGCTGAGCTAAGGAAATTTTAGATCGCCATCGGCGTTCGCTTTCGGATAGGCTACGCGCCATTCGCGTTTCTGGAACTGAAATGTCTATAGCTCCCTCCTTCGTTACTCCCCTACGTTACCCTGGCGGCAAAGGTCGTCTAGGGGCTTGGCTTGCTCAGCTCCTCAAGCACAACGCTCTAGACGGCGGACTCTACGTCGAACCCTATGCTGGCGGAGCCGGGGCTGCGATGTACTTGCTCACAAATGAACATGTTGAACGTATCGCCATCAATGATCTTGATCCGGTGGTTCATGCCTTCTGGTGGGCTGTCCTCAATGATACTGAGCGACTTGTCGAAATGATCAAGGAAACACCTGTGACTATGGATACGTGGCATGCGCAACGAGCTATTGTTGACGACGCCGGTGCAGTAGATCGTACGGTTCTGGGCTTTGCCACATTTTTTCTTAATCGGACAAATCGTTCAGGAATGATAAAAGGCGGAGTTATTGGGGGGATTAAGCAAACAGGTAAATATCTGATCGATGCTCGATATAAAAAGGAAAAACTGATCGAGCGAATAATTAGAGTTGCAAATTTTCGTGAACGCATCCAGCTTTTTAATATTGATGCTATGGAACTACTAGCCCACCCTGAGCTAGAAATTGGTCAAAAGTCATTAATCTATCTTGATCCCCCATATTATGAAAAGGGCAGCCAGCTCTATCGCAATCACTACCAACCGAATGATCATCAGCAGATAGCCACGATGGTGATGAATATCAATACACCTTGGTTGGTTACGTATGATAATTGCAGTGAAATCAATACTTTATATAAGCAAGCACGCGGGGTTGAGTTTTCACTTCACTACTCTACCCACATGCTAAGACCGAAGGCCACGGAGGCTATGTTTTATGGAAATATAGAACTACATACTCCTCCAACGCTGAGACGTTAATTTACCAACATTCAATAATGTACTGCTTTAACTCACTCCACATAGAATTTAGAGTCTCTCCATTTGGAAAATGAGCTGTTGAATGAAGATATTTTTGAAGTGTGCTAATTGTTAGCATTCCTCCATCTTCAGCACAGTGCCTTGAAACTACATCCAAGCTGTCTTGGCTTAGCTTGCCGTTTGCATGCATATGCCTAGCCGAACATTTTACTTTTTCCCTAAGTGGCGTATTTTGTTCAAGCCTCCGAATAGCGTTTGGGTTGCTGTTCAGGTAATTATCCGAGCTCAACTCCAGTAGAGCCCTCAAAAGAAACGATACGGATATAGGCGTTCCTTTTGTACCAGAGTGCTTCAGCGTTGCTAGTTCACGTAAAATATCTTGAACTTTGGTTTGGCTAGCAGGAACATCAAGACCATGACCTTTTACGACGAACAATCTATCTCGCGTGCCTGAACGAGGCTTTGCAGGATTCCCCGTTTTTTTCTGTTCGTCTCTTGTTCCTGATTCATTGGGGGATTCGTCCTCAGTCTCAGGGCTACCTATAGTGTTGAGATCAGCTGAAATCGGTTGAGGTGCCTGCTCATCATAATCCTCCCACCTACCAGCAATCTTCAATTCCTTTGCAAAATCCTCACGTTGAGTACGGCTCTTGAGCTTAGTCACAGATGCTTGGCCGCTAGCCATTGCTATCAACATTGTAGCCACTGCGCGATCAAAATACTCCTCATCGGCAATACGGAATACTTCACCCTTCGAAACATGACAACCTAGCTCTTTACGAACAGCAGGTGTGCTCAGCATTCGGTATAAAGTAGTCGCAGATATCTGATCATATTGAGCTGGTGTAACAAGCCCCTTAGATAGCGCATATGAAAGTAGATTCACTGCCGATCGGTTTGTACCTCTACTTCCTAGTCTCGCGAGGAAACTGTCGTACTCTTTCGGGCCCCACGAGGAAATGCCAATGCCGCCATGCTCCCCACCATGCCGCAACTGTATCCAATAAGCCGCCTCTGAAAAATCTTTAAACACCGCAAATTCAACGCGCAATGGTATTTGTGAGGAAGCCCTTTTTTTCAACTGCTCATATTGTTTTCGTAACTTCAAGTCAGGACAAATCTTAGGGTTATTCAAAAACTTAAGTGCTGCAACACGACGATTTCCCTCAACGACAATCCAAGGTTCTTTTTCGGTTTCTTTTGATGGAATCACTCCCATACCATCAAAAGGACTCAAGCCTTTTGTGGCAATGTCTGTTGCTAGCTTTATAACCTTTTGAGCAACAGCCCCAGAGGTCATCCACTTATAGATGTCGCGCTGAGATTGTTTTTCTCCATGCCTAGCATTTTCGGAATCGAGCAAAATGCTATTAATGGAAATGGTTTTTCTCGAGCTCATTTTCCCCACCCCTTGACTGTAATAAGAGACACGCGCTTGATGTCAATTCCGCAATGAGCCAGAACGCCATAGGAGTTCGTTGAACGGGCGCGGAATAGTGGCACCGATGGCTTTCATTCTTGCAGGTTGATGCTGCATCTTCTTGTTAGCTCAGCTGGAGAGAGGCGGAGCCGTCCACGTTTTCGAACAGTCCAGTGGTCCATAAGATATGGAGAGTAGTAAACGTCGGGTCACTGACATGAGTTGATACTCCTTTATGCTCTCAGGAGAGTTGATCATGCCAGCCTTTTGATATCTGCCACAACCACTCCAGATCCGCTCATCAAGTTTCGAGATAACAGCCGTTTTACTTCTATTATGCAGAATCGCTGGACATCCTTGCCCAACTCACGCCAAAGCGACAGTACTGCGCACGTTGCGGATGCGCTGGATTACCTCCCAACACCTTAGAAATGCTTGCGATCATCCTACGACGAGTACCATCTCGCCACGGTCCAGTACTATCTGGGCATAAAAAAACGGGCCTACATTCCCACGCAGCCCCGTTTTTTCACCACCTGATCAGCTCAAAACGCCGGCAATACCGCGCCTTTGTACTTCTCAAGAATAAAAGCCTTCACTTCCGGGCTATGCAGCGCCGCGACCAGCTTCTTCATCGCGTCACTGTCCTTATCATCGTCACGCGCTACCAGGATGTTCACGTAAGGCGAGTCGCTGCCTTCGATCACCAGCGCATCCTTGGACGGATCGAGCTTGGCTTCCAGCGCATAGTTGGTGTTAATCAGCGCCAGGTCGACCTGGGTCAGCACGCGTGGGATGGTCGCGGCTTCCAGTTCACGGAATTTCAGGTCCTTGGTGTTCTCGGTGATGTCCTTGATGGTCGACAGGATGTTGGTCGGATCCTTGAGCGTGATCACTCCGGCCTTGGCCAGCAGCAACAGCGCACGGCCGCCGTTGGTGGCGTCGTTGGGGATGACCACGTTGGCGCCGCCCGGCAGTTCGTCGAGTTTCTTGTACTTGCTGGAGTACGCGCCCAGGGGCTCCAGGTGCACACCGGCCACGCTCACCAAGTGGGTGCCCTTGGCCTTGTTGAATTCATCCAGGTACGGCTGGTGCTGGAAGAAGTTGGCGTCCAGGCGTTTTTCGGCGACCTGTACGTTGGGCTGGATGTAGTCGGTGAAGACCTTGACCTTGAGGTCCACGCCTTCTTTGGCCAATGCCGGTTTGACGAACTCGAGGATTTCCGCGTGCGGTACCGGCGTTGCCGCGACGCTCAGGGTCTCGGCGGCGTGGGCGGAAAAGGCTGCGACGGCAGCGAAGGCAACCAGTAACTTCTTCATTCAGCTAACTCCTTGTGAGTGCCCGCTTGCGGCACCTGCCAGCGAATGGCTGGCTCATGGTTTTGGCACGACGCCTTATTTTCTAGAGAAATGCACAACCAGCTTGTCGCCCACGGTTTGCAGGACCTGCACCAGCACCAGCAGCAACACCACTGTGACCACCATGACATCGGTCTGGAAGCGCTGGTAGCCGAAGCGGATCGCCAGGTCGCCCAAGCCACCGGCACCCACCACACCGGCCATGGCCGTGTAGGACACCAGCGTGATCGCGGTCACCGTAATCGCGGCAAAGATGCCCGGACGGGCCTCCGGCAGCAAGGCGTTGACGATGATCTGCCGGGTCGTTGCGCCCATGGCCTGGGTCGCCTCGATGATGCCGCGGTCCACTTCGCGCAGGGCGGTCTCCACCAGACGGGCGAAGAACGGTGTCGCACCGACCACCAGTGGTGGGATCGCCCCGGCCACGCCCAGGGAGGTGCCAGTGATCAATACCGTGAACGGGATCATCACAATCAACAGGATGATGAACGGCAGCGAGCGCAGGATGTTGACGATCAGCGACAACAGCGCATAAACGCCGCGGGCTTCGAGCAACTGGCGCGGGCTGCACAAAAACAGCAGCACCCCCAGTGGCAGGCCGAGCAGCACGGTGAACAACAGCGAGCCGAACAGCATCAGGAAGGTGTCGCCGGTGGCCAGCCAGATTTCCAGCCAGTCGATGTTTGCAAAGAAATTCGTCAGCAGTTCCATCAGCGCAGCACCTCCATGTGGACATCGGCCGCGGTGAAGCGGGCGAACGCCGCCTCCATGTCACCGCCGGTGATGGCGAGGGTCAGTTGCCCGTAGGGGGTGTCTTTGATGCGGTCGATGCGCCCGGCCAGGATGCTGTAGTCCACCCCGGTTTCCCGGGCGACGGTGCCGAGCAATGGGGCGTAGGTCGCATCGCCCTGGAACGTCAGACGCACGATGCGCCCGGGCACGTGGGCAAAATCGTCGCGCTGTTCGCTTTCGTCGATCTGCTCGTCTTCCTGGACGAAACGCTTGGTGGTCGGGTGTTTGGGGTGCAGGAACACCTGGGCCACCGGCCCCTGCTCGACAATCACACCGGCGTCCATCACCGCCACTTCATCACAGACCCGACGAATCACGTCCATTTCATGGGTGATCAGCACGATGGTCAGCTTCAGCTCGCGGTTGATCTCGGCCAGCAGTTGCAGCACCGAGGCGGTGGTCTGCGGGTCCAGCGCGCTGGTGGCTTCGTCGCACAGCAAGATCTTGGGCTTGGTCGCCAGGGAGCGGGCAATGCCGACGCGCTGCTTCTGGCCGCCGGACAGCTGCGCCGGGTATTTGCGGGCGTGGTCGGACAAGCCTACCCGCGCCAGCAGCTCGGCGACCCGGCGATCGATTTCGCCGCGCGACAGTTCGCCGGCCAGCGTCAGGGGCAGCGCCACGTTGTCGGCCACAGTCTTGGAGGCCAGCAGGTTGAAGTGCTGGAAGATCATCCCGACCTGCTGGCGAAAGCGCCGCAGGCCGCCTGCGTCCAGGGCGGTGACTTCTTCACCATCGACGATGATCTTGCCGCCGCTGGAGTCTTCCAGGCGATTGATCAGGCGCAGCAGGGTACTTTTTCCCGCACCGGAATGGCCGATGAGGCCGAAGACCTGACCGTTCTCAATCGTCAGACTGGTCGGGTGCAGGGCGGGGATATCCTTACCGGCGACCCGGTAGGTTTTATGGACGTTTTGAAACTCGATCACGTAGCGAACCTTGTGGGGCGCGTTGGAAAAAGATCAGCGGTTAGCCGGGCGCGCATTTTAGCCTGTCCGTATAGAGGTTCTTAGCATTTATTTGCGATCTGACCTGTCATTTGGCAATAACGCGATCAAAGGCATAAAAAAGGAACACCGCCTGGCGGTGCAGGTCACTCCTAAAGCAGCCACAGATCGCAAAGAGGAGTGACGCCTGATGAGCACCAACAAGCCCCCGGTCGACAAGAGCCAGTTGGCCGGGACCGACACCCTGGACCGCGGCAACACCAACGCCAAGCTCGATAGCCTGGAAACCTTCCGCTCCGACGCCACCGAACAGGCGTTGCGCACCAATCAGGGCGTGAAAATCGCCGACAACCAGAACACCCTGCGCGCCGGCGCCCGTGGGCCGTCGTTACTGGAAGACTTCATCATGCGTGAAAAGATCACGCACTTTGACCACGAGCGCATCCCGGAGCGTATCGTCCACGCCCGCGGCACCGGCGCCCACGGTTACTTCCAGAGCTATGAAGCCCATTCGGCGCTGACAAAGGCCGGTTTCCTACAAGACCCGAGCAAGAAAACGCCGGTGTTCGTGCGGTTTTCCACCGTGCAGGGCCCACGGGGTTCCGGTGACACGGTGCGGGACGTACGCGGTTTTGCGGTGAAGTTTTTTACCGACGAAGGCAACTTCGACCTGGTAGGCAACAACATGCCGGTGTTCTTCATCCAGGACGCGATCAAGTTTCCCGACTTCGTCCATGCGGTCAAACCCGAGCCGCATAACGAGATCCCTACCGGTGGCTCGGCCCACGACACCTTCTGGGACTTTGTCTCGCTGGTGCCGGAGTCGGCCCACATGGTGATCTGGGCGATGTCCGACCGGGCCATTCCAAAAAGCCTGCGCAGCATGCAAGGCTTTGGCGTGCACACCTTCCGCATGATCAACGCCGAAGGCCGCAGCAGTTTCGTCAAATTCCACTGGCGACCCAAGGTCGGCACCTGTTCCCTGGTGTGGGACGAAGCCCAGAAGCTGGCCGGTAAAGACACCGACTACCACCGTCGCGACCTGTGGGAAGCGATCGAGATGGGCGACTACCCGGAATGGGAGTTCGGCGTACAGATCGTCGCCGAGGAAGACGAGCACAAGTTCGACTTCGACCTGCTCGACCCGACCAAGATCATCCCCGAAGAGCTGGTGCCCATCACGCCCCTGGGCAAAATGGTGCTGAACCGCAACCCGGACAACTTCTTCGCCGAAGTCGAACAGGTTGCCTTCTGCCCTGGGCACATCGTGCCGGGTATCGACTTTTCCAACGACCCGTTGCTGCAAGGTCGACTCTTTTCCTACACCGATACGCAAATCAGCCGACTCGGTGGGCCGAACTTTCATGAGTTGCCGATCAACCGTGCCATCACGCCGGTGCACAACGGCCAGCGTGATGCCATGCACCGCACCACCATCGACAAGGGTCGCACGTCCTACGAGCCGAACTCCATCGACGGCGGCTGGCCGAAGGAAACCCCGCCCGGCCCGCAGGACGGCGGCTTTGAGAGTTATCCGGAGCGCATCGATGCCCACAAGATCCGCCAGCGCAGCGATTCGTTCGGCGATCATTTCTCCCAGGCGCGGCTGTTCTACAAGAGCATGAGCCCGCATGAGCAGGAGCACATCATCGCGGCCTATAGCTTCGAGCTGGGCAAAGTGGAGCGGGAGTTCATCCGGGCGCGGCAGGTCAACGAGATCCTGGCCAACATCGACCTGGAACTGGCCGGGCGAGTAGCGAAGAACCTGGGTCTGCCAGCGCCCACCGCTTGCACCGTGGACGTGCCGACGCCTTCGCTGGAGAAATCCCCGGCGCTGAGCCAGGCGAACCTGCTCTCGGGCGATATCAAGACCCGCAAGGTCGCGGTGCTGGTGGCTGATGGCGTCGATGGCGCGATCATCGATGCGCTCAAACAGGCATTGGAGGCCGAGGGCGCTCACGCCAAGGTCCTAGGGCCGACCTCTGCGCCGGTCACCACCGCCGATGGGCAAACGTTGCCGGTGGACGCATCCATGGAAGGGATGCCGTCGATTGCCTTCGACGCGGTGTTCGTCCCGGGCGGCGCGCAGTCCATCCAAGCGCTGAGTAGCGATGGCGTGGCGTTGCATTACCTGTTGGAAGCCTACAAGCATCTGAAGGCCATCGCCCTCAACGGGGAAGCCCGGCAGTTGCTGGTGCTGTTGAAGCTGGAGGCGGATGCCGGGCTGATTCCCGACGCGGATGCCAGCAAGTTCCAGGCGTTCTTCGACGCGATTGCGCAACACCGGGTGTGGGCGCGGGAGCCCAAGGCCAAGGCGATTCCGGCTTGAGGAGTGTCTGAAAAGGCTCTGTTGCCTGTCAGTACGCCATCGCGAGCAAGCTCGCTCCTACAGGGTCTTGTGATAAATCACTGAACCTTGTGGGGGCGAGCCTGCTCGCGAGGCTTTTTAGGATTTACGCGGTGTAAGAACCACCTGCGCCGGCACGCTGCGCAGGATCTGCTTGCGCAGCTTCAAGTCGAACTCAGGGTCGAGTTTCTTGACCCGCTTGGTCAGCAGTGTCGCCAACCACGGGTAGTCATCGGTGCGTGGTGCCTGGATGCTGATATCGCATTGGTAATTCACCACATCGGCGGCAATGGCATCCAGTTGGCGACGCATTTGCTGCACATCGGCAATGTTCAACGCCACGGTGGTGCTTTCGGCGCTGGGGTCGATCAGCTTGGCGACCGGCTTGGCTTCGGCCGCCTTGAGGGCCGCTTCGGCTTTGTCCAGGTCGGCCTTGCGCGCTTGTGCAATGGCGCTGTTGACCTCGCCGGTAAGCGCTGGGGCCTTGGGCATCAAGGCTCGGGCACGGCTCAGGGCGGTGGCGGCGGCGTTGACGTCACCCTTTTGCAGGTCGATCTGGCTGCGGCGCAGATACGCCTCGGCCAACTGGCGTTGGAAGGGTTCCAGCGACGCATCTTCAGGCGATTGGGCCTGCAAGGTGGCCAGTTGGTCTTCAGCGGTGGCCAGCTCATTGGCGGCCAGGCTTTGTTCCAGCTGCGCGATGGCCGGGCCCCGGGTATCGGGGGCCTCGGTGACCGGCGGCGTACTCTGGCAAGCGCCCAGTAGCACTGAAAGCGCGACAAGGAGCAGATAACGGGAGGCGAACGGCTTCATTCCTGCGACTCTCTATTTGCGCAAAAAGCGAGCAAGTCTACACCCCTCGACGAGGCAGGACAAAACTCAGCAGAAACAGCGCGGCGGCGCTGACCACGATCGATGGGCCGGCCGGAGTGTCCTTGAACCAGGAAAGGGCCAGCCCGCCGCACACCGCGAGCATGCCCAGCAGGCTCGCGCCCAAGGCCATCTGCTCCGGCGAGCGGGCGTGACGTTGTGCCGCAGCCGCCGGAATGATCAGCAACGAAGTAATCAGCAACACACCGACGATCTTCATGGCCACGGCGATGACCACCGCAATCAACAGCATCAAGGCCAGGCGCAACCCCGTCACGGGCAGGCCTTCGACCCGCGCCAGTTCCTCGTGCACGGTGACGGCCAGCAGCGGGCGCCAGAGCGCCACCAGCAGCGCCAGCACCGCGGCACTGCCCCCCAGGATCCACGACAGGTCGGCCGGGCTGATGGCCAACAGGTCGCCGAACAGGTAAGCCATCAGGTCGATGCGCACATCGTGCATGAAGCTGAGCACCACCAGGCCAAGGGACAACGTGCTCGGTGCCAGGATGCCCAGCAGCGTGTCGGACGCCAGCGGCTGGCGCTGTTGCAGCGTCACCAGCACCACCGCCAGCAACAGGCAGCCCACGGTCACCGCCACCGCCGGGCTGACGTCCAGTAAAAAGCCCAGGGCCACGCCGAGCAACGCCGCGTGGGACAAGGTGTCGCCAAAATAGGCCATGCGCCGCCAGACCACGAACGAACCCAGGGGCCCGGCCACCAGCGCGAGGGCCAGGCCTGCGAGCAGGGCATACAACAGAAAATCAGCCATGCTTGCAGCCATCTCCATGAATATGGGGGGTAACCGGTGCGCCAATGACCACCGAACCGTGCAGGTCGTGGGCGTGGTCATGGTGGTGGTGATAAATCGCCAGGCTTTGTGCGTTCTTTCCGAACAGCTCGACGAATGCCGGGTCGCCGCTGACCTGCTCGGGGTGCCCGGAGCAGCAGACGTGACGGTTGAGGCAGACCACCTGGTCGGTGGTGCTCATCACCAGGTGCAGGTCATGGGACACCATCAGCACGCCGCAACCGTGCCGGTCGCGCAAGCGGGTAATCAGGCTGTACAGCTCGGCCTGGCCCGCCACATCGACGCCCTGGACCGGCTCGTCGAGTACCAGCAGCTCCGGCTCGCGCAACAGCGCCCGGGCCAGCAGCACGCGTTGCATCTCGCCGCCGGACACGCTTTGCACCGGGCTGTCGATGACCTGTTCGGCCCCGACTTCGTTGAGCGCCGCCAGGGCGCGCTCGCGATCGACGCCGGGAACCAGGCGCAGGAAACGCAGGACCGACAGCGGCAACGTCGGATCGACGTGGAGTTTTTGCGGCATGTAGCCGATCCGCAGCTTCGGCTTGCGCCAGACGTTGCCGCTGTCGGGCTTGAGCAAGCCCAGCACGGCGCGCACCAGGGTGGTCTTGCCGGCGCCGTTGGGGCCGATCAAGGTCACGATCTGCCCGGGTTCGACGCTCAGGTGGATGTCATCCAGCACGTTCTGCCCGGCGAACTTGACGGCCACCTGTTCGAGGCGGATCAACGCGTCGCTCATCAGGCCTCCTGGCAGCCGGAGCAGAGGCCGACCACTTCGACGGTCTGGGTGTCGACCACGAAGCCGACGTCCTGGGCGCTGGCGATGATCGCATCGCTGATGGATTTCTGTTCCAGCTCGATGGCGGCGTGGCATTCGCGGCAGATCAGGAACTGGCCCTGGTGGGCATGCTCCGGGTGGTTGCAGCCGACGAAGGCGTTGAGCGAGGAAATGCGATGCACCAGGCCGTTTTCCAGCAGGAAATCCAGCGCCCTATACACCGTCGGCGGCGCGGCGCGGCGGCCATCCTGCTCGCTGAGTACCGCCAGGATGTCGTAGGCGCCCAGCGGCTTGTGGCTTTGCCAGACCAACTCCAGCACCCGGCGGCGCAACGCCGTCAGGCGCAACCCTTGGCGCGCGCAGATGGCATCGGCCTCGGACAGCGCGCTGTGTACGCAGTGGGAGTGATCATGGGGGCGACTGGCAAGGGGTGTAATAGGCATGGGCAGCGACGAGTTCAGTGAGAGACGTTATTATGTTACCCGTTCTCGCCTCTTCGAGTGGTCATCGTGTCCCGATTTTTTTTGCTCTTTGTCGCTTTTTTCGCCAATTTCCTGTTGATTGCCCCAGCCCAGGCCGAGGTCAAGGTCCTGACCAGTATCAAGCCGTTGCAACTGATTGCCGCGGCGGTGCAGGACGGCGTGGGCGTGCCTGAGGTGCTGCTGCCGCCCGGCGCTTCGCCCCATCACTACGCGCTGCGGCCCTCCGATGTACGCAAAGTGCAGTCGGTGGACCTGCTCTACTGGATCGGTCCCGACATGGAAGGTTTCCTGCCGCGGGTGTTGAACGGTCGTACGGCGCCTTCTGTCGCGCTGCAGGACTTGCCGGAACTCAAGCTGCGGCATTTCGCCGAGGACAGCCATTCCCATACCGACGAGGACGGTGACGAACACGATCATGATCACCGTCCCGGCACGATCGACGCGCATCTGTGGCTTTCGCCGCTCAATGCCCGAGTGATCGCCGCGAAAATGGCCGCGGACCTGAGCGCGGCCGATCCGGCCAACGCGTCGCGCTATCAAAGCAACCTCGCAGGCTTCAACCAGCGTCTCGACGCCTTGGACACACGCCTCAAGGGCCGTCTGGCCGGGGTCGCGGGCAAGCCGTACTTCGTCTTCCACGAAGCGTTCGATTATTTCGAAGACCACTACGGCCTCAAGCACACTGGGGTGTTCGCCGTGGCGGCCGAAGTCCAACCCGGTGCCCAGCACGTAGCGGCGATGCGTACGCGCTTGCAGGCCGTGGGCAAGACCTGCGTGTTCAGTGAGCCGCCCCTGCGGCCACGCCTGGCTGAAACCCTGGTGGCCGGGTTGCCGGTGAAGCTGGCGGAACTGGACGCACTGGGTGGCTACACGCCGGCGACCGCGCAAGGATACGAGCAACTGCTGGAAAAACTGGGCAATGACCTGGCGGGGTGCCTGGAGTCGCTATAAGGCGACGCGCTCCAGCGGCGTCAGGCTTGTCGATCGAGTTTCTTGATGAACACGGTCATTTCCTTCTCGGCCTGCTTGTCGCCATGGCCCCGGGCAGCGTCCAACCCTTGCTCCCAGGCCGTGCGCGCCGCCGCAAGATCCCCCCGGCCCTGGTGCGCCTTGCCCAGCAGTTTCCAGGCAGCCGAATACTGGGGGTCGAGCTCGACGCAACGTTGCAGGTGCTCGGCGGCACGGGGGAATTCGCCAAGGTCGAGATAGCCCTTGCCCAGGCCGAAGCGCAGCAACGGGTTATCCACACCCTTGGCGAGCATTTTTTCCAGGGAGTCGAGCATGGTTGGCGTCCTTGTGAGTTGTGGCAGGGATTGATCGGCTGCGAATCCTGGATCAGAAAAAGCTCAACCCCACATGGAACAGCTTCTCGACATCGCGAATGTGCTTCTTGTCCACCAGGAACAGGATCACATGGTCGCCCGCCTGGACCACCGTGTCGTCATGGGCAATCAACACTTCCTCATCACGGATGATGGCGCCGATGGTGGTGCCCGGTGGCAGGCCGATGTCGCGGATGGCCTTGCCGATCACCTTGCTGGATTTGGCATCGCCATGGGCAATCGCCTCGATGGCCTCTGCCGCGCCCCGGCGCAGGGAGTGCACGCTGACGATGTCGCCGCGCCGCACATGCGCCAGCAAGGTGCCGATGGTCGCCAGTTGCGGGCTGATGGCGATGTCGATGTCGCCGCCCTGGATGAGGTCGACATAGGCCGGGTTGTTGATGATGGTCATCACCTTCTTCGCCCCCAGGCGCTTGGCCAACAGTGACGACATGATGTTGGCTTCGTCGTCGTTGGTCAGGGCCAGGAAGATGTCGGCGTCGGCGATGTTCTCTTCCAGCAGCAGGTCCCGGTCCGAGGCGCTGCCCTGCAGCACCACGGTGCTGTCGAGGGTGTCCGAGAGGTAGCGGCAGCGGGCCGGGCTCATCTCGATGATCTTGACCTGGTAACGGCTCTCGATGGCTTCGGCCAGGCGTTCGCCGATCTGCCCGCCGCCGGCGATCACGATGCGCTTGTAGCTTTCGTCGAGGCGGCGCATTTCGCTCATCACTGCGCGAATGTTCGCTTTGGCCGCGATGAAAAACACCTCGTCGTCGGCTTCGATCACCGTGTCGCCCTGGGGCAGGATCGGCCGGTCGCGGCGGAAGATCGCGGCCACACGGGTCTCGACATTGGGCATGTGCTCGCGCAGTTGGCGCAGTTGCTGGCCCACCAGTGGGCCACCGTAGTAGGCCTTCACCGCCACCAGTTGCGCCTGGCCTTCGGCAAAGTCGATCACCTGCAAGGCCCCCGGATGCTCGATCAGGCGCTTGATGTAGTTGGTCACCACCTGTTCGGGGCTGATCAGCACATCCACCGGGATGGCTTCGTTGTCGAACAGGTCGGTACGGGTCAGGTAGGCCGCCTCGCGCACCCGGGCGATCTTGGTCGGGGTGTGGAACAGGGTGTGGGCGACCTGGCAGGCGACCATGTTGGTTTCATCGCTGTTGGTGACGGCCACGAGCATGTCGGCATCGTCGGCCCCGGCCTGGCGCAGTACCGTCGGCAACGAGCCCCGGCCCTGCACGGTGCGGATGTCGAGACGGTCGCCCAGGTCCCGCAGGCGTTCACCGTCGGTATCGACCACGGTGATGTCATTGGCCTCGCTGGCCAGGTGTTCCGCCAGCGAACCGCCGACCTGCCCGGCGCCAAGGATGATGATTTTCATCCGGTCACTCCTTTCGAATCGGTCTTAACCGCGCGCGGCGGCGATCTTGATCAGCTTGGCGTAGTAGAACCCATCGTGACCGCCCTCCTGGGCCAGCAACTGGCGGCCATGGGGCTGCTTCAGGCCGGCCTGGCTGGCGATGTCCAGCTCCCGGGCACCGGGGGTGCGGGTGAGGAAGGCCGCGATCACGTCGGTGTTTTCGGTCGGCAGCGTCGAACAGGTGGCGTACAGCAGGATGCCGCCGACATCGAGGGTCTGCCACAGCGCGTCGAGCAGTTCGCCCTGCAACGACGCCAGGGCAGCGATGTCGTCGGGTTGGCGGGTGAGCTTGATGTCCGGGTGACGGCGGATCACCCCGGTGGCCGAGCACGGCGCGTCCAGCAGGATGCGCTGGAACGGCTTGCCGTCCCACCAGGCACCGGTGTCGCGGCCGTCGGCGGCGATCAGCTCGGCGTCCAGGCCCAGGCGCTCGAGGTTTTCCTTGACCCGCACCAGGCGCTTGGCCTCCAGGTCGACGGCCACCACGCCGGCCAGCTTCGGCTCGGCTTCGAGAATGTGGCAGGTCTTGCCACCTGGCGCGCAGCAGGCGTCCAGTACCCGTTGGCCGGGCGCCAGGTCCAGCAGGTCGGCGGCCAGTTGGGCCGCTTCGTCCTGGACGCTGATCCAGCCCTCGGCAAAGCCCGGCAGCGCGCGGACATCGCCAGGGGTTTCCAGGACGATGCCGTCGTGGCTGTACGCGCACGGAGCGGCGGCGATGCCGGCTTCGCCCAGCAAGGCCAGGTAGGCATCGCGGGTGTGGTGCCGACGGTTGACCCGCAGGATCATTGGCGGATGGGCATTGTTGGCCGCGCAGATGGCTTCCCACTGCTGGGGCCAGAACGCCTTCAGGGACTTTTGCAGCCAGCGCGGGTGGGCGGTGCGCACCACCGGGTCGTGTTCCAGCTCGGTCAGCAGGGCTTCGCCTTCGCGCTGGGCGCGGCGCAGCACGGCGTTGAGCAGGGCCTTGGCCCAAGGTTTTTTCAGCTTGTCGGCGCAACCCACGGTTTCGCCGATGGCGGCGTGGGCGGGCACGCGGCTGTAGAACAGTTGATACAACCCTACCAGCAACAGCGCCTCGACGTCCGCGTCCGCACCCTTGAACGGTTTCTGCAGCAGCTTGGCCGCCAGGGCCGATAGCCGTGGCTGCCAGCGGGCGGTGCCGAAGGCCAGGTCCTGGGTGAAGCCGCGATCACGTTCTTCGACCTTGTCCAACTGGGTCGGCAAGGCACTGTTGAGCGAGGCTTTCCCGCTGAGCACGGCGGCGAGCGCCTTGGCGGCGGCCAGACGCGGGTTCATGAGGCGTCCGCCGCTTGGCTCAGCAGGGTGCCGACGGCGAATTTCTCACGGCGACTGTTGAACAAATCACTGAAGTTCAGCGCCTTGCCGCCGGGCAATTGCAGGCGTGTCAGGCACAGCGCCTGCTCACCGCAGGCCACCACGAGACCATCCTTGCTGGCGCCGAGGATTTCACCGGGAGTGCCCTTCCCTGCGCAAAGGCTGGCCGCCAGCACTTTCAGGGCTTCACCGTTCAGGGTGCTGTGGCAGATTGGCCACGGGTTGAACGCGCGCACCAGGCATTCCAGTTCTACCGCCGGACGAGCCCAGTCGAGGCGAGCCTCGTCCTTGTTCAGTTTGTGCGCGTAGGTGGCGAGGCTGTCATCCTGCACCTCGCCCGCCAACGTACCGGCGGCCAGGCCGGCAATGGCCTGGACCACGGCCGGCGGGCCGATGAGCGCGAGGCGATCGTGCAGACTGCCGCCGGTGTCTTCGGCGCTGATGGGGGTGCTGACCTTGAGCAGCATCGGCCCGGTGTCCAGGCCGGCTTCCATGCGCATCACGGTCACGCCACTTTCTGCGTCACCCGCTTCCACGGCGCGCTGGATCGGCGCCGCCCCGCGCCAGCGTGGCAGCAGCGAGGCGTGGCTGTTGATGCAACCCAGGCGCGGGATGTCCAGCACCACCTGAGGCAGGATCAGGCCGTAGGCGACCACCACCATCAGGTCCGGTTTCAGCGCGGCCAGTTCGGCCTGGGCTTGCGCGTCCCGCAGGGTCGGCGGCTGCAAGACCTGGATGCCGTTCTCCACGGCCAGTTGCTTGACCGGGCTGGGCATCAGTTTTTGACCGCGACCGGCCGGGCGATCGGGCTGGGTGTAGACCGCGACGATTTCATGCGGGCTGGCCAGCAGGGCCTTGAGGTGTTCGGCGGCAAATTCGGGGGTGCCGGCAAAGACGATGCGCAGTGGCTCAGTCATGGGAGGCTCTCAGTTACACAGCAGTCGCATAAAGAAAAAGGCTTGCCGTGGCAAGCCTTTGAAGGAGGGCATCAAGCATTCTGGCGATGAAGTTTTTCCAGTTTTTTCTTGATCCGGTCACGCTTGAGGGTCGACAGGTAGTCGACGAACAACTTGCCGTTGAGGTGGTCACACTCGTGCTGGATGCACACCGCCAGCAAGCCTTCGGCGATCAGCTCGTAGGGTTGGCCGTCGCGGTCCAGGGCCTTGATCTTGACCTTCTGCGGGCGGTCGACGTTTTCGTAGAAGCCCGGCACCGAGAGGCAGCCTTCCTGGTATTGCTCCATCTCGTCGGTGAGGGTCTCGAACTCGGGGTTGATGAACACCCGTGGCTCGCTACGGTCTTCGGAGAGGTCCATCACGACGATACGCTTGTGCACGTTGACCTGGGTCGCGGCGAGGCCGATGCCTGGCGCCTCATACATTGTTTCAAACATGTCATCGACCAACTGACGCACTTCGTC
The DNA here is from genome assembly GCF_001269745.1 of Pseudomonas sp. P97.38. Classification (NCBI taxonomy): domain Bacteria; kingdom Pseudomonadati; phylum Pseudomonadota; class Gammaproteobacteria; order Pseudomonadales; family Pseudomonadaceae; genus Pseudomonas; species Pseudomonas sp. P97.38. The sequence goes on from NZ_LHVJ01000022.1 coordinate 26,353, forward strand.
GTCCACTACGGCCACCGGTTTGGCGATAGTGCGCAGGCGCGGGTCCGGGAATTCGAGAATGTTCAAAATGGCCATAAGCTTGATAAATGCACGTGTGAGGTAAAGTCGGGTGGCTGGCCTGGCGTGTCTTGGGATGCAGGCTACCGTTGTAAAACGTTGTTCCGAAGCGCCGCCGCTTGAAGCCGCGCGCCTGACGGAGCGAGCCACGGGGGCTCTGGCGTTTTACGCGAACGCACATAATAAAGGGATTCACCGCATGAGGAAATCACTACTCGCCCTGCTGCTCCTGGCCTCGGCCGGTATCGCGCACGGGCAAGTGCAACTTCGGGAAGGTTTTCCCCAGCAATACACAGTGGTGACGGGGGACACGCTGTGGGACATTTCCGGCAAATACCTGCGCGAACCCTGGAAATGGCCAGAACTCTGGCAGGCCAACCCCCAGGTCGAGAATCCCAACCTGATCTATCCCGGCGACACCCTGTCGTTGGTCTACGTCGACGGCCAGCCCCGGCTGACCCTCAACCGCGGCGCTTCGCGGGGCACCATCAAGTTGTCGCCGCGGGTGCGCAGCTCGCCGGTGGCCGATGCCATCCCGAGCATTCCCCTGCAAGCCATCAACAGTTTCCTGCTGAGCAATCGCATCGTCGATCGGATCGAGGATTTCGATAAGGCCCCCTACGTCGTCGCCGGCAATGCCGAGCGGGTCTTGAGCGGCGCGGGTGACCGGGTCTTCGCCCGTGGCACTTTCGACCCGAACGAGACCGCGTACGGCATTTTCCGCCAGGGCAAGGTCTACACCGACCCCGAGACCAAGGAGTTTCTGGGCATCAACGCCGATGACATCGGTGGCGGCGAGGTGGTGGCCAGCGAGGGCGACGTCACCACCCTGGTGCTGCAACGCACCACCCAGGAAGTGCGCCTGGGGGACCGCCTGTTCAGCGGCGAGGGCCGCTCGATCAACTCGACCTTCATGCCCAGTGCGCCTGAATCGGCCATCAACGGGGTCATTCTCGATGTACCCCGGGGCGTCACCCAGATCGGCGCGCTGGATGTGGTGACCCTGAACAAGGGACGCCGCGACGGGCTCGTCGAGGGCAATGTGCTGGCGGTGATGAAGACCGGCGAAACCGTGCGCGACCGCATCACTGGCCAACCGGTCAAGATCCCGGATGAACGGGCTGGACTGCTGATGGTGTTCCGCACCTACGACAAGCTCAGTTATGGCCTGGTGCTGTACGCCTCGCGTTCGTTGGCGGTACTCGACAAGGTCCGTAATCCATAACGTCTCTCACAAGTTACCAACAGAGTTATCCACAGCTTGTTCCCGTTTACGCGGGGCTTATTACGATCAAGGATGATCCGATGTCATTGCCTGAATCTGCTCCGGTTTCCCCGGCGGAACTGGAGGCCCGGCTGCGCCTGCACCGCTTGCCGGAGCTGGGACCCAAACGTTTCATGACCTTGCTGCACGCCTTTGGCTCGGCGTCCAAAGCCCTCAGCGCGCCGGCCAGTGCCTGGCGTGCATTGGGCTTGCCCGTGGCGTGTGCCGAGGCTCGGCGCAACCCCCAGGTGCGTGACGGCGCCGCCCACGCATTGGCCTGGCTAGAGCGTCCGGGCCAGCATTTACGGATGTGGGACCAGGCCGATTACCCGGCCCTGCTGGCGCAGATCAGCGACCCACCGCCGTTGCTGTTCGTCGCCGGCGACGCCTCGATCCTGGAAAAACCCCAGTTGGCGATGGTCGGCAGCCGCCGGGCTTCGCGACCGGGAATGGACACGGCCGCGGCGTTTTCCCGAAGCCTGGCCGGGGCCGGTTTTGTCATCACCAGCGGCTTGGCCCTGGGTATCGACGCGGCGGCGCACCAGGCCGCGCTGGAGGTGGGCGGGTGCACCGTCGGTGTGCTGGGCACCGGGCTGGAAAATTTTTATCCACAGCGCAATCGGCGCCTGGCGGACGCGATGATTGCCCAGGGCAGCGCGGTGCTCTCGGAGTTTGCGTTGGACGCCCCACCCCACGCCAGCCACTTTCCGCGGCGCAACCGGATCATCAGCGGTTTGTCCCTGGGCGTGCTGGTGGTCGAGGCCAGTGTTGCCAGTGGCTCGCTGATCACCGCTCGCCTGGCGGCGGAGCAGGGGCGCGAGGTCTATGCGATTCCCGGCTCCATCCATCACCCCGGTGCCCGTGGCTGCCATCAACTGATCCGTGACGGTGCGGCGTTGGTCGAGACCGTCGAGCACATCCTCGAGGCGTTGCGCGGTTGGCAGCGCTTGCCCCTGGCGGCGGAACCCACGCCGGTCATCCATCCGCTGCTGCGCTTGCTCCATGCCGCGCCACTGAGCAGCGAGGCGCTGGCCGATGCCAGTGGCTGGGGCCTGCCCAGGGTATTGGCGGCGCTGACCGAGCTGGAAATGGAGGGACGAGCCATCTGCGACAGCGGACGCTGGTTTGCCCGCTAGGTTTTATGAGCAAGATGGGTAAACTGCGCACAGCCTTATCTTGTGTTGCGGAGAATCGTTCATGGTCAACAGTTGGCGTGTGCAACAAGCCGCGCGAGAAATTCGCGCCGGGGCGGTGATTGCCTATCCAACCGAAGCGGTCTGGGGCCTGGGGTGCGACCCGTGGAACGAGGAAGCGGTGGAGCGCCTGCTGGCGATCAAGTCGCGGCTGCCCGACAAGGGCCTGATACTGGTGGCGGACAACATCCACCAGTTCGACTTTTTGTTCGAAGACTTCCCCGAAGCGTGGATCGACCGCATGGCCAGCACCTGGCCAGGGCCCAATACCTGGCTGGTGCCGCACCAGGACCTGCTGCCGGAATGGATCACCGGCGTGCACGACACCGTTGCTCTGCGGGTCAGCGACCACCCCACCGTGCGCGACTTGTGTTCACTGGTCGGACCGCTGGTCTCCACCTCGGCCAACCCCCAGGGCCGTCCGGCGGCGCGCACACGGATTCGCGTCGAGCAGTATTTCCGCGGACAGGTCGACCTGGTGCTGGGCGGCAACCTTGGCGGACGCAAGAACCCCAGCGTGATCCGCGACCTGGCGACCGGAAAAGTGGTCCGGCCGGACTGAGCCGAAAACACCCTGCTCACAAGGATGTGGCGGTGGACGCGTATTCCGTGGCGAGGGGATTTATCCCCGCTGGGTGGCGAAGCCGCCCCCGCTTACGAAAAGTGCGTTATGAATCCCCCCCTTCGAAAATTCTTTTTGCTTGGCTCGGTCGCGGATATCGATCCCGTGAGCTATACCAAATGGCCATCATCGCCAAGCAAAGGGAGCCATGCGCCATGAAGGGGGCCTTATTAGCTGTCACCATTGTGTCGATTGCCGGATGCGCCAACCTGAATAGCATCTACCGAACATTTGATATTTCTCATGGGGAAAGCTCCATGAGCGATATTCGACAGAGAGCGATCCTGGTAGCCCCCAATGAGAACATAACAAAAACATACGATTCGACCGGAAAGCTTGTTTCGCAGGAGCACAAAAAGAACGGGATGTTTGTATGTGCCGAACCCAGCCCCGATGCAATGGCCTCTCTTGCTTATGAGGTAGCGGCAAAAGGGGGATATCCAGATAAGGCAAGTGGTGAATTGGCTTTCGCCATGCAGGATGGCGCCGCGTTCACAGGCATTCGTACGCAAAGCATTCAGTTGCTGCGTGATTTTGGCTATCGCCTGTGTGAGAGCTACATGTCTGGCGCGATCAGTGCCCCTCAATATGACCTGCTGATGAGGCGCTTCCAAAAAAACACGGTCGCCCTCTTGGCGATCGAACAACTGACCGGAACGATCAAATCACCCCCCATCGCCCTCACGACAAGCGGGCGGGCTGAAGCGACCAAGTCACTTTCCGAACAAAGAGCTGAAAGAGAGAAGGTCAGTGACAGAATTTCTGCCCTGGAAGCAGAGAAGACAGTTGTCGACAAGAAAATCAGCGACGCCAAAAAAGCGGACCCCAAGGCCGACACATCGGAAATGGATCAAACCGCATCGGGGTTGGCGGAAAAAATAAAAAACCTCAAAGACGACAAAAGTGTCATCGACAGCGCAATCGCCGAGACAAAAGGTGTCATTGCGGACGGAGAAATAAAGGTAAAAATAGAAACCGCCGGCATCGGCAGCCAACGATCAGATGCCCACATACAACAGATAGCCAAAACAGTCGAAGGCATCGTCAATAACATCGTTCTTTCCGATGACCAACAGCAATTGTGTATGTCGGCGCTTTTATTGCCCAACCCAAATACAGGTCAGAAAAATTTCTCGGATTGGTGCATTAAAGAAATGGATAACCAGGCTAATGCCCGGAAAGCCTTGATGGAAAACACAATATTCCAGCTAAAACGAGAGCAGGCGATCTTGCAAAGCGGAGCCAGCGCGCCAAAAAAAGAAGAAGCAAACAAGAAGTTCGATGATCTTCAGAAAGCGCTTGAAAGGTTTGGGAAAGACCCAGGGACATATAGCCTATCCCGACCTCTGCGTTGATCGATAATACAGCCAGAGCATTGCTGGCGATCCGAGCGCGGAATCACGTCGACCCGCGCTCGCCGCAACACCTCCGCGGCGAGGGAGCTTGCTCCCGCTGGGTGGCGGAGCCGCCCCAAAAAAGGCCGACGCGTTGTTCCAGACAAACCGCGTCAGCCGGTTCTCGAGGGCTGCGTACCCTTTGAATCAAGGCAACAGGATGGTCGACCCCGTGGTGCGGCGCGCCGACAGTTCTGCCTGGGCCTTGGCCGCTTCTGCCAGTGGGTAACGCTGGTTGATGTCCACCGTGAGCTTGCCGCTGCTGATCATGCCGAACAGCTCGTCGGCCATGCGTTGCAGGTTTTCGGCGTTGTTGGCGTAGGTCGCCAGGGTCGGGCGGGTAACGTACAGCGAGCCCTTGGCCGAAAGGATCCCCAGGTTCACGCCATCCACCGCCCCGGAGGCATTGCCGAAGCTGACCAGCAGGCCGCGAGGCGCCACGCAGTCGAGGGACGTCAGCCAGGTGTCCTTGCCGACGCCGTCGTACACCACTGGGACCTTCTTGCCGTCAGTCAATTCCAGTACGCGCTGTGCGACGTTTTCCTTGCTGTAGTCGATGGTTTCCCAGGCACCGTGGGCTTTGGCGACGGCGGCTTTCTCGGCGGAACTGACGGTGCCGATCAGTTTCACGCCCAGGGCCTTGGCCCATTGGCAGGCCAAAGAGCCCACGCCGCCGGCGGCTGCGTGGAACAGAATGGTTTCGCCGCCCTTGAGCTCATAGGTCTGGCGCAACAGGTACTGCACGGTCAGGCCCTTGAGCATCACCCCGGCCGCCTGTTCGAAACTGATGGACGCCGGCAGGTGCACCAGGTTGGCTTCGGGCAGCACATGCACATCGCTGTAGGCGCCCAGCGGACCGCTGCCGTAGGCCACCCGGTCACCGACCTTGAACCGTGTGACGCCCGTGCCGACCGCCTCGACCACGCCGGCCCCTTCGGCGCCCAGGCCCGAAGGCAGTGCCGGCGGCGGGTACAGGCCGCTGCGGTAGTAGGTGTCGATGAAATTCAAACCGATCGCCTTGTTGCTGACGCGCACCTGCTGCGGGCCCGGCTCGGCGGGCTCATAGTCCAGGTACTCAAGCACTTCGGGGCCGCCGTGGGAACGGAACTGGATACGTTTGGCCATCTTCACTTTCTCCTTGTCGCGGGACTTTTTACCAAGCCTGCTATCGGACTCCTAAGCCTGACCTTCGTCAACTGTGGCGTAGGCAAGCGCGGTGGTATCCTGTGCGCCCTTTTTGCCGCCGGCTCGTTACGCCGCGTAGCGTAGCCCTGATCAAGGTGATGTCATGTCCACTCGCACCGAGGCCGTGAAAGCCTACCTGCTCGACCTGCAAGACCGTATCTGCGCCGCCCTGGAAACCGAGGACGGTGGCACTCGCTTCGTCGAAGACGCCTGGTCCCGGCCTGCCGGTGGCGGTGGGCGCACCCGGGTGCTCGAAAATGGCACGGTGATCGAAAAGGGCGGCGTCAACTTTTCCCACGTCTTTGGCAGCGGTCTCCCACCGTCGGCCAGCGCCCATCGGCCGGAACTGGCCGGGCGCGGTTTCGAGGCCCTGGGCGTGTCGCTGGTGATCCATCCGCACAATCCCCATGTGCCGACGTCCCACGCCAACGTGCGCTTTTTCATCGCGGAAAAGGAAGGCGAAGAGCCGGTCTGGTGGTTCGGCGGCGGCTTCGACCTGACGCCCTACTACGGCGTGGAAGAAGACTGTGTGCACTGGCACCGCATTGCCGAGCAAGCCTGCGCGCCGTTTGGCCCGCAGGTGTATCCGCGCTACAAGGCCTGGTGCGACAGCTATTTCCACCTCAAGCACCGCAACGAACCACGGGGCATCGGCGGCCTGTTCTTCGATGACCTGAACGCCTGGGATTTCGACACCAGCTTCGCCTTCATGCGCGCCATCGGCGACGCTTACATCGACGCCTACCTGCCGATCATGCGGCGGCGCAAACATGACGCCTTCACCGCCAAGCAGCGCGAGTTCCAGGAATATCGCCGTGGGCGCTACGTGGAATTCAACCTGGTCTATGACCGCGGCACCTTGTTCGGGCTGCAATCGGGCGGACGTACCGAGTCGATCCTGATGTCCTTGCCACCGCAAGTGCGCTGGGGCTACGACTGGAAAGCGGAGCCGGGCAGCGAAGAAGCCCGATTGACCGAATACTTCCTGCAGGATCGCGATTGGCTGGCGACGGCCTGAACGAGGAGCGCTCATGGATCGCTACGTTGTAATGGGTAATCCGATCGGCCACAGCAAGTCGCCGCTGATCCACCGGTTGTTCGCCGAGCAGACCGGAGAGGCGTTGGAATACAGCACGCTGTTGGCGCCCCTGGAGGATTTTTCCGGGTGCGCGCGGGCATTCTTCCGCGAGGGCCGTGGCGCCAATGTCACCGTTCCGTTCAAGGAAGACGCCTTCCGCCTGGCCGACAACCTGACCGAGCGGGCGCAGCGCGCCGGGGCTGTGAACACGTTGAGCAAGTTGGCCGATGGGCGCCTGTTGGGGGACAACACCGACGGTGCCGGACTGGTGCGCGACCTGACCGTCAACGCGGGGTTCAGCCTCCAGGGCAAGCGCATCCTGCTGCTGGGCGCCGGCGGTGCGGTGCGCGGCGCCCTGGAGCCGTTGTTGGCGCAAGCGCCGGCCTCGGTGATCATCGCCAATCGCACGGTGGAGAAGGCCGAGCTGCTGGCCGAGCTGTTCGCCGACCTGGGCCCGGTGTCTGCCAGTGGCTTCGATTGGCTGCAAGAGCCGGTGGACCTGATCATCAACGCCACGTCGGCGAGCCTGTCAGGGGAGGTGCCGCCGATTGCCGCCAGCTTGATCGAGCCGGGCAAGACGTTGTGCTACGACATGATGTACGGCAAGGAGCCGACCTCGTTCTGCCGTTGGGCACGCGAGCACGGCGCGGTGGCGATGGATGGCTTGGGCATGCTGGCCGAACAGGCGGGTGAGGCCTTTTACCTGTGGCGCGGCGTGCGCCCGGACACCGCGCCGGTGCTGGCGGAGTTGCGCCGCCAGTTGGCGCTGTAGGGCGCTGTGGGGGCAGGCCTTGCTCCCACAACGCGAACCGCCTCAATCCTCGAATTGAATCGGGCAGTGCTCCGCCCCCTCCAGCTTCTTCAGCTCTTCCACCACTTGGGGGCGGGCCCGGCGCAGGGTCAGGCTGCGGCCCTGGCTGCGCAGGCGCCGGGCCTCCTGGTGGAGCATTTCCACCCCGGAGTAATCGATGAAGTTGATTTGCTGGGCATCGATGACCACCTGTTGTGCCTGCAATCGCTGCAGTCGCACTTGCAGGAAATGACTGGCGCCGAAAAAGATCGAGCCGCCGACCCGCAGGACCTCCGCTTCCCCTTCGCAATAATGCTGCACTCGCGGTTGGGAGGTGCGCTTGAGGTAGAAAAACAGCGAGGCCAGCACGCCCGCGTAGATCGCGGTTTGCAGTTCCAATAGCAGCGTCGCCAGGCACGTCAGGCTCATGACCACGAATTCGGCGCGGCTCACCCGGTACAGCGCGCGGATAGCACGGTGGTCCACCAGGCCCCAGGCGATCAGCAGAATGCTGCCGGCCATGGCCGGGATCGGAATGTGCGCGATCAGCGTTGCGCCGGCAACGGCGAACAGCGCCACCCACAGGGCCGAGAACACCCCGGCCAACGGCGAGCAGGCCCCGGCCTCATAGCTGAGACCGGAACGGGTAAAGGAACCGGCCGACAATGATCCGGAGAAAAATCCTCCAATGATGTTGGAAAGGCCCTGCGCCCTCACCTCCTGGTTCGCATCGAGCAATTGCCCGGAACGAACCGACAACGAGCGGGCGATCGACAGGCTGGTGACCAGCCCGAGCATCCCCACCGCGACGGCGCCGGGCAGCAGGCGCAGGATCAGCTCCAGGTCCAATGGCAGCGGTGAGAGCGGCGGCAAGCGTCCGCTAAAGGCACTGACCAGTGCCACATGCCCGAACATCGCGGGCCACAGCCAGACCACGAGGCTGCTGATAACCAGGGTTATCAACAGGCTCGGCCAACGCGGCAACGCCTTTTTCAGGGTTATCCCCAGGGCCAGCGTGGCCAAGCCCAGCAGCAAGGAGGGTTTATCCACAGCCCCGATGTGGCTGAGCAGCGCCAGCACGCCCTTCAGGGCCGTGGCTTCGTTCGGCAGGTCCAGGCCCAGCAGGTTTGGCAACTGGCCCAGGGCAATGACCACCGCCGCCCCCAACGTAAAGCCCAGCACCACCGAGTGCGAGACGAAATTCACCAGCGCCCCGAAACGCAACAACCCCAGCAACCACTGGAAAACACCCGCCAGCACGGTCAGCAGCAGGATCAAGGTGACGTAGTCCTGGCTGGCTGGCACGGCCAAGGGGCTGATGCTGGCGTACAGGACAATGGAGATCGCCGCCGTAGGACCGCAGATCAGATGCCAGGAGGAACCCCACAGGCAGGCAATCAGCACCGGCACGATCGCCGCGTACAAACCATATTCGGGGGGCAGGCCGGCAATCAGGGCGTAGGCAATGGACTGGGGCAACGCGAGAATCGCGCCGCTCAGGCCAACGATCAGGTCCCGCCCGACGCTGGCGCGGGTCTGACGGGGAAGCCAGCTCAGGAACGGAAAGAGTGAATGGCGCGTGGGCAATGCCATGGGGCCTCGAGGATGGGGTTTGGCGCAAGAGTAACAGGACAATGCACCGCTCTCTCTGTGGTGAAGATCATATCTGTGGCGAGGGGATAAATCCCCTCGCCACAACGGCCGGCTTTACAGTTTGGCCTTCACCGCCGCCAACGCGTCCTTGTCATCCACGGTCTTCACGCCGTCCAGCCATTTATCCAGCACGGCCGGGTTGGCCTTGATCCAGGCCTTGGCTGCGTCGGCGTTGCTGACCTTGTTGTTCACCACGTCAGCCATGATGCTGTTTTCCATTTCCTGGGTGAAACTCAGGTTGGTCAGCAGCTTGCCGACGTTCGGGCAGGCCTGTGCATAACCTTTGCGGGTCAGCGTATAAACGCTGCCGGTGTCGCCGAAGTACTTCTCGCCGCCCTTGAGGTAATGCATTTTCAGTTGCACGTTCATCGGGTGCGGGGTCCAACCGAGGAAGGTCACGAACTTCTGTTTCTTCACGGCCCGGGAGACCTCCGCCAGCATTGCCTGCTCGCTGGACTCCACCAGCTTCCACTCACCCATGCCGAAATCGTTGGTCTTGATGATCTCTTTCAGGGACAGGTTCGCCGGGGCGCCGGAACCGATGCCGTAGATCTTCTTCTCGAACTTGTCGGCGAACTTGTTCAGGTCGGCAAAGTTATGCACACCCGCCTCCCAGACGTAGTCCGGCACTGCCAGGGTGAACTCGGTTCCTTCCAGGTTCTTGGCCAATTGCGTGACATCGCCGTTGGCGACGAATTTGTCGTAGAAGCCCTGCTGCGCCGGCATCCAGTTACCGAGGAACACATCGACCTGGCCATCCTTGAGGCCGCCGAACGTGATCGGCACCGCCAGCGTATCGACCTTGGGCTTGTAGCCCATGCCGTCCAGCAGAAAACCGGCGATGGCGTTGGTCGCCGCGATGTCGCTCCAGCCCGGATCGGCCATCTTCACGGTTTCGCAGCTTTGCTCGGCCCAGGCCGACGCACTGCTCAATGCCAACAGCCCGGCGGCCAGTACTGTGGATAACTTTTGCATGTGCTTCCCCTTACGTTATTGGTGTTGGCAGGGTTGTGGATAACGGGCCTTGCGCTCCAGGTCATCGAGGTCGATGTGGTTACGCATGTACTGTTGGCTGGCGTCGACCAGTGGCTGGTGGTCCCAGCTCTTGAGTTTGCCCAGAGTCAGCGCCTGGGCGACAAACCGACGGCGCCGCTGGCTGGCGAGCACTTGTCGGTGAATGGCGGGGATGTCCCACTTGGCCCGGGCCTCGGCGAGAAAATCGGCGAACAGGCGCTGATGCTCCGGAGACTGGCTGAGATCCTCCAGCTCTGTGGGGTCATTGTGGACATCGAACAGCAGGCAAGGGTCGTCCTCGCTGTAGATGAATTTCCAAGGGCCACGGCGAATCATCATCAAGGGGCTGACGGTGCCTTCGGCCATGTATTCACCGAAGACTTCGTCATGCCCGCCCTGCCCTTGCAGGTGCGGCACCAGCGAGCGCCCGTCCAGCGGCAGCCCCGGTTCCAGCGTGCCACCGGCCAGTTCCACCAGGGTGGGCAGCAGGTCGGCGGTGGACACCGCCGCACTCACCCGTCCGCTGGCAAATTGTCCCGGTGCGCTGATCAACAGCGGCACCCGTGCTGCCATCTCGTACCAGTGCATTTTGTACCAGAGGCCCTTTTCACCGAGCATGTCGCCATGATCGCCGGAGAACACGATGATCGTGTCTTCCAGCAAACCGGTATCTTCCAGGGTCTGCAGGAGTTTTCCGACGTTGCTGTCAATGTAGCTGCACGCGCCGAAGTAGGCCCGGCGGGCGTCGCGAATCTTATCCACAGGCAGCGGCTTGCCCCACAGGTCATACACTTTGAGCAGGCGCTGGGAATGCGGGTCCAGCTCCGTCTGTGCCGGGGTGAGCGGTAACGGAATGTCGTTGTCGTCGTACAGGTCCCAGAACGCCTTGGGAATGGTGTACGGATCGTGGGGGTGGGTCATGGACACGGTCAGGCAGAACGGCTGGTCGCCGTCCTCGCGAATGTGGTCGAACAGGTATTGCTGGGCCTTGAACACCACTTCTTCGTCGAAATCCAGCTGGTTGGTGCGTACGCAAGGGCCGGCCTGCAACACCGACGACATGTTGTGGTACCAGCTCGGCCGCACTTCGGGTTCATCCCAATTCACGGCCCAGCCGTAATCGGCCGGGTAGATGTCACTGGTCAGGCGCTCTTCATAGCCGTGCAACTGGTCCGGCCCGCAAAAGTGCATCTTGCCGGACAACGCCGTGCGGTAGCCGAGACGGCGCAGGTAATGGGCGTAGGTGGGGATGTCCGCCGGGAAATCCGCGGCGTTGTCGTAGGCGCCGATCTTGCTGGGCAACTGGCCGCTCACCAGGGTGAAACGCGACGGCGCGCAGAGCGGGCTGTTGCAATACGCCGCGTCGAATACCACACCTTCGGCCGCCAGGCGCGACAGGTTGGGCAGCTTGATCGGCGAAGGACCGTAGATCGGCAACATTGGCGCGGCCATCTGATCGGCCATGATGAAAAGAATGTTCTTGCGCTTCATGTATTCGCGGCATTCCATAGTGAGCAGTTATGCGACATTGCTGCGATTGAGCATGTAGCCCCCGGGTTTTGGGGTAAAGCCCATGTAGGATAATGACTAGGATAAGCACAACTTATGTATGACGCCTTGGGTGACCTGTCCCTGGAGTTGTTCCGTGCCTTCGAAGCTGCCGCCCGCCAGCAGAGCTTCACGGCAGCGGCGATTGAACTGGGCACCACGCAGCCCGCCATCAGCCAACAGATCAAGCGCCTGGAAGAACAATTGGGCACGCGGCTGTTCGATCGCATCTACCGCGGCATCGAGCTGACGGAGGCCGGCTCGATCCTGTTCGAGCAAGTCCAGGCCGGCTTGCAGAGCATCGACGCTGGGCTGAGCGCAATCACGGCGCAGCACCAGCACGAGGTGTTGCAGGTGGCCACAGACTTCGCTTTTGCGGCCTACTGGCTGATGCCGCGATTGCATCGGTTTCACGCCGCGAACCCGCAGATCGACGTCAGCCTGGTGACCGGCGAGCGCAACCACAACATGCTCCGCACGGATATTGACGTTGCCGTATTGTTCGGCGACGGTCGCTTCAAACAAGGCGAAAGTCGCTGGCTGTTCAGCGAAGAAGTCTTTCCGGTGTGCAGTCCGCTGCTGCTCAAGGCGCGGCCCCTGCCCTTGCCCGCACCCGCCTTGGCGGAGTTCCCATTGCTGCACTTGCGCGCAGGCAACGGCAGCAACTGGTTTGACTGGAACGGGGTGTTTCGCGAGCTGGGCATCACCTCGCCCCCGGCCCCCGGACAGTTGCGTTTCGACAACTACACACTGTTGATCCAGGCGGCCATCGGCGGCCAGGGCGTCGCCATTGGCTGGCGGCACCTTGTGGATAACTTATTGGCCCAAGGCCTGCTGTGCCGGCCCATTGCCGAAACCGTGTTGTCGCGGTTGGGGTACTACGTGGTCTTGCCCCAGCGCAAACGGCGTGGGGCATTGATCAGGCTGTTCGTGGACTGGTTGATGGAAGAGCAGGCCAACAGCGCCGAATCACTGACCGGGCTGCCCCTGCCCTCCATTGCCGTTTGAACGCGCGGCGCCTTCAGTGGGCGGCGATGAAACTCACGTGCTGGCCCACGTGCAGGTTCAGGCGCAGCTCGTCGGCGATCCCGACCGCCACCCGGTTCAACCGCTCCAGGGCGTCCGCCAGGCCCGGTTCCAGGCTGGTGCTGACCTGGCTGAAGTGTTCGATGCCCAGGCCCGGCGCGGCGTAGGGCGAGTTGATCAGCGTCCACTGCAAGGTGCTGTTCTGCAGGGCGTCGAGCACTTCTTCGGCGGCGTGGCGTTGCAGGTCGTCGTCGCCCTGCTCCTCGTCGAGCACGGCGAAATCACCCACCAGGAACAGCCGCGGAATGTTCACCGCTTCCATCCCGGCAATCAGTGCGTCCACCGCCAGTACTTGTTCCACGGGGCCTGGAATCAGGTTGCGCTCCACCTGCTCGCTGTTCATCGGCAACCCTGGCGCGTTCAGCAGGCAGATGACGGCGCTGGCACCGGCTACGCTTTGCTTGACCCGCTCGGGATCGAACAGATCACCGGGCTTGGTCCGCAGGCCCGGCCGTGGCGCCAGGGCGGTGAGGTCGTCGAGGATGGCGATCACTTCATGCTGGCGGCGCAGCATTTCAGCCATCAATGCACTGCCGAGGCTGCTCATGGCACCATAAAGCACCACTTTGATCACCGGGGTTTCTGCATTTTTCATGGCTTTGTTCCTTTTTTGTCCCACGTGTAAGGCCTCTGACCCGCGACAAACGGCTGGGGTTCGGCCTCTTTTCGAGGAGTGACAGATGCAACGCATCAAGGGCTACCACGCCCACGTGTATTTCGACGCCAGCACCCTCGACCAGGCGCGGGCGCTGTGCGAGGAAGCGGCACAGTTGTTCCCGCTGAAAATGGGCCGCATGCATCAGCGCCCGGTTGGTCCGCATCCGGACTGGAGCTGCCAGTTGTCCTTCGACCCGCAGTACATCGGAGTGGTCTTGCCGTGGCTGGCGCTCTACCGCAAAGGCCTGGTGATTTTCCTGCACCCCAATACGGGCGATGAACTGGCCGATCACACCGACCATGCGATCTGGATGGGCGCCATGCGGCCGTTGGATCTGTCGGGTTTCTAGCCCCACTGCGATCTCTGTGGCGAGGGAGCTTGCTCCCGCGGGGCCATGCAGTAGTCCCAAACCGGGCCGCTGCGCGACCCCGCGGGAGCAAGCTCCCTCGCCACGGTTGTTCTGACGCTTCATCTTCCGAACTCGACATCCGGTTGTTGCGCGAAAGCTGGCTGAAAGCTTGCGCGATTAGGATCGCCTCACTACCGGCAAAAGACCGGTGGCCAACAACGGCTTTCGCCGCGGTCCTGGCCCCTCTACAACAACAATGGTGATTCTGATGTCCGCAACTACCTGTCCCGCCGCGCCCACTCCATCCGTTCGTCCCGAGCCCCGCATCCTGCGCTGACCTGTCCGGTTCGCCCTTGCCCGCCGCGCCACGCCTGGAGTATTTCCTATGCTGACTTTCCTTGGCTTCGCCATGGTCATCACGTTCATGTTCCTGATCATGACCAAGCGCCTGTCCGCGCTGATCGCCCTGATCATCATCCCGATTCTGTTCGCCCTGTTCGGTGGTTTTGCCCCGAAAATCGGCCCGATGATGCTCGAAGGCATCACCAAGCTTGCCCCGACCGGGGTGATGCTGATGTTCGCCATTCTCTATTTTGCCCTGATGATCGACTCCGGCCTGTTCGACCCGGCCGTGCGCAAGATCCTCAAGCTGGTCAAGGGCGACCCGTTGAAAGTTTCGGTCGGCACCGCCGTTCTGGCGCTCGTCGTTTCCCTCGATGGAGACGGCGCGACCACTTACATGATCTGCGTGGCGGCGATGTTGCCGCTGTACAGCCGCATCGGCATGAGCCCACGGATCATGGCCGGCCTGATCATCCTCGCCGGCGGCGTGATGAACATGACGCCTTGGGGTGGCCCGACAGCCCGCGCCGCCAGTGCGCTGCATGTGGATCCGTCCGACATCTTCGTCCCGATGATTCCGGCGATGGCGTTCGGCGTGGTGGCGATCCTGTTGATTGCCTACATGTACGGCAAGCGTGAACGTGCGCGCCTGGGTGAACTGCACCTGGCCGGCGATGAAATCGACCACAGCGAAATCAGCGTTTCCCAGTTCCCGGATGCCCGTCGTCCGAAACTGATCTGGTTCAACGGCGCGCTGACCCTGGGCCTGATGTGCACCCTGATCGCCGGCCTGTTGCCGCTGCCGGTGCTGTTCATGGTGGCTTTCAGTATCGCGATGATCGTCAACTACCCTTGCCTGCAACAGCAGAAAGACCGCGTTGCAGCGCACGCCGGCAGCGTATTGGCGGTGGTCGGGCTGATTTTCGCGGCCGGTATCTTTACCGGCATCCTGTCCGGCACCGGCATGGTCGATGCCATGTCCAAGAGCCTGCTGGCAGTGATCCCGGACTTCCTCGGCCCGTACTTGGCCGTGATTACCGCCCTGGCGAGCATGCCGTTCACGTTCTTCATGTCGAACGATGCATTTTATTACGGGGTGTTACCGGTTCTCGCCGAAGCCGCCAGTCACTACGGCATCACCGCCGTGGAAATGGCCCGTGCCTCGATCGTCGGCCAGCCCGTCCACCTGTTGAGCCCGCTGGTTCCATCCACCTACCTGTTGGTGGCCCTGGCCGGCATCGAATTCGGTGATCACCAGCGCTTCACCCTGAAGTGGGCAGTGCTGGTTTGCCTGTGCATAATGGTTGCCGCCTTGCTGATGGGGATCTTTCCGCTGTTCAGCACTCTATAAAAGCAATGCCCCCTGCCCGGCGCCCCCAGGTTTCTGGCGGCGCCGCGTGGCCTAACACACGCTAAAGGAACTCACATGGAATGGCTGACCAACCCGGAAATCTGGGTTGCCTTCTTTACCCTGACCGCCCTGGAAATTGTCCTGGGCATCGACAACATCATCATGATCTCGATCCTGGTCAGCCGCATGCCCAAGCACATGCAGGCGCGTACCCGGATCTTCGGCCTGGCGCTGGCCATGGTCACGCGGATCCTGTTGCTGCTGTCCATCACCTGGGTGATGCGCCTGACCGCCGATTTGTTCGAAGTGTTGGGCCAGGGCATCTCGGGTCGTGACCTGATCCTGTTCTTCGGTGGCCTGTTCCTGCTGTGGAAAAGCTCCCAGGAGATGTACCACGCGCTCGAAGGCGAGGACGAGAGCAACGACGAGCCCTCGGGCAAGGGCGGCAACTTCCTCTACACCATCATCCAGATCGCGATCATCGACATCGTGTTCTCCCTGGACTCGGTCATTACCGCCGTCGGCATGGTCTCCCATGTCCCGGTGATGGTGGCGGCAATCGTCGTTGCGGTCCTGGTGATGATGCTGGCATCGGGCACCATCAGCACGTTCATCGACAAGCACCCGTCGCTGAAAATGCTGGCGCTGTCGTTCCTGCTGGTGGTGGGTACCGTGCTGATCGCCGAGTCGTTCGACGTCCATGTACCAAAAGGCTACGTGTACTTCGCCATGGCGTTCTCCCTGGCGGTGGAAGCCATCAACATCAAGATGCGCACGGCGATTGCCCGCAAGCGCAGCCAGCAGGACCCGGTAAAACTGCGCAAGGATATCCCGGGCCAGTAAAAGGACAGCGGCAATGAACGAAGGGGCTCCTGGAGCCCCTTTTTCATGCCGGTATGAAAGTGGCCTGGTGCATGACCCGTGGGAGCGGGCTTGCTCGCGAAGAGGCCAGAACAGTCAATCCTGTGTCGCCTGACAGACTGCATTCGCGAGCAAGCCCGCTCCGACAGGGATTGGGGTGTTTTCGAGGGGGCATTTTTTATGACAGTTTTGTTTCAATCGGTTCTTTAGCTGTGCAATGCTGGCGCTCGAACCGTTCGCCAACTACAGCTTAAGTACAACAACGAATCCATGTGGCATCGTCAATTTGTCCCTTTGGGACGCTAACAGGGGGCTTGTCATGCTGACCCTGCTGAATTTGCTCTCCGCGGTGGCCTTGCTGATCTGGGGCACGCACATCGTCCGTACCGGCATCCTGCGGGTCTATGGTTCGAACCTGCGTCATGTCATCGGCCAGAACATGTCCCGGCGCTGGCTGGCGTTCCTGGCCGGCATCATGGTCACCGCGCTGGTGCAGAGCAGCAACGCCACGGCGATGCTCGTCACCTCCTTCGTCGGCCAGGGCCTGATGGCGCTGACTCCCGCCCTGGCCACCATGCTCGGCGCCGATGTCGGCACCGCGTTGATGGCGCGGGTGCTGACCCTGGACCTGTCCTGGCTGTCGCCGCTGCTGATTTTCCTCGGAGTGATCTTCTTCCTCTCGCGCAAGCAGACCCGCGCCGGGCAGATGGGCCGGGTGGGGATCGGCCTGGGGCTGATCATCCTCGCCCTGCAACTGATCGTCGAAGCCGCCGCACCCATCACCCACGCCCAAGGGGTGAAGGTGATCTTCGCGTCGTTGACCGGCGACATCCTGCTCGATGCGCTGGTCGGCGCCCTGTTCGCGATGGTCTCCTATTCCAGCCTGGCGGCCGTACTGTTGACCGCGACCCTGGCCGGCGCCGCGGTGATCAGCCTGCCGGTGGCCATCGGCCTGGTGATCGGCGCCAACATCGGCAGCGGCATCCTGGCGTTCCTCAGCACCAGCATGCAGAACACCGCCGGGCGTCAGGTGGCGTTGGGCAGCCTGTTGTACAAGCTGATCGGCCTGCTGCTGATCATTCCGGTCCTCGACCCATTGGTGGGCTGGCTGGACAGCCTGGACTTCAGTCCCCAGGAAACGGTGATTGGCTTTCACCTGCTCTACAACACCGTGCGCTGCCTGGTGTTGCTGCCCAGCGTCGCGCCGATGGCCAGGCTCTGCGCGTGGTTGCTGCCGGAGCGGCCCGAGACCAACGGCATGGCCAAGCCCCGACACCTGGACCTCACCGCCCTCGCTACGCCGAGCCTGGCCTTGGCGAATGCCGCCCGGGAAACCTTGCGTATCGGTGATCTGATCGAAAGCATGCTCGAAGCCATGCTGGACGTGCTGCATGGCCAGCAGACGGCGGTCACCCAGGACGTGCGACGCATGGGCGATGACGTCGAGGTGCTGTGCGGTGCCATCAAGTTGTACCTGGCGCAGATGCCCCGCGAAGACCTCAGCGAACAGGACAGTCGCCGCTGGGCGGAAATCATCGAGCTGGCGATCAACCTGAAGCTGGCCAGTGACCTCATCGAGCGCATGCTGCGCAAGGTCCAGCAACAGAAAACCGCACAACGCCGCTCGTTCTCCGACGTGGGCCTGGAAGAGCTGGCCGGGCTGCACAGCCAGTTGATCGCCAACCTGCGGCTGGGCCTGTCGGTGTTCCTCAGCGCCGACCGGGAAAGCGCCCGCCAGTTGCTGCGTGAGAAACGGCGCTTTCGGGCGCAGGAACGGCGAATGGCCCACGCCCACGTCAGCCGCCTGCAACGCAAGGTTTTGCAGAGCCTGGAGACCAGCGCCCTGCACCTGGAGCTGATTGCCGACATGAGGCGTCTGAATTCGCTGTTCTGCGGCAGCGCCTACGTGGTGCTGGAGACCGCTGAAATCGGTGCGCTGGCGGCCGATGAGATATCGGACATCACCCATTCGCCTTGAACATCTGGCGCATTGTCCAGTCAGTAGGATTGGACTGTCAGTCGCCAGGAAGCCGTTTATGCGTGGTCTGTTATTCGCCCTTTTCTTGCTCGGCGCCTTGCCTGCAGTTGCCCTGGACCGGTTTCAGGTCGAGGGCTATGCCTTGCCCAACGGGATGCAACTGGTGCTCAAGCCGGGCAGCGAGCGCGGGCATGTGGCCATTCGCCTGGTGGTTGGCGTAGGCCTGGATGACTTCAGCTGCGCCGATAAGGAGCTGCCGCACCTGCTTGAGCATTTATTGTTCAGCGGCGTCGACGAAACGGGCGAAGGCGGCCTGGAGGAGCGCATGCAGAGCCTGGGCGGCGAATGGAACGCTTTCACCAGCAACGCTGACACCACGTTCGTCATCGAGGCGCCGGCCAGCAACCAGCGCAAGGTCCTGGACCTGCTGATGGCGTTGCTGACCCGCACCCGCATCGACGAAAAAGCCCTGGAGGCGGCCAAGCGCGTGGTGGAGCGGGAGGACGGTGGCCATTACACCCACCTGCAACGCTGGCTCGACCGCCAGGACCTGGGACACAAGGCCAGTAACCAACTGGCGGTGGAACTGGGCCTGCGCTGCGCGGAACGGGCCGAGGTCGAGCACCTGACCCTCGCCCGCCTCGAGCACGTGCGCAAGGCCTGGTATGCACCGAACAACATGACGCTGATCGTGGTCGGCGACCTCGATCGGCTGCTGCCGGCCTACCTGGAACGCACCTTCGGCCAACTCGAACCGGTCGAACCCAGCCAGCACGAGCCGCTGCCGCAGATCCGCTACAGCGCGGTCACCAAGCGCAACCTGATCCACGGCCTGGTCGGCAACGGCGCCAAGCTTCACTGGCTGTTCCCCGAACCGGTGCTGGACGAGCAGCACGACGAAACCTTCGATTTGCTCAAGGATTACCTGGACTGGGCGCTCTACCGTCAACTGCGCCTGGCCCGCAGCCTGTCCTACGGGCCGTGGACGGAGCGCGAGGTGTTCGGCGGCGTCGGTTTCTTCAGCCTGAACGCGGACGTGGCTCGCGAGGACCTGCCCCAGGCCGAGGAAGCGCTCGAAGAACTGCGCCAGAACCTGCTCAAGGACGGCCTGGACACCGCCAGTTTCATGCGCATCAAGCGCGCGGCCATCGCGCATCAGTCCTGGGCGGTCCAGGGCAACAGCGCCCTGGCCGATTATTACTGGGGCGCCCTGGGCGATTACGAAGACGGCCGCTTCGCCAACCCGGCGCTGCGCTTGCAGTCGGTGAGCCTGGACCAGGCCAACCTGGCCCTGCGCGAACTGCTCAAGGACCCCGGCTACCTGCGCATCGAGAAGCCGTTGCTCAGCGATGATGAGTTCGTGTGGGGCGTGGGCGCGCTGCTGGCGGTGCTGGTGCTGGGGCTGGTGGCGTGGCGATTGCGCCGCCGGGCTTGAAACTGTTTCCAATGCCACACGGGTCAGATGAAAGGCTGGCGACGCACACCATGATCCTCGCCACACCGCCCCCTGGACGATACTCTGTCAGGGATATTTCCTACGACTTACTGTGAAACCGCCTAATGCAAAGCCTGCCTCGTTTTATCCAGCGCATCCTTGAACTGATGAAGCGCTACCCAGGGGTCATTGCGCTCGGCGGTTTCATCTCCGGCGTCGGCAGTTTCATGCTGGTGGACCGCCAGCAGGGCCTGGCCACTTGGATCGCGGTCATGATGCTGGTGAGCTGGCTCTGGCTGATGGTGGAGAACAGCATGACCCGGCTGTTCACGCGGATTTTCAAGCGGGAGATCCCCCAGCCGCTGTTGCGCTACGCCACGCAGATGATTCACCAGGAAAGCCTGTTTTTTGTCCTGCCGTTTTTCTTCATCACCACCACCTGGAACAGCAGCCAGCTGATTTTCACCAGCCTGCTGGCGGCGGCGGCGCTGATTTCGATCACCGATCCGCTGTACTACAAATGGCTGGCACCCCGGCGCTGGGCGTTCCTGGCGTTGCACACCCTGACGCTGTTCGCCGCCCTCCTCACCGCGTTGCCGGTCATCCTGCACCTGACCACCGACCAGAGCTTCAAGCTGGCGCTGGGCATTGCCATGCTGTTGTCATTCCCGAGCCTGGCGTCGATCTTTCCGATCCGCACGGTGCGCAACGCCTTGGCGATCCTGTGCATCACCCTGGGCATCGGTGCTGCCGGCTGGGTGCTGCGCTCCTGGGTGCCGCCGGCCACGTTGTGGATGACCGAAGTGGCGATCAGTACCCAGGTGGAGGATCGCACCCCCGGCGCCAGCCTCAAGGAAGTCACTGCGGCGCAGATTCGTGGCAACGGCCTGTACGCCTACACGGCCATCAATGCGCCGCGAGGCCTCGATGAGCGGATCTATCACGTCTGGCAGTTCAACGGCAAAGAGGTGGATCGCATTGCCCTGGACATCCACGGCGGGCGCAAGGAAGGCTACCGTGCCTGGACCCACAAGCAGAATTTCCCGAACAACCCGGCGGGCAAGTGGCAAGTGCGGGTGCTGACGGAGAATGGCCAGATGATTGGGGTGCTGCGGTTCAATGTGACGGGGTCGGCAGGTGGTTGAACATCGGGGCGGGGAGCAAGCTCCCTCGCCACAATGAATTTCACCGGACTTGCGTGCTGGCCTCAGCCAAAGAACCAGTAGCAGACCCCGATCGCCGACAAGACCCCGGCCAGCTCCGCCAGCAGCGCGCAACCCACCGCATGGCGCGCCCGCTGGATGCCGACCGCGCCGAAATACACCGCCAGCACGTAGAACGTGGTCTCGGTGCTGCCCTGGATAGTCGCCGCCACCAGCGCCGGGAAGCTGTCCACCCCTGAGGTCTTCATGGTTTCGATCAGCATCGCCCGGGCGGCGCTGCCGGAGAACGGCTTGACCATGGCGGTCGGCAGGGCATCGACGAAACGCGTGTCCCAGCCGGCCCATTGCACCAGGTGGCGAATGCCGTCCAGGCCGAAATCCAGCGCCCCGGATGCCCGCAGCACGCCGACCGCGCAAAGCATCGCCACCAGGTACGGCAGCAGGTTCTTGGCGACGTCGAAGCCCTCCTTCGCCCCTTCGACAAAGGCCTCATAGACCTTGACCTTGCGCAGCGCCCCCACCACCAGGAACAGGATGATCAGGCCGAACAGCGTCAGGTTGCCGAGGATCGACGACAAGCCCGCCAGCGCGGTGGCCGACAACGTGGCCAGCAGCGCCATGAAGCCGCCAAGGGCCAGCGCCCCCGGCACCAGGTAAGCCAGCACCACCGGATCCCATAGGCGCAGGCGTTGCATGAACGCCACCGACAACAGCCCCGTGAGGGTCGAGCCCGTGGTGGCGATCAGAATGGGCAAGAACACCAGGGTCGGATCCGGCGCGCCTTGCTGGGCGCGGTACATGAAGATGGTCACCGGCAGCAGTGTCAGCGACGAGGCGTTGAGCACCAGGAACAGGATCTGGGCGTTGCTGGCGATGGTCGGGCTGGGATTGAGGTCTTGCAGGGCGCGCATGGCCTTGAGGCCGATGGGAGTGGCGGCGTTGTCGAGGCCCAGGCCGTTGGCGGCGAAGTTCAGGGTGATCAGGCCGATGGCGGGATGGCCGGCCGGTACTTCCGGCATCAGGCGCAAGAACAGCGGCCCCAGGGCCTTGGCCAGCCAGTCGACGATGCCGGCCTTTTCGGCGATCCGCAAGAACCCCAGCCACAGCGTCAGGGTGCCGAACAGCAGGACCATCACCTCCACCGACAGCTTGGCCATGGCGAAAATGCTTTCCACCATCGCGGCGAAGATCCCGGCGTTGCCGCCGATTAGCCACTGTCCCAGCGCCGACACGGCTGCCACGATAAAGAAGCCAAGCCACAGGCCATTGAGCATCGGTTAATCCCCTCGGAAGATGCCGCGAATGATAGCGGGGCTGGCAGAAACGACAAACCCCGGAGTGCTCCGGGGTTTGTGTTAATGGCTTTGACCTGGCATGCCCTCAGCGGGTGGAGGTTTCGCCCGCCGGCAGCGGCTCTTTACTGCGCCAGTGCGGCAGGGAGTTCCAGTAGCGCTGACCTTTGGCGTCGTCGTACATGCCTTCCCAACGGGCGATCACCAACACGGCCAAGGCGTTGCCGATGACGTTCAGCGCGGTGCGGGCCATGTCCATGATGCGGTCGACACCGGCGATGAAGGCCAGGCCTTCGAGCGGAATGCCCACGCTGCCCAGGGTCGCCAGCAGCACCACGAAGGACACGCCCGGCACGCCGGCGATGCCTTTGGAGGTCACCATCAAGGTCAGCACCAGCAGCAATTGCTGGCTGATGGACAAGTCGATGCCGTACAGCTGCGCGATGAAGATTGCCGCGATGCTCTGGTACAGCGTCGAACCGTCAAGGTTGAACGAATAGCCGGTTGGCACCACGAAGCTGCAGATTGCCTTCGGCGCGCCGTAGGCTTCCATTTTTTCGATCACGCGTGGCAGCACGGTTTCGGAACTGGCGGTGGAGTAGGCCAGCACCAGTTCGTCCTTGAAGATGCGCATCAGCTTGAGCACCGAGAAGCCGAACAGACGGGCGATAAGGCCCAGCACCACGAAGGCGAAGAACGCGATGGCGACGTAAACCAGGATCACCAGTTTCGCCAGCGGCAGCAGGGAAGCGAAGCCGAAGTTGGCGACGGTCACCGCGATCAGTGCGAAAACGCCGATCGGGGCGTAGTTCATGATCATGTGGGTGACCTTGAACATGCTTTCCGACACGCCCTGGAACATCTTCACCAGCGGCTCGCGCAGGTCCGATTGCAGGCTGGACAGGCCCAGGCCAAACAGCACGGAGAAGAAAATGATCGGCAGCATTTCGCCACGCGCCATGGCGGCAAAGATGTTCGATGGGATCAGGTTGAGGATGGTCTCGATGAACGCGTGTTCGTGCTGGACTTCCGCCGCCGTGGCCTGGTACTTGGAAATATCCACCGTCCCCAGGGTGCTCATGTCGATGCCGTGGCCTGGCTGGAAGAAGTTGGCCAGCAGCAGACCGACGACGATGGCGATGGTGGTGACGATTTCGAAATAGATGATGGTCTTGAGGCCGATGCGCCCGAGTTTCTTCGCGTCACCGACCCCGGCAATGCCGACGATCAGCGAGGAAATCACGATCGGGATCACGATCATCTTGATCAGACGGATAAAGATATCGCCCGCCGGTTGCAGCACATTGCTGATCCACCAGGCCTTCTCGGCACTGAAATGGTTGAGCAGAGCGCCCAGTGCAATCCCGAGGACCAGACCGATGAGGATCTGCCAGGCGAGGCTTAGCTTTGCCTTCTTCATATCGTTACCCTTACTTCAGTTGGACTCGGGCAGCGGCATGGACGATAAACATCCGTGCATCTGCCCCCGTATAAGGTCACCCCGAGCGCGCTAGCGGCTTACTGGCAGGCGAAAAAAGGCGCAACT
Source organism: Pseudomonas sp. P97.38 (assembly GCF_001269745.1). Taxonomy (NCBI): domain Bacteria; kingdom Pseudomonadati; phylum Pseudomonadota; class Gammaproteobacteria; order Pseudomonadales; family Pseudomonadaceae; genus Pseudomonas; species Pseudomonas sp. P97.38. Next base: position 50,212 of record NZ_LHVJ01000022.1, read on the forward strand.
ATTGCGATGCGGGGTAGGCTCGTCTAATGCCGTAAACGCCTACCCTATGCCGAATCGGCATGAGATTTTCCAAACGAAACCCGCGTCCCAACCGGTTCGAGTAGGACATTTGTGCAGGCATAAGCGCCGTGAACCGGCCATTTCAGCGTAGCCGGGCTTCCTCCACAAGGCTTGCAGAACCGATGAGAGGAGCTCGGCCAGACACGTGCTGCAAAAGAAAACTGCCGCCGCGCTTCTCCGATATACGGTCAAATACGGGAAATGACGGGAGTGTCTGGAGACAAAATGCCGCAGTCGCGGGCCGGTGACGGGACTCCACTCACCAGCCGCTCTGGCACAGGCATTTTATAAAAATGAAGCCCTACGCAGGTTCGCCAAGTCGCCGGGACCTTGCGAACCTGCGTCGTAGCTTTTCCTGACCCGGCCCTTTCGCAGGCACCCCTTGTGCCCGTAGGTCACTCCGACTCGATCAGCCAGAACGTCCCAGCCCCCTGGTCATGCATCGGCCCTCTTCGGGCTGTGCAGAAGGAAAAGGCAGGGTTGCCTTTCCCATTTTCAGAATCAGTACCAGTTCGGATCTTTCTTGAGTTGTTCCATTAACAGTTTCTGCATACCTTCATCGGGCTTGCCGAGGAAACGGTAATCGGCATGTCGGGTCGGCGACTTGTCGGCCGGCAGTCCGGCGGGCACTTCCACCAACATGGCGTAGGCTTCGTCCTTGTCAAAGCTGAAGGCGACGATCAGGCGTTTGCTGCGACAGGTCGCCTGGGTCTCGCACAGGGGGCCGACCAGGTACTTGTCGCCGTCTTCCTCGACCGCGTTCATCTGCTCGGCATCGCCCGACAGGTTCATCACCCATTCCGGCAAGCGCTCTTCTTTCTTGACCACGTGCTGCCAGGTCTCGCGGTACTGCGGGTCTGCGGTCAGTAGTTCATTGGCGCGCATCTGCCCGTCATTGGCAGCCATTGCCACGGCACTGCCGCCCAGCAACAGGGCGGCGGCCAGTCCTTTAAGGGAAACGCTCATGGTCAGCCTCGGCCGCGACGGCCAAAGAAGAAGGAAGCGATGAACATCACCAGGAATACGACAAAGAGAATCTTGGCGATGCCCGTGGCGGTGCCTGCGATACCACCGAAGCCGAGTACGGCGGCGATGATGGCAATGATCAGGAAGGTAATTGCCCAGCTCAACATGGTGATTCTCCTTACACTTTTCTATTTAGTTAGGGTCTGGCGGTTGATGGTTCCGGTGCGACAGACGACCGGTCCATCGGGGGTTAAAACACCCAGCGCTCCTGACGGGGCAGGTCGGCCACAGGCTGGGCCTGGTCGACGTCCATCATGCGCATCGAAGCGGCTGCTTCTTTCATGCTCGTGCTGCTGACGGCGCTGAAATGGGTTTGGGGAGCACGTTGAATCGACACATGCGGCGTTTCGGGCTGTTGGCTTTCTTGCCAAAGCAGCCACTGCTGACCGACGACGAGCGTGATCAGCAGCGCCAGCGCGGCCCACAAGCCCTGTTGGATATGCAGGGAAGTCATGCGAAACGAGGCGGCACTTTGACGATTCATCCTGAAATTCCTCCCAGCCGGGTGTCGTGATCGGGTTTCGGCGCTGGAACGCCATGTTGTTCGAGATATTGCAGACGTCATGCCAGAATTTTTAAACGAATAAAAACGTTTAAAATCAATAAGTTATGAAATGTAAAAAAGAGGCAAGAGGCGCATCCTGCACGATGGCCCTGGCGGGAGTCGTGCGTATTGCACGAACGGAAGAGGGGAAGCGTTAGATTCTTTTTGAATTGCCCATCGCAAACCGCTGTCGGAATGAGCGAGCCGAGCCCCTCGAAACCGGCGAAACGGAAAAAAACGGGCTCAAATCAATCTTTTAGCCAACTGACGTCCACAGGGTCCCTCTCGGTGGGTAATATTCCCTCGGAAACGACCATGCAACTTGCCCGATTTTTCTGACACTAACCATCATCATTCATTAAGGAGCGTAGGAAAAATGGAATCCGCCACTGAGCACCAAGGCCGCATTCTGCTGGTAGACGACGAGTCTGCCATCCTGCGTACCTTCCGTTATTGCCTGGAAGACGAGGGCTATACCGTCGCCACCGCCAACAGTGCGGCCCAGGCCGATGCGCTGCTGCAACGCCAGGTGTTCGACCTGTGCTTCCTCGACCTGCGCCTGGGGGAAGACAACGGTCTGGATGTGTTGGCCCAGATGCGTATCCAGGCACCGTGGATGCGGGTGGTGATCGTCACGGCCCACTCGGCGGTCGACACGGCCGTGGACGCGATCCAGGCCGGGGCCGCCGATTACCTGGTCAAGCCCTGCAGCCCGGACCAATTGCGCCTGGCGACCGCCAAGCAGCTGGAAGTGCGCCAGTTGTCGGCCCGCCTCGAAGCCCTCGAAGGGGAGGTACGCAAGCCCAAGGACGGCCTCGACTCCCATAGCCCGGCGATGAAGGTCGTGCTGGAGACCGCTCGCCAGGTGGCCAGCACCGACGCCAACATCCTGATTCTCGGTGAATCCGGCACCGGTAAAGGCGAGCTGGCCCGGGCGATCCACGGTTGGAGCAAGCGTGCGAAGAAATCCTGCGTCACCATCAACTGCCCGTCCCTGACCGCTGAATTGATGGAAAGCGAGTTGTTCGGCCACAGCCGTGGGGCGTTCACCGGGGCCAGCGAAAGCACCCTGGGACGCGTCAACCAGGCGGACGGTGGTACGCTGTTTCTCGACGAGATCGGCGATTTTCCCCTGACCTTGCAACCCAAGTTGTTGCGCTTCATCCAAGACAAGGAATACGAACGGGTTGGCGATCCGGTGACCCGTCGCGCCGATGTGCGGATTCTGGCGGCCACCAACCTGAACCTTGAAGACATGGTGCGCGACGGGCGTTTCCGCGAAGACCTGCTCTATCGCCTGAACGTCATCACCTTGCACCTGCCGCCGCTGCGCGAGCGCGCCGAAGACATCCTGACCCTGGCCGATCGCTTCCTGGCGCGCTTCGTCAAGGAATATGCACGCCCGGCCCGGGGTTTCAGCGACGAAGCCCGCGAAGCGCTGCTTGGCTATCGCTGGCCTGGCAACATCCGCGAACTGCGCAACGTGGTTGAGCGCGCCAGCATCATCTGCCCACAGGAAAAAGTCGAAATCAGCCACTTGGGCATGGCCGAACAACCGGTCAACAACGCCCCTCGCATCGGCGCGCCGCTCAGCCTCGATGAATTGGAAAAGGCGCACATCGGTGCCGTGCTGGCCACCGCCGACACCCTGGACCAAGCCGCGAAGACCCTGGGTATCGACGCCTCCACGCTGTACCGCAAACGCAAGCAGTACAACCTGTGAGCGACACCCTATGAAACTGGCGATGAAGCTGCGTACACGGCTGTTCCTCAGCATCTCGGCCCTGATAACGGTGGCGCTGCTGGGGTTGGTGCTGGGCCTGGTCAGCGTGATGCAGATGGCCCATACCCAGGAGCAATCGGTACGCAACAACTTCATCCTGCTGGACCTGGGGCTCAAGCTGCGCCAGACCCTGGGCGATCAGTTGATGATCATGCTCGACGACAAGCCCGACCTGGCCGCCCTGGAGACGTCCAAGAAACAGTACCTGGCGTTGATCGACGAGGGCATCGCCCATGAGCGGAGCCTGGACGAGGCGCCGGACAACTTCAGCAAGGCCAAGGCCGACTACCTCGACTTCTACGAGGCGTTTACCGCCTCTCGCCAGCAACCGAACCCGCTTTCCGCCATTCAGGAACTCACCGATAAATTCAACGTGCTGCGCAACGGCCTGATCGAGAGTTATCGGCAGGCCTTGAACAACATCAGTGAAACCCAGACGCGTGCCCGCGAGCGGGCATTGTTGATCTCCGGGCTACTCGGGCTGGTGGGGCTGGCGGTGTTGATCATCGGTTTCGTCACCGCCCACGGCATCGCCCGGCGTCTCGGGGCGCCCATCGAGGCGCTGGCCGCGGCCGCGGATAATATCGGCCAGGGCAATTTCGAAGTGACGCTGCCGACGTCTTCCGCCGCCGAGGTCAACCTGCTGACACGGCGCTTCGGCATCATGGCCCAGGCGTTGCGCGAACACCAGGCCACCAATGTCGATGAGTTGCTCGCCGGCCAGCAGCGCCTGCAAGCGGTGCTCGACAGCATCGATGACGGCCTGTTGATGATCGACCGGCAAGGCCGCCTAGAGCACCTCAACCCGGTCGCCCAGCGGCAACTGGGCTGGGATGAGGAGCGCCTGGGCCAGGGCCTGGGCGAAGCATTGGGTCGCCCGGACCTGGATGACGAGCTGCAATTGGTGCTGCGTGGCGGGACGCTGGAGCGTGCGCCCGAGGACCTGAGCATCGAAGTGGACGGCGAGTCGCGGGTACTGACCTACAGCCTCACACCGGTGAGCCATACCCAAGGCCACATCCTCGGCGCGGTGATGGTGCTGCACGACGTCACCGAACAACGCGCCTTCGAGCGGGTCCGTAGCGAATTCGTGTTGCGCGCTTCCCATGAACTGCGCACGCCGGTGACCGGCATGCACATGGCCTTCGGCCTGTTGCAGGAGCGTCTGCATTTCCCTGCGGAGTCGCGCGAGGCCGACCTGCTCGACACGGTCACCGAAGAAATGCAGCGGCTGATGCAGCTCATCAATGACCTGCTGAATTTCTCCCGCTACCAGAACGGCCTGCAAAAGCTGACGCTGGCACCGTGTTCCATCGAAGAGCTGCTGGAAGCGGCCCGGATGCGGTTCGCCGAGCAGGCCAGTGCCAAGGGCATCGAATTGCTCGTGGCGATCCAGGGCCCGCTGCCACGCCTGCATGCCGACGCCGCGCAGTTGGAGCGGGTGCTGGATAACCTGATCGACAATGCCATGAGGCACACCGGCGACCATGGCCAGATTCGCTTGCAGGCCCGCCGCCACGGTGAGCGGGTGATCATCAGCGTCGAAGACAACGGTGAAGGCATTGCCTACGGCCAGCAGGGACGGATCTTCGAACCTTTCGTCCAGGTCGGACGCAAGAAGGGCGGTGCCGGCCTCGGCCTGGCGTTGTGCAAGGAAATCGTCCAGCTTCACGGCGGTCGCATGGGCGTTTACTCCAGACCCGGCCAAGGCACGCAGTTCTACATGGCGTTGACGGTCTGACGGGCTTCAGGCTTCGTCGTCCAGGCGCCGGCCGAGCAAGCGTCGCCCGCGGGTAATCAGCTCGATCAACTGCACCGCACTGAGTGCATGGGCAAACAGCCAACCCTGACCGAACTTCACGCCCTCGCTGCTCAGGTACGAGGCTTGGGCTTCGTGCTCGATGCCCTCGGCGATCACCTTGAGCTGCAACGCGTGGGCCATGCGGATGATGTGCGGGGCGACACCGCTGCTGGCGGCATCGTGGCCCAAGGCATCGATGAAGGCTTTGTCGATTTTCAGGCAATCCACCGGCAAAGTTTGTAGGTACGCTAGGCTGCAATAGCCGGTGCCGAAGTCGTCGATCAGCACTTGATGCCCGTTGTCGCGCAACGATTGCAGGTTGTCCCGGGCCACCAGCACGTCGATCAGCCCGCGTTCAGTCACCTCGAAGGCAATCTGCCGGGCCGAGACCCGGTGCAGTGCCAGCAGGCGGGCAATCACTTCGCCGATTCGCGGCACCATCACGTCGCAGGCCGCCAGGTTGACCGAGATGTACAACTGCGGATTGGCCCTCAGCAACTGGCCCAGCTGATCGAACAGCCGTTGCAGCACAAAATCGGTGATCTGGCGGATCTGCCCGGTGTCTTCGGCCATCGGGATGAACAAGTCCGGGCTGGTCAGGGTGCCATCCGGCCGGCGCCAGCGCAGCAGGGCTTCGGCGCCGACGCAATGGCGGCTGTTGAGGTCGAAGATGGGTTGGTACAACACCTGCAATTCACCGCGCCGTATCGCGCCGTGCAGCTCGGCGTCCATGGATTGTCGCTGGCGGGCCAGCAGCAAGACCTGCACGCCGATGCCCAGCCCTAGCAGCAGGCTGATAGGCAACATCCACCAGGCGTTGGATGGCATGTTGAAACCCTTGCGCGGGGCGATCAGTACCAACTGGTATTCCGGGTTATCGGTCGGCATTCGGTAGATCAGCCGGGTTTGCGTCACTTGCAAGGCGTTGCGGCCTTTCGGCGGCCAGGGCTCCGTGGGCGGCCAATGCTGGTTGGTGCCCAGCACCGGAATGGCCCGCTTGCCGTGATCCAGGACCACCAACAGGCTTCCGCCCGGCGGCAGATCGACCACATCGGTCAAATGCCCGCGGGAGGTGGCCACCCGAAAATTACCGCGCCCCAGCATCAGTGCCGCGCGGTCCTCGTCAGGTTCGGTGGTGGTGTTGAGCCAGTAGCTGTAGGTCGGACCGCGCAGGTCGGGCAGGCGGGTTACCGACAATCCGCTCTGGAGAGGCCGGTTCGAACACGCGCCGCTGCCGTCGACATACACCGCTTCATAAACGAAGCGGTAATTGAAGCTCACCTGCCGCAAGGTCGCGATCATGTCATCGCTACAGCCCCGCAGCGGCTGGTTCTGCAGGTCATCGAGGCCTTCACGCAATTGCCCGAAAAGTTGTTCCAGCCGTTGCAGGAAGCGCTCGCCCTGGGCGTTCATCTGCTCGCTTTCACGCTGCTGGATCTGCTGGACGACCACAAACAGACTCCCGGCCAGCAACAGCACCGTACTCAAGGCAGCCGCCATCGTCGCCAGGAAAAGAGGGCGATGGAGCCAGCTCTGCAACGTTTCACGGGCAGCCGTCATCGTGGGTAATCCTAAAGGTCACAATGAGTTATAGCTGCTGTTTGGGATTTGGCCCTGTTCGTCAGACGGGCGTCATTATTTTGTCTGGTTGAGCACCTGCAAGATCGCCGCGCTTTGCGCGTCGGGCGCGCCATCGAAGCGGGTCGGCCGGTAGTGCATCTGGAACGCGGCCAGCACATGGTGAGTGGCCACGTCCCATTCGCCGGTCTGGGGCGTCGGGTAGCCCAAGCGCGCTAATTGGGCCTGGAACCAGCTGGCGCTGGGCAGTTGTGCGGCGAAGACGGCTTGCTGGCGCGCGACGGCCTGTTCGTCAGGCCAGAGGCCCAGGCCTGCCTGGGCCAGGCGCTTCCAAGGGAAAAGCGGGCCCGGATCCAGCTTGCGCAGGGGCGCGATGTCGCTGTGGCCGATGATGGCGCGTGGGTTGATGCCATTGCGTTGGACAATGTCCTTGAGCAACACGATCAAGGCCTGCACCTGGGCTTCGCTGTAGGGGTACCACAGGCGTCCAGTAGGGGTGTCGACATAACCGGGGTTGACGATTTCGATGCCGATGGAGCTGGAGTTGAGCCAGGTGCGGCCTTCCCACTCGCTTTCCCCGGCATGCCAGGCCCGACGGTTTTCATCCACCAACTGATAGACGGTGGCGTTCTTATCGTCGCCGACCAGGTAGTGGGCGCTGACTTCGCCATGGGTCAGCAGGGCCAGGGAGCGTTCCAGGGAGGCCGAGGTGTAATGCACCACTACGAATTGGATGCGGCTGTCGTGGTTGACCGACGGGTGGCTGGTGTCGAGCCGGGGCCCGCTGGTGCAGCCGGCCAGGAGGAACAGGGAAATGATGAACGGAGCGAATTTCATGGCAGAAGACGTTACACATTGAAAATAACGCAACAGTGTAACGTATCGTTGCGCGATGAGCCGGGCCCGGCCGCAGATTAAACAAATTGGAACAATTGCCTTCAGCCCAGCTCCACCCGGTTACGCCCGGCACTTTTCGCCCGGTACAGCGCCTGATCGGCTCTTTTAAGCACAGAATCGCTGTGTTCTCCGGGTTTGAACGCCGTCAGCCCCATGGACACCGTCACCGTGACAGGCTCGCCCTTGAAGTGGAATGGGCAGGCTTCAATGGCAGCGCGTAGCGCCTCGGCCAACTGGGTCCCGGCTGTCAGGGGCGTGTCGGGCACCAACAGGACAAATTCCTCGCCGCCGAAACGGGCGATGAAATCGCTGCTGCGCAGGCGTTTGCGCAAAACCGAGGCAATCAGTTTCAGCACCCGGTCACCGGCCAGGTGGCCATAGTTGTCATTGATCCGCTTGAAGTGGTCGAGGTCGAGCATGGCCAGCAACAAGCTGTTGCCGTGCTGTTGCCACTCGGCCACTTCCTTTTCAAGACGCTCGCTCCAGGCTGCACGGTTGGGCAACCCGGTGAGTGGATCGATCAGCGCCTTGAGCCGCTGCTCTTCCAGGTTCTCGCGAACGATCAGGGCATCCTGCTCCATCAGCGCTACGCGCTCGGCGAGGCTTTTCAGGCGCGCCGAGACTTCCTGTTCACGCTGCTCGCGTTGCTTCTGGTGCTGGTCCATCGTCCCCAGCAGGCCTTCCAGGTGGTTCTCAAGCACCTGTTTGAGGCTTTCCAGGTCATCGGCCTGCTGGACGCTGCTTTGCAGGCCATCGACGTGCTCGCGAATCTGGATGTCCATGTCCCGGGAGACCGAGAGATTTTCCGCATGGTCTTCGCTGGCGGCCAGCAAGCTGTTCTGGAACGCCTCCAGCCGATCGTTGAGGCGCTGCAAGTAGGCTTCGAATTCGTGCTGGCCGCTGTCGGTGATCGCCAGCATGAGCACCGCCAGATCGTCGAGAATCGGCAGTAACTCGTACCAGTTCAAACCATTTTGCAGCTTTTCACGCATTGCCTCGGCTTGCGGGCGGTGCCGCTCGGGCAGTGTCAGGTCACCCAGCAGGCCCAGCAGGGTGTCCTCGATGTGCCGGGCAACCGAGCTGTAGGACGGTTCGGGGGAGTCGGGCAGGGCGTATTGGGCGTCGGCCGCATCGACAGCGGCCTCGGCGGCGTTGGGCTCTGTCTCTGATTCTGGCTCTGACTCTGGCTCTGTCTCAGGAAGAGGCGCTGGCGTCTGCGGCAGCAGCTCATCGGGGTTTGCAGGCGTCGCTTGCGGGGTAGGCGGTTCAACGGTGGCCGGCTCGGTGGGGTCGCTCGGTTCGCTGGCCGGCTGCGCCTCTTCGGGTGCTGGCGCCGGAACAGGGGGCGCGGCAGGCGCCACGGGGTCAGTTTCCGGCGCAGCGACGGTTGCCGGTTCAGGCCGTACTTGAGCGGCAGGCGCGGGCTCTGCCGAGGGCGCTGGTTCCGAGCTCGGTGTGGGTGCGGGCTGCGGCTCCGAATCCGGCTCGACAGGTGCTATGTCGGTCGCGCGGCGCTGCGGCGTGGGTGCAGCCTGTGCGACGGGTGCCGTGTCGACCTGGGCAGGCTCTTGCGGCGCATCCTCGTGCCCCTGGCCGCCAAACAGCCGCTGCAGCAGGCCGGGACGATGGGCTTCGGCAGGGGGTTCCAGCGCGCTCAGGGCCTGGCCTTGCAAGGTGCTCAGCTCGCTCAGCAACAGCGGGATCTCTCGGGTCTGGCCGACCCGGTCGTCCAGCCGCTTGGAAAATTTCTTCAGGGGCCGGCTGACGTCCTTGGGCAGCGGCAGGGTCTGCAACTGCGCCACCAGGGCCGTCAGTGCGGCGCTCATCTGCTCGACCCGGGTCTCGCGGCGCTGTTCGGAGTCGAGTACGGCTTTCTCCAGGCGCGGCAGCAGGGTGGCAAGGGCCGCATCCATGTCGTCGGTGCGGATCGCCTCACGCATTTCCTTCATGCACTCGTCGACCGCCCGGTCCGAGCCTTCGGCGGCCAAGGTGCTGCGGACCAGGCCGCGACGCAGCAAGTCGAGCCGGGCATCCCAGCGGCGCTCAAGCTTTTCCTGCTGTTCGAGACTCTTGAGGTACTTCTCTCTCCAGCGTTCGGCGTCGTCGCTCATTCATCGGGTCCGCGTGGGGCCGGACTTAACGCAGGGAAGGCGTCGGCCGTGAGCGAACCCGGCAAACGAATCTCGACCGCGACCGGCAGGTGATCGGAAATGGGTTGGGCCAGCACCTCGACGCGTTCGAGGGTCAGGGTCGGGCTCAACAGGATATGGTCCAGGCAGCGCTGGGGGCGCCAACTGGGGAAGGTCGCTTGCAGTTGCGGCGCAAGCAGGCCGAGATCGCGCAGGGGCGAGGTTTGCAGCAGGTCGCTGGCGTGGGTGTTCATGTCCCCCATCAGCACCTGGTGCTTGTAACCGCCGATCAGCTCGCGGATGTAGGCCAGTTGCATCGTCCGGGTACGTGCGCCGAGGGCCAGGTGCATCATCACCACGATGAGCGCCTCCGGGCCTTCGCCGAACCGTGCCAGGATCGCCCCGCGCCCTTTGGGGCCCGGCAGCGGATGGTCTTCGATCGCCCACGGTCGCAGGCGACTCAGCACGCCATTGCTGTGCTGGCCGAAACGTCCGAGGTTGCGATTGAGTTGTTGGTACCAGTAGGGGAAGGCACCCAGTTGCGCCAGGTGTTCCACCTGGTTGACGTAGCCGGACCTCAAGCTGCCGCCATCGGCCTCTTGCAAGGCCACCAGGTCGAAATCCTTGAGCAGGTCGCCGATTTTCTGCAGGTTACCGGCGCGCCCGGTGTGGGGCAGCAGATGTTGCCAGCCGCGGGTCAGGTAATGCCGATAGCGCTCGGTGCTGATGCCGACCTGAATGTTGAAGCTCAGCAACCGCAGGCGGCTGTCGGCAGGCAGGCCCGTGGAGGCGACATGATGTTCGTTGACCCGCGGTTCATGCAGGCCAACGAGGCGTTCGGTACTCCAGCGGGCCATGGGCGTGGGCCGCGCTTAGTTGGCAACTGCCTTGGTCGTCGCCCGTTCCTTGGCGATCAACTGGTCGGCCAGTTGCAAGGCTTGTTCCGCACCGCCGGCAGAGCCGATGTCGAAGCGATACTTGCCGTTGACGATCATGGTCGGTACGCCGGTGATCTCGTACTTCTTGGCCAGCTCCTTGGCTTTGACGATCTGGCCCTTGACGGCGAAGGAGTCGAAGGTCGCCAGGAATTTATCCTTGTCTACGCCCTGGGTTGCCAGGAAGTCGGCCATGTCATTCTTGTCGGTGAGTTTTTTGTGTTCTTTCTGGATCGCGTTGAAGACCGCCGCGTGAACCTGGTGCTCGACGCCCATGGCTTCAAGGGTCAGGAACATCTGGCCGTGGGCGTCCCATGGGCCGCCGAACATGGCCGGGATGCGAACGAAATTGACGTCCTTGGGCAGCTTCTCGACCCATGGGTTGATGACCGGCTCGAACGCATAGCAATGCGGGCAGCCGTACCAGAACAGCTCCACCACTTCGATCTTGCCAGGCGCTGACACCGGAACCGGGTTAGTCAATTCAACGTAAGGGGCCTTCGCCTCGTCGGCGGTGGCTTGGGCAGCCATGCCGAACAGGCTGGCGACGACGAGCGCGGCGCTGGTGATCAGATTACGCATGCTTTACTCCTGGACAATAAGGGGGCCTCGCGAGGTGTGTTTCTCAGACAGACCTTGGCGGGTTCAGTTTCGCTAGTGTAACGGCAGCGGCCACAAAAAAGGGCGGCCAAAGCCACCCTTTTGATGCTTGCATCGACAGATTAATCGAGCGTTAACGTTACAAGCGGTGTACGCCCCTCGTAACGTCGCCCGAGGACCTTAGTGCAGGCCCTGGATGTAGCTGGCGACGGCGGCGATGTCTTCGTCGCTCAACTTGCGAGCGATGGTACGCATGGTCATCGCGTCGCCGTCGTTGGCGCGGCCGGCTTCTTCCTTGCGGAAGTCGGTCAACTGCTTGGCAACGTATTGGGCATGCTGGCCACCCAGGTGTGGGAAGCCGGCAGCGGCGTTGCCGGCACCGTTAGGCGAATGGCAGCCGGTGCAGGCTGGCAGGCCCTTTTCCAGGTCGCCGCCGCGGAACAGCTTCTCGCCACGGGCCACGAGTTTTGGATCGGCTGCCCCGACGCTGCCTTTCTGGCTGGCGAAGTAGGCCGAGATGTCCGCCAGGTCCTGATCGCTCAGGTTGGTCAGCAAGCCGGTCATCTCCAGCACCGTGCGCTTGCCGGACTTGATGTCGTGCAGTTGCTTGTTCAGGTAACGCTCGCCCTGGCCCGCCAGTTTCGGAAAGTTGGGCGCCATGCTATTGCCATCTGGACCATGGCAGGCCCCGCATACCGCCGCTTTCGCCTGACCGGCAGCGGCATCGCCAGCGGCGTGGGCTACACCGGTCATCCCCAAGGTCAACAGCAGACTCACGATCAGTTTGTTCATCAGCTAATCCAACTACGGCTAAGGGTTAAAGAGTTATGGACCGGGATCACTCGCTCATCCACTGGATGATTGCTCGGTAATCCTCGGCACTGCAGTCCATGCACAAACCACGCGGCGGCATCGCCTTGAAACCCTGGGTCACGTGTTGCACCAGCGTCTCCATACCTTTCGCCAACCTCGGCGTCCAAGCTTCCTGGTCGCCCTTGCGGGGCGCTGTGGGGAGTTGGCCGGAATGACAGGCACCACAAACACGGTTGTACACAGCTTCCGGATCCTGTGTAGCCTGAGCGCTGTAAAGCGGCATCAAGACACCGGCAGCTAGCAGCCATTTCGTCATAAAACGACCTTTTCAGGGTTGAGAGCGAGCTGCGTTCTAGTGCGCAATTTCGGTCGATCGCTCCCGTGAGCTTCATCCTACGCTGGGACAAAGCGCACACAAAATCTGCGGCATTATATACTGGCGTCACTGAAACGGAAACGACACAGCTTGCCGCGTCCATTCCCGACGCCGCTCACATCGGAAATCCCATGCAACTGAAGAACCCCATCCTTGGCCTGTGCCAACAGTCCACCTTCATGCTCAGCGCCGCCAAAGTCGACCAGTGCCCTGACGACGAAGGCTTTGAAGTGGCCTTTGCCGGGCGTTCCAACGCCGGCAAGTCCAGCGCGCTGAACACCCTGACCCATGCGAGCCTGGCACGCACCTCGAAAACCCCGGGTCGCACGCAGCTCTTGAACTTCTTCAAGCTAGACGATGAACGCCGTTTGGTCGACCTGCCTGGTTACGGCTACGCCAAGGTGCCGATTCCGCTCAAGCAACACTGGCAGCGCCACCTGGAAGCCTACCTGGGCAGCCGCGAGAGTCTGAAGGGTTTGATTCTGATGATGGACATCCGCCATCCGATGACCGACTTCGACCTGCTGATGCTGGACTGGGCCGTGGCCAGCGGCATGCCGATGCACATCCTGCTGACCAAGGCGGACAAGCTCACCTACGGCGCGGCCAAGAACACCTTGCTCAAGGTGCAGTCGCAAATCCGCAAAGGCTGGGGCGACGCGGTCACCATCCAGCTGTTCTCGGCGCCCAAGCGCATGGGCCTGGAAGAGGCCTACACCGTGCTGGCCGACTGGATGGAACTGGCGGACAAGGGCAGCGAAACGGCCGAATAAGCCAAATCGCAGGCAAAAAAAACCCCGGACTTCGTATGGGGAGGGGGAAGTTCGGGGTCCAAGTTCCGGACCGCTAGGGCGGGGTCCAGATATCTGCCAACACTTAACACAACATAGGAGCATTGAAGGGCTTCACCAGCCATTCAAAATCTCTGAGTGGCAATTCACGGGTTTAGTTCAGATTATTTTTGGAAATAAACGTAGGACTTTTCCGAACCTAAACGTTTTTGCCGGTTGCGCAGTGCTTCCTGTGGCGAGGGAGCTTGCTCCCGCTTGAGCGCGAAGCGCTCACAAAATTTTGGGGGTGGCTGCGCCACCCAGCGGGAGCAAGCTCCCTCGCCACAGGGCCCTTCTAAAAGTCGCGGGGCTACGTCTCAGTGCGCCTCGTCCCAGTTATTACCCACGCCCACTTCCACCAGCAGCGGCACATCCAGCGTGGCGGCGGCGCTCATGTGCTGGCGAATTTCAGTGCTGACCTGGTCGACCAGGTCTTCGCGCACTTCCAGCACCAATTCATCGTGCACCTGCAGGATGACCCGGGCGTCCAGCCCTGAGCTCGACAACCAGCGGTCCACGGCCACCATGGCCTTCTTGATGATATCGGCGGCGGTGCCTTGCATCGGCGCGTTGATCGCCGTGCGCTCGGCGCCTTTGCGCAGGGCCGGGTTCTTCGCGTTGATGTCCGGCAGGTACAGCCGGCGGCCGAAAATGGTTTCGACGAAACCCTGCTCGGCGGCCTGGGCGCGGGTGCGCTCCATGTACTGCAACACCCCGGGGTAGCGGGCGAAATAGCGGTCGATGTAGGCCTGGGATTGCTTGCGGTCCACGCCGATCTGTTTGGCGAGGCCGAATGCGCTCATGCCGTAGATCAAACCGAAGTTGATCGCCTTGGCGCTGCGACGCTGGTCATGGCTGACGGCTTCCAGCTCGACACCGAATACTTCGGCGGCCGTGGCCCGGTGCACATCCAGATTGTTGCGGAACGCGTGAAGCAGGCCTTCGTCCTTGGCCAGGTGCGCCATGATCCGCAGTTCGATCTGCGAGTAGTCCGCTGCCAGCAGCTTGTAGCCTTTGGGCGCGATGAACGCCTGGCGAATCCGGCGGCCTTCGGCGGTCCGGATCGGAATGTTCTGTAGGTTCGGGTCGATGGACGACAAACGCCCGGTCGCCGCGACGGCTTGTTGATAGTTGGTGTGCACGCGCCCCGTGCGGCTGTTGATCTGCTCCGGCAGGCGGTCGGTGTAGGTGCTCTTGAGCTTGCTCAACGAACGGTACTGCATCAGCACCTTGGGCAGCGGGTAATCCTGCTCGGCCAGTTCGGCGAGCACGGCTTCGGCGGTGGACGCCTGGCCCTTGGCGGTTTTGCTGAGCACCGGCAAGCCGAGTTTTTCGTACAGGATCACGCCCAGTTGCTTCGGCGAGCCGAGGTTGAATTCCTCGCCGGCGATGGCAAACGCCTCACGCTCCAGTGCCACCAGCTTCTCGCCCAACTCAACGCTCTGCACACCCAGCAGATTCGCATCCACCAGCGCGCCCTGGCGTTCGATGCGCGCCAGGACCGGCATCAGCGGCATTTCAATGTCATTCAACACCGTGCCCAGGCTCGGCGTGGCGGCGAGTTTCTCCTGCAAGGCCTGGTGCAGGCGGAAGGTCACGTCGGCCCCTTCGGCGGCGTACGGGCCGGCCAGTTCCAGGGCGATCTGGTCGAAGCTCAGTTGCTTGACCCCCTTGCCCGCGATGTCCTGGAAATCGGTCTTGCTCTGGCCCAGGTACTTGAGCGCCAGGCTGTCCATGTCATGGCGGGTCGCGGTGGAATCCAGCACGTAGGATTCGAGCATGGTGTCGAAGGCGATGCCCTGGACGAAGATGCCGTTGTTCTGGTCCCCGCCGATGGCGCAGTTCGCCAGGATGTTGGTTTCGAACTTGGCGTGCTGGCCGATCTTGAGCTTTTTGGGGTCTTCCAGCAGCGGCTTGAGGGCCTTGAGCACGGTGTCGCGGTCCAACTGCTCGGGCACGCCCATGTAGGAGTGGGTCAACGGAATGTAGGCCGCTTCAAACGGCGCCACCGCGAACGACAAACCGACCAGTTGCGAATGCTGGGCGTCGTTGCCGTTGGTTTCGGTGACGAACGCGAACAGCGGCGCCTTGTTCAGCTTGTCGAGCAACGCCTCGAACTGCGCCTGTTCAAGAATGATCTCGTACTGGGCCTCGGCGGCGCCGGGCTGTTCGTCGCTGGTTTCGACAATTTCCTGGCCGGCGCGCTTGGCGTCCCGCTGGTTTTCCTCGAACCAGCTCTTGAACTCCAGCAGGGTGTAGAGCTCGGCGAGTTTCTCGTGGTCCGGCTCGCCCATCTGCAGGTCGTCCAGGCCAACGTCCAACGGCACGTCGGTCTTGATGGTCGCCAGCTCGTAGGACAGGAACGCCATTTCCTTGTGCTCTTCCAGCTTGGCGGGCAGGGTCTTGGCGCCACGGATCGGCAAGGTGGCGACGATGTCCAGTTGTGCGTACAGCTCGGTCAGGCCGCCGTTGACACCCACCAGCAGGCCGGACGCGGTTTTTGGCCCGATGCCCGGCACGCCCGGGATGTTGTCGGAGGAATCGCCCATCAACGCCAGGTAATCGATGATCTGCTCCGGAGCGACGCCAAATTTCTCCTTAACGCCAGCCACGTCCAGCGCGCTACCGGTCATCGTATTGACCAAGGTAATGTGCCCATCGACCAACTGCGCCATGTCTTTGTCGCCGGTGGAGATCACCACCGGGCGATTGGCCGCCGCGCTGCTGCGGGCCAGGGTACCGATCACGTCATCGGCCTCGACGTTGTCCACGCAAAGCAGCGGGAAGCCCAGGGCCTTGACGCTGGCATGCAGCGGCTCGATTTGTACGCGCATGTCGTCGGGCATGCTCGGGCGATTGGCCTTGTATTCGGCGTACAACGCATCGCGAAAAGTCCCACCCTTGGCGTCGAAGACCACGGCGAACGGGCTGTCCGGATACTGCTTGCGCAGGCTCTTGAGCATGTTCAGCACGCCCTTGACCGCACCGGTGGGCAGGCCTTTGGAGGTGGTCAGCGGTGGCAGCGCGTGGAAGGCGCGGTACAGATATGAAGAACCGTCCACCAGGACGAGGGGGGCTTGGCTCATGAGCACGATCAACCTTTTCGGCGGGTCCGGGGCTAGAATAGCGGGACCGTTGACGACAAAGGGACAAGGTTATCATGCGCACACTCAATCGCCTGTTACTGGCTGGCTTGTTTGCAACCGTTCCATTGGCCGTCATGGCCGCGGACGATGCCCCAACGCCAGAGCCGGAAGTTACCATCCGCACGGAAGGGGACAAGGTCATCCAGGAGTACCGCCAAAACGGTTTCCTGTACGCGATCAAGGTTACGCCCAAGAACGGCAAGCCTTATTTCCTGGTGCGTGCCGACGGGACAGATGCAAACTTCATCCGCTCGGACCAGCCGGACATGTTGATTCCGTCCTGGAAAATCTTCGAGTGGAAGTAGTTGCCTAACTTTAATCGGCGCCGCTGCACCGCGGCGCCAGAACTGAGCAGTTTTTAACCATGTCTGTGTTTACCCCCTTGGCCCGGCCCGAGCTGGAAACCTTTCTCGCCCCTTATGGGCTCGGCCGCCTGCTTGATTTCCAGGGGATTGCCGCCGGTAGCGAAAACACCAATTTCTTTATCAGCCTGGAGCGGGGCGAGTTCGTCCTGACCCTGGTTGAACGCGGCCCGGTGCAGGAAATGCCGTTCTTCATCGAACTGCTCGACGTGCTGCACGACGCCGACCTGCCGGTGCCGTACGCCTTGCGCACCACCGACGGCGTCGCGTTGCGGGAACTGGCAGGCAAGCCGGCGCTGCTGCAACCGCGCCTGGCGGGTAAGCACATCAAGCAGGCCAATGCCCAGCATTGCGCCCAAGTTGGCGAATTGCTGGCGCACCTGCACCTGGCCACCCGCGACAACATGATCAAGCGCAAGACCGACCGCGGCCTGGACTGGATGCAGGAAGAGGGCGCCAAACTGCTGTCGCACCTCGACGCCGAGGCCCGCCAGTTGCTGGAGGCCGCGCTGGAAGAAATCGCCCAGCAAAAGGTCGGCATCCTGGCGCTGCCTCGCGCCAACATCCACGCTGACCTGTTCCGCGATAATGCGATGTTCGAAGGCACCCACCTGACCGGCTTGATCGACTTCTACAACGCCTGCTCCGGGCCGATGCTGTATGACGTGGCCATTGCCCTGAACGACTGGTGTTCGGACGACGACGGCGTGCTCGACGGCCCACGGGCGCGAGCCTTGCTGGGCGCCTACGCGGCACTGCGACCGTTCACCGCCGCCGAGGCCGACCTCTGGCCGACCCTGCTGCGCGTGGCGTGCGTGCGCTTCTGGCTTTCGCGCTTGATCGCCGCCGAATCCTTCGCCGGGCAGGATGTGCTGATCCACGACCCGATGGAGTTTCAGCAGCGTTTGGCGCAGCGGCAGGCGGTTCGTGTGATGTTGCCGTTTGCGTTGTAAGGCATTCTCGGTAATCGACTGGGTCTTGGAGTAGTTCAAGGCCTGTCGGTGGTGGAGTGCTTCGAGTCAGATCATGGAGTCGACATCCAGCGCATAGGGTTTGCCAATGGAGTAGCCCTGGGCATTTCTGAGCCCATCACCTTCGGCGTCCCGGGTCGGTGTAGGTGCCCATTGCACCATCCGTCGGTTCTGCGGGTGCGCCTGCCAACGGGTCAGACTTTGCTCCAACTGTTCGGGTCGCTCCGACACGCTGCCGTACACGTCTCTTTCGCTGACCGACGCGGTACGTAAAGTCGCCAGGCGAGCGTGCGTGGTGCGTAGTTTGTCGATCTCGTGGGTAAGTGCATCGTTGATGGGGGTGTGGCTGCGCCCGTTGGGAGCACCCTGTTCCATCGCACGGGTTTCGCTGCGCAGTTGCTGGGTAATCCGTGCCAATGCGTTGGCCACCCATTCATATTCTCGCTTTGTCACCAATGTGTCTGCGGATGCTTGCGCTTGCTGCCATCGACGCAGCGTTGCCCAGCACGCGGGAATATAGCCCGGGAGCATGAAGTGATTGCCGGTATGGACCAGTTGAGCCAGTAACGACGGGCGATCCGGCAAACCATGCCGGTGCTGCAAGGCCACCTGGCAGGCGGCTTGCTGGGTGATGGTGTCGCAACTGGGGGTCCATAGGATCGAGGACTTTTCCTGGCGACCGAATTCAACCGGTAGGAAATGTCGCAAAGTACCGTGGTGCGCGTAGTTTTCGCCTGTCCAGTTGGTGACGCCCGCAACGAACACCGAAAGCCCAACCGGTACGTTGACGAAAGTCAGTGCGGCACCTGTGCCATAAACGCCTGCCCGGGTGTTCATCCAGCTTCCGGGAACGCTGGGTATAGGGTCGTTGTGGTTGACCATGCGGTGGTGCGCAAGGGGCTCGGCATTTTTTGTAAAGGTGGCATCAGCCGCACGGGGTGCGCCGTAAGTGTAGAGCTGGATGCGGTAGTCAAAGCCCGCTCGGCGACGCAACATTTCAGAAAGTAACAGGGCTACGGCACCGCCCAGGCTATGACCGCAAATCAATAACTGTTGCCCGGTATGGAACCGGTCCAGATAACTTGTCACAAAGGCCGCCGCTTTTTTGGCCGCGCCATAGAATCCGCGATGTACTTGGCCATCACCTTCTTCAAATGGCACTTGAAGTGCATCGGCATCACGCAAACCGTCAGCGAGCATTTCCGATGTACCGCGCACGGCAATCAGGATCACTTCGTCATGGTGGGTAATGAACGCTTGAGTATCAGTAGCTTCCTTGCCGAGCGTACGGTCATCCAGAAAATGGACCTTGGCAGGGTGTTCCTGCTCTTCACCCAGTTTCGGGTCGTTCACCGCGTAGAGTTCGATGTCGAACGGCACGATCTCCAGGCGTTTGGAGTAGGGCACATCTTCGTACAGCGGGTAGTAGCAGGGTTCTGGTTGCTCTGGGCCTAGCTTCCAGAGCTCCTCGGATTTGGCCAGGCCATCCGCGAACCAGTTGCCGACGCTGGGTTGGAGAGTGAAGCTTATCGGCGTGTTGATCGGAGGTTGGTCGGGTTTCTGGCCGAAAGGGCAATAGCTCAGTGTCGACATGAGGGCCAACTGGTACAGGTTAAGCGCGCAGAATTCAGGAGTCGTTGATAACAGGGGTCGAAGGGCCCGCAACGGGCGCACTTCCAAAACCGTCTGTTTTTCCGGCATCAAGGCCACGCCGAATTTGCCATGCTCGCCTAGCAGTCGTGCGGGGCCGCCGCGCAGCGGGTAATGACGGTACACCTCGGGAGGCAAGTGAGCGGCGTGTTTGACCAGATGACGTACTTCCACCTGAAAGAAATCGTCCGCACTGGTTTGTGCAGGGTTTTCTCGGGTTCGAGTGGCATTGTTGTTCAGGTGACGGGTTTGTTCGGCACGGACCTGGAGTTCGGTGATTTCCAAGGGGTAGTGATCCCTGCCTTGAAGCGCTAAATAGAGCTCTTCGGGACCTCGATACTTTTGCTCAAAGATCAGGGCAACCGGTCCCGCATGGTGGTCATTGATTCTACCCATGCCGTTGGAGTCCAGGCTGCCCGTATATTTTTGCCCTTCTGAATCGATTGCGACGTAAGCCAGTCCGGCGTAAGGCTCGCCAGAGCCGAACTCATCGACGAGTTGAAATCCAGTCCATTTTCCCTTCACGGGGCAGCTCAGAATGCGACTGCCCAACCGGGATTCCAATTCCAATTGCATTGATGTCATGGTTGATGTCCTTATTCACTGCACCCTGGATAGAGGGTGCATTTCTGTCCGTCCGGCATCTGGAAGCCACTGAAGTCCTTGTGGTTTCCTAAACAGAATGCGTATGGATCCTCAAAGCCCTTGCCGAGGCAGCGCTTCCAGCCGTTAGGAAATTTCACCCAGGTGTCGCGCATGTAGGGCCGTTCCTCTTCCGCCAAGTTGATCCTCATCCTGAGCGTCTTCCCCGGTAGTTGATCCAGGGTATAAGCGGAGAACGGGCGACCAACTTGCAGCTCGCCTTGCGCATTGGTTTCCTTGCAGTCGAGGATCTTGACGATGCGACGCCTGGGCCCTGCGGTTCGGAACAGCCACTGGCATTGACCATAAAAGACACTTTCACCCGTTTCGCTGAAAGTGCCTTTGTATTGCGGCTCCAGCTCATCACGTATGGCCACGGTTGCGGCATCCCCGCTGATATCTCCCCAGTCGTCTCCGTAGGCCGAATTGATTTCGAGCTTGATCCTGTAAATCACCAGCTGGCAGCCGCTGACCCTTCGATACAGGGCGATTTTCGAATCTGGCTGGTAATGCTTTCGCCAGTGCAGGTTGTACCCAACTTCGGTATTTCTTCCACCCGGTACAGTGCAGGTTTGTCCTTTGGCAGGGACATATACGGCAATGGCCTGATAAGCAAAGTCGGGTGGCAGATCAGCGGTGAATGTGAAGGTATTGGAGGGCTTGTAGATGCAGCCAGCCGTGATCGCCAGGCCCAAGCCAAGAATCGTTATCGGGAGGATCGTCATAGCGGTGCGCTTCCTTGCCAGAAGTCCGCCATCAATCGAACCCGGTCAAAATGCTCGTCGGGATCTTCGCCAGGACGTACGTGCCAGTACGGCGGCATCGGTTCGAGTGCGCGCAGGCGCTGGGTCAGCAAAAATTCCAACTGCCCAGGCGCCTGCCAGTTCCACGTCTCGGCCAGATCGAGTACGGATTGCAACCACGTATCAGCGGCCTGCTGTTCGGCGAGTTCGGCATAGGCCTGGAGATGCTCGGCCAACAGGACCCGGTGCGCATTGCGCCGGCGGGCCTCTATCGCTTGCGGTCGTGGGAAGGGCACCTCTAACCAAAGCGGTGAGTCTGGCACCGGGTGCTTATCGGGGGCCGGGTTATCGACATTCTTCCAGTGCGTGCCCTGCCAGTAACACACGCTGATTGCTGGCCCGAGATAGGCGGGATAGGCCTCAAGGGGCAGGTGTTCAAGTGCCCGGCTCAATACCCGATTGTCATGAAAGCGATACAACGCCTGATGAGGGCGCGTTCCGACAATCATTCGCTCACGCCAGTGTTCGACCAGCCGGGAGAGGCTTCCCTTGGGCAGGCTGGCCAGCCATCCCCAGTGGCTTTCTGGCCGTCTGAGCAGTTCGCTGACGTTCGGGTCGTCAGGTTGATCGAAACCAAAGACAAAGGGGCCGGCATCGTCGAGGTCTCTGACCTCGGTTTGGCCATAGACGCTTCGGTACTGATCGGGCCGGCTGTTCTTGAGAAAGGCCTGGCGTGCCGGGCCCTCATTTTCCGAGTCCAGGACAACGCACAAACTGTGGCCGAGGTGTTGGTGCTCACTCAACCATTGATGGGGATAGGTCTGAGTCATGCGGCGACGGCTTCCGTACAGCAAATCCCTGCGCGGCAAGCTTCGCAAATCGGACAGAAGTCCAATCCCATGGCTTTACTGGCGCTCATCAAGGCGCGCTGAGTAGGGGCGAGCGATCGGGGCAAATCTATCAGTGAAACCAGGGGGAGCGTTGTACCGTGCGTGTGTGATGAGGCGGGCGCAGCGGTTAGCGGTGCTGCGCCGATCTGAATTTCACTGCTGCTGTAGATGCCGCCGTGGCCTATGACGATGTGCTGACCTCCAGCATTCAAACTCAGGGTCGTGCCTGCGTGCAGAACCAGATGAGCGCCAGCCGTTATATGCACTTGCTGGCCAGCTTCGACGATCAATGTTTGATCTACGTGGGTATATCGGTTGGCCGCGTGCAGGTGGTCGTCACCCTCCACCCGGATCGTGCGGTTGGAGGCCGTGGTTCGATGTTCCTCGGCACGTAGCACGGTGGTGCTGTTGCCCATGACGGTTTCCAGCCTTTCGTTGCCCACTTCCAGCCGGCTGTCATGTTCAATCTTCTGTTCCATGTCGCGCTGGGCCCGCAGGTAGATCAATTCCTGCCCTTCGCGGTCTTCCAGATGCAGCTCATTGAACCCCTTGCCGCCCGGCGAACTGCGGGAGCGAAGCACCGTGCGCGTCTTGAGTTCGGGCAGGGGATAGGGCAAAGGGTGACTGCTGTTGGTCAGACATCCGCTGATCAACGGCTTGTCGGGGTCGCCTTCCATGAAGGTCACCAATACTTCCATCCCCACTCTTGGAATCGTCACGGCACCGTAACCGTTGCCTGCCCAATTGGACGCGACGCGCAACCAGCAACTGCTGCCATCATCCAGATGATCAGCGCGATCCCAGAAAAACCTGACCTTGACCCGACCGTACTGGTCGCAGTGGATGTCTTCGCCCTTGGGACCGGTAACCACGGCGGTCTGGCTACCCGCTATACAGGGTTTTTGATAGACCCGTCGTGCGCGAAAGATCACATCCCAAGGGGTCGCAACGAAGCGATTGCGATAACCCTGGTCGAAGTCTCCGGCGTGCATGGAGGGGGCGCCAGCGGCGCCTTCTTCCAACACTTGCGGCTGCTTGCCTTCGTGATGCACTTCCGTCAGCAGCCAGAGATCATTCCATTCCTGGCGAGGGTGTTCACTCAGCATCAGGAAGTGTCCGGCCGCCAGCGTGGGCTGACCACTGTGGCCTTCCGCCTGCTGGTAGTCAGCGCGATGGCGTTCCAGGCTGCGCCTGCCCAGCAGTTGACCTCGTTTATCCCGGGTAAAATTGCCGGGATAATCATAGTCCTCCAAGTCCGGACGGACGCTTTCGTGGTCTGCCTGCCAGCTTTTTTCCTGTAGGACCGAGGCTTTTTCGAAATCGTAGTCTCGACGACGGACTTGGCTGGTCCGGGTTTCCAGCCTTAAACCAAAACGTCGTATCACCGGTTCATCGGCGATCATGCCGCTGTGCTGTTTATAAACACCAAGGTTGTCGATTCGGGGAAACACAGTCTGGTCATCGCCAAATACCAGGTAATGGCTCGATTCACTGTGCTGGAAATGATAGTGCAAGCCCTCTTCTTGACACAGGCGCTCAATGAAGTGCAAGTCCGATTCCCGGTACTGCACGCAATAGGCGCGGGGCGCGTAGTGTTCACTCAAGTGAAAGTGATGGGCATCGGAAAGAATGCCATGTTCCTTGAGGATCGATGTGATGATTTGCGGGACGCTGAGGTGCTGGAAGATCCGCTGATTAATGCGATGTGCCAAGTAGGAAAGCTGGGGTTTGAGTTTTATCTTGTAATGAGTGAGCCGCTTGCCGGAGTCACCTTGTGCGGCGCGGTAGATGAGCCCGTGCACACCGCATGTCTGTTTTTCTTGTTGGTCGAATGTAAGAAATGCCTGTTTATGGAGCAGTTTCTCAAGATCGATGTCCTTTCGCTCACTGACGAGTTCAACATCGAACGAATAGGGCTGGCTGATAGCCTCTCTACCTTTGAATGTATGAACTTGAAATTCAGCTTCAAGGCCAGTGATGGCGATTCGGAATTTTGAACGGGCATGGAAGTGAGACATCGATTCGTCCTTGGGTGTGCAGTGACTCCTGAGGACATTGAAGCAGCCTTGAAGGACAAAAACCTCCAAAGATTAAAAAAAAAGAAAAGTATGTAGGAAATTTCTCTTAAATATAAATTCTGTCAACTTGTGTAATGATTTGGCTTTCTTGATGGTTGACGTGGAGTTCGACTTGGTATCAGTGGTGTGATCCGGGTCGGGTTTTTACTGTCTGTTTGTCTTTTTCATTTTGTTCCAAGTAAAAAACGAAATTTCCTACTTTTTTATTTGTTGAACCTTGGCATGCTCTGCTGCGTTCGAGTGGAGGGTAGTTGCTGGGTGTAGTGGCAGTTGTCACCCACGTTATCTGAAATATCCATTGTTTGCTTATGGATAGCCTGCGTCCTGACCTGAATGTCGGACCATAAACCGAATTCATCTAAACAGAGTCGTGAATGTCGTACTCAGGAAAACTTTCCGCCCATTACCTGGCTCTCGCCAAGTCGCCCGTGTCCAAGGACAGTTTTGCGGGTGCGGACGTGCGTTTTTCAAATGAGTACGAAGCGTTGGAAAGCGAGTTGATCAAATCTCGATCGATGTATGAGCACGATCAGGTCGATTGGCTGAAGGTTCTTGAGCAGAGCGAATCGCTACTGCGCCGGCAGTCGAAGGATGTACGGGTCGCTGTCTGGCTGACATGGGCGCTGTATCAGCGTGAATCCTTCCAGGGGCTGCTGGCCGGCCTTTGTCTCTTGCATCACCTTTGTAAAAGCCATTGGGCCGAGATCCATCCCGCCAAGCTTCGAACCCGTGCCGCCAGCATCAACTGGCTGGTGACGCGCCTGGATCAGGTGCTGGGGGATGACGTGGCATTCAAAGAGCAGATGCCGTTGTTCCATCATCTGGCGGCTCAGCTTGAAGGACTCGACGCGATTTTCAGCGCTTATCTGGGCGATGAGGCGCCCTTGCTGTTACCGCTTTGCCGGCGAATCAAACACATGATCCAACGAGTCGCCCAGCACCAGCCGCAACCCGGTGTCATCCATGCGGCAGTTGCCCAGGTGAAACAGACGGCCGCTCAATTGCTCGCCTGCGAGACTCCGATTGAAAGCGAAAAAGAGGCCTGTAGAACCCTGCGCGTCCAGCAGGAAGGTGCCCGTTCACTGTGTGCCTGGTGGCTCAAGCAAAAAGCAACCGACGCTCGGGCCCTGCGACTGAATAGGGCCTTGCTATGGCTCTCGATCGATGTAATGCCCGAGCGCAACGCAGAACAGGTTACTCAATTGCGTGGCGTACCGATGGACAGGCTCAAGAGCTACCAGGAAACCTTCTTGCAGGGCCGCTATGCGGACCTGCTTGTTCAAGTCGAAGCCAGTTTGGCCAAGGCTCCATTCTGGTTCGATGGCCAAAGGCTCGCCTGGGAATGCCTACAAGGCTTGAATGCCGAGCAGGCCATGCGAGAAGTGGAAGTCCATTTTGCGCAGTTCATCCAGCGACTGCCGGGCGTATTGGAACTGCGCTGGCATGACGGCTTGCCGTTTGCCGATCCGGCGACTCGCGCCTGGATTGCCGCTCATGTGATGCCTCATCTGCAAAGCTCCAATGCCCCGCTTGGCATCGATGTCGTCAACAGCGATGCGCCGTGGGACCTGGCCCTCGAAGAGGCTCGGTCGATTCTGCATGAGGATGGCCTCAAGCCTGCTGTCCAGTCACTCAGGGACGGCATGCGAAGCGCTCTTGGCGCTCGTGAGCGATTTCTCTGGCGGTTCGCAATGGCTCGCTTGTGCATATCGGCCAAGAAATACGAACTCGCCAAGATCCAGCTCGAAGCACTGGATCAGAACCTTCAGCACGCCAACTTGAATGGGTGGGAGCCCGATCTTGGGCTTCAGGTACTGCACCAGTTGCATCACTGCTGTGAGCTTCTGCCACAGAGCCACGCCGTACGTGAGTGCAGGAACGAGACCTATCGCAGATTGTGTTACCTCGACCTGGAACGGGTCATTGAATAGGCCTGCGGGTCAAAATCTTAAGGAAAAAACCATGGCCAAAGATGGCTCTGTAGCGCCCAAGGAACGTATCAACATTACGTTCAAGCCCACGACTGGCGGGGCTCAGGAACAGATTGAACTACCGCTGAAATTGGTCGCAATGGGTGATTACACCCACCGTGCGGACGAGCGCAAGGTTGAGGATCGCAAGCCGATCAGCATCGACAAGATGACGTTCGATGAGGTCTTGGCCAAGCAAGCGTTGAAGCTGACGCTGAGCGTGCCGAACCGTCTGCTGGAAGAAAGTGAAACAGAAACGCTAGTTGTGCAATTGAGCGTTAACTCGATGAGGGATTTCAATCCGGCCAGCCTGGTCGAGCAAGTACCTGAGCTCAAAAAACTGATGGAGCTGCGCGACGCGCTGGTAGCCCTCAAGGGGCCCCTGGGTAACGTACCTGCATTTCGAAAAGCGATTGAGGGCGTGCTCGCCGTCGATGAGTCCCGGGCTCGTGTGCTGAACGAGCTGGGCCTTGAAGCTGACCCCATTAGCCAAGGAGGCTAACCCCATGAGCAGCAGCGTAGCGCAGCAGAAAAACAATGAAGCAGTCGAGTACAGCCTTCTCGACAGGATCATCGCTGAAACCAGTCTTTCTCCAGACGACGAGGCCTACGACATCGCCAAGCGTGGCGTCTCTGCATTCATCGAGGAGTTGCTCAAACCGCAGAACAGCGGTGAACCGGTCAAGAAAGCCATGGTTGACCGCATGATCGCCGAGATCGATACCAAGCTCAGTCGTCAGATGGATGAGATTCTGCACGACCCGGAGTTCCAGGCCTTGGAGTCCTCTTGGCGCGGTTTGCAGTTGCTGGTGGATCGGACCAACTTCCGCGAAAACATCAAGGTTGAAATGCTCAATGTCTCCAAGAGTGATCTGTTGGACGACTTTGAAGACTCGCCGGAGGTCATGCAATCGGGCTTGTACAAACATATCTACACCGCAGAGTACGGTCAGTTCGGCGGGCAACCAGTTGGGGCGATCATTGCCAACTACTTCATGTCGCCAAGTTCGCCGGATGTGAAGCTCATGCAATATGTATCCAGCGTTGCGTGCATGGCCCACGCGCCATTCATCGCCGCTGCCGGTCCTAAATTCTTTGGCCTGGAAAGCTTCGCCGGCCTACCGGACCTCAAGGACCTGAAAGATCACTTCGAGGGCCCGCAATTTGCCAAATGGCAAAGTTTTCGTCAGTCGGAAGATGCGCGCTACGTTGGATTGACGGTGCCGCGCTTCTTGTTGCGGACCCCTTATGATCCAGAGGAGAACCCGGTCAAGTCGTTTGTGTACAAGGAGACCGTTGCCAATAGCCACGAGCACTACTTGTGGGGCAATACCGCGTATGCATTCGGCTCGCGTCTGACCGACAGCTTCGCCAAGTTTCGCTGGTGTCCCAACATCGTTGGCCCACAAAGCGGCGGCGTGGTTGAGGACCTGCCTTTGCATCATTTCGCAAGCATGGGTGAGATCGAAACCAAGATCCCGACCGAAGTCCTGGTGTCCGACCGCCGCGAATACGAGCTGGCTGAGGAGGGTTTCATTTCCCTCACCATGCGCAAGGGCAGCGATAACGCCGCGTTCTTCTCAGCCAATTCCGTTCAGAAACCTAAGCTCTTCGGCAACGGTGTCGAGGACAAGCAGGCTGAACTGAACTACAAACTGGGTACCCAACTGCCTTACATGATGATCGTCAATCGCCTTGCTCATTACCTGAAGGTTTTGCAGCGGGAGCAGTTGGGATCGTGGAAAGAACGCATGGATCTGGAGCGTGAGCTCAACAATTGGATTCGCCAGTACGTGGCTGACCAGGAAAATCCGAGCGCCGAGGTCCGTGGTCGTCGTCCATTGCGTGCGGCAAAGATTGTTGTAAGCGATGTGGAAGGCGAACCAGGCTGGTATCGCGTTGGTTTGAATGTGCGCCCGCATTTCAAATACATGGGGGCCGATTTCACCCTGTCGCTGGTTGGCAAGCTGGACAAGGCGTAAGCACGGGTCATGGCCTATGGCAGCCTTTTCGAGCGCCTGGCCGGCGAAGCCCAGATGCGTCACGGTTTGAATGTCGAGGCTTGCATCATGGCATCCGTGGCCGCTCATCTGGCCAGGATGCTCAGCGTCCGCGCAGGCAGTGTGCGGACGCTATCCGATTACGGGCTGCCGGACTTCAATGACATGCGTTTGAGCCTGCATGACGCAAAAAGCCAGGCCCGCCGCGCGATCGAAGCCTTCGTTGAGGCCTACGAGCCTCGTCTCAGCAATGTTTGTGTCACTCCGACGCCGGGTCATCAGGGCCAACTGAGGTTGTCCTTCAGCATTGAAGGCTTGCTGGATGTTAAGGGTTTCAAGCGGCAGGTCAGTTTTCTCGCGTGCCTGGATGGCGACGCTCAGGTCAAGGTCAGACAAGGATAGCGATGCATGGCGTTTAACCATTACTACCAGAGCGAGTTGACGGCGCTTCGTCAGCTGGGTCGACGTTTTGCCGATCGAAATCCGGCGCTGGCTCCTTTTCTGGGGCAGGCTGGCCGGGATCCGGATGTTGAGCGCCTGCTGGAGGGATTTGCTTTTTTGACCGGACGACTGCGCGAGAAGCTCGATGACCAGTTGCCGGAGCTGAGCCATTCGTTGATGCAGCTGCTGTGGCCTAACTATATGAGGCCATTGCCGGCCTTCAGTATTCTGCAGTTTGATTCATTGTCGCGTTCCGGACCCGCACTGCGAGTAGAGCGCGATACACCGGTTGAAAGCAAGCCGATCCAAGGTGTGCGATGCCATTTCCGGACGTGCTATCCAACCGATGTCCTGGCCCTGGACCTGACCCGTTTGAGTTACTCGGTGAAGGGTACCGGCTCGCTGCTGAGCCTGCGCTTGGAGATGCCTTGCGACGGCCACTTGGGTGAAGTGCAGTTGAGCCGTTTGCGCCTGCACTTCACGGGCGAGCGGTATATCAGCCAGATGCTCTATCTCAGCCTCGTACGTAATCTTGAAGGCATCGAGCTGGTCCCATTGAACGGTGCCGGCGAGCCATTCAGCGCCGTAGATGGCAATCCGATGACGTTCAGGATTCCGGCTGAGCGTGTTCAGCCGGTAGGATTTGCGGAGGAGGAAGCGTTGATCCCGTATCCGCTGAATACCTTCCGCGGCTATCGCTACCTGCAGGAGTATTTCGCGTTCCAGGACAAGTTTTTGTTCGTCGACGTCATTGGCCTGGACGTGACCAGCACGTTGCCATTGGACTGCCTGAAACAGGTGCGCGGTTTGGACCTGCGTTTTGATATACGCAAGAGTGGCATCGAGCGCATGCGCCCGACACTGGACAACGTGAAGCTTTACTGCACGCCAATCGTCAATCTGTTCAAGCATGACGCTCAGCCGATCCGCCTGGATGGCAAACAAGACGAGTATCCGTTGCTGCCGGCCGGTTATGACCTGGAGCACTGCTCGGTCTATTCAGTCGACAGCGTCATTGGCTGGCGCCCTGGTGGCCTGGGGTATCAGTCCTATGTGCCGTTCGAGTCGTTTGAGCATGATTCAAGTTTCGACGTCCCCACCGGCCGTCCGTATTACAGCGTTCGCCAGCGTCCCTCGTTATTGAACAGCGGCCTCGATACCTGCCTGGCCTTTGGTATTCAACCAGCCCAGGCCTATGAAACGCTGTCGATCGAACTGACGTGCACCAACCAGGACCTGCCACGCCAGCTCAAGCCCGGCGATATCGATCAACCCGGTGAGAGAACGCCTGAGTCCCTCAGTTTCCGCAATATCGGCCCGGTTACACCCAGCTTCGCGCCGCCATTGAACCGCGATTACCTGTGGAAGCTGATCAGCAACATGTCTCTCAACTACCTGTCGCTGGCGGACGTCAATGCGCTCAAGGTGATCCTCGAAAGCTACGACTTCCCACGTTACTACGACGAGCAAACCGAGAAGGTCAGCAAGCGTTTGCTGGGCAGCCTCAAATCGATCAGGCACCTGCATGTCGATCGGCTGCATCGGGGGCTGCCGGTTCGGGGTGTACGTACCGAACTGATCGTCGACCCACAAGGTTACATCGGCGAAGGCGACCTATTTGTCTTCACTTCGGTCCTCAACGAGTTTTTTGCGCTTTATGCCAGCCTCAATTCGTATCACGAACTGCGGGTGAACAGCACACAGGGAGAGGTGTATCAATGGTCACCCCGCATGGGCCAACAGCCGCTTCTATGAACGTGCTGGCACGAAGAATACGCGAGTACTCGCTGTTCCAAGCCGTGTTGCTGGTCCTGGATCGGCTGCGTGAGGCCCATCCGGGCCTGGATGATGAAGCGCTTTACGATCAGTTGGAATTCCAAGCCAATCCAAGCCTGGGTTTCCCGGCCAGCGATATCGACCGCGTGGAGTTTTTCGAGGAGCAGGGGAAGGTGCGCGCACGTATGCGCTTGAACCTGCTCTGCCTGGTGGGTGCAGGTTCGCCTCTACCGGCGTTCTACGGCGAGCAAGCTTTGCGTGAGGAAGGCGGAAATTCGACTCGCCAGTTCCTCGACATATTCCACCATCGTCTTCAACGACTGATGCTGCCGATCTGGCGCAAGTACCGGTATTGCGCAAGCTTCCAGAGCGGAGCTCGAGACCCGTTCTCCGAGCAGTTGTTTGCCTTGATCGGACTGGGTGGCGAAGAAATCCGCAAGGCCAGCCAACTGAACTGGAAGCGCCTGCTGCCGTACTTGGGCTTGTTGAGCCTGCGTGCTCACTCGGCGGCGCTGATCGAGGCGGTGCTGCGTTACTACTTCAAACACGCCGAGCTGGTTCTGGAGCAGTGCATCGAGCGTCGGGTGGAGATTCTCGACGAGCAGCGCAATCGGCTGGGGAGTGCCAATAGCCTGTTGAGCAACGACCTGGTGCTCGGTCAGCGGGTGCGCGACCGTGGCGGCAAATTTCGTATCCATATCTGTGAGCTGGATTGGCAACGCTTCCACGAATTCCTGCCCGTTGGCCTCGGTTATCGACCGCTGTGCTCGTTGGTGCGATTCACGCTGCGCGACCCCCTCGAGTACGACATCCGCCTGGTCCTGCGTCAGCAGGAAATACGAGCCCTGTGCATTGGAGAACTGAACAGTTGTCGCCTGGGATGGACCAGTTGGCTGGGGCATGAGCGCGCGGACGGCGTGGTGATCCTCGGCAGTAAAACTCATTAGGAAATGGATGACATGATCAACGTAGATCTTCAGCGACTCATACAGGCATTGGATGCCGAAACCCGGGATGATCTGGAGCGTTCTGCCGAGCAGTGTGTGGCGCGTGGTGCCGATAAAGTCCTGGCGGAAGATCTGCTGCTGAGGTTGTTGGAGCGGCCCCGAGGCTTGCTCGAACGCGCATTACAAGATGCTCAGGTAAACGCCCAGGAGCTGTCTGCCACCTTGCAACCGCGGATGGAACATAGCGCGTCCTGTAATCCGGTGTTCGCGCCAGAGCTGGTGCAATGGTTGCAGGATGCGCTGCCGGTGGCGACGCTTGAACTTGAGCAAGAACTGATCGACCAGGCGGCCTTGATCCTGGCATTGCTCCGTAACCCCGCTCGCTATACAGGCCGCTCCTGCAGCATTTTGTTGGCCCGGTTGAACACTGATCGGCTGAAGGATTTCGCCCTTTCACTGCAAATCCGCTCGCGCGACTGTCCGTCCATTCACGCGGCAGGCTCCTCGCTGGAGCGCTTTACCCATAACCTGACCCGGCAGGCCCGTGAGGGTGGCCTTGATCCGGTGCTGTGTCGGGACGGCGAGATCAGGCAGATGATCGACATTCTCGTGCGACGGCGCAAAAACAATCCCATCGTGGTGGGAGATGCGGGCGTCGGCAAGACAGCCATTGTCGAAGGTCTGGCGCTGCGTATTGCAGCCGGAGAAGTGCCATCCGTCCTGGAAGATGTTGAGGTGCTTTCGCTGGATATGGGGTTGCTACAGGCCGGCGCCAGTATAAAAGGCGAGTTCGAACGACGCCTCAGGGGCGTGATTGACGAGATCAGGGCATCATCCGGCTCCACCATCCTGTTCATCGACGAGGCCCACACCTTGATCGGTGCCGGTAGCAACGCTGGTGGCTCGGATGCAGCCAATTTGCTCAAGCCCGCCTTGGCCAGGGGGGAGCTGCGTACTATCGCGGCCACCACGTGGGCCGAGTACAAAAAATACTTTGAAAAAGACCCGGCACTGACCCGTCGCTTTCAACCGGTGCAATTGCATGAGCCGACAGTCAGCCAAGCGGTGACCATTCTGCGCGGTCTCGCCCGGGTCTATGAGAGCAGCCACGGTATCTACCTGCGCGATGATGCGGTGGTCGCGGCGGCTCAATGGTCGGCCCGTTACCTGACCGGACGCCAACTACCCGATAAAGCCGTCGATGTGCTCGATACCGCTTGCGCTCGTGTGCGTATCAGCTTGGCCACCGCACCGCAGAACCTTGAGCGGTTGCGCAGCGAACTGGCCGAAGGTGAGCGTCAGCGCCAGGCGCTGCGTCGCGACGCCGAGGCCGGCCTCTCGATCGATGCTCAGGTCTTGGAGGCACTGGAGGCGCGCCTGGATACCGTCGAAGCCGAGTGCCAGGCGTTGGAAACCCAGTGGACCGAGCAACGCATCCTTGCGGAGCGTCTGCTGTCGCTGCGCCGCCAACTGTTCGGGGCTCGGGAAACCGTGGCTGATCAAGCCCTGAGCATCGAGGCTCTGGAGTCGGCATTGCGCGAAACCCGCGACACCCTGGTGGCTGCACAAGCCCGGGAGCGTCTGGTCAGCTACGAGGTTTGCCCGCGTCTGGTGGCGGAAGTCATCAGTGCGTGGACCGGCATTCCCCTGGCGCAATTGGCGCAAGAGCATGATGTAAACATCGCCAGTTTTGCGACTGATCTGCGGGCCCGCATACGGGGTCAGGAGCAGGCCGTTCAAGCCCTTGACCGTGTAGTCCGCGCCGCCGCTGCCGGCCTGAACAAACCCGACGCTCCGGTGGGCGTGTTCCTGCTGGTGGGGCCGAGCGGTGTCGGCAAGACAGAGACGGCCCATGCGCTGGCCGACCTGTTGTACGGCGGTGATCGTTTTCTAACCACTTTCAACATGACCGAGTTCCAGGAAAAGCACACGGTTTCCCGACTGATCGGCGCGCCACCCGGCTATGTCGGTTTTGGCGAGGGTGGAATGCTGACGGAAGCGGTGCGGCAAAAACCCTATTCGGTGGTGTTGCTGGATGAAGTCGAGAAGGCCGACCCGGATGTGATGAACCTGTTTTACCAGATCTTCGACAAAGGCCTGGCCAACGACGGCGAGGGTCGAGAGATTGATTTTCGCAACACGTTGATCCTGATGACATCGAACCTGGGCAGTGAGCGGATAACTGAACTGTGCGAGAGCGGCGCGCCGCCGAGCACAGAACGCCTCGAGGCGTGCATTCGCCCAATCCTCGGCAAACATTTCAAACCAGCACTGTTGGCACGCATGTGTGTCGTTCCTTACTACCCGATTGGCGGATCAGTCCTGCGTGAATTGGTGGCGCTCAAACTCGATCGCTTGGGCGAGCGGCTGCGTCGTCGTCAGTTGGGCTTCAGCTATTGCACGCGTCTCGTGGATCACCTGGTAGGGCACTGCACTCGCAGCGACAGTGGCGCGCGGTTGATTGACCGTTTGCTCGATCTGCACTTGATGCCGCTGGTGGCCGACCGACTGCTTGTTTCCATGGCGACCGACGAACCGCTGCGGCACGTCCACGCGATGCTCAACAGCGAAGCCAACGTAGCGTGTGAGTTCACTTGAGGTAAGTGTCATGTTCGAGAGTGTTCCGCAACCGCTTGCCTATGCCCAGGCGCTTCTACTGCAGTTTTCCAATCTTTCGCGCCTGGAGGACGAGGCTGTGCTGGTGGGGCATTTCATCCAGGGTGCAGCTCGACTCAGCGGGTGTGAACTGGCCCAGTTGTACTTGCTCGATGCACCCCGTGATCATTTGGGATTGAACGCCGAATGCCTGGAAGGGCATTTGCAGAGACGTGATCAGACACATCTTCCCAGCGACTACAACCACGAGCCACTTTTGCAATTTGTGCTGCGCCAGAACCGTGTCGTATGCCTCGATGCGTTAAGCGACAGCCTCCATGACACCGGATTTCTGCCAAGCCGGGCCACACCGTGGCAATCGATGCTCTGCATCCCTCTCGTCAACTCCCGAGGGAGCGCTGATGGTTTATTGCTGTGTGCCAGCGAACAGCACCTCGACCTCCAGGGGTTTGCCGAGTCCCTGGGGCATCTTGGAACGTTTGCGCTGGGCCAACTCCACCTGTTGCGGCGCCTGCGTCGTTCCGTCGGCGAACTCCAATCCATCAATCGAAGCCTGCCGAGCGCCAATGACTACGGCCTGATCGGCAAGAGTGCCGCGATGCGCAAGACCTGTTCGATGATCAGTAAGGTCGTGCACAGTCCTTTTACCATCCTGCTGCGGGGCGAGACCGGTACTGGCAAGGAGGTAGTGGCTCGCGCCATTCACGACGCCAGTCAGCGCCGGGCCAAGGCACTCGTTGTGCAGAACTGCGCAGCGGTGCCCGAAAACCTGCTGGAAAGTGAGCTTTTCGGCTATCGCAAGGGGGCTTTTACCGGAGCTGATCGGGACCGTGTCGGGCTGTTCGATGCAGCCAACGGAGGCACGTTGTTACTCGATGAGATCGGCGACATGCCATTGTCCCTCCAGGCGAAACTGCTGCGAGTGCTGCAGGAAGGTGAGATCCGTCCGTTGGGGTCCAATGAAACTCACAGCGTCGACGTGCGGATCATTGCTGCTACCCATCGCGACCTGAAGCAGTTGATGAAGGAGGGCAAGTTTCGCGAGGACCTGTACTACCGCCTGGCCCAGTTTCCGATCCAGTTACCCTCATTGCGCCAGCGTGATGGAGACATTATCGAGCTGGCGCGACACTTTGCCGACAAGGCTTGTGCACTTTTGCAGCGCGATCCGGTGAGCTGGTCGGATGCGGCGCTTGACCATCTGAGCGCCTACGGCTTCCCGGGAAACGTACGCGAACTCAAAAGTATCGTGGAAAGGGCTGTGCTGCTGTGCGAGGGCGACGAGCTGCTTGTCGAGCATTTCGGGTTGCGCATCGAGAGCCCGGTGGAGCGCGGTCGTGTAAGTCTGCGAGAGCGGATGATGCAGATCGAGCGAAATCTTTTGATCGATGGCTTGCGCGAATTTGGCGGCAACAAGGCTCGTACCGCCCGTGAACTGGGCCTTCCACTGCGCACGCTGCTTTATCGTCTCGAGCGCCTGAACATTCGGCGCAGTGATTTCGATGACTGATCCTTTCCTTGCCTCGACGTATCCATTGCCGCGTCACCCATTAGCCCTGGAGCCCTTTCCATGCGTGTTTTTTCCTGGTCCGCATTTGCTTTGTCCTGCGTCATGTCCTGCAGCCTTGTCGGGTGCAACAGCAATTACATATTCAACGATAGCGTTTATCGCCCTTTGGGTGATCCACAGGCGCTCAACCGCGGGAAATGAACCCAGGAGCTTCTACAGATGGAACTTGTTCTCGAGATGTTGAACCCCGGCCGACCTGGCGCCGCACTGCATTGCCGGAAAGCTTTCGGGCCGGCCGGAGGTGTCATAGGCCGAGGTGAGGACTGCGACTGGATCATCCCTGACCGCCGGCGCCTGGTGTCCAAGCAGCACGCATTGGTGAGCTTTCGTGAGGGGGTGTTTTGCCTGACCGATCTCAGCGCCAACGGTACGATCGACCGCGAGAGTGGCCTGCCCCTGCCCAAAGGCGAGCCGGTGCGGATAAAGGACGCTAACACCTACATCATGGGGGATTTCCAGATTCGGGTGCGACGTGTCTGCGGACTTACTCGTAGCGTTGCCGAACCAGGCCACCTGGCGTCGGGTGATCAGTTGATCCCGGATGACGCGTTTCTGGATCTGGACCCACTCAAAGCTCTGGATCAACAGGAGCGCACCTCCCTGGACATCGATGAGCTGATAAACCCTGTTGCTCGAACGCGCAACAGGTTCGGGAGCTTGAACCCTGCTCGTCTCGATGTGGAAAACCTGTTGTTGCCCGAGCTGGTCGAGGCTCCGGCTGATATTGAGTTCAAGCGCCATCCGCCTACCGACTATCCGGATGAAAGCTTCTGGGGGCGCTTCGGCCACGCGTTGGGCATGAATCTCAATGACTTGGATAAGGCAGCCCGTGAATCCCTGGCGATCACAGCTGCGCAATGGTTCCAGCGAACTGCCCAGGCCTATGAAGAGCAAGCTCGCCGGATTTCCTCCCCGACTATCGATCGCCACGGATGACGACCATGCCCCGTCTCACGATGTTTTTCTGCAGGACGCTTACAGCTTTTGTCGTAATGCTTTTGTCGAGCGGTTGCGCCGTCTGGTCGCCGTTCTCGACGATGACCAAACTCAATCTCACGCTGGCCGCCAGCGATCAGCTCAATCCCGACCTCAATGGGCGGCCGTCGCCAGTGGTGGTGCGGTTGTTTGAACTCAGGCAGCCAGTTGCGTTTGAGAACGCAGACTTCTTCAGCCTCTATGAGCGCGCGAGGGAAACACTGTCGCCCGATCTGGTGGCCAGTGAAGAATTGGAGATGCGCCCGGGCGACAGCGTCGAGCTCAGGTTGGGTCTTACCGGCGATGGTCGTTACGTTGGCCTGCTCGCGGCGTACCGAGACCTGCCCCATACGCGATGGCGCTACACATTACCGGTTGCGCCGGCGCAGTTGACCGAGGCGAGCCTGATCCTCGCTCACGACGG
Source organism: Pseudomonas sp. P97.38 (assembly GCF_001269745.1). NCBI lineage: Bacteria > Pseudomonadati > Pseudomonadota > Gammaproteobacteria > Pseudomonadales > Pseudomonadaceae > Pseudomonas > Pseudomonas sp. P97.38. The sequence continues at coordinate 86,785 of NZ_LHVJ01000022.1, forward strand.
AATTACCAACCCTCTGGCCAAGGGGGATGACCAATGAATCACGATAAGGTCGTCTGGCAGGAAGGCATGCTCCTGCGCCCGCAACACCTGCAACATAACGATCGTTACTTCGATCACCAGTTGAAGGTCCGCACCCGGTTGTTGAGCCGTTATGCGTGGGGATTCCTGGGCCTGGAGATCGATCTGCAGTTTCTTAACATGGGTCAACTGGTGGTCAGCCAGGCCAGCGGGATCCTGCCCGATGGCAGTCTGTTCGAGCTGGGTGGTCACGCCGAACCGCTGGCCCTGGAAGTCCCTTCCAATACCCGCAATACACCCATCTACCTCGCTTTGCCCCTGGTGACCGGTAATCACATCGAGTCCCGCCGTCCGGAACAGTCCGACGTACTGGCGCGCTACACCGTCTACGATGCACAGGTGGCTGACTCCAATGCCGGAGAAACCGGCGCAAGCCAGATCAGCTGTGGTCGTCCGGACCTGCGTCTGCTGTTGGGGGAGCAACAGAGCGATGACGCGTTCGTGAAGCTCAAGCTGTGTGAGGTACTCGACACCACGGCCGATGGCGTTATCAGGCTCGATCCGGACTTTGTGCCGACCTTCATCCAGGCTGCTTCATCGCCCTATCTGCTGTCTTGCCTCAAGGAGGTCCTCGGCATGCTTGCCCATCGAGGCGATAGCCTAGCCGAGCGGATCGGCGCTCATGGCAAGGCGGGTGGCGCCCAGGTGGGTGATTTCATGATGTTGCAACTGATCAACCGCAGCGAGCTGTTGCTACGTCACTATCTGGACCTGGAGCACGTGCATCCGGAAACGCTGTATCGAACGTTACTGGCGCTGTTGGGCGAACTGGCGACATTCTCGGGCGACAGCAAGCGCCCCTCGCTCAACAACCGTTATCAGCACAGTAACCAAGGCGTGTGTTTTCGCCACTTGATGCAGGCGATTCGTCAGGCGCTGTCGATGGTGCTCGAGCAGCACGCAATCGAGTTGCCAATGCAGGCGCGCCAATACGGCATCACCGTTTCGCCGGTGAAAGATCTTTCGCTGCTGGACTCCGCCTCGTTTGTGCTGGCGGCAAGTGCCAACTGTGACAGTGATGAGCTGCGTCATCGACTGCCGTCGCACCTCAAGATCGGTTCGGTGGAACGCATCCGCCAGTTGGTCAACCTGCATCTGCCAGGCATCAGGATCAGGCCCCTACCGGTAGCGCCGCGACAGATCGCATTTCATGCCAACAAAACCTATTTCATTCTCGAACCGGGCACCGAAGACCTGGCTCAGTTGAGGCGCTCAGCAGGCTTTGCATTCCATGTTTCTGGTGATTTTTCCGAACTTGAACTGAATTTTTGGGCCATCAGGAATTGAACGACATGGAGAAGGAAAATCCTCAAGACGAAGCGACAGTCTTGCTCGACCATCATGGGCAGCGCCCTGCTTCGGGCCCCTTGACCGATGCTGTCGCGTCGCCGCGCATGGAGCACCTGCAGGAACGAATGATCTACGCGGCGCAATTGCCGCCGTCCCAGGTATTCAATGCCAGTCTCAACCCGTTGGTGGCAGCGGCCTCCGAATTGTTATCGCAAGTGGTGCAGCTCAAGTACGGACAGGAACGTGGGGACCTGCTGGCACTCAAGCGCGAGTTGTGCCTGGAGCTGGAGCGGTTCGAGGCTCGTGCCTTACAGGCGGATGTCGAGAGCACACAGTTGATCGCTGCACGCTATGTACTCTGCACCGTGATTGACGAGGCGGTCGTCACCACGCCCTGGGGTCAGGGAAGCGATTGGTCGAAGCTGAGTCTGCTCAGCACGTTCCACAATGAAACCTTCGGTGGCGAAAAAGTCTTCCAGTTGATTGATCGATTGTCGAAGAACCCCGTCAAGCACCTGCCGATGCTGGAGTTGATGTATCTGTGCCTGTCCCTGGGTTTTGAAGGCAAATACCGGGTTCAAGCTCGCGGGGTGCTTGAGCTCGAAGGCCTGCGCGACGCCTTGTACCGGCTGATTCGCCAGGTACGTGGCGACGCTCCCCGCGAACTGTCACCTCACTGGGAAGGCGTAGGTGGCATGCGTCGCCGTCCAATGCGGATCGTCCCGGCCTGGGCGGTGGCGGCCTTTACGGTGTTGTGCCTGGGCGTGATGTATTCGAGCTTCGCCTGGGTGCTGGCCGAGCAACGCCAAAGCGTGCTGCAACCTTACCAACTGCTGGAACCGGTCACCGCCAAGCGGCTGCCTTGAACAGGGATGTGTCATGAAATTGCTTTTCGGAAAAATCGATACCTGGGTTCGTCAAACCTGGGTCTGGTCGCTGCTGCTGGTGCTTTGTGCGTCGCTGCTGGTGTGGTTTGTCGGCCCACTGCTGGCAATCAATGACTACAAGTTCTGGGCGAGCCCTGTCGCCAGGCTGTTGAGTGTCAGCGTACTGACACTGGGGTGGGGCCTGGGTATGGTCTTCGCCAAGGGCCGTGTTGGTGCGCCCGCGACGGTTCAGGAAAGCAACACTGATCAGTCAAGTGGCTCGCATCGCACAAGGCTCGATAACGAGCGGCGCGAAGTGCGCTCGCGCTTCGGTAAGGCGCTAAGAACGCTAAAGTCCGCAGGTCTTTATCCTGGCCAGGGTCAACGCTGGCGTAACGATCTGCCGTGGTACTTGCTGGTAGGTCCGCCCGCCAGCGGCAAGACCAGCCTGCTGGAAGGCTCGGGCCTGGAGTTTCTCGACCGAGGTGAGCGCGCTCCGCCCAGCGAAACGTCGGGTACTCGATATTGCGAGTGGTATTTCACTGAACACGCGGTCTTGGTCGACACAGCCGGGCGCTTTCTCACCCAAAGCAACCGCGATGTCGACAGCAGCTCGTGGACCGTACTGCTTGAGTTACTGAGAAAACGTCGCCGGAATCGGCCATTGAGCGGTGTGCTCTTGATGGTTCCGACCGAACTTTTGCTGCTGGGCGGCGAGGGGGAGGTAACCGCTCTGGCTCGACAGATCCAGGGCCGGCTACAGGAACTCAGGCGACGGCTGCACGTCGATGTACCGGTGTATCTGGTCCTGAGCAAAGCGGACTGTTTGCCTGGTTTCAATGAGTTTTTCGATTCGCTGGCTCGCGAGGAACGTGACCAGGTGCTTGGCGCCAGTTTCAGTCGAGATCACCATGCAAGCGACGTGACCGAGTTGCGCGACAACTTCGAAGCGTTGCTGCAGCGGCTCAACAGCCAGGTCATCCTGCGCATGCATCAGGAGCGCGATACCCGGCGTCGTAGCTGCATTCTTGATTTCCCGCACCAACTTGAGCAACTCGGCGGCAATCTTTGCTTGCTGGTCGAGCAGGCATTCATCGGAAGTAATCGTTGCCTGCGTGGCTTCTATCTAACCTGCGCGCCACGCCCCAGCTTGACCATGAAACCGGCCGTTGGGCAGGGAAATGCTGGCGCTCGGGCCAGCAATGTCCCGTCGGATGATTCGCCTCGATTCATCCGTCACCTGGTCACTCGGGTGATCTTTCCAGAGGCCGATCTGGTCGACCTCGATCAGCGTGAGCGCCGCCTTATCAATTGGGGGCAGCGGACTTCGTACCTTGCCGGATTGATGGTCCTTGGCGTATTTGGGTTGTTGTGGGCGAACGGTTTTTCGACCAATCACGAACGTCTGGAAAGCTTGCGCGCACTGGCGCAGCGCTGGGATCAGCAGCAATCGACCGCTGTGACAGACGATGACTGGGTCGCGATGCTTCGATCACTTGATACCCGTTTCGAAGCCACCGAGGTTTTTCCACCCCTAGCAGCGGTGCCTTTGTATGAACGCGTTGGTTTGTACCAGGGTAAAGCCAGCAATCAAGCGGTGACCGACGCGTATGTGCGGGAGTTGCAGGCTCAACTGCTGCCCAGGGTCGCATTGCGATTGGAAGAGCATATCCGCGACAACCGCCATGATCGCGAGCAATTGTTCAACAGCTTGCGCGCGTACCTGATGCTGAATCTGCGCGAGCGTCGTGACACCGAGTGGCTCAAGGACCGGTTGGGCAAGGATTGGTCTCTTCGCTACGCTGGCGACACTGCGCTTCAAGAGGGCTTGAACAACCATTTTGCGCGTTTATTGGAGTTGCCCTTCTCCCTTGCGCTGGACGAGTCGCTGGTGGCACAGGCAAGGGAGGTCTTGCGCAGTGAGTCCCTGGCCGTTGTCGTGTACAGGATGTTGCATGAACAGGCCAGCCATCTACCGCACTATCGCCTCAGCCACCATCTGGGTTCACAGGGCGCGTTGTTGGTCGGCACCGATCATGTGATCCCTGGCTTCTACACCCGACAAGGTTTTGAGCGGTATTTTTCGACTCAAGGGGCGGTCCTGGTCACTGAACTCTTGCGAGATAACTGGGTGCTGGGTGATGGCGAAAGTCTCAGCCACATGGATATGCGTCGCCTGATGGCCGAGCTGGAACAACTGTATTTTCGCGACTATGCCGACCGCTGGAGTGACGCGATCGGTCGAGTGACCTTGCAGCCGATGACCGGCGCTGGGACAGGAGCCGAGCAACTCGCAGGGCTGGCTTCGGCGCATTCGCCCATTTTGCAGTTGCTGGTGCAGGTGCGTGAAAACACACGAATCCAGATGGGAGCCGAACGAGTAGTCGCTGTGGCGCAAACGGCGGGGGAAGGCGGCTCTGTTGGAAAACTCGCTGTGGCAGTGGGGAACGCCGCTGATTCCCTGACCGAAAAGCTACCAGACACTGCACGAAAATCCTTGCAACGACGTTTCGAACCACTGCATCGGCTGCTGGACGCGGACAATGGCCCGACTGCTGATCTGAACCAGGCCTTGCGGGCTCTCGATGACTTGCAGTTGCAGTTGGCGAGCCTGGCCCGAGTCGGTGCGCCGGAGCACGCCGCGTTCGAGTTGGCCCGAGGCCGCATGGGAGGGGACCGTGATGCATTGAGTCACTTGCGCAGTGCGTCAGTTCGGCTGCCGCGTCCGGTCAGTGCCTGGTTCAACGGGCTGGCCGAGGACAGTTGGCGCTTGGTACTCAGTGATTCGTACCGCTATCTGAACCAGCGCTATCAGAGCGAGCTGTACAGCTTTTACGGCAAGGCGATCGACAAACGGTACCCCTTCAACGCCCACAGCGTCAGTGACGTGGCAATCGATGATTTCCGGGAGTTCTTCAGGAGTGATGGCATTGTCGATCAATTCTTCGAGCGCTACCTGCGGCCTTTCGTCAGTGGTACTCAGGGGCACTACAGGCTGCGCAGCATCGATGGACAAAGTTTGCCGATGTCCAGGGTCTTTCTCGACCAGATGACGACGACGGACACTATTCGCCGCAGCTTCTTCGCGCATAACCCGACTGAACCACAGGTGCAGTTCACACTGGAGCCCTACACCCTCGATCCTACGGTGAGCCGTTCTGAATTCAGCTTTGGCGGCAGGACGCTCGAGTACCGCCATGGTCCGATCCTGCCCCGGACGTTCACCTGGCCCAGCGACGAGCAGAACGGGCGAACGGCTTTGGTGTTGGAGAAAATGGCCGGGCGAGGCGTGGGCATCGAAAAGAATACCGGCCCCTGGTCGCTGTTTCGCATGTTCGACCTGATGCCAACCGAATACCTGAGCGGGCGCGATGTGGCTGTGCTCAAGGCCGATTTGGGCGGATTACGTGCCAACTACCTGCTGACAAGCCAGCGCACACCGAACCCCTTCGACATGGCTGCATTGCGGACATTTCGAATGCCGGTGCAACTCTGATGCAGACCGATGGCCCCTGGCGCAGTGCAGCGCGCACGGATACCGGTAAGGTCCGGACGCGTAATGAGGATGCCTTTCTAGAATGTCCGCAACAGGGGTTATGGGCCGTTGCCGACGGAATGGGCGGATACAGGGGCGGTGACATTGCCAGCCAGCTGATTGTTGCCCACCTGGCCGAGTTACCGATGCATCCAGACCTCCATGAACGCGCCAGTGCAGTGCGTCGGTGCTTGCGCTGGAGCAATCGGCGGCTTAGCCAGGAGCTGACCGTCACCGAGCGTCATCCAGGTATGATGGGCAGCACGGTGGTGGTGCTGCTATTGGAAGGCAACCATGGCATCTGCATCTGGGCCGGCGACAGCCGCTGCTACCTCTGGCGCGGCCGACGGTTGTATCAGCTGTCCAAGGACCACTCCCTGCAACAGCAACTCATCGACACCCAACGCATCAGCCGCGCCGAGGCCTGTGCGCACCCCGCGGGCAAGGCACTGACCCGCGCGGTGGGCGCCGAGCAAGAATTGACGCTGGAGACGTTGGAACTGGCGGTGTATCCCGGTGATACGTTCTTGCTGTGCAGTGATGGCCTGTATCAAGGCCTTGGCGCAGAGGCCTTGGGCGGCGCGTTGGGGCTGGCTTCACCGTGTTCGGCGGTGGAGCGCTTGTTCGACGAGGTTCTGGGTGGCGCGGCGCGGGATAACCTTACGGCGGTGGTGATCCGGCGGTGAGTGTACAGGGCGGCCAGCACACCTATTTCGCCTTCGCCGATGCCCCGCCGGCGGTGGTCGCGACCGAACGCGACGCCAGCCAAGCGCCGCGGGTCCTGGCCGGGCGTTTTCGTCTGGAGCGTTTACTGGGGGCGGGCGGCATGGGGCTCGTGTACCGCGCTCGGGATCTGCTGCACGAACAGTTTGGTGACCCCGAGCCCTACATCGCGCTGAAAATGCTCAGCGAGCCCTTCAACGCATCCCCCGACGCCAGTGCGCTGCTGTTCAGCGAGTTTGCCCTGACCCGGCATTTGCATCATCCGAACGTGCTGCGCCCGTTCAGTTTTGAAGTGGACGCGATCCACCGGCAGGCGTTCATCACCATGGAGCTGATGCGCGGCCAGACCCTCGACCAGCTGCTTTGCGAGCGTCCGCAGGGCGTGCCTTGGCGCGAGTTACAAGCGATTGCCGTGCCGCTGCTCGATGCCTTGGCGTATGCCCACGGGCGGGGTGTACTGCACGGCGACGTGAAGCCCAGCAATGTCATGTTGGGTGAAGCACAGCTGCGTTTGTTCGATTTCGGTTTGGGCCAGGCGCAGAGGGGGCCGTTGACGCGCTTGGCCAACCTTGACCGCAAACGCCTCAACGCCTGGACACCCGCCTATGCCGCGCCGGAACTGCTGGAGGGTTCGGTCCTGTCGCCGGCGGCCGACCTCTATGGCGTGGCTTGTTTGCTGTACGAGTTGGCCAGCGGCAGCCACCCGTTTCGCCGCTTGCCGTCCACCCAGGCCCGCGCTGCTCGCCTGGAACGCCAACTCAAGGCACCGCGCAACCTTCCCGGGCGCTGCTGGCCGGCGCTGCGCTTGGCCTTGGCGTTCGATCCGGGCCAACGGGCTATCGGTGCGGCTCAATTGAGCGATGTTTTCAGCAAGGGGAGGTTGTGGTGGTGAGGGGGCGGCGTTGATCGCTTTCGCGAGCAGGCTCGCCCCCACAGGCGCAGGCGTGAGGATTAGAGCGGCTTGCTGCCGATGCTCACGCCCAGGGTATGGCTGGCGTCGGGCAGCAGCGTCACCACGTCATTCATGACATTCGCCGTTTCGATGCACAGCATGCGCTGCCAGCCGTCGTCGGCCATGTCGCTGAAGGCCTTGGCGCGTTCGGTCCAGGGGTTCCAGATGACCGCCGAGCGCGAGCCGCGGCTGGCCAGTTCGATCCGTCGTTGCCAGTGCGCATCGACGATGTTCAGTGTTGGCGGGGTATCGAGGTAGATGCGGTCGGTTTCGCCGGCAAAGTGCAGGTTGCCGGCCTGGGTGACGGTTTTCCAGTCGTCCAGGGTTTCGATATAGCTCAGGCCGTCGACGCCTTCGACGTGCACGTTGCGCACGTCGCTCACGGCGAAATAGCTGTGCAGCGCCTGGCTGAGGCTGACGGTTTCGCTGCCACGGTTGTGGCTGGTCAGGCTGATGTGCAGCTGCTCGTCCATTTCGATGGTGAGCGTCAGGTCCACCTGGTGAGGCCAGCCCGGCAGGCCGTTCTCGGGGTAAGGCAGCACGAACTCCACCTTGAGGCGCTCGCCCTCGGCCTCGATGCCTTGCAGTTCCCAATCCATCGTCCGCACCAGGCCGTGGGCCGTGGCCGGGTCGTTGCTCACGCGCATGGCTTGCACGCTGTCGGGGTTGCGCGTCAGGTTGCCGAACCATGGCCAGCACACCGGCACGCCGGCGCGGATGCTCTTGCCGGCCTTGAACGTCGCCTGGTCGTTGAGCCAGATCAGCGGCGGCTGGCCGTCCACTTGATAGCTGAGGATATGCGCGCCTTGCTGGGCCACCAGCAACTCGGCCTGACCGTGGCGGATCCGCCAGGCGTTCAGTTCATCCAGTTTGACGGCTTCGACGTTGGGCGTGGACATGGTGCAATCTCGCTCTGGAACAGGGGCTACGATGGACCGCAAAACGGCCGCCGCGTTTAACGCGCGCGTGGCGGTACCGAGCGGGTGCGTCCACTGCCGTCGATGGCGACGAAGACGAACACCGCCTCGGTCACTTTACGCCACTCGCTGGACAGCGGATCGTCGCTCCAGACCTCAACCATCATCTGGATGGAGCTACGGCCGATTTCCAGCGCCTGGGTATAGAACGACAGCTGTGCGCCCACGGCCACGGGCACCAGGAAGGCCATGCGATCGATCGCCACGGTCGCCACGCGGCCGCCGGCGACCTTACTGGCCATGGCGGTGCCGGCCAGGTCCATCTGGGACACCAGCCAGCCGCCGAAAATATCGCCAAAGCCGTTGGTCTCGCGCGGAAGCGCGGTGATTTGCAGGGCCAGGTCGCCTTGCGGGATTGGATCTTCTTGTTCGAGCTCTATCATGCCGAGGGGCCTCTGACCCGTAACGCTGTCTGGTGCTTCAGGTGAATAGCCGTCCTTGTAAAAAACGATTCAGCCCGAAGAGGCTACGTTCATCACGTTTTTCGTAAAGGCGTGCCAAAGGGAGACTCTGCGAAACCGGCTGGTTCTGTCTGGCCCTACACCGCCAACGACGTTTTCGCACAGCAACCCCTTACAGAGTGTTGCAGGTTGCGAGTATATCGGGCGATAGACGTAGAGACGACCACCCGGTGCTGTTTTCGACTGTCAATTACGCGCCTCTATGTGCTTTTTCGAACAATTTGCTATGGTGCCGAACCTGCCCAGGCCCCAACTATCCTCCGGCCGGCAGAATCGACTATAAGAGAAGCCCTTGCCATGACCACTGCGCCTTCGAGCACGGCGACGCCCGCACAACCCGCACGTCCACTGACTCGCAACGATTACAAGACTTTGTCGCTATCTGCCCTGGGCGGTGCGCTGGAGTTCTACGATTTCATCATTTTCGTGTTCTTTGCCACCGTGGTCGGCAAATTGTTCTTCCCTGCCGAAATGCCCGAGTGGCTGCGCATGATGCAGACCTTCGGCATCTTTGCCGCCGGCTACCTGGCCCGGCCGCTGGGCGGGATCATCATGGCTCACTTCGGCGACCTGCTGGGGCGCAAGAAAATGTTCACCCTGAGCATTTTCATGATGGCCGTGCCGACCCTGATCATGGGCCTGCTGCCGACCTACGCGCAGATCGGCATGTGGGCGCCGATCCTGCTGTTGCTGATGCGCGTGATCCAGGGTGCAGCCATTGGCGGCGAAGTGCCGGGCGCCTGGGTGTTCGTATCCGAACACGTGCCGGCGCGCCATATCGGCTATGCCTGCGGCACCCTGACCTCCGGCTTGACGGCAGGCATCCTGCTGGGTTCGCTGGTCGCTACCGCGATCAACAGCCTTTATACGCCCGTGGAAGTGGCCGATTACGCCTGGCGGATTCCGTTCCTGCTGGGTGGCGTGTTCGGGCTGTTCTCGGTGTACCTGCGCCGCTGGCTGCACGAAACCCCGGTGTTCGCCGAGTTGCAGTTGCGCAAGGCCCTGGCCGAGGAAGTGCCGCTGCGCGCGGTGCTGCGCGACCATCGCGGCGCCATTGTCGTGTCGATGTTGCTGACCTGGTTGTTGTCCGCCGCCATCGTGGTGCTGATCCTGATGACCCCGACCGTGCTGCAGACGGTCTACCACTTCGCACCGACCACCGCGTTGCAGTCCAACAGCGTGGCGATTGTGATGCTGACCATTGGTTGCATCCTCGCCGGCGCCCTGGCGGATCGCTTCGGCGCGGGCCGTGTCTTTGTGTTCGGCTGCGCCGCCTTGCTGGCCAGCTCCTGGACCTTCTACCACAGCCTGGCCGAGCACCCTGATTGGTTGTTCCCGCTGTACGCCCTGACAGGGCTACTGGTGGGCACCATCGGCGCGGTTCCCTACGTCATGGTCAAGGCGTTCCCGCCGGTGGTGCGCTTCAGTGGCCTGTCGTTTTCCTACAACGTGGCCTACGCCATTTTCGGTGGCTTGACCCCGATGGTCGTCAGCCTGCTGCTCAAAGAAAACCCGATGGGGCCGGCTTACTATGTGGCGGTGTTGTGTGGGCTGGGGATGGTGGTGGGGGCCTATCTCTGGAAGAAGGGGCGCTAGGTCGGCTCACTTGCTTATAGGTTGACCGACTTCGCGAGTAGGCTCGCCCCCACGGATGCCGTGCAGCCCACTCGCGAAAAGGCCCGTTCAATCAGCCGATGTCTTCGGCGCTGCCAGGGCGTTCAACGCCGCTTTACGCGCCTCGATAGGCAGCCTGCCAAGCTTCTCGACCGCCGAATAGAACGCCTCCCAGTCTCCGTCTTGCTGCCTGTACAGCGCCGCGAACGCTGGGACCCATTGGTCGTACAGGCCGAACGGCAATAAGCGGGCGTTGTTCATGGGCGCATAGACCCAGGCATCGTAGCGCTTGTCGCCCGCCCACTGGCTGTCGCGCAGGTGTTCGTAGTCGCTGCGCAGGCGTTCGAATGCCTGTGCCTTGCGCTGGCGCATTTGCTCGGTTGGCAGTGGCTGGGCGTAGAGGGTCTCCAGCCGTTGCCGGGTGTCGAGCACCAGCTGGGTGAATTGGTCGCGCTGCTGCATCCGCTTGCCGTTGTCCGGCGCCAGGCCGCGGCTGGCGCGCCATTGCCGGGTGCCTTCCTGTTCGACGAAGGTGGCGAAGGACTCATTGAACTCGGTGTCGTCCTTTACATAGAACCGCTGGTGCGCCAATTCATGAAAAATCAGCGTCGCCAGGCGCTCGTCGCCCCAGTGCATCATCGAACTCAGGATCGGGTCGTTGAACCAGCCCAGGGTCGAATAGGCCTCCACGCCGCCAATCGACACGTCCATGCCCTGCAAGCGCTGCAAGGCCGCCTCGCCACGGGCGGCGCCCTGGCTGTAGTAGCCGCGGTAGGCCACGCAGCCGGCGATGGGGAAGCAATGGGTTTGCGGCGCCAGGGAAAATTCTGGCGTGGCGAAGACATTCCAGACCACGAACGGCCGGCCAATGTCGGCGTACAGGCGATAGCTCTTGTTGTCCGGCAGGTGCAGGTGGCTGCTGGCAAACACGCGGGCCTCGCGGGACTGGGCCAGGTGCGCGCGCAATTGGGCGTCGCGAGACGGGTCGGCGATCACCTTGTCGATCGGCTCACGGGCTTGCAGCAAGCGCAGTTGTCCGCCGACCAACTGGCTGTAGTAGCCAGCGCTGGAGCAACCGTTGAGTAACAAAAGCAGGAGGCCTGGAAACAAAATCCGGAAAACACGGTCGAGTAACCGATGGCTTGAACGCGGCCTGATCAATTGGAATCACCTTGGGAGAGTCTGCCCACAAGACTATCTCGCTTGCCTGGAGCTTCGCTATGCGCGTGTTGATGCTGACAAGTGGCCTTTTGCTGCTGACCGGTTGTGCCGGGCTGCCGGACCCCGATCCGTCCCAAGCGTGGATCGACCTGGGAAGCCATCAGGACACCGCGTTGCAAGCGTTGGAGGTCGACGATAAGACCTCCATCGACAAGCGTTATTTCGAAGTGCAGCCTGGCAGCCATGAGCTGACGGTGCGTTATCAATTTGCCGTCGAGCCCGGCAACATCGGCCCGGATGCCGAGCCGCTGTGGCGTGATTGCCGGCTGAACATCAAGTTCAAGGACTTCAACGCTGGCCAGCGTTACCAGTTGCAGGCCGGCAGCATTGGTTTCCGGCCGTGGGCCAAGCTCTACGATCAACAGCGCAAAGTGGTGGGGCAAGGTACGCCGGCGGGCTGCCAGCAAAGCTGATCGGCGCTATGCTCAGGGCCTGATTTTCCAGGACGCTGAACATGCGCGCTCTTATACCGATACTGACGCTCATTGCTCTGGGCGGCTGCGCAATGACCCCGCTTCCCCCGGTTGACCCGAACATGGCCTGGGTCGATTTCGCCATGCCATCGCCGGGTGGCAAGGTCCTGATGGCGCAAAGCCTGGATGGACAACGCCTGCGGGATGGGCGGTTTTTCCAAGTGTCACCAGGCAGCCACGAACTGGAAGTGCGCTTCGACTTCGAGGTGTTCGGTGGTGGCGGGTTGGGGATGTTTTCCGAACCGCAAGAGCGGCTGTGCTACCTGACCGTACGCTACGATGGCTTCGAGGCCGGCCAACGCTATCGCCTGGAGGCCCGTAGCCTGGCCTATAGCCCAAGCGCCAGGCTATACAACGCCAAGCGAGAAGTGGTCGCCGAAGACCGACAAGCCCACTGCCTGATGTAGCGCGGCTAGCGGTCGTTCTTCTGGTAGATGATTTTCTTCGTGCCGTTTTCGCACGTCCCTACCACCATGTTCTGGTCGTGGACTTCATCATTGGTGACGATTTCCAGCGTGTAGGACGTGACACCCTGCGCCTGGATCTTGGCTTCGATCTCGGCCTTGAGCTCTTCGCACGGTTTGGGCGCCGCGAGGGCGGATGTGGCGAAGGCGCAACCAATGACCACCACGGCAAATCGTTTCATGCTCGAAATTCCTCATGGCAGCGCGCACTGCCTGTGCGCAGACCCTGCATACCTTCATTCGACCACAGATTGCTGATGGGGTAACAGGGTAAAAAGACCGCAGCCTGCGGCGGCCCGGAGGCTGCGATCTTCGGTTCGTCAGCTCACCAGGGTTGCGTCCAGGGTGATCTTGGCGTTCAGCACCTTGGAAACCGGGCAACCTTCCTTGGCCTTGTTGCTCAGCTCTTCGAACTGCTGCTGGCTGGCGCCGGGGATCTTGGCCTTGAGCGTCAGTTTCACCGCGGTGATCGCAAAGCCGCCATCGACCTGATCCAGGGTGACGTCGGCGTTGGTGTCGATGGCGTCAGCCTTGAGCCCGGCTTCGCCGAGAATCATCGAAAACGCCATGGAGAAGCAACCCGCGTGGGCCGCGCCGATCAGCTCCTCGGGGTTGGTGCCCTTGCCGCCTTCGAAGCGAGCCTTGAAGCCATAAGGTGCTTCGCGCAACACACCGGTTTCAGTGGAGATGGAGCCGATGCCGGTTTTCAGGTCACCTTCCCAGTGAGCCGATGCTTTCTTAATGATAGCCATGTCTGCCTCCTCAAGGTCCGGCGCGAGGTTTCGCGTCCGTGTTTGTCATTACCAGGGTTGTGAGGATAGACCGGCCAGGAAAGTTCATCCTGTCGATTAGTTGACCAATTTAGTAGGAAAATTCATTGTTGCTATTGAAACTCGGGTATATGCCCACATTGCATAGCACACACCTTTAGAAACGGCAGGCTTTCGCCCTTAGGAAAGCCCGGAACGCCGTTGGAGATCCCGGCCCATGAAACAGTTGTCCGAAGTGAAATTCTCAACCCTGGACCTTGTGCCCGTTCGCGCCGACGGCAATGCCGCCCAGTCCCTGCGCAACTCCCTGGACTTGGCGCAGCACGTGGAAAAATATGGCTACACCCGCTTCTGGGTGGCCGAGCACCACAACATGGATGGCATCGCCAGCTCCGCGACGGCGGTGCTGCTGGGTTACCTGGCGGGAGGCACTTCGACCATTCGTGTCGGCTCCGGCGGGGTGATGTTGCCCAATCATGCGCCGTTGGTCATTGCCGAACAGTTCGGTACCTTGGAAAGCCTCTACCCCGGGCGAATCGATCTGGGCTTGGGCCGGGCGCCGGGTTCCGACCAGATGACCGCCCGGGCGCTGCGTCGCGAGCGCTCCGGCAGCGCCGACGACTTCCCTGATGACGTGGCCGAACTGATGCGCTATCTCGGCCCGCGCACGCCGGAGCAACGCATCATTGCCATGCCGGGCACCGGGACCAACGTGCCGGTGTGGCTGTTGGGTTCCAGTCTGTTCAGCGCGCAACTGGCCGGTGAGCGCGGTTTGCCCTACGCCTTTGCCTCACATTTCGCACCGCGCTTCATGCACGAGGCGATTCGCATCTACCGCAACCACTTCAAACCGTCCGCGGTGCTCGACAAGCCTTACGTGATGCTCGGCGTGCCACTGGTAGCCGCCGACACGGATGAGCGGGCCGATTATCTGGCGACGTCGGTGTACCAGCGGATCCTGGCATTGATGCGTGGGCAGAGCCTGGTGCAGCGCCCGCCGGTGGAGTCCATGAACGGGCTCTGGCTACCTCATGAGAAAGAAGCGGTTGGCGACTTCCTTGGCCTGGCTATGGTCGGTGGCCCGCAGAAGATTCGCGCCAAGCTGGAGGTGTTGATCGAACAAACCCAGGCCGATGAGCTGATTTTCACCAGCGACCTGTATGAACATGCCGATCGCCTGCACTCGTATGAGCTGCTGGCCCAGGTCATGAAAGGCTGAATCGCAGCCATGAAAAAGCCGACGCATTGCGTCGGCTTTTCGTATGCATCAGATCAACCGCGTTTGTAGGTAATCACCTTACTGCCGGCTTCGCAGGTGCCGAGGACCTTGGCGTCAGCCGCTGCGCTTTTTTCGACAATTTCAAGGGTATAACCTGACACGCCCTTGGCATCCAGCTTCGCTGCGATTTCGCTTTTCAGCTCTTCGCAAGGCTTGCCGGCCGCAAATGCGCCACCCGCAAGGCTCAGCAAACCCACGGCTACCATTAACTTTTTCATCGCTTGCACTCCTTGGTCGGATCAAATAGGGCAGGTATTGGAAAGACGTGACACGCAGACAATAGCGCATCGCCAGTCCCTATGGCACTCCGCCAGCGCGCAAGTTCATTGTCCTCAGCTGTTGGCGATGCGGAATCCGACCTTGATGGTCACTTGAAAGTGCGCGGCCCGGCCGTTTTCGATGTGTCCGCGGGTTTCCGTGACTTCAAACCATTCCAGGTGCTTGAGGCTTTTGCTGGCCTCGGCGAGGGCGTTGTTGATGGCGTCCTCGATGCTGGTGGGAGACGAGCCGACCAGCTCGACTTTCTTGTACGTGTGATGATCAGTCATGACGTTCTCCTGTAGGGGTCTTTAACAGCCTAGCAGCGATTTTTCGCCTTACATCTGGCGCCGCTTGCCCCTGGAAAGTTCAGATTTACTGCACTTTCAGAAATGGCTGGAGTCCCAATTCACACCACTCAACCACTGCAGGAGAGAGCCACCATGGCCAGCAATTCGTTACGTAAAGCCTCGTTGCAAAGCATGGAAGCGGAGATCGAGAGTCTGCTCAAGTCGTTGGAAAGCTTGAAGGACGACGCCTCTGATGAGTCGCGCAAGACCCTCAAGACGCTCAAGGCGAATGCCGAAAGTGCGTTGAAACATTCTCGGCACCTGCTCAGCGATGCGTATGAAGAGGTCAAGGTGAAAACCCGCGAAACCGGGCTCGCCACTCGCGATTACGCGCAAGAGCACCCTTGGACCACGGCCGGCGTCGCGGTGGGGGCCATTGGCCTGCTGGCCGCTTACCTGTTGTGCAAACGCGGTGACTGAGCCGGTTGGCCCAACTCATGCCTGAGCCACTGGGCCAACTGACGAGCGCGCCCGTCCGCGGCGCGCTTGGGTAGCCACAACGCCAGTCGCGCCGGGGTTTCACCGAAGCCCCAGGGCGCGACCAGCCGCCCGGCACGTACGTCCTCGGCCACCAACGGCTCGGGGGCGATAGCGACGCCCAGTCCGGCAACGGCGGCCTCCAGCAAATAATACAAATGTTCGAAGCCTTGCCCGAATGTCAGTGCCCGGGGTTCGAGGGCGTTTTGCCGTGCCCAGGTCGGCCACGCCTGGGGGCGAGACGTGGTGTGCAGCAGCGGCTCATCCAGCAGCGCATTGGCCGGGGCGCCTTGCAGCCGGGCGAACCCGGCGTAGTGCGGACTCATCACCGGGCCGATGCGCTCGACCGCCAGTTCATACACCTGCATGTCGGCTGGCCAGGGCGGCTCGGCGAAGACCAGCAAGGCGTCCAGGCCCGGTCGCCTGGGGTCCAGGTCGCCTTCACCGGCGGACAGGTGCAGGCGCAGGTCCGGCAAGTCGGCATTGAGCCGGCCCAGGCGAGGAATGAACCATCGCGCCAGCAGGCTGCCCGAGCAACCCAGTACGAACGGAGCGTCCGCCGTGCTTTGGGTCAGCTCCGCACATACGCTGCGCAGGCGTTCGAAGGCGTCGCTGCTGGCGTCGCGCAGACGTACGCCCGCATCTGTGAGTTTCAAGCCGCGCCCATCCTTGACCAACAGGCTCACGCCCAGGTGTTCCTCCAGTGCTTTGAGCTGGCGACTGACCGCACCGTGGGTCACGTGCAGTTGTTCGGCCGCCTGGCTTACGCTGTTGAGTCGGGCGGTGGCCTCGAAGGCGCGCAGGGCGTTGAGCGGAGGAAGATCGTGGCGCATTTTATCTGTGAGTTTTCCTGACAGGTTGTGGCGATCTTATCGGTTTTCAGCGGGCAATGTCAGGGGTAGAGTGAGCCTCATTGTCTCTCTACATATTTGCCTGGAGCGCCCCGATGACCCAGCCTACGACCCCTTTCAACCTGCGCAGTGGCCCCGATGCCAATGGCCTGTTTGGTGCATTCGGCGGCCGCTATGTGGCCGAAACCCTGATGCCACTGATCCTGGACCTGGCCCGTGAATACGAAGCGGCGAAGCAAGATCCTGCGTTTATCGAGGAGTTGGCCTACTTCCAGCGCGATTACGTCGGGCGTCCGAGCCCGCTCTATTTCGCCGAACGCCTGACCGAATACTGCGGCGGCGCCAAGATCTACCTCAAGCGCGAAGAGCTGAACCACACCGGCGCCCACAAGATCAACAACTGCATCGGCCAGATCCTGCTGGCGCGGCGCATGGGTAAAAAACGCATCATCGCCGAGACCGGCGCCGGCATGCACGGCGTGGCCACTGCTACCGTGGCCGCGCGGTTCGGGCTCGATTGCGTGATCTACATGGGCACCACCGACATCGAACGCCAGCAGGCCAACGTGTTCCGCATGAAGCTGCTGGGCGCCGAGGTGATCCCGGTGGTGGCTGGCACGGGCACCTTGAAAGACGCGATGAACGAAGCGCTGCGCGATTGGGTGACCAACGTCGACAGCACGTTCTACCTGATCGGCACGGTGGCAGGCCCGCACCCTTACCCAGCCATGGTGCGCGACTTCCAGGCCGTCATTGGCAAGGAAACCCGCGATCAACTGCAAGCCCAGGAAGGCCGCCTGCCGGACAGCCTGGTGGCGTGCATCGGTGGCGGCTCCAATGCCATGGGCCTGTTTCACCCGTTCCTGGACGACAAGAGCGTCGACATCATCGGCGTCGAGGCCGCCGGCTATGGCATCGAGACCGGTAAACATGCGGCGAGTCTGAACGGCGGTGTGCCGGGTGTGCTGCACGGCAATCGCACCTTCCTGTTGCAGGACGACGACGGCCAGATCATCGACGCTCATTCGATTTCCGCCGGCCTCGATTATCCGGGTATCGGCCCGGAGCACGCCTGGTTGCACGACATCGGCCGCGTCCAGTACACCTCGGTCACCGATGCCGAAGCCTTGGAAGCGTTCCACAAGTGCTGCCGCCTGGAAGGGATCATTCCTGCGCTGGAAAGCGCCCACGCCCTGGCTGAAGTGTTCAAGCGCGCGCCCAACCTGCCCAAGGATCACCTGATGGTGGTCAACCTGTCCGGCCGTGGCGACAAAGACATGCAAACCGTGATGCACCACATGGAACAGTCCCAGCAGGAGAAACACTGATGAGCCGCCTGCAAACCCGTTTTGCCGAACTCAAGCAACTGAACCGCGCTGCCCTGGTGACGTTCGTCACGGCCGGCGACCCGGACTACGATACGTCGCTGGCGATCCTCAAGGGCCTGCCGGCGGCCGGTGCCGACGTGATCGAGTTGGGCATGCCGTTCACCGACCCGATGGCTGACGGCCCGGCGATCCAGTTGGCGAACATCCGTGCGCTGGGCGCCCAGCAGAACCTGGCGAAAACCCTGCAGATGGTGCGCGAGTTCCGAAAGGACAATAACCAGACGCCGCTGGTGTTGATGGGCTACTTCAACCCGATCCATCGCTATGGCGTTCAGCGTTTCATCGGCGAGGCGCTGGATTCTGGCGTTGATGGCCTGATCGTGGTCGACATGCCGCCTGAGCACAACGCTGAGCTGTGCGATCCGGCCCAGGCAGCGGGGCTGGACTTTATCCGCCTGACGACGCCCACCACCGACGACGTGCGGTTGCCCACCGTACTCAACGGCAGCTCGGGCTTCGTCTACTACGTATCGGTAGCGGGCGTGACCGGTGCTGGCGCCGCCACCCTGGAGCACGTGGAAGAAGCCGTGACTCGCCTGCGTCGTCATACCGATTTGCCCATCAGCATTGGTTTTGGCATCCGCACACCGGAGCAGGCCGCGGCGATCGCACGATTGGCCGATGGCGTGGTGGTCGGTTCGGCGTTGATCGACCATATCGCCAGCGCCGATACCCCGGCCCAGGCAATCGATGGTGTACTGAGTTTGTGTGCCGCATTGGCCGAAGGTGTGCGTAACGCGCGCTGAGTGTTTCAACCAGCGGGACACGAAAAAGGGTTCAGAACCAGGTTCTGAACCCTTTTTTGTTGTGCATGACGTGGTCGGTGGCTGGCTTCAGGGCAACTCCAACCCACCGCCTGCCTTGTGCAGTTTTCGCAGGTGCTCGCCGATCTCTTTGACGTTGGCCTCGCTCGCTGCAATTTCGGCGGCGCGGCTTGGCTCCAGTAATGCCCGGACTTCCTTGTCCAGGTCGCCGGTCAGCGTTTGCAACTGTTTCTGTCGCAAGTTGCTTTCCGATTCCAGGCGCTGCCACTCACTGGGTTGGGGCAATCCGTAGCCGCTTGTGCCCAGCAACTCGGCGGGGCGGCTCAGGAAACCGCTGTTGGCGAGAATCTGTTGCAGTGTGGCATTCGCCCTTTCCATGCCGCCGTTTTGCAGCTCGCGAGCTCCGAGGTAGCGTTGCTTGACTTCGTCCTGGGCCAGCAGCAACTGCCGGCGGTAGCTGGCCTGCTCCAGCAACAGCAATGCCGCGCTGGTGCGCAGATCGGCCTGCTCGAACCAGACGCGGCGCTCGGCGGCATCCAGGGCCAGCCAGTCTTCCACGGTTTGTTGCTTGATGGGCAGGTACTTCTTCAGCACGTTGAACATGGCCTGGTAGCGTTCGCGGAACGAGTCGAAGCGGTAGCCCAGGCGCAAGGCCTCCTTGGGATCGTCCAGCACACGGGTGTCCGCCAGCCCTCGGCCCTTGAGCACTTCCAGCAAACCGTTGGGCATGATGCTGTCCAGGCCGGTGAGTTGCTGGTTGTTACTGCCACTGCGCAGCAGTTTCAAGCTCTCGACTGCGCAGTTGTTGGACAGGAAATAATAGTTGCCGTCGTAGCTCCAGTGCATTTCGGCGGCGTGTTCGACGGTTTCCTCGATTTCACGGCGCGACAGCTTCAGCGGTACCGACGCCAGGCTGCGTAGTTCGGTCTTGGTGTACTCGTCGATCACCTGGGACAGCGGCAACACGAACAGGCGCGACGGGTATTTGCCCACCAGGCCGTCCCAACTGGACAACTGCACATCGCCCACGAAAGCGCGATACGACAGCACCAGGTGTTGGTCCAGGTCCAGCCGGCAGTCGGGGCCACGGGGGCGACCTGGAGCACAGATCACCAGTCGCAGCATGCTGTGGCCCCAGCGGCTGACCCAGTTCTGGTTGGCTTCGGCCAGTAGATAATCGATAGCGTAGACTCGCTCCGGGTCGACCTTGCCCAGCGGGGTCTTGGCGAAGTCGTTGCCGGCGTTGAGGAAGGCGAACGACTTGGCGCAGGCGTCCTTGGCGGCGGGAGCCCAGCCGAAGTGTTCCTGGTAATAACGGTACAGGGCGGGTCGGCGGCAGGCATAGCTTGGGTCCAGGAGGAAGTACTCCATGTTGACCGCGACGAATTCCTTGGGGCTGCTTGTTTCGTAGAGGTCCGGGCTGCGGGCGACCTGGCGATTGTGTTGTTCCCGTTCGCCGCGCCGACCTACGTACTGCGGCCAACCGGCGAGGTCCAGCAAGCGTGGATCATCGCTGAGGGTAAAGCGACGGCCGTTCTGACCGCGGCATTCGTCTGGAAGGCCGATCAGCCCGGCGCTGTCGTTGCGTCGGGTGCAGCGCTGGATCAGCGCGCGTTCGGCATCAGGCCATAGACGCGAACGGTCATAGATGTGGGTCAGTTCATGGAGCACCGTGGCGAGCATCTCTCGCCGCACAGTGCCGTGGGGGCGGTGGGTTTTTTGGGTCGCGGCGCTGCCGTCGGTGAGGCTGTCGAGCAGGTTGCTGTTGAGGTCCAGTTGCGATACTAGCGAAGCCTGGCCGTAAGCATTGGCTGGCATCTGGTCGGTCCAGCCAACATCGATGCGTCGGTCCAGACGCTCGATGAAGCGCGGCGGTAGGGCCTGCATGGCCTCATCGAGCAGCGCCTGGCTGGCCTGCTGTTGTGCGGGGCTGAGCCCTTCGGTGTTGAGGTGCAGTTGCAGGCCGGCCTGGGCCATGCTGCCCATGAGCAACAGGACCCCGGCCGTCAGCCAGGCGGCGAGCCGCCTCACAATGCGAGGATGGCTTCGGCGAGAACCTGGTCGCTGGCGTCACGCGCTTCCGGCACGCGGGTGCGCAAGGTGTCGAAGGCTGCCTCGAGATGAGCGCCACGGATCTCGCCATTGCTGGCGACAAAACTGGCGGCATCGTCGTGGGCTTCGCGGACGATTTTCGAGTCGCGGATCGACGTGGTGGTGTCGGAAGTGAAATCGATCGTGCGCTGGGAGGCGCGGACGATGATGTTACTGGTGGCTACCAGGGTATGTGCCTGGGCCACATCGGCCAGTACCAGCAGGCCAAGGGCGGCAGCAATCAGCGGGCTACGCATGGAACGACTCCGGAGAATAAAGATAACTATTGGACGAGAATTGCCTGTGCCAGTTCAAGGTCGCTGACGTGAAGTTTTGGTTGGGTCCGGCGCAGGTAGTCCAGGGCCGATTCCAATTGTGCACCTCGCAGCTGTCCGTCACTGGCGACAAACGCCGCGGCGTCATCGTGAGCGGCGACGATCAGTTTATGGTCGAAGGGCGCGGAGGTCACCATGCTCGTGGCATATCCGCTGGCCACCACTTGCTGGGTGGACACATCGAAGGCATGGGCCGGAACAGACCAGCATGCCGCTACACAGGCAATTGCGAAGAACAGATCTGAGTAAAAACGCATGGGGCTCGACGATTGACGGTGAACCTGAAGGCTAGCGCAAACCCCCGGCCCAGAGCCAGCGTTGAAACATCGGAACATATTTTGAAGCCCGATGTTTCATGTTGCATCAGATAACCAGGATGGCCTGGGCCAACTGCGCGTCGGTGGCGTTCAACTGAGGTGCCTGTTGGCGGATGTAGTTCAGGGCGCTTTCCAGCTTCACACCGCGAATGACACCTTCGCTGGCCACGAAGCTGGCGGCGTCATCACGGGCCGCCTGGACGATCTTGTTGTCCCGCAGCGACGAGGTGGCATCGGAGGTCGCGTCGGAAGTGGCCTTCAATGCGCCGACGAGGGAGTCGGTCGTGACGATGAAACTGCTGGCGTTGGACTGGGCGGCTACGGCCAGCAAGGCAACTGCACTGAGCAGACGAAGACGGGTCATGATGGAACTCCTTGGGCATTGAGGTGATGTCGGTGCGTGTAGCTGAAAGAGGAGACGCGTGCTCGACTCGCTTCGCCACGGTTGCACCGATATTAGGGCAGAACGAGTCGGCTGGCAGCCCTGCATGACTGATCAGTTCTGATGTCATCGATTCAGTGGCGCCTCTGATGTAACTGTTATGGTTGATTTTTATTGATCTAGAAACTGTTATGTTGCCGCTTTTTCACCCTGTCGAGGACCTGAAACGACAAGACCCGTCGTGGTTCCCACGACGGGTCTTGTTTGTTCAATTCAGTGCTGGCGGTGGACCCGGAGGGTCAGGGCCAGCGACGCTGAGTTAGCGCCAGAACGGCTTGCTCAGCTCTTCGTAGCGTTGTGCTTCGCTGATACCGGCGTCAGCCAGCAGGCGCGAATCCAGACGAGCCAGTTGATGGCGGCTGGCGATGCGGCGCTGCCACAGCATCAGGTTGGCAATAACGCGAAGAGGCAGGGAAGCCTGGTTTTTTGCAGCGTTGTCTTCGAAGAACAGCTCGGAACTGAGTGTACGTTCCATGGTGACATCCTTCCGCTTGTGGCGGGATTAGGTAGTGGTTTGACTGGTGCCCATGATCCTCTCGTTTGGCCAGTCTCTCTAGATACAGTTCATCTGTATTGTGAGAGACCAGTTAACTGTTAAACAGCGGTGTACTGGTCGATATTGAAGCAACTGTACCTATGCGCTCCAACTTGGTGCGAAATTGGATGCCTGGCAAGCGTTTCTAGGAAAAGACTGTAGAAAAACACCGGTACAGCAGTACAGTTTTTTCCGTTAGCGAGCTGAGTTGCCAAGCACGGCCAAACTGTAATTGCCAATAGGCCGATCCAACTGTGTCAAACCGCCAACATGCGCCCGGTTTCTTCCAGATTAACGTGCCAACTCAGTGCATCACGCAGAATGTGCGGGGTATGGCCTCCCAGTTTGCATGCTGCTTCGAAATACTGGTTCAAGGCCTCGCGATAGCTCGGGTGCACACACTTGTCGATGACCACGCGTGCCCGCTCCCTTGGAGCCAGGCCCCGAAGGTCGGCGAGGCCGATCTCGGTCACCAGGATGTCAACATCATGCTCGGTATGGTCCACATGGCTGACCATTGGCACGACGCTGGAAATCGCACCGCCCTTGGCAATCGACTTGGTGACGAAAATGGACAGGTGCGCATTGCGGGCAAAGTCCCCCGAGCCGCCGATGCCGTTCATCATCCGTGTGCCACAGACGTGGGTAGAGTTGACGTTGCCATACAGGTCGAACTCCAACGCGGTGTTGATGCCAATGATGCCCAGGCGGCGCACCACCTCGGGATGGTTGGAAATTTCCTGTGGGCGCAGGACCAGTTTGTCCTGGTAACGCTCCAGGTTCCCGAACACATCGGCATTGCGCCGGCTCGACAGCGTGATGGAGCTGCCCGAGGCGAAGCTCAGTTTGCCGGCGTCGATCAAATCGAACGTCGAGTCCTGCAGGACTTCGGAATACATGGTCAGGTCTTCGAACGGGGAGTCGATCAACCCGCACATCACCGCGTTGGCAATATTGCCGATGCCGGCCTGCAGCGGGCCGAGCTTGTTGGTCAGGCGCCCAGCCGCCACTTCCTGCTTGAAGAACTCGATCAGGTGATCGGCAATGGCCTGGGTGTCGTTATCCGGTGGCGTGACGGTCGAGGGTGAATCGCCCTGATGGGTGATGACGATGGCGGCGATTTTTTCCGGTGGGATCGGGATCGCGGTGTTGCCAATGCGGTCGTCGACCTTCACCAGCGGTATCGGCGTGCGGGTCGGCCGATAGGTCGGAATATAGATGTCATGCAACCCTTCCAGGTTCGGATTGTGGGCCAGGTTGATTTCCACGATCACTTGCCGGGCAAAGATAGCGAAACTGGCGGAGTTGCCCACCGACGTGGTCGGTACGATGTGGCCTTGCTCGGTGATGGCGACGGCTTCGATCACGGCAACATCGGGCAGCTTGAGTTGGGCGTTGCGCAGTTGTTCGACGGTTTCCGAAAGATGCTGGTCGATGAACATCACTTCGCCTGCGTTGATCGCCTTGCGCAGCGTGCTATCGACCTGGAAGGGCATGCGCCGGGCCAGTACGCCGGCTTCGGTGAGCTCTTTGTCGAGGTCGTTCCCCAGGCTCGCACCGGTCATCAGGCTGATCTTCAGCGGAGTGACCTTGGCGCGTTGGGCCAGCGCGTGAGGTACCGCTTTCGCTTCGCCAGCTCGGGTGAAACCGCTCATGCCGACGGTCATCCCGTCCTGGATCAGCAGGGCGGCTTGCTCGGCGCTCATCACTTTGTTCAACAACGAAGGCAGGCGGATGCGATCACGGTACATGGTGTGTTATCTCGGGCTGGAAGCAAGGAGTGCGCAGTCTAGTGAATTCGCGCCATGCCCGACCCGCTACAAAAGTCGCATTTAAGGCGTCTATTACGAGGGTTTCAGGCAAAACATTATTACCGGATCGGTAACGCTGGGCCTTGATACAAATCAAAACGCCCCGACGAGGCGGGGCGTTTTGACGAAGCGGGGGACTTTTTATTCCACGGCTTTGACCATGTCTTCGATGACCTTCTTGGCGTCACCGAAGACCATCATGGTCTTGTCGAGGTAGAACAGTTCGTTATCCAGGCCGGCGTAGCCGCTGGCCATGGAGCGCTTGTTGACGATGATGGTCTTGGCCTTGAAGGCTTCGAGGATCGGCATGCCGGCAATCGGCGATTTCGGATCGTTCTTCGCCGCCGGGTTGACCACGTCGTTGGCGCCGAGCACCAGCACCACATCAGCCTGGCCGAACTCGGAGTTGATGTCCTCCATCTCGAACACCTGGTCATAAGGCACTTCGGCCTCGGCCAGCAGTACGTTCATGTGCCCGGGCATGCGGCCCGCCACCGGGTGGATCGCGTATTTCACCGTCACGCCGTGGTGGGTCAGCTTCTCGGTCAGCTCTTTCAAGGCGTGTTGTGCGCGTGCCACCGCCAGGCCATAGCCCGGAACGATGATGACCGTGTCGGCGTTGGTCAGCAGGAACGTCGCATCGTCCGCCGAACCGGACTTCACCGGACGGGCCTCTTGCGAACCGGCTGGGCCCGCCGCGTCGGCGCTGTTGCCGAAGCCGCCCAACAGCACGTTGAAGAACGAACGGTTCATCGCCTTGCACATGATGTACGACAGGATCGCACCGCTCGAACCCACCAGGGAGCCGGCGATGATCAGCATCGAGTTGTTCAGCGAGAAGCCAATGCCCGCGGCTGCCCAACCCGAATAACTGTTGAGCATCGACACCACCACCGGCATGTCGGCGCCACCGATCGGGATAATGATCAACACGCCCAGCACGAACGCCAGGGCCAGCATCAAGGCGAATGCGCCGAGGTTGCCAGTGAACATGAAGGTCAGGCCCAGGCCCAGCGTGGCCAGGCCCAGGATCAGGTTGAGCTTGTGCTGGCCACCGAACTGTACGGGTGCGCCCTGGAACAGGCGGAACTTGTACTTGCCCGACAGCTTGCCGAAGGCGATCACCGAGCCGGAGAAGGTGATTGCACCAATTGCCGCGCCGAGGAACAGCTCCAGGCGGTTACCGGCCGGAATCGAATCGCCCAGTTGCTTGACGATGCCCAGCGATTGCGGCTCGACGACGGCGGCAATGGCAATGAACACCGCTGCCAGGCCGATCATGCTGTGCATGAAGGCGACCAGTTCCGGCATCTTGGTCATCTCGACGCGCTTGGCCATGATCGAGCCGGCGGTACCGCCGATCAGCAGGCCGACGATGACGTAGCCGATGCCGGCGGTTGCCAGCTCAGCGCCCAGCTTATAAATGAGGCCAACGGTGGTGAGAACCGCCATCGCCATGCCGAGCATGCCGAACAGGTTGCCGCGACGGGAGGTGGTCGGGTGCGACAGGCCTTTGAGGGCCTGGATGAAGCAGATGGACGCGATCAGGTAGAGCGTCGTTACCAGGTTCATGCTCATTACTTGGGCGCCTCTTCTTTTACGGCTTTCGGGGCTTTTTTCTTGAACATCTCAAGCATGCGGCGCGTTACCAGGAAGCCACCGAACACGTTCACGGCGGCCAGGGCCACGGCGAGAGTGCCCATGGTTTTGCCCAGAGGCGTGACGGTCAGCGCGGCGGCGAGCATGGCGCCGACGATCACGATGGC
The DNA here is from genome assembly GCF_001269745.1 of Pseudomonas sp. P97.38. Lineage (NCBI taxonomy): Bacteria > Pseudomonadati > Pseudomonadota > Gammaproteobacteria > Pseudomonadales > Pseudomonadaceae > Pseudomonas > Pseudomonas sp. P97.38. The sequence continues at coordinate 112,873 of NZ_LHVJ01000022.1, forward strand.
CGAAATGGCGTTGGTCACCGCCATCAATGGCGTGTGCAGCGCAGGTGTGACGTTCCAGACCACGTGGTAACCGACATAAATAGCCAGCACGAAGATGATCAGGTTGTAGATACCGGGGGAGATAAGCTCTTCCATTGTCTGAATCCCTGCTTAGGCGTTTTTGCGGATGACCTGGCCATCGCGGCACATCAGGCACGCGGCGACGATGTCGTCTTCCAGGTTCACGTCGAACTGACCTTCCTTGGTGAAGACCAGCTTCAGGAAGTCCAGCAGGTTGCGGGCATACAGCGCCGACGCGTCAGCGGCGACCTCACCGGCCAGGTTGGTCGGGCCGACGATGGTCACGCCATGCTCGACCACCACTTGATCGGCCACGGTCAGCGGGCAGTTGCCGCCCTGGGCTGCAGCGAGGTCGATGACCACCGAGCCGGGTTTCATCTGCGCGACGGTGTCGGCGCTTAGCAGGGTCGGTGCCTTGCGGCCCGGGATCAACGCGGTGGTGATGACGATGTCGGCCTGTTTGGCGCGCTCATGCACGGCTTGCGCCTGGCGCTGCATCCAGCTGGCAGGCATTGGCCGGGCATAACCCCCCACGCCAACGGCGCACTCACGCTCCTCGTCGGTTTCGTAAGGCACATCGACGAACTTGGCGCCGAGGGACTCGATCTGTTCCTTCACAGCCGGGCGCACATCCGAAGCCTCGATCACTGCACCCAGGCGCTTAGCCGTGGCAATCGCCTGCAACCCGGCCACACCCGCGCCGAGAATCAGCACGCGCGCCGCTTTCACGGTACCCGCCGCGGTCATCAGCATCGGCATGAAACGTGGGTAGTAGTGGGCAGCCAACAGCACGGCCTTGTAGCCGGCAATGTTCGCTTGAGACGACAGCACATCCAGGCTTTGCGCGCGCGAGGTGCGCGGCGCGGCCTCCAGGGCGAACGCGGTAATGCCGCACTCGGCCAGCTTGGCGATGGTTTCGTTGTTGAACGGGTTGAGCATGCCCACCAGAACGGTGCCGCGTTTGATCAACGTCAGTTCGCTGTCGTTGGGGGCGACCACCTTGAGAATCAGCTCGGCGCCGAATGCCTCGCTGGCGCTGCCAATGGTGGCGCCTGCTGCCTCGTAAGCACTGTCGATAACGCTGGCCTTGATGCCGGCGCCGCTCTGGACGGTGACTTTGTGGCCTTGGCCGATCAGCTTCTTGATGGTTTCCGGGGTAGCAGCAACCCGTGTTTCACCCGGTTGGGTTTCGAGGGGAACACCAATGTGCACGTCAAATCTCCTGCGTGATCTTATTGAGTAAACCCATGCACTTCGGATGGTGCGGTTGGGGCGGCGGATCAGCACGGCCCCACTGATTCAGGCGGGGCGCGGCATTTTGCAGGCGAAAATTCAGGCCTTCAAGGGATTATGACGTGTGACGGAAAATTAACTACAAGTCACCCTGTGACCGAATGTCGCAAGCATCCCTGGACGCCCCTCTGAAACCCTTGTCCTGTAAGGCTTTAGGGAATTTTCAAAGGTTTTGCCATGAATCAGGTGAATATGCATTGGTGAATATGACGATATGGCTCAAAGCCACGTATTTAAACGCTTTCGAGACTACCGTACTGATTTCCAACAGATTGACTGAAAGCGACAAAAACTTATATCTGTAGCGCTTTTTATTAGCTGACTACCGGAGTCGGTTATCGATTTATGGCTATTTTTCAAGGTGATAGTCCTTGGCTTGATTCACCAGCCAATCACGAAAAGCACGGAGCGACGCCGACTCCACCTTGCGTTCCGGGATCATCAGGTAATAAGCCTTGATGCTCGACAGCGCGCTGCGGTTGGCAATGACCAGGCGCTTTTCCGCCAGTTCGCGTTGGATCAGAAACGGCGGGATCAAGGCAATGCCCATGTCGTGCATGGCCGCTTGGGCCAGCATGGAGAATAGTTCATAACGCGGGCCTGTCAGGTCGCGAGCGATGTTCAGGTTCTGGGCGTTGAACCATTGGCGCCATGCATAAGGACGAGTGGTCTGCTGGAGCAGGGGAAGTTCGGCGATGACCTCTGGCGTCAGACCTTTGCGGCCATCCAGTAGGGCTGGGCTGCACACCGGCATCGGATTCTCACCCATCAGTTTGTGGGATTCGGTTCCGGACCAGTCCGCATCACCGAAATAGATGGCGGCGTCAAATTCCGTGTCTGCAAAGAGAAAGGGTCGTGTGCGGTTCGTCAGGTTAACGGTGACCTCCGGGTGCTGCTGTTGGAAATCCTTGAGGCGTGGCAGCAGCCATTGGGTGCCGAACGTCGGGACCACGGCCAGCTCGATCACGTTCGCACCGGTATGCCCCATCACCGACAGCGTATCTCGCTCGACGGCATCCAGTTGAGCGGCCACCCGCCGACTGTAGGAAAGGCCTGCCTCGGTCAATTTGACTCCTCGCCGTGAACGTCGGAAAAGCTCGACGCTGAGGAAGTCTTCCAGGCCCGCGATCTGTCGGCAGATGGCGCCTTGGGTAAGGGAAAGTTCTTGAGCGGCCTTGGTGAAGCTCTCATGCCGCGCGGCGGCCTCGAAGCTGATCAGGGCGGCGGTACTGGGGATTTTACGACGCATGTACGGCTACCTCACTCATTACCGTTGTAAACAGGGCATACGGCATTTGCGGAGTGAGAAATTAGCACAAGAGGATGCGTAATCGTCGTTTGCCCTTGTAGGAAACCGCGCCTAGGATCAACCCACGATTTTCATCTAATTGGCGAGGACTCTTTCATGGCCGGTAAAGCGAGCTTCAACTGGATCGATCCATTGTTGCTGGACCAGCAACTCACCGAAGAAGAGCGCATGATCCGCGACACTGCCGAGCAGTTTGCCCAGCAGAAGCTGGCGCCGCGGGTGCTGGAAGCTTTCCGTCATGAAAAGACCGACCCGGCGATCTTTCGCGAGATGGGCGAAGTGGGGCTGCTGGGTGCAACCATTCCCGAACAATACGGTGGCAGCGGGCTGAACTATGTCAGCTATGGCCTGATTGCGCGTGAAGTCGAGCGTGTCGATTCCGGCTATCGCTCGATGATGAGTGTTCAATCTTCCCTGGTCATGGTGCCGATCAATGAATTTGGCACCGAGGCACAGAAGCAGAAGTACTTGCCCAAGCTGGCCTCCGGTGAATGGATCGGCTGCTTTGGCCTGACGGAGCCGAACCACGGTTCCGACCCAGGCGCGATGATTACCCGTGCGCGCAAGGTGGAAGGCGGCTACAGCCTGACGGGCAGCAAGATGTGGATCACCAACAGCCCGATAGCCGACGTGTTTGTCGTCTGGGGTAAGGATGACGCGGGCGATATCCGCGGCTTCGTTCTCGAAAAAGGCTGGAAAGGCCTGAGCGCTCCGGCCATCCATGGCAAGGTTGGTTTGCGTGCGTCGATCACCGGCGAGATCGTCATGGATAACGTGTTTGTCCCTGAAGAAAACATCTTTCCGGATGTGCGTGGCCTGAAGGGGCCGTTCACTTGCTTGAACTCGGCACGCTATGGCATTTCCTGGGGCGCGTTGGGTGCCGCTGAATTCTGCTGGCACACCGCTCGCCAGTACACGCTGGATCGCCAGCAGTTTGGCCGTCCCCTGGCGGCTAATCAGTTGATCCAGAAGAAACTGGCCGACATGCAGACGGAAATCACACTGGCCTTGCAGGGTTGCCTGCGCCTGGGCCGCATGAAGGATGAGGGCTCGGCTGCGGTGGAGATCACGTCGATCATGAAGCGCAACTCCTGCGGCAAATCCCTGGATATCGCCCGCATGGCGCGGGACATGCTGGGCGGTAACGGCATATCCGATGAGTTTGGTGTCGCGCGTCATCTGGTGAACCTGGAAGTCGTGAACACCTATGAAGGTACCCACGATGTCCATGCGCTGATCCTGGGGCGTGCGCAAACCGGTATCCAGGCGTTCTATTAATAGGAGAGCGGTCATGGGCGCGCTTTCGCATCTGCGGGTGCTGGACTTATCGAGAGTATTGGCCGGGCCGTGGGCCGGACAGATCCTGGCGGACCTGGGGGCGGAGGTCATCAAGGTCGAGCGCCCTGGCAATGGTGACGACACGCGTGCCTGGGGCCCGCCGTTCCTGAAGGATGCGTCTGGCGAGAATACGACCGAAGCGGCTTATTACCTGTCGGCCAATCGCAACAAACAATCGGTAACGATCGACTTCACGCGCTCGGAAGGGCAGCAACTGGTTCGGGAGCTTGCGGCCAAGTCCGACATCCTGATCGAGAATTTCAAGGTGGGCGGGCTGGCGGCTTATGGCCTGGACTATGACTCGCTGAAAGCGATCAATCCGCGACTGATCTATTGCTCGATTACCGGTTTTGGCCAGACCGGACCGTATGCCAGGCGTGCCGGGTATGACTTCATGATTCAGGGGCTCGGCGGCCTGATGAGTCTTACCGGTCGGCCTGAAGGTGACGAGGGGGCGGGCCCGGTGAAGGTCGGGGTGGCGCTGACGGATATCCTTACGGGCCTGTATTCGACCGTTGCGATTCTGGCGGCGTTGGCTCATCGCGATCAGGTGGGTGGCGGGCAGCACATTGATATGGCCCTGCTGGACGTCCAGGTGGCTTGTTTGGCCAACCAGGCGATGAACTACCTGACCACGGGGCAGGCGCCGAAGCGGTTGGGCAACGCTCATCCGAATATCGTGCCTTATCAGGATTTTCCTACTGCTGATGGCGACTTCATTCTCACCGTGGGTAATGACAGCCAGTTCCGCAAATTCGCCGAGGTGGCCGGGCAACCTCAGTGGGCCGATGATCCACGGTTTGCGACGAATAAACTGCGGGTGGCGAACCGGGCGGTGTTGATCCCCTTGATTCGCCAGGCGACGGTGTTCAAGACCACGGCGCAATGGGTGGCTCAGTTGGAGCAGGCGGGGGTGCCGTGTGGGCCGATCAATGATCTGGCGCAGGTGTTCGCGGATCCACAGGTGCAGGCCCGAGGGCTGGCGGTGGAGCTGCCTCATGCGCTGGCCGGCAAAGTGCCTCAGGTGGCCAGTCCGATTCGTCTGTCCGAGACGCCCGTTGAATACCGCAGCGCGCCGCCTTTGCTGGGCGAACATACCCAGGAAGTGCTCCGGCGCGTGCTGGGGTTGGACGAGGCCGCGGTGACCGCACTCAAGGAAGCTGGCGTTCTTTGAAACCGTCCTTCTATATAGAGAGGCCCGAATAAGGGTTTTCCGGGCTTACTTAACTTATTGATAGGAAAGTGAAATTAAGTGTTGACGGCAGATTCCAGACGTCTATAATTCGCCCCACTTCCGGCGCAGCCGAAACGGAAAACTCCTTGAGTTTCAATGAGTTAAACGATTTTTCGGTAGCGCGGGGCTTCAGTTCATCGAAGTCCGGAAGCCGTGGATAAGGCGCTGTAGTTTGGCTTTATCAGTGCTTCGATCCTCTCGGTCGAAAGCGGTGAAAAAGAGGTGTTGACAGCAGCGAGCAACGCTGTAGAATTCGCCTCCCGCTAACGAGAGATCGAAAGCGCAAGTGGTTGAAGTTGTTAATGTTTCCCATGGGAAACTTTGAAAAACTTCTCAAATAACCGCTTGACAGCAACACCAGGCGCTGTAGAATGCGCGCCTCGGTTGAGACGAAAGAATCAATCACCGCTCTTTAACAACTGAATCAAGCAATTCGTGTGGGTGCTTGTGGAGTCAGACTGCTAGTCAACAGATTATCAGCATCACAAGTTACTCCGCGAGAAATCAAAGATGTAACCAACGATTGCTGAGCCAAGTTTAGGGTTTTCTCAAAACCCAAAGATGTTTGAACTGAAGAG